>DATKZY010000236.1:0-4317 GCA_035527715.1 Planctomycetota bacterium | reverse complement strand
CGCGCCGAGTGCGGAATGCGGAACTCGGAATGCGGAATCCAGAACCTTCCGCACTCCGCATTCCCCACTCCGCATTTCCCCTTGCCGGGCTTCTCTCAGCCCGGCGGGGCGACTTCTTCAGCCTGGTTCAGGGGCCTTCTTCGCCGCCCTTCGAGCGCCGCTCGTACCACGGGACAAGGCCCCGTCTCCGGGCCGGGCCTTCTCCCGCGCGTAGTTCATCGCCCCGGCCGCCCAGTGGCGGCGGGGCGCGATTGTCAAAGAGCTGTGGGACCTATGGGACCTATGGGACCTATGGGACCTATGGGACCCATGGGATAAGAGGTGCTCGGCGTCCCATTCGTCCCATCTGTCCCATATGTCACATTCTTCTTCCTCTACCCTTATCTACGGGTCGCGTCCGACGACTCGCCAGTAGCTCCGGGGCTTATGGCGGCGGGAGGGCCTGCAAGGGGTTGGGATCAGGGCACTTCGGGCAGGAGGGCTCGACGCAAGAAAATCTTTCTGTACTGCCAAATGTCCGCTTACATACGCTCTGGCCTCAATCGTCGCGGACGCGCACGGCCAGGGCGGATTCGAGGGTGGGCACGGGGCGGAAGTCGGGCAGGTCGCGATACCGGAGGTTGCGGCGACCGAAGTACGAGCCGTGGTACTGCGCGTTCGTGTCCACCCAGTTGGTGATCTTCAGCAACTCCTCGGGCGCCAGGCGAATGTCCCTCGATCTGGCGTAATCATGACCCTGTGTGCAATGGCTCGTCTTTGCCCACATCTCGAGGTCTTGTAGCCCGCGAACGCGGGTGAGCCAGTCGTAGCCCAGGGCGACCAAAGGGAGCCCTGGGACCACGGCGTTGCCCCCATCGAAGCCCCCGAAGGGGGCGCTTCTCGGCGCTTGAATCGCCCCCTTCGGGGGCTCCCCGGCTGGGGCGCCCCTTCCCAGGGCTCCCTTCGGTCGCCCTGGGCTACGGCTCAAACGCCCCCATTCGGGGGCTAGACACGGCCCGCGAGAACATGTGGGCAAAGATCAGGTGCAATGGGGGGTGGCCAGGATTGGGGCAAGCGCCTACCCCGCCTCCCGCCGGCCTCCGCGCCCATCTCCCCCCGACCGGCGTGTCAGCCGCGGGCGAACGAGATGCCCCCACGTTCCGCTACGGCTACCGGGTGGATGCTCCGATGCACCGGCTCCGCGCGAAAGTGCTGGCGAAAGCCGTTCGCCCGGAAGGTGATGGCCCCATCGGCGAGCTCGAGTCGCCACGCCCAGTCCTGTACGCCCTTCTTATCCGGCTTGCCTGCCGGCTCGCGGTGGAGGTCAAACACGTCTATGTGCCGGATGTGCGGGAACGCGATCTCGATGCTCACGTCCTGAACGCCCTCGAAGACCAGCGTGGCCGGCGCGACCCAGAAGCTGAAGTAGCCGCCTTCGTCCTCGGGCCTCACCCACTCGACGATGTAGTCCAGGTCGAACATCAGCTCGAACTGGTCCTGGTCAATGGCGAAGGCGTGTATCGTCGCATCGTGCCAGCCCATCTCGTCGAAGTCGGCGTGGGTCCAGACGCGTGTCGTGGCTGTGCTGCGTGTCACCGTTCCATTCCCTGCTTTCGGCAATGGAGGACCGTCGGCTCGGGGCTTGCGATCGGGCGTTCGCCCCCTGTCGCACGCAGCATACCACGCGGCGCGTGGGGGGACAAGACGGAGCTTCTGACTCGCGACACGATGGCCGCCACGGAGCGGCCGGCGCCCCACTCCCACACGGGACGGAGGACGAACATTCCACAGTTGTACAACTGTGGAATGTTCGTCCAAGGGAGCGCCGGCCCGGCGGACGTGCCATGGGGCTGTCCGGAGCGCATGGCGCCCTTCCCACGTCGGCGTTGCCGGGCGGCTACCGCTGGTCGTCGGGCAGGGGCGAGACGTAGCTGACCGCCTGGTCGAAGGTGGGCACGGGGCGGAAGTCGGGGTGGTCCTTGTAGCGGAGGTTCCGGCGGCCCCAGTAGGAGCCGTAGTACTGGGCGTTGGTGTCCACCCAGTTGGTGATCTTGAGCAGCTCCTCGGGCGCGAGGCGAATCTCCTTGTGCTGCTCGGCGAGGCGGGCGGCGATCTCGGCCTGCTTGGGGTCGGCGAGCGCGACCAGCCCCTTGCCGAGCATGGCCACGAGGATGCTGGCGTGCGAGCCGAGGCTCCTGGCCGGCAGGTAGTGCACGTTGCCGGTCTTGGGGTGGTTCTCGCCGATGGTGGGGCCGAGGAGGTCGAAGCGGCGGCGCCCCTTGCCGCCGCGGCGCTCGGGCACGAGGCTCTCGTACGACACGCTGAAGAGGGCGGTGAGGGTGCCGCTGAGGTCGAGGCCGGCCTTCGGAGGGACGCGGGACGTGGACGTCCCGCCTACAGAATGGCACTTGACGCAGTGCTTGTCGAGGACGGGCTGGACGTCGCTCGGGTAGTGGAGCGGCCGCCCATCTGCCTTCTCGCCGGGCTGGGGGCCGGGCATCGAGGCGGGGCGTGCAAGGGCCTTGAGCGCGCCGAGTGCGTAGGGCCGGGGCGCCTGGTCGGGCGTCTCGTGGCAGCCCACGCACGAGCGCGTCTCGCCCGGCATGTAGTTCACGAAGGTGCGCTCCGTCTGCACGGCCATGTAGTTGGCGTCGAGCGCCTGGAAGAAGATGTTCCTGCCCGCGGGCACGACGAAGTGGGCCGAGCCGTCGGGCTCGACCGGCACGACGCCGTGCTGGACCTTGAGGCCGAGGTGGGTGTCCTTGGTGATAACGACGTGCTGCTGGTCGTAGCAATCACCGTCCCAGCGGCGGCGCGAGGCCCAGGGGCGGGGCACCTGCTCCAGGATGCGGAGGTGTTTCACCGTGCCGCGCTCAACGGCGAGGCCGTGATAGACGTCGGCCACGACGCAGCGGGCGAGGCCCTTCGCGGCCAGGGCGGCGTCGCGGGCCGATTCGAGCACGGGCGGCACCTGCCGCGGCCTCAGGGGATACGGCTGCCAGCACGAAATCTCGGGGTCGCGGTGGAGGAGCGCCACGCGGCCCGTCTCGTCGAGCAGGTAGATGCCATAGCCCCGCGGGTCGTTCCAGGCGGGTCCCGCGGGCTTGTGGGCGACGAGGAAGTGCGTCTTCGAGAGCGGATAGGGGTCCTTGAAGAGGCGGCCCTGACCGCTGCGGTCCTGGCGCCACTGGCCCTCACCTTCACGGAACCCGAAGCCGCCCTCGCCGCGGATATCCACGTCGGGCGTCAGGTAGGTCATCGGGTCGCGGGTGCGGATGTTGCCGCCGCTCATGTTCAGGCGAATGATGGTGCCCACGCCATTCTGCGGACAGTGGGGCGTGCCGAGGACGACGTAATGGCTCGGCACGTTGGGGATGGGCCGGCCGTAGATGAAGGTGGGCGGCAGCGAGATGTCGTTCGCATAGATCTCCGAGGACATCGAGCCGTCGGGGTACATGGCCCAGAGGCACTTGACGCTCACGGCCCCCTTGTCCACATACTCCCAGCGGGTGTAGAGCAGGCGACCGTCGGGCATGAGCACGGGCGATGCCTCGCTGACCGATGAGTTGCTGAGCTTGCGCAGGTTCTTGCCATCGGCGTCCATGCGGTAGAGCACGGTCGTCGAGAAGTCGTCGGGGCCGTCGCACAGGATGCCGTACTGGCAGCGGGTCGAGATGAAGGCGATGCCGCCATCGGCCAGGTAGCAGGGGTGCATGTCGTCGGTGCCGTGGTGGTAGTGGGGCCGGGCGCGGTACTGCTCGACGAGCCACTTCTCGTTGTCCTGCGGGAAGGTGAGCTGGCGCAGGCCGGTGCCGTCGGCGTTCACCTCGTAGATGCGATAGCCTTCCTGGTGGGCGCACTTCCAGGCGAAGACGATGCGCTTCGCGTCGAACGACACGTCGAAGCGTCCGAACACGCCGCCCTGGAGCGAGGGGCATAGCTCGCGCACGGCGCCCGTGCGCAGGTCGAGCGCGCACAGGTTGCCGCCGGGCTTCCACGAGCCGTTGATGTACTCCGTGTAGTAGTGATTGGAGTCGTAGGTGAGGCGCTTGATGAAGACGAGTTCGTCGAAACCGAGCAGCGGGTTGCGGGTGACGAGGGCATCGCGGCGGAGGGACTCCACCGCCTGCTTCCAGGCCTCGAGGTCCTGGGCCATGGCTTCGCCGCCGGCCCACTTCGCGGCCTGCTGTTCGAGCGCGTCGAGGCGGCCGAGCAGCGGGTCGCGCGCGGCCTTGTCCGCGTAGAGCGCCTTGATGTTGGCGCGCAGCCCGTCGAGGTCGAACGCTGCGACGTGGCGCAGCGCCTCGGCATAGCGCCGCGAGGCGAGATATAGCTCGC
>DATKZY010000235.1:0-7936 GCA_035527715.1 Planctomycetota bacterium | reverse complement strand
GTTCCTTCTGCATGATCGCGACAAGTCCCTCTGTGCCGACTTCGATGCGGTGCTTCGGAGCGCGGGCGTGGAGCCTGTGAAGACCCCCTACCATGCACCGAACGCGAGTCCATTCATCGAGCGCTGGGGCCGAAGCCTACGTGAGGAGTGTCTGAACCACCTGATCCTGTTCGGCCTCAAGAGCCTGTGTCGCGCGGTGGGTTTCTACCGCCGCCACTTCAACGAATGCCGGCCCCACCAAGGGCTGGCGAACCGCGTGCCGAGGGCCATTCGCACGGGCGAGCCAGCGCCCGAGCCAGTTTGCGGGCCCATCGGCGAGGTCCACTGCGAGGAGAGTCTGGGCGGCCTGCTGTAGTCGTACCGCCGAGCCGCGTGACGCCCGTGGATTGGAGCCCTCACTCGGGCCGTGCACCACTGGAACCATGCAGGGTCGGTGCGCCTCCGCTCGGCCCGCACGATCCGCGGATCCCTTCTCTCCCCGCCCGCAGAGGAGTACAGCAACCCGCCGGCAAGGTAACCAGCCTCTCGATCTCGTGGGACGGGTTTTCGGATAGTACGGGTTAGAGAGTGCCGGAGGAGGGAGTCGAACCCTCACAACCTTGCGGTCACTGGATTTTGAATCCAGCGCGTCTGCCATTCCGCCACTCCGGCGTGGCCGGCGAAGTATAGCAGAACGGGAGGCGAGGCTCAAGTGGTCGGGGCCAGGGGCTTGCTTTCGACGACCAACCGTGTAATATGGAGGTAGACGCGAATGGTGAGGGCAGGAGTTCTGGGGTGATGCGCTGGGTGAGCTTGCTGGCGGTTCTGGGGCTGCCCGTGTTCGCCGGCGAGGCGTTCGAGTGGCCGAAGATCCGCTACAACGGGCAGGTGCGCGGCCCGGAGTGGCTCGAAGAAGCCTATCGGAAGCACAAGGACCGCGTGGTGCTGACGATGGGGAGCTATCACCACCTCGACGAGCCGATGGCGAGCGTGGACCCGCGCTACAAGGGGAAGGGCGACAAGCTCTGGCAGATCGCGACCGTGGTGCGGGTGACGGAGCAACGCGACGTGCTGTGTCGCCTGGGCGATGACACGGTGGTGCTCGCCCCCTTCCTGGGCAACCGCGAGGCGAAGGCAGAGGCCGTGGTGCTGCTGATGCGGACCGGGTTCGGTCGGGAGACGCGCTGGTCGGCCCGCCAGCTCGACGCGCAGGGGGTGTCGCGCGAGCAGTTCCTCGAGGCGTTGCTGCGGGGCCTCCAGCTCGTCTTCTGGCAGACGTGTCCCGAGTGCAAGGGGAGGGGCTGGGTCGCCGTCCGCAAGTGGCGCGACGTGGGCTCGAAGCCCGAGAGCTATCTGGTGAAGCAGGTGTGCCCCGAGTGCGACGGGACGGGTCAGGCGGTGGTGAAGGCGGACGGGCGGTAGGCGGCGGGGGTGCGGCTCAGGCGGGCGGGACCTTTGGGATGGCGAAGGTGAAGCGAGCCCACTGGCCGAACTGGCTTTCGGCCCAGATGCGGCCGCCGTGTTTCTCGATGATCTCGTGGCAGATGAAGAGGCCGAGGCCGGTGCCCTTGCGGGACCTGGCGGAAGGCTGGTCGAGGCGGACGAATTTGCCGAAGAGCCTGGGGAGGTCCTCAGGGCTGATGCCTTCGCCCTCGTTGGTGACGGAGAGCTGGACGGCGTCGCTGGTCTGCGCGGTGGCGACCTCGATGCGGCCGCCCGGGCGGCCGTACTTGACGGCGTTGGTGAGCAGGTTGTCGAGCACGATGCGCAGGAGCGAGGGGTCGGCCTGGAAGGTGATGCCCTCGCCCACGTGGTTCTCGACGTGCATCTTCGCGCTGTCGAGCTGGCTGCGGACCTGGGCGAGGATGGGCTCGACGACGTCCTTGCGCAGCTCCATGAGCTGGGGCTGGAGGACCATTTCGCCCTTCTCGATGCGGGAGAGGTTGAGGTAGTTGACGATCATCTCCTCGAGGTGGTGGGCGTTGCGGGCCACGCGCGCGGCGGTGTCGCGCTGCTTGTCGGTGAGGGGGCCGACGTAGCCGTCGCGGAGCGCGGCGGCGGAGAAGATGACGTTGTTGAGGCGGTTGCGCAGCTCGTGGGTGACGAAGCCGAGCATTTCCATGTAGTTGCGGTTGAGCTGGGCGAGGCGCTCGTTGGAGACCTCGAGCTCGCGGTTCTGCTGGCGGAGGGCCAGGTCGCGCTCGCCGATGGCGTCGGCCATGTGGCCGAAGGCCTCGACGAGCTCGGCGAACTCGGGGGCCGAGCGGAACGTGCGCGGCTTGTGGTCGTGGTCGCCGCTGGCCAGGCGGCGGGTGGCGAGGAGCAGCTCGTTGACGGGTCGGGCGATGGTCTTCGTGATGACGAAGGCGAGCACGATGGCGGCCACGGCGGCCACGATGACCGGGGTGAGGAACGAGCGGAGGATCTGGCGCTTGAGGTCGGCGTACTTCTGCTCGAGGATGCCGACGTAGAGGATGCCGATGGTCTGGCCGCGGGGGTCGCGGATCGGCTCGTAGGCGGTGATGTACCAGTCGCGCACCACGAAGGCGCGGTCCACCCACGGCTGGCCGCTCTCGAGGACGCGGTCGTAGACGGCGGAGGAGACTCGGGTGCCGATGGCGCGGTTGCCCGCCTCGGTCATCACGTTGGTGGCGACCCGGGCGTCCCACAGGAAGATAGTCACTGTGCCCAGGGCCTTCCCCGCATAGGTCTCGTTGCCGAACACCGTGTCGCGGATGGCGTCCACCAGCGCCCAGTTGCGGTTGAGCAGGATGCCGCCGTAGACGGCGCCGAGGGTCTTGCCGTCGGCGTCGGGCACGGGCGCGGCGGCCCAGAGCATGAGCCCGCGGGGCTCCGAGGCGTCGGGCCGGGGCTTGGCCTTGGGGGTTTCGACGAGGGAGAGGAAGGCCTGGCGCGGCAAGTCGTCGCCCTCGAGGGCCAGCTCGTCGGCGTGGAGCACCTCGATGCCCCGGGCGGCCTCGCCCTTGAGGGCCTTTTCCACGACCGGGTCGAGGGCGCGGTTGCCTTCGGTGCTGTAGGGGTGCCGGGTCCGAAGGGCCACGGAGCCCGCGGCGTTGCAGAGGCTCAGCACGTCGAAGCCGTAGTGCAGGCGCTCGCGTTCCAGGCTCAGGCGCACGTCGGTGGTGGCCCCCTCGACCAGGGCGGCCCGGGGCCTCAGCCTGCGGGCGAGCGACTCGAGGATCTGCTGGAGGGTGACGAGGCGCTGCTCGATGTAGGTGCGGGCCGAGCGGAGGCTGGCCTCGGTGTTCGCCTGGGCCTCGCGGCGCACCGTGTGGTCAATCAGCAGGGAGCCGGTGTAGACCGTGGCGCCCCCGAGCAGGAGGACCACAAACAGGAAGGCCAGAACCAGCCTTGTCCGAAGCCCCATCGTGCCGGCCCTTCACCAAAAGTCGAATGCGCTGCATTCGAGCCTCCTCTATGATACCCATCCGGCCGCGCGCGCGCAACAGCCGCCCAGTTCCGGCCCGCACCCTCGCGCAGCCGCGAGTCTGCTCAGACCGTTTCCTTGGGATAGTCCACGGCCCAGGAGCCTCGGGCCGCCTCGTCGGCGGCGCTGTGCCAGAGCGCGATGACGGCGTCGGACGCCTTGTGCCGGCGCAGGTGGGCGATGAAGCGCTCGTGAAGCTCGGCGACGACGCCCGGGTGCTCCGCCGCCACATCGTTTGCGGCCAACGGGTCGGCGGCGAGGTCGTACAGCTCCTGCGTGCCGCGGGCGCCGACGGGCGCGTAGCCCCACCGCTCGGCGGTGAGGAACGGCGTGCAGGCCCTGCGGGGGCGGGCGTCGCCTTCGCCGCGGGCAAAGCAGCCGGTGACGACGAAGTCGCGGTGCGACGCGTCGCCGCGGAGGATGGCGGGGGCGAGGGATTTGCCATCGAACGGCACGGGCGGCTCGGCCTTCGCGCCCGCCAGGTCGCACAGCGTGGGCAAGATGTCCACGGCCTGGCCGAAGGCGTTGCGGCTCGCCCCGCGCGGCACGTCGCCGCCGGCGACGAGGAAGGGCACGTGGCCGATCTCGGGATAGAGCGGCCAGTAGCGCGGGTCGGCGGGATGGATGTTGCTCTTGCCCGTGCGGTTGTGCTCGCCGAGCGACATGCCGTGGTCGGAGGTCACGAGCACGATCGTGTCGTCCCAGAGCTGAAGGTCGTCGAGCTTCTGGAGCACGCGGCCGATCCAGCGGTCCACCAGCTCGGCCTCGGCGGCGTAGTGGGCGCGGAGGTTGCGCAGCTCCTCGGGCGCGTAGTCGGTGGCCGGGCCGTAGTTGGGGTGGACCATCGGCGTGCCGGCGTAGTTGGGGTCGTAGCGCTTGACCAGGTATTCGGGCGCGTTCCAGGGCTCGTGGGGGTCGAAGAAGTCCACCCAGAGGAAGAAGGGGTTGGCTCGGTGGTTCTCCTCGAGCCAGCGGACGGCGGTGTCGCCGGTCTTGGCGGGGAACATTTCGGTTTCGTAGCGGGGGTTGCGATTGGTCCAGTCGTGGGTGTCGGCGAGGGTACGGCCGCGGAACTGCGGGAGGTGGCGGGTCTTGTGGAGAGGGACGACTTCGGGGATGGGGTCGTTGAGGTGGAGGAGCGGCTTGTCGCCCTCCTGGCCGCGGTGCTGGAAGGCGGCGTGGAAGGCGTGCTGGAAGCGGGCGTTGAACAGGTGGGGGCAGTCGCAGATGAGCTGGGTCGCGTAGCCCGCCTTGCCGAGAATCTGGGCGACGTGGTTGCGGCTGCTCAGGTCAATCGGCTGCCAGCCGTAGTGGGGCCAGCCGAGGGTGCCGGTGGCGACGTCGGCCCGGTGCGGGATGGTGGGGAAGCTGCCGGTGTAGAAGCCCTCGAGGGCCGTCGCACGCTCGGCGGCGAAGCGGTCCAGCTCAGGCGTCCGCACGGGCAGGGCGGCGCGGTCCCCGAGATTATCCCAGCGAAACGTGTCGGTGATGAGCAGCACGATGTTCTTCACGGCGCGTCCTTTCGTGCGGTGGCCTCCCCTGGGCGATTCCTGCAAGGGGGAGTATAGCAGCCTGGGCGGCGAATGCAAAGGAGGAGCGGCGTGTTGATCGCGCCAGGGGGGCGCGATAGACTGAGGGGCACACCGATAGGAGGCCCATTAGAATGTCCTGCTTCCGCCTTGTCCTCATGGTTGCGCTGGCCAGCACGGCCTGTGGCGAGGAGATCTTCCGCGAGGCGTTCGAGGGCCCCGCGCGCAAGGAGCCGCTCGTGCGCACCTGGGGCGACGAGCCGGCGAAGGTGCTCGTGAACGCGACCGAGGCCGGCATCGGCCGCGGCGAGTCGGCGGCGGCACACCTGGTCGCCGATTTCCCCGAGGACGCGAAGCACGATCTCTCCTACTGGAGCTACACGCTGCGCGAGCCGATCCCGCTCGTGCCGCAGCTCCAGGCCATTTCGTTCCGCGTGAAGGGCATCGCGCCGGTCTCCCTCAAGATCGCGATCGCGCCCTACGGCTTCATCTACCACGGGCCGAGCGTGGGGCCGTTCGACCGCTGGAACAAGCTCACGCTCGACAACGCCTACGAGGAACTCAAGAAGTGGTGCGAGGGCGGCAAGAAGCCGGCCGAGGGCGCCTGGATCAGCGCCGTCATCGTCGCCGTCGGCGGCACCAAGGGCGCCCACACCGATGTCATCGTGGACGACATTGTGTTCGAAGGCCCCGAGGGCGCGGCGGATGCTGTCGCGGCCGCGGCCATCGCCCGCCGCACAAAGAAGGTGAAGGTCGCCGCCATCTCGCTCGTGTGGGACGAGGGACACCGCACGCTGGAGAACGCCCTGAAGGCATTGGACGAAGCGGGCGCGGCAGGGGCCGACCTGGCCTGCCTGCCCGAGGAATGTGTCTATCAAGCCGCCGAGCCAATCCCCGGCCCAGCCAGCGAGGCGATCGCGAAGAAGGCGGCACAGTACAAGATGTGGGTCGTGGGCAACCTGCGCGAGCGTGAGGGCGACAAGACCTTCGTCACCTCGTTCCTCTGCGACCGCGCGGGGAAGATCGTCGGCAAGTACCGCAAGAGCCACAAGCTGCCTTACGAGGACGACATCGCTCTCGGCGACGACCTGCCGGTCTTCGCGACCGACATCGGCGCCGTCGGGCTGAAGGTCGGCACGGACCACTATTTCCCCGAGATTGACGCCGTGCTGCGGAAGCGAGGGGCGAGCCTCGTCGTCTGGTCAACGTCGCCCTTCCCCGTCCGCGACGAGCACCTCGAGACGCTCACGCTCCAGGGCCGCGCCGTGCACAACAGCCTGCACATCGTCGTGGCGCGCTACGCGGGCAAAGAGGGCTACGGCGGCTATCGCGACAAGTTCTCGTGGACGGGCACCTGGCCGCTGGGGCGCGCGCAGGTGTTCGACCCCGACGGCCACACGATGGCCGACAGCGGCCACGCGGGCGGGGTGGCAATTGCGGCGATTCCCGCGTCGCGGCTCGGCGGCGCCCCGCGCAACGGCGGCTACGACACGGCGGGCAAGTACGCCGCCATCACCGCCGCCGAGCTTCCGCCGCCCCAGCCGCGCAAGGAGGGGATGAAGCGGACCATCAAGGCCGCCGCCATCGAGTGCGAGGGCAACGTGGACCGGCTCATCGAGAAGCTCGACGCCTGCGGCAAGCAGGGCTGCGACCTCGTGTGCCTGTGGGAATACGTGTGGTACAAGGGCGACGAGGAGGTCGAGAAGCTCCGCGAGCGGAACCGCGGCTACCTCGCCCGCATCGCCGACGCCGCGAAGCGCCACAAGATGTACATCGTCATCGCGGGCGAGGTGGAGCGCGGCTTCAACGAGGCCATCCTCTTCGGTCGCGAGGGCAAGGAGCTTGGCCGCTACACGAAGATCAACCAGACGACCGACAAGAAGTCGAAATACTACCAGGCGGGCGACAAGGTGGGCCTCTTCGACCTCGACTTCGGCCGCATCTGCGTGAAGATCTGCGCCGACGTCTATTCGCCCGAGATCGACCGCGTGGCCGCCCTCCACCAGGCCGACCTGATGCTGTTGCCGACGCAGGACGCCGGCCCCTTCACCGACCACACGCGCATCCGCAACCTCAGCCGCTGCGTGGACAACGGTTACTTCCTCCTCCGCGCGGCCAGCGGGACCCGCCAGACCGACCACCGCAGCTACATCGCCGACCCGTGGGGCTTCGTCCTCGCCGCCTCGCAGTACGGGACGAGCAACGAGCCGCTCGTCGTCACGCTTCAGCTCGACAATCGCCCGAAGTACTACGCATGGCCCGACGCCGTCCGCAAGGCCGGCCCTTATCCCGACCCTGTCCTTCGCGGCATTCCTCGCGAGCGCTTCGACCAGATGTACTCCGGCCGCAACCACCCCGAGGCCAAAGGCGACCTTCGCGCCGTGCTCCTCAAGTGCCGCCGCCCCGAACTCTACAAGCCCCGCCCACAGTCGGGGAAGTAGTTCTCAGGCCAAGCCGGGCTGGCATCCCTCGTAGTACGCTGCCCCCTCGATCGCTTCCTCTCTTGCTTCCGGATGGAAGGAGAAGGTCATCTGCCGTATTTCCTGCGGAGTTCCGCGATGACCTCCTCACCCGGGATCATCTTGACCTCACCCCGTTCATCCTCAGCGATGCGGCGGTCCACCTCTTTGGCCCAGGCTTCCTCCACCTCTTCCTGCGTCGGCAGATTCAGACTCTGGAGGAGCTTGTCGACTAGCTGGACCCTCGCCTCCACCGGAAGCGAGAGAGCATCATCCATCACGGCCATCTCTGCCTTGCCCATGACTAACCTCCGGGTGATGGGTCATCCACGCGCTATTCTACTCTCGCCCTCCCACGAGTCAAGAAGCAACTGTGGCGGGGGTGCGTGTAATCTCCTACGGGGCAGGCGTTCGCGTTTTCAGCCTCCGAAGGAGGCGAGGGAATGAAGCCCACGGCGATGCTCGGGGAGCCGTGGGTTGACGACCTCCCGTGGCCCAGCCCCCGAAGGGGGCGGCGGAGC
>DATKZY010000234.1:0-10155 GCA_035527715.1 Planctomycetota bacterium | reverse complement strand
TGCCCTCGGACGTGGCCATTCCCTGTCTTCACCCGGCCAACTCCGCACACACGATACCGAACGGCGCCTGCGCACCCCTCCGCAGCACCCGAGCCGTCTCGCCCTGTCCTTCCGCAACAACCGTGCCGAACAGTATTGGGCAGAGCCCCCAAGTCGTGGGCCACCGCGTCGGGCCCAAGGACACGTACACAAGGTCGAGGCACAACCTGTAGGGGCTGCCCTCAGGCGTCCCTCGGCGTCGGCGGGACGGTCTTGGGGGCGGGGAGCGCCGCGGCCGAGGCAGCGATCTCGGCGAGAGGCCACGCGGTGATCTTGTCGTGGACGGGGCAGCGGTGAGGGCCGGGGTGGATGACGTAGAGGTGGTCGAGGCGAAGGTCGTCGAGGGCGACGCTGAACGTACACTCAATGCCGATGCGGCGGCCGCGAAGGGGGAGAAAGAGGTCGAGTTCGGCGCAACGCGAATTCTGCCGAGCAGGCTCAGAAGCCGCCGGCGACCATCGTGACCAGACTCCAGACGAACCACACGATCGCCGCAAGGGCAAGGAGGGTGAGGGGCCAGAGGAGGAGGACCTGGAGGGCCAGGGTGGTCCAGAACTCCTTCGAGCACTGCTTGCGGAAGTGTTCCCGCCGCCCGTGTCCCCCCTTGATCGTGGCCAGGACGTGGGGGTTCTTGCTCGCCCGGTAGCGCTGGAAGGTTCGGCTCAGCTTGGCGAGGTACTCCGGGAGCTTGCGGCCGACGAAGGCGCACCAGGCAAGACCGCCCGCAAACAGGAACGCCTGCCAGACAATCCCGTGCACTCTTCGGCCCTCCTCTCGTTGCGTCCTTTGTGTGCCTCGGCCGCCGACTCACGGCTCGCCGCCGAGCCGCTTCCTCACCTCTTGCGCGAGAGATTCGGGCGTGGCGCCCTCCTGACCGATGCGGGCGCGGGCCTGGTCGAGGGCCGCGGCCGCGCCGGCGAGGGCGGCGCGGCGGTCGCGCACGCCGTTGTCGCGCGGGAAGACCTCGACCCGCCAGACACCCTCGAGCTTGAGGGCCAGCGGGCCTCCCCCCGACGGCAACTCCGCCTGGGCCTCGCTGCCCTTGATGGCGATCTGAGCCGCGGCGGCGACATCCTCGTCGCGCGGCCACACGAAGGCCGCGAACGCCGCGGGGTTCGCCTGGAGGCCGACGAAGGTGTCCCAGGCGTTCTTGCCATAGGTTTCGCGCAGGGCGATGCGGAGGCGCGAGGCGGCCTGCGCGCGGTCAGAGAGGGCCTCGACCGCGGCCTTGTGGTCGCCGCCGCTCGACGCGAAGCATTCGACGAACTTCGCCTTGTCGCCGTCGGCGAGGGCGCGCTGGAGCTTGCGCAGGACGGCCTGGGGGCTCTCCTGGCCGACGGGGAGCGAGGCGCCGCCGCTGCGGAGCACGGCGCGCACGGCCACAATCCCCACCACGACCAGCCCGACAATCACGAGCCACGTGTACTTCCGCGCCACCGGTCGGGTCCCCCCGTTTCACCGTCTGTGCCTGGGCGCCCTCGCGCAGGGCCTCTCCTACAATACTACACTGGCATCCTGGCCGCGTCAAACGGGTCCGAATGGGATTGCAATCGGGGCGTGGCCCGGTATACTGGGCGCATGGTTCGGACCCTGTGGGCTGTGCTCTTCGTCGGGTTGGCCGCCGCCGGCGAGGTGGCAGACCGGATGCTCGATCTCCCGGATGCAGAACTCGCGCGCGCCTACGAGCGTGCGGCACGCCAGAACGTGCTGGCCGCCGTCAACCCCAAGGTCTTCCCCGGCTACTGGTCGGTGTGCGCGGACGGGCAGGGTTACGGCCCCGGCAACACCTATCCCTCCCTCGACGGCCACCAGATGACCGACGCGCTCCTGTGGCTGGGCCAGGTGGAGGTGGTGAAGGCGAACTGGAGCTACGTCCGCTCGTTCCAGAAGCCCAACGGCCAGTTGCCCCTCGCGATCCTCCCAGGGCTTGCGGGCAAGAGCATCGGCAACAACACGCCGGTGGACCCCAACGGCGGCCTCTACCGCCACTGGGTGCCCGGCGACCCGCTCCGCGCGCTCGCCGGGCCGACCTACATCCAGAACGCCGACGCGGTCTTCCGCTTCACGCAGGACCGCGAGTGGCTGGCGGCTCAGCTCCCCTCGGTGAACCTGGCCGCGGACTATCTTGCCACGCTGACCACCGCCGACGGGGCGGTCGGCGGCGCAGGCTACTACGTCGAGCGGCCCACCCGCGTGGAGTACGACGGCGTGGCGCAGTGCCACGCCGCCGACGCCTTCGGGCGGGCCGCCGAGCTGAACCGCGCAGCGGGCAAGCCCGATGCGGCGAAGCGGCACGAGGAGCTGGCCCGCCGCATCGCGGCGCACTTCCGCACCCGCTTCTGGGCGAAGGACCACTTCGCCGAGTACATCCACCCGACCCGCGGCCCGATCACGAGCCACGGGTTGACGGACACCGACTGGAGCGCGATCGCCCTCGGCCTAGCCAGCCCGGAGCAGGCGGCTCTCCTGTGGCCGCGCCTGAAGGACGAGAAGCGATTCGAATACGGCGGCATGCCCACCGGCATCGCCACCCTGCCTGGAACATACGAGGCGTGGGAGTTCACCCACGCCGACCGCCAGGACCTCGCGGCGATGGGGCGGGTGTGGCATCTCGAATGCTGGGCGCGGGCGCGCATGGGGGACGCCGACGGGCTTCTCGCCAGCATCCGCAAGGTTTGCAGGGAAGGCGAGAAGCACGGCTACTACTGGCGCGAGCGCTACGGCGCCCAGGGCGGCTACGGCGTCGAGAAGTACTGCGAGTACCCTGCCAACCTCATCCGCGTCGTCCAGCGCTTCCTCCTCGGTGTCGAGCACCGGCTCGACGGCGCTCTCGTTCTCGCCCCGACCGTGCCCGAGGCGTTCTGGGAGGCCGGTTTCGGCCAGACCCTCTCGTGGCGGGGTCGCACCCTCGCCTACCGCATGCAGCGGGATAGGATCACCGGCGAGTATCGGTGTAAGGAAGCGCAACGCCTCTGCCTGCGGCTCCACGCTGCTGCGCGCGGGAGGCCGGTGCGAGCCGAGATTGACGGCCGCCCCGCGGCGGTTGGGGCGCAAGGCGAACTCGCTGTCATCACGTTGCCGGCTGCCCTCACCGGCCAGCCCTGTCGCTTCCACGTGTGGCTGAAGGAGGCCGGACCATGAGGAAATGCCTGATCGCGTCGGCGTCTCTGGCAGCGTTGTGTCTTGGAGTAGGAGGCATTCGCGTGGACGCAGGCGAGACGCTCTACAACGGGATCGTGCTGCCCTCGCCCTGGCCGCCGAGGGCCGAGACGCTCACGCGCGAGCCGATGTCGCCCCCCTATCTGGCCGAGCCGCCCGCCGTCATCCCGATTGACGTGGGGCGGCAACTCTTCGTGGACGACTTTCTCGTCGAGCAGACGACGCTGAAGCGCGCGTTCCACCTCGCCGAGCTTCACCCCGCCAACCCCGTGCTGAAGCCCGACACCGCCTGGGAGACAGCCACCCAGCGCGACCCCACGGCGATGGTCTTCAGCGACGGCGTGTGGTTCGACCCGGCCGACAAGCGGTTCAAGATGTGGTACATGGGCGGCTACGTGCGGGGGACCTGCTACGCGACCTCGAAGGACGGCATCGCCTGGGAGAAGCCCCCGCTCGACGTGAAGCCCGGCACCAACGTGGTGCAGGAGGGCTACCGCGACTCCGCCGCCGTGTGGCTCGACCTCGAGGAGAAGGATCCCGCCAAGCGGTTCAAGTTCTTCGTCGTCCAGCGTGCGCCCGAGGGGCAGAAGGGCTGGGTGGGCTACGTCCACGCCTCGCCCGACGGCGTTCACTGGGGCAAGCCTGTGGCTCACACGCCGCCCATCGGCGACCGCTCGACCATCTTCCACAACCCGTTCCGCAAGGTGTGGGTCTACAGCATCCGCTCGGGCGTGCTGGGGCGCTCCCGACAGTACCGCGAGCACGCCGACCTGGCGGCCGGCGCGGCCTGGAAGCCCGAGGAGGCGCCGCTCTGGGTCGGCGCCGACACCAACGACCCGCCCCGCGACGACCTGAAGACCCCGCCCCAGCTCTACAACCTCGACGCCGTGGCCTACGAGAGCCTGATGCTCGGCCTCTTCACCATCTGGCCCGGCCAGCCGCGCGACCGGTCGAAGCCCAACTACGTGTGCCTCGGCTTCAGCCGCGACGGCTTCCACTGGAGCCGGCCCGACCACCGCCCCTTCATCGGCGTGTCCGAAAAGCACGGCGACTGGAACTGGGGCAACGTGCAGTCGGCCGGCGGCGGCTGCCTGGTCGTCGGCGACAAGCTCTACTTCTACTTCAGCGCCCGCGCCGGCATCAAGGGCTCGACCGCCTCGGGCGTGTGCACCACGGGCCTCGCCACGCTGCGGCGCGACGGCTTCGCCTCGATGGACGGCACCGGGACGCTGACGACTCGCCTCGTGAGCTTCAGGGGCAAGCACCTCTTCGTCAACTCGGCGGGCGAGCTGCAAGTCGAGGTTCTGCAGGACGACGGGAAGCCCATCGCCCCCTTCACCCGCGACAACTGCGAGCCGCTGGCGGGCGACAAGACCCTC
The DNA here is from genome assembly GCA_035527715.1 of Planctomycetota bacterium. Classification (GTDB taxonomy): domain Bacteria; phylum Planctomycetota; class PUPC01; order DSUN01; family DSUN01; genus DSUN01. The sequence goes on along the minus strand of DATKZY010000234.1, from coordinate 5,578 downwards.
CAGGCGGTGCGCTGGAAGGGCGCGGACGACCTGTCCGCTCTGGCCGGCAAGCCGGTGCGCTTCCGCTTCCACCTGGCGAAGGGCAGTCTCTACGCCTTCTGGGTCAGTCCCGACGCCTCGGGCGCCAGCCACGGCTACGTGGCCGCCGGTGGACCCGGCTTCACCGCGCCCGCCGACACGGTCGGCCTCGGCGGCTATCCCAAGTGAAGGCTAACGACCCGACCACCCGGCGCACTATTCCCTCGGGGACAGGCGTCTCGAGCCAGCAGAAAGAAGGAGAACCGACCGTGAGAAGCCTCCTGAGCGTCGTTGCGGTGGCCCTGGTCGTGGCGGGAAGCGCTCTGGCGGGCGGCAGGAAGGACCAGGAGCCGCCCAAGACCGGCAGCGGCGTCTTCGTCGCCGCCACGCCCAAGCCGGGGGCAGGGACGTTCGAGCTCAAGGTCGCCCTCGACAACGAGGGCGAGAAGCTCTTCGAGCTGCCCGCCCAAGTGGCCGTGATGTACACGGAGAGGAACGGCCAGAGGCAGGTGCACATGGTGCGCGTGCCCGGCGGGAAGCGCGCCCCCGACGCCAAGGGCAAGGCCCTCATCGCCCAGGGCACCCTCGTCAAGGCCGAGACCCAGGGCGCGAACGTCGTCCTGACCCTCAAGGTCGGCGAGGGCGATGCCGCGGCCGAACAGCAGTTCACCATGCCCCGCCGCATCCAGCTCGCCTACCACAACGCGGCGGGGAAGCTGGCCGTGCAACACATCAACGCCGCCGGCAAGCGCGACAAGGCCGACAAGGGCGGCAAGCGCGAGCGCGCCGGCAAGGGCCACCAGGGAGACGAGCCGCCCGAGAACTTCTGAGCCCCTCCGCGACCGAGTCCTGTTCACCTGACCTCGACGAGCTTGTAGCGGGAGGTGCCCAGGCCGCGGCGCTCGAGGGCGCGGACCTGGCCGTAGGGGTCCTTGCCGAAGAGCTTCTCGAAGAGGTGCCCGCCCTCGCCCAGCTCCCAGCCGCGGAAGAGGGTGCCGGGGATGAACTTGTCGGCCTGGATGGCGTCGAGGGTGGCGGCCTCGATGGCCACGATGTCCTGCGAGGCCATGACGCCGATGTCGGGCACGAGGCTGGGCAGGCTCATGCCCCAGCAGTCGCAGATGAGCGTGATGTTGGTGAGCAGGTTGATGTGGAGCACGCGATCGGGCTCGAAGGAGCCGAGGACGGTCTTGGCGGCGAGAGCCATGCCCTCCTGGAAGTGGCGGAAGCCGGCGGGGTCGCGCATGACGAGGGCCTTCTTGGGGCAGGCGACGATGCAGTGGCGGCAGAAGCGGCAGTGGTGGTAGTTGATCCACATCGAGCGCTTCGCCTTGTCGAAGTGGATGGCCCCGCGGTCGCAGGCCTCGGCGCACCGGCCGCAGAAGACGCAGGCCTCGGCGTCCCACTCGATCCCGCCCTCGAGGGCGTGGAGGGCGCCGCGCGTGGGGCCGTTCACGCAGCCCATCGCGATGTTCTTGCAGGCCCCGCCGTACGCGCAGTCCCCGTGGCCCTTCACGTGCGAGAGGTTCACGAGGCACGGGGCATCCCAGATGGCGCCGAAGATGCGCAGCTCCCGCAGCGTGCGGTAGCGGACCTTTTTCGTCACGAGGTGGGAGTCGTAGACGCCGCCTGCGGAGACGATGGGGCAGCCGAGGGTCTCGGCCGTGTAGCCGCGCTGCGCCGCCGACGCGATGGTGTCGAAACGCCCGTCCACCACGAACGGCTTGCCGCCGGCCTTCTTCAGGGCATCCACGACGATGCGGACGAGGACGGGGTGAACCGTGGTGTAGCCGATGCCGCCGCCGAGGTGCATCTTGATGGGCACGCGGGCCTTCCCGCACAGGCGCTCGAGGTCGAAGCGCTCGAGGATGCGGCGCAGCTTCGCCGGCAGGCTGGCGTCGCCGCTCGGCCTCTCCACCGCCGAGGAGCCGAAGTAGACCTGTGCCTTCGCCGTTGACTTCGCGCGCGCGCTTTGCCGAGCCGTCATCCACCTGTCCCTTTCGTCGGAGAGGTCGGTTGGCCTCCCTGTCATTCTCCTCAATGTTCGCAGGATCGGCCTTCGGTGTCAACCGCTGTTGCCCCGCCGCGGCGTTGTGGTATACTCGGAGGAAATGTCGAGGAGGGCGAGGAGTCCGGCATGAGGCGAATGCTCTGGCTTGTGCTTGCCGCGTCGCTGTGCCCGGTGTGTCTCGGGGGGGCGAAGGGGCCGCGGGACGGGCCGCGCGAGGGGACCCTGAGCGTGGGCGACCCCGCACCCGACTTCGAGTTGCCGCAGCTCGGCGGCGAGGGGAAGGTGAAGCTCTCCGCCTTCAAGGGCGACCGCCCCGTGGTGCTCATTTTCGGCAGCTACACGTGACCGCCCTTCCGGCGCTAGGCTGGCGCCCTCGAGGCCCTCTACAACCGCCACAAGGACAAGGCGGCGTTCCTGGTCGTCTACATCCGCGAGGCCCATCCGAGCGACGGCTGGCAGATGCCCGCCAACGAGCGCGACGGCGTGGTCTACAAGCAGCCCACGACCGCCGACGAGCGCGGCAAGGTGGCCGGGGAGTGCCGGGCCGGCCTCAGGCTCTCAATGCCGATGCTGCTCGACGGCCTCGACAACGCGGCGGAGCGGGCCTATGCGGGCTGGCCCGATCGCCTCTACATCGTGGGGAAGGACGGGGCGGTCGCCTACAAGGGGCGCCCCGGCCCCGGCGGCTTCCGGCCCGGGGAGATGGAGCAGGCTCTTCTGGCCCTGCTCAAGCCCTGAGCACAATGGGAGGACAGATGGAGGACCGCAGATGACGACAGGGACGCGAATGGGCAAGGCGGCGATGGTGGGGATGCTGTGCGCGGCGCTGCTGGCCGCGCCGCTGCTGGGCGGCTGCTACGGCACGTTCCCGATGACGAGGGCCATCTACAAGTTCAACGGCGACATCACGGGCTCCAGGACGGTTCACGCGCTGATGTTCTGGCTGCTCCTGGGCGTGGGCGTGTACGACGTCGCCCTGATCGGCGATGCCCTGCTCGTGAACGTCGTGGAGTTCTGGACCGGGTCGGACTTCGGCGGCGGCTCCGCCAAGGCGACGGATGGGAACGGGACGACCTACGCCTTCGCGCCGTCGCCCGACGGCCGCGAGGCCACGCTCACCGCATCGCACGGCGGCAAGGCGGAGGCCCGCGTACGCTTCGTGCGGACCTCCGACACCGCGTTCGAGGTCCGCGACGCCGCGGGCAAGGTCACGGCACGGCTCGTGCGGACGCCCGACGGCGGCCTCACCCTCACGAACCCCGACGGCCTGCTGGTCACAAGCGTCCCGGCCGACCAGGTTGCAGCGGCGCTGACGAGGTGAGGCGCCGAGCCACAAGGTGAAGACGACCACCTGGGTAGTATCCCCCCAAGGCCGCTCCCACGTCGCGTGGGCTTGCGGATGGGATTGCATGCTCCGCTCGCATGCGCCACAATCATCCCTGAAGGAGAGGCCAAGACAGAGCAGGGAGGGATCCTGTGACCTTTGAGGCCCCGGTGGTAAGCCCAGAACAGAACGCGAAGCTGGCCAACTACATCAAGGGAGCGGGCTCGCTGCTCGAGCTCGCGCCTCCGGCTGTGCCCAGCCGGCCGATCATGCCTAGCCTCTCCCGTGTCTCAGCGCTTGGGTTGTACGCGAGAGGCTACAGGGATCTGGGGGACGGTTTCCGCAAGTTGCTGGAAGCCTTCCCGGAGCGGCACCCCTCCGCGCGGGACCGATGCCAACAGTGGTTGTCCCGATTCCGGCCGCAGCCCATGCCGCTGAGGCCACCTGAGCAGTGGTTCAGGGAATTGTGGAAATGCCGGCGTGAGGGCGGGCAAGCCGAGCCTTCGCCCAAGCAGCGATTGGAGCAGCTAATCGCCGCCCTGGAGACGTGCGCTGCACGGCTGAGAGATCTGGACCGAGGAGCGTCGTAGGAAAGCACAGCAGGCCGAGGGTTCGCGCCTGCACCTCAGCGCTCAGGATCGAGGTCGTGAACAGGAGAGGCCACTGCAGCAGGGCAAACGCAGCCCGGTTCGCTCCGATGGGCCTTTCGTTTGCCAACTCCTGTCGAGTGTAAGGGCCCATGCCTGACGAAGTCGAGAAGAGATCGGCTCGACCCCCGAGCCAACTCGAGGGTGGGGATGCTGTGCAGACTGCCGGGTCCGTGCAACCATCGGCAGAGCTGCTTGAGCAGGTGATGCAGTTCTTCGCCTCCGCCGGCCCTCTGCCGCCGCCCCAGATTCTTCAGGCATACAACGCGATCATTCCTGGGGCCGCCAAGGAGATGCATGACCTGGTGATCGCGAAGGCGCGTCACGACATGGAGATGGAGCGGAACGCGATGGGGGCGCAAGCGCAGGATCAGCAGGCAGCGCGAGCTCAGTTCAAGCGAGGCCAGTATCTCACCTTCTTGTTGGCGCTCGCGGTGATCGGATGGGGAGGCACGTGCGTTCTCAAGAGCCACGACTGGGCAGGTGCGACGATCATCGTGGGCACCCTTGCAGGCCTGGTCCTCGCGTTCCTCCGGGGCAGGAAAGCGACCGGCTCCCCGGAGGAACAGCACGAGGTCGAAACGCCAAGGAACCCGCCTCCGAGCTGAAGCGACTGCGGGCATCCGCGGTTCTTCGACCGCGCCGGCAACAACAAGGGGCCGCACGTGGACTACGGGGCCGACAAGGCCGTCACCAAGATCAACGGCCTCACCCTGCATCCCTACTGGGAGCGGTGCTCCAACTGCGGCGTGCGCTGGACCCTGGTCGAGTAGGGCGCGGAGCTCGCGCACGAGCAGCATGGCGCGGGGAACCGGCTGAGGCGAGCGTTGCGCGGGACGTGTGGCCCTATCGGGGCTGGCGCGCCGCGCTCCGCTGCATGTACCTCTGCATGCCGTTGCCGTAGTTCCTGGAGAACTCGAACGTCCGGTAGGACGGATAGCGGCTCTGGGCGGCGACGCTGGAAGGGCCGTACAGGAGGGCCTTCACCGAGGTCCGCTGCCGGGTAGCCGTGAGGTTGATGATGGACTTCGAGTGATCCGTGTACTTCAGGGGATAGACGAGCGGCTGGGGGCGGCCAATTCGCTTGCCCTGGAGCTTGGCCCCGTAGCGCGTGGAGAGGTCGGGATACGCGGATTCGTTCCTCCCCTTGTGGGTCAAATCCAACGCGGACGGGGGCTCACCCACGCTCTCCGCGGTCAGGTCGGGGACCTTCCAGTACGGCGGAGACACGTACGGGCCGGGCCCGTAGTACTTGTGCATGTCCGTGGTCTCGCCATAGGCAAGACCCGTCACCAGACACGCCAACCCACAACACACGACGAGCAACAGGTGACGCTTCACGGCAAGCTCCTCCATGAAGCAAGAGTCCAGACGCGCCGTCCCACGTACTCCACTCTACCACCCGCCTCCCGGCGTGTCAAGCGCAAAACCGGGCGCGGGTGCGTGTAATCTCCTACGGGGCAGGCGTTCGCGTTTTCAGCCTCCGAAGGAGGCGAGGGAATGAAGCCCACGGCGATGCTCGGGGAGCCGTGGGTTGACGACCTCCCGTGGCCCAGCCCCCGAAGGGGGCGGCGGAGC
>DATKZY010000233.1:0-62053 GCA_035527715.1 Planctomycetota bacterium | reverse complement strand
CCCCGCTTCGGGGGCTGAGCCCTGGGTGCTCCCTTACCCACGGCTCCCAAAGCATCGCCGTGGGCTTTACTCCGCCACGCCCTGCGGGCGTTGGGTCAGCTGCGGGATTGGGGGTGCCCGCGATAGTATCGCGCAACTGGCCTTTCCGACCGAAGGAGATTACACGCACCCCCGCAGCGGATATTGGTTACATGGGGGGTCGGTCCACCAGCACGAAGGGGAATGCATGATGAAGGCGTGTCTCTGGCTCGCCGCGACGCTGTCCCTGGCCTCGATGCCCACCTTCGCCGCGATGAAGGACGTACCCCACCCCTTCCTCCTCTGGACCAAGGAGGAGGCGGCGGCGCTCCGCCAGCGCCTCGAGTCCGATCCCACGGCAAAGAAGCAGTACGAGCGAATGGTCAAAATGGAGAGCGGCGGCAAAGCCAGCAACCCCACGATGCTGAACCTCTTCAAGTACCTGGCCCTCGGCGACGAGAAGGCCGGCGAGAAGGAGAAGGCCGAGCTGCTCAAGTGCATCGGCACCAGGCCCGAGCCGATGACCTGGCCGCCCGAGCAGCAGAAGAACTTCGTGTGGAACAAGGGCATGCCCAGCGCCGGCGACCGCCACATGCGCGACGAACGCACCCTCTACACCCTTCGCTACGACGCCCTCTACGACCAGCTCACGCCCGACGAACGGAAGGGCATCGAGGACGCCTTCCGCGCCTACATCCAGTTCCACCTCGCCGGCCACAAGCCGTGGCACCCCGACTTCCGCTACGACCGGACGAGCTGGCTGCCCAACATGCACTGGCCCCGCGCCATCGGCACCCACCTGATGGCCGTCGCCCTCAAGGACGAGAAGCTCATTGACGCGATGTTCAACGCCACGGGCGGCTGGAAGTGGTACTTCGACGACTACATCACCGACGGGCGCTTCTACAACGAGGAGTTCGGCAAGTACTACTCCAACATCGGCACAATGCTCCTGTGGTGCGAGAGCCTGGAGAAGCTGGGCCTGGGCCAGTACGGCTACGGCTACACGGGACGCGGCGGCGCCACGATGCGCACCTTCCTCGAGATGAAGATGTGGGCCGGCCTGCCGCGCATCGAGAACCCCGGCGGCATGCCCCAATACCCCATCGTCACGATGGGCGACGCCGGCACCAGCCCCACTGTCAACGGCTATACGGCCGATGGGAAAGGGGGCGACGCCTGGTGGTCGAATGCCCACATGAACGGCCCGCTGCCCAAGATGCGCGATCCGCTCTGGTGGGAGATCGGCCAGCGCCGCTGGCCGGATGCCCACTTCGACTACTTCCTCGCCCAGATGCGCGCCCCGGGCGAGGAGGTCTACCTGCCAAGCCTCTACTTCGGCCTCGGGCTGGTTGACCCGAAGAAGGTGACGCCGCCGCCCGCGCCTTCCTACGTCGCCCGCGAGCGCGGCTTCGCGCTGCTGCGTGCCGAGGAAAGCCCCGCCTACTGGGAATCGCCCAAGCCAGTCGTCGCGCTCCAGTTCGCCATGCGCTACGTCCACTACGTGCACGACTGCTTCACAATCCTCGACTACGTGGCCTTCAACGCGCCCATCTACTGCCGGATGGGCGGCGTCAAGCGCGGCTACGCCGGCAGCGACCCCTGGCGCGACCACATGCGGGGCATGTGCGGCGTCGTCGTGGACGGCCTTCAGGCCCAGCCCGTGGACGATGGCAACTCGGGCACGAAGAACCAGCGCATCCGCGAGCACTTCTCGCCCCCGGCCAAGTTCGTCGCCGTCCGAGCCAAGGGCGTGTATCCCGACGTGGATATGGAGCGCGCCCTCGTGCTCACCAGCGAGTACCTCTTCGACCTCTTCTGGCTATGGAGCGACAAGCGGCGCGTCTACGACTGGCAGATCCTCTCCCCCGGCGCGGTCGAGGGCATTGGAGGTGCCCCGTGGAAGCCAGCAGCCCAGATCGAGACAGGGATGGTCCATGCGAGGGACTTCAACAGGCCCCACCTGTCGGCCATCCACGTAATGCTTCGGAGTGACCCCGACGATCCCTGGTCAGCCACCATCCTTCAGCCAGGCGCACGGGGCGTCGGCGTGCGAGTGAGCATGCTCGGCGGCGCAAACACGCTGGTCCTCGCCTCGCGGCCGCCTGGCCTTCCGGAGCAGGAGCCCGGGGTGAGCCTCCTGGCCTCACGGTCCCGCTCGAAAACGGCGTTCGTGGCCTTGCACGAGCCCTTCACGGGCGGGGTCGGCAAGCACCGCGTCGAGCAGTCCGAGCGCATCGCTCAGAACGACCAGGGCATCTGCGTCGCCATCGGGGGCAAGGACGGCCTCAACGACCGCATCCTGCTCCGCTACGGCGACGAGCACGACAAGCCGCTGACGCTCGAGGGGGGTGGTGAGAGCTTCACCTTCAGCGACTACGCCTTCATCCGCATCGCCCCCGACAGGGTCGAGGCGCACGGCTCGCTCACAGGCATGAAGCTCCGCGTCGCGGGCACGCCCAAGCTCATCCTGAATGGCAAGGAAGCACAGGCCGCCGTGGCGGGTGGCTATCTGCTGCTGCGACCATAGTCCCTGCCCTCGGCTTCAGCCGTCCGAGCGCCGGCTCTGGCGCAAGTGCTCCAGCTCTCTCCGCAACGGAGCCCAGTAAGCTCTGTCATCCGCCCTCTCCTGCTGTTCCTCGTCGAGCAGAGCGGCCCCAATGGCATCTTCGCCCCGCAGGCCACGTTCCGCAAGCCAGCGACGCCGCTCGACGCGCGTCACCAGCTCGGGCCTCGCGCGAACCAGCTCGATGAGATACGGCGCCGTGCGCAGTTCCGCCAGCCACCACAGCATGTCCTCCTCGTCTGCCTCGGACCTGCGGGCAAGGTAGTCGGACTCGACCAGCCGGCGAATGTGGCCCCAGTCCTTGTCGCGCTGGGTCTTCTTGGACTGCACCAGGTCGGGAAGGCTCAGGACTGGCACTTCCCCGGTGCCCTGGACCTCCACCGCGGCGCGCCTGGCCCAGAGGTTGGGGAAGGGGTCGCAGCCCCGGAGGACAGACATGACGTCGAGTCTGATGCCCTCCGCCCCGGGGCAGCGGCATCGGAAGTGGCAGGCGTGCCCGCGGTCAAGGAACTCTGCCTCCAGAGGCGGCACAAAGATCTGCTCGGCATCAAGCTCGCGCAGCGCGGCTTGGAGCGCGGCCAAGTTCCCCGCTGACGCGAGGACCACGATGTCAGCGTCGCGGCTGAATTCAGTGCCGCCGTAGAAGATGCAGGCCTGCCCTCCGGAAAGGAGGTACTGCACGCTGCATTTCCTCAAAGTCGAAAGGACTTTGAGAATCGGGTTCTGGGTCAAGGGAGCCCCCCATTGCGAGGTAGAAGGCCCAGAGCTTCTGGCTCTCCTGCCAGCGCTCCTGAGGCGTCATGGCCGCCCATTCGTCGGGCTCGTCAACGAACTCGTCAGGCTTGCTGCCCATCTCACGTCTCCAGCGGCAGTGTACCACCGGACCCGAGCCGCCGTCAAACGCAATCAGCCGGCAAAGAACTGAGCGACCTCCCGCAGGCGCTTCGGGATGTCGAGCTTCGCGGGACAGTGCTCCATGCAGCGGCCGCACTCCTCGCAGTCGGCGGCGGTGCGCTCCTGGGCGGCGTAGAGGTCGCGGCCCATGTGCTTCAGGTTGTTGGGGTATTCGCGTGCCTCGTCGGCCGCCTGGAAGATGGCGGGGATGTTGATGCCGTTCGGGCACGGCTGGCAGTAGCCGCAGCGCAGACACGTCTGGCCGTAGCGATAGGACTTCTTCAGCGAAGCGACGACGTCAATCACCTCGGCCCGCTCGGGGTCCGACAGCGCGCCTCTCTCGACCGACGCCACATTCTCCTCGACCTGCCTCGCCGAGACCATGCCGGGGATGATGGTGTCCACGTCAGGGTTCGAGATGACCCATCGCAGCGCTCCGCTCACCACGGGGTCCGGCGATAGCGGCAGGCCGCTGGGACCGGGCGGGCTGACCAGTTGGCCGCCGCTCAGCGGCTTCATGACCACCGTGCCGATGTCGTGCTGGGCAGCAAGCGGCAGGAGCGCCGCCGAGCCCTCCGGGTCAATCGCCGAGACCGCGGCCATCAGCACCTCGAAGGCCCCGCTCTCGATGGTGCGACGCATCGTCGCCAGGTCGCGATGGATCGAGACGCCGATGTGGCCCACCTTGCCCTGTTCTTTCGCGCGGACGGCGGCCTCGTAGCCCCCGCCCGGCCCCATCGCCTGTTCATAGGTTTCCGCGTCGCTCACGGTGTGGAGGAACAGGATGTCCACCCGGTCGGTCTGAAGGTTTCGCAGGCTGGTCTCGAGGTCGGCGCTGAGGGCGTCGGCCGTCCGGCCGTGGCTCTTGGTCGCCAGCACGTAGTCGGAGCGCCGCGAGGCAATGGCGCGGCCGATCATCTCCTCGCTCGTGCCATAGGCGCGGGCCGTGTCGAAGAAGTTGACGCCCAGCTCGAGGGCCCGCCGCAGGGCGGCGGCGACCTCTTCCTCCTTGCAGTGGGCGAACTTGATGCAGCCGAAGCCGAGGCGGGAGACTCGCAGCCCGGTTGACCCCAGTGCTCGGTACTCCAAGAGTCGTCCTTTCGTGCGAATTGCGCTTGACAACCCCAGACTCGTGGGGTAAGATGCCGCTCAGGAACGCGGGCGTAGCTCAGCTGGTAGAGCGTCAGCTTCCCAAGCTGAATGTCGCGAGTTCAAATCTCGTCGCCCGCTCCAGACGGGGCAGCGGCCACGGCCGCTGCCCTTCCCCATTTGGCCTACACGCCCCGCGCGCGGCGCCATGCGGCAAAGGCGGCGTCGAGCTTCTCCCAGTCGCCCGCTTCGCGCATCTTCTCAAAGGACTCCGCCTCCTTCGTCAGCAGGTGGATCACGAAGGCGCCGGCCTCCTCGGCCACTCGGCGGTCTACGACGTCGGGGTGGTCAATGTCCATCTCCTCCCCGGACTGGTAGATGGAGATTTCCTCCGAAGGGAAGTAGGCCAGAAGCGTCCGCTGTTCGCTCATAGGGGTCCTCCTGTGGTCGGCGCGGCCCGAGTCGCCGGAAGGGCCGCGGTGACAGCATGGATGCCGCTTGGCTCGTTGGGTCTCCTGCGCACCGCGCTGCCCTGTGCTCTCCGCGGGCTAGGGTGCGGGGGGCACCGTTTCCTGGGACGGCTTCTCTGCCTCGATGGCTTTGAGGGTCGAGCGTGCGGTCTCGGCGTCGGGCAGGTCGGCGTCGAGCGTGAGAGCGATGCGGAGCGCCCGGTGCGCCCTCTCCTTGTGGCCGAGCACGAAGTCCACCATCCCGAGGTGATAGTAGGAGATGGCGCGGCGCGGCTCGCTGCGCAGGGCAGCCAGAATCTCGGGCCGCGCCGCCTCGGGGCGTTTGGCCAGGAAGTGAATCCAGCCCAGGGTGTCGCGGCACGCGGCGTCGCCGGCGTTGTCCTCGGCAGCAAGGGTCGCAAGGCGCTCGGCCTCGGCCAGTTGATCGGGCTTGTGCGCGGCGTAGAGCGCGGCGAGCTCGCGGGCCACGGCCCGGTTCCCCGGCTGCGCGTCCAGGACCGAGCGATATGCCTCGACTGCGGCGTCGAATCTGCCCCCCGCCCGGAGGCGATCTGCCGCCGCGAGGCGCTCGGCCACGGCCCCCCTGCTCAGCATCGCGGCGCCGCGGGCGTACGCGTCCAGCGCGGCGTCCCGCTTCCCTTGCTTCTCGAGGACCAAGGCGAGGGCAAGATGGGCCTCCCCCGTGTTGGGGCAGGAGGCAACCAGTTGCCGCGCCAGGGCGAGGGCAGGGTCAAGCACCTTCGCGTCCACGTACGCCCGCACGGCCTCCCGGAGCCACAGCGGCGCGTCGGGAGCGCGCTTGGACGCCAGGGCGAACAGCTCGGCGGCCGCGCCGTACCAGCCGGCGCGCCGGGCCGCACAGGCCGTGAGGACAAGCCCGGCAAGCTCCCTGTCCGTCGCCATCTTCGGCAACGCACCTCGCACCCACCCTGCTCCTGTCGGGTCGCTCTCCGCGATGCGTGCAAGGAACTCGCCGGCCGCGTCCCCGGCTCCCGCGGCGGCGAGCAAGACCACCAGGTCCTCGGTCCCCGCGCTCTGCTTCCCAAGTTCCGGCAGCGACTCCTGAAGCGTGTTGAGCGCCTTCTGCGGCTGGTTCAGCAACGTCTGAGCGATGGCCAGGGCCCTCCGCAGCTCGGCTCGTGGTGTCACCTGGGTCGCGTGACCCACGGCGCTGGCAAGGCGCTCCTCGGCCTCCTTGTGCCGGCCCTTGAGGAGGTACAGGATGCCCAGTTCGGCGTCCGCGGTCCCCCCGGCTCTCGCCGCCTCACAGATCTTCAACGCGGCGTCGAGGTCCCCCTGGGCTCGACACGCCAGCACTGCGACCCGGCGGGCCACCGGCTCGGCAGCGTCCCTCGCCAGCATGGCCCGAGCCAGCTCCAGGGCGCGGGCAGGCTCCCCCATCACCACGAGCGCCTCGGCCAGGCGAACCGCTGCCGCATCCCGCTGCGCCCCCGTGCCCGGCCGAAGGGAGTCCAGCACGGCAACCGCGTCCTTGTGTCGGCCCCACTGCGCCAAGGCGTCGGCGTACTCGAGCTGAAGGTCGAACGGATCCGCCGTCTGGCCGATTGCCGTTCGGTACGCCTCTGCGGCCAGGGGGACGAGCCCCGCCCGCGCCGCCGTGCGCGCCAGGGTCACATGCAGCGAGACGTGCTCGGGCCGGACCCAAGTAGCCACCTGGTACTGCGCCGCGGCGCCGGCGAGGTCGCCCCTGCGCTCCGCGGTCGCGCCCGCCAGAAGCCAGAGCCGATGGTCGCGCGGGGTCCGGCGCAACCCCCGCTGCACCTGGGCCAGCGCCTCCTCCCAATGCTCCTCATCTGCCGCCAGAATGGCTCGCTCCAGTGGCCCGAGGATGAATGTGGGCAGTGCGCCCTCCCTGCCGTGGATGAGCGACACGCCGTCCCGGAACTCGCCGGCTCTCAGCATGGCGTCGAGGAGAAGCGCGTAGAGACGCTCGTCGGTGGGGTACTTGCCCGAGACGGCCTGGCAGTCTCTGATCGCCGTGGCGTAGTCGCCATTGCGCAGTGCGACCGTCGCGCTGACCAAGCGGCTCTCCAGATCGTCGAAGAAGCGCTTCGTGAAGGCCCTGCTGACCCCCTCGGCACGAGCCCACTCGCCGCGCTCGATGAGCGCCCAGGCCAAGGCGTTGGATGCCTGCACGCTGTCGGGGCGCGCCTGCGTCAGCTCCTCGCGAACCAGCAGCTCGCGCTCGCCGTGCCCCGCCGCCTCGTAGCAGGAGGCCAGCGCCTCGCTCAGTAGCACGCTCGCGCGAGTTCGCTCCCTGGCGGGCTCCAGGAGCCCAATCGCCTGGCTCAGCCACCCCGCCTCCTTGAGCACCTCGGCTTGGCTGAGGACAAGGGCCAGGTCCCGACACACGTCGCGAGCGGTCCTGGTCATCGTGAGCAGTTGGGCATAGCCTTCGCTCCCCCCTCGTGGGAAGGCCGCCCACACGGCCTCAATCGCCGTCGCATCGCCACGCCCAAGCCAGAGGTTCGCCAGGAGGCTCGCCGCGAGGTGCGGGCGCCCCGCGGCGCGGACGCGGCTGCACAGCGAGATGACCTCGGCCTGTTCGTTCAGGCCCTGGGCTGCCGCCGCCGCGCCGGCGACGACGAACGCGTCGGCGCCCGGCAGTTGGGCGGCCTCGGAGAATCTCTGGCGCGCCTCGCGGAATTCGCCCTGGCTGAGGTGCAGGAGGCCGAGCTGGGCCACGGCGCCGCTGCGGGCAGACCGCTTCAGGAGCCGTTCCCAGATCTCCCTGGCCGCGCGCAGGTTCCCCAGAGCACGGTGGAGGTCTCCCAGGGCCAGCGTCAGCTCCTCGTTTCCTTCGACGAAGCGGGCGAACCGCGCGAGCACGGCCTTCGCCGCCTCGGGCTCGCCGGCCCGCAGCCACGCGCGCGCCAAGTGCAGGAGCGCCTGTGGGTCGGTCGGCACCAGTTGAGCGACTTCCTGCCAAGCCGTTGCTGCCCGTCGCCACTCGCCCCAGGCCCCGTACACCTCGGCCAGGAAACGGCGCAGACTCGCCGACTTCGGCTGGAGGCCGATGCCTTCCTCCAGTTCCCGCACGGCCCGCTGGTACGAGCCCAGCTCCGCAAAGAACTCCGCCAGGTCCAGCCGGGCACGCGTGAATGTGGGGTCCAGGTCCAGGACGCGGCGCAACAGCAGGACGGCTTCGCGGAAGCGCCCATTCCGCCAGTAGCGAACGGCCAGGGCGTCGGTTGCCGCAAGATCAACAGGGTCGTCCTCCACTCGGCGCCGCAGCGCGGCAATGTCGCTGTCCCCGCCTGTCTTCTCCAGCGTTTGGAAGGCCGACAGGAGCTTCCTCTGGTCAATGCTCCACGAGGCGAACAAGCCGCCGTGACGTTCGCGCTCCGTCTGGAGCAACGGCCACGACACGACAGGATCAGCCACCGCAGGCGTCGCCGCAGCGGCAAGCGCGAGCGCGGCAGAAAGCGTTCGCAGCGGCCAACGGCTCATCGCGTATCCCCCAACGGCAGCCCCTCCTGCAACCGAAGGTCGCGCAGGACCTGGCGCGCGCGGTCCGCCACCGCCTCGCGGGGCGCCAGCTCGACCGCAGAGGTCAGCGCCTGCACGGCCTTCGCGATCTGGTGGTCTTGCGCGTACGCCATACCGAGATGAAAGAGCACCGCCGCCCTGTACGGGGCCGCCTTCGCCGCGTCTTCGAGGACATTCAGTGCCCGCCGCCCCTCGCCGCGCAGGTGGCACACCCAGCCCACCGTGTCGAGCACGGCCGGGTCCTTCGGCGCCACCTCCGAGGCGGTCTGGGCATTGTCGGCGGCTTCGGCGAGCTCAGGCTCCGCCTTCGTTGCCAGGAGCCAAGCGAGATTATTGGAGGCCGGCACGTGGCGCGGCTGCTCGCGCACGATGGCGCGCCAGGCCTCGACGGCGCCCTGCTCGTCGCCAGCCAGCGTGGCCAGCAGCGCCAACTTGGTGCGCGCCTCGAACGGGGCCGTCTCCCCCGTCGCGCACTCGGCATAGATCGCCCGGGCGCGTTCCGCCTGCCCATCGAGGAGCAACAGGTCCCCCAGCAGGAGCCGCCCGTAGCCGAACGCCTTGCAGTCCTTCAGGGAGAGCTCGCAGCGGGCGATTGCCCGCGCGCGGTCGCCGGCGCGCTCCCAGAGCACGGGGGCCATGCAGCAGGCAGCCAGGCAGTCGGGGGCAATCTTCAGGATGCTCTCGACGGCCTCCGCCGCCGTATCGTGCCAGCCGACCTGCTCGTAGGCATACGCGTGGAGGAGCAGCCTCACGATCTCGCGCGCCTGATCGGGGTCCCGCTCGCGCCGCTGTTTCAGATCCGTCCACGCCTCCAGCGCCACGTCGGGCAGCGCGAATTCCCGGCAGGCTGGGGCGCTCAACGCCGGCTGGCCCCCGGCCAACTGCATCAGAGAGAGCGTGAAGCCGGCATCGGCATCGCGCCGGTCGGCGCTCGCCAGGCGCCCCACCTCCGCCAACGCCTCCGCCTTGCTCCCCGCATAGAAGCGGGAGATCGCCAGCATGAGGTCCACACTCCTCTGCGCCCCGTGCTGGCCAGGGCCGGCTCCCTTCACCGCCTCCAGCGGCACGCTGTAGAGGCCCTCGTGCATCTGGGCAGCCAGAAGCTCGGGCCAAGTCGTTGCCTCCCCTTCGGGCAACGCGGAGATCTGCCGAAGGACTTGGAGCAGGTTGCTCCACTCCCCACGCGCTCGGTAGACTCGCGCGAGCAGCCTGCGCGCCCCCAGGCTCTTCGGCAGTGCATCCACGGCCTCCCGCGCCTGGGCCAGCGCGGCCTCGCGCGACTTCCGGGCGAGGAAGTGCTCGACAAGCGCCGCCCGCGCCATCAGGTTCTGGCGATCCGCGTCGAGCACCCGCCGCAACTCGTCCACAGCCTCATCCACCCGCCCCGTCGCCATGCAGAAACGCGCGTAGGCGCAACGCACCACGGTCGCGCCGGGCACGGCCTTCCGGGCGCGGGCGTAGACCTCCTCCGTGCCCGCCCGATCCCCAGCGGCCCCCAGCATCTGTGCCCAGTCCACGTAAGCAGCCGCCCGCTTCGGCTCCAGCCGCAGGGCCACGGCGAAATGCGTCTCGGCCTCCTCGTAGCGCCCGAGGGCCGCCTCGACCCTGGCCACGAGGTGGGCAGGGCCCGCCGACGTCGCCTCCAGCGCCATGGCCTCCTGGGCAAGCGGCAGCGCTCGCTCCGGGTCACCCCGGTCGAGGTAGAAGACGGCGAGTTGCGCCGTGGCGTCGGCCGTGGGCGGCTCGAGCGCGTACAGGGCACGGAGGGCCTGTTCCGCCTCCGCATCGCGACCGTGCCGCAAGCAGAAGTCGGCCAGCAACTGGTGCGCCTCGCGGGCCTTCGGCGTCGCCTCCACGCCGCGTCGGAGGACCTCGAGCGCCCGCGGCACTTCTCCATCGGCCTCCAGGAGCCTCACCAGCTCCTCTCTCGCGGCAGCGTGCCGCGGGTCCAGGGCCAGCGCGTCTCCGAGGGCCCCACGAGCCCCGGCCCGATCGCCGTCGCGAGCCAGAGCGATGCCGAGGAGGCACTGGATGGCAGCGCTGCTGCGCACAGTCGCCGCCTTCCGCAGTTCATCTACCGCGGAGTCGTAGCGCTTGAGCTCGATGAGCGACAGGCCGAGGTAGTAGTGGACCTCCCAGCTCGGGTTCGTCGGCCCGATGTACCGCATGGCCCGGTTGCCTTCCTGGATGGCCTGCAAGTAGTCCCCTTTGACGTAGTTGCCGATGGTGAGGCCCACTTGGCCCTCTGCCGTGTCCCCGCCTGCCGTGAGGAATCGGCCCCAGAAGCCTATGGCCTGCTCGCCCATCTTGAGCGCCGCGGCGACCCTGCCTCCCAGCCTCAAGGCGCGCAGGAGATCCTGCCGGTCCTGGCCTTCCAGCTCGCCGAACGGGTCGAGGAGCCCGGCAACATAGCGGTAGTGCTCCAGGGCCTCGTGCGACTCGCCGTCCAGGATGAGGAGGTCCCCGGCCGTCAGGCGGGTGGCCCGGGCCTGGGGCTCGATCTGCAACGCGCGCCGCAGGTGAGGCAGGGCGTTGGCGACGTCCCCCAGGCGCCCCATCGCCTCCGCAAGGGCTCGATGCGCCGGGCCGCAGTCGGGGTGGCTCTCCGCAGCGGCCTGGGCCAGCTCGGCCGCCTTGCGGAGCTGGGCGCGCTCCTCCCGCGTGAGGTCCGGCCGTGGGTCAGCGAGAGGGTCCCACGGGCCAGCCGCCACGAGGGCAATCTCGGCCGCCAGGACCCGCGAGGCCGGTGACGCGTCGAGCGCGCTGGCACGGTCGGCCCAGGCGGCCGCTTCGGGGAGCTGCCCTTTCGCCTTGTAGCATGCGGCCAGGCCCCGCAGCGGCGCCGGGTCGTCCGGCCGCGCTTCCCGGGCCAGCTCGAAACTCGCCATGGCCTCGTCGAGCCTCCGCTGCACGAGGAGTTCCTGCCCACGCTCCAGCGGGCCATGGAACCGCTGACGGACGCGCCACACGTACCACGCGCCCCACCCCAACCCCAGCAGCGCGATGGCCACGAGGGCCGGTCCCGCCAGCGCGGCCCTGCCAGCAGCCGCCCTGCGAGGCAGACATTGAGGTGGGAGATTCAGCAACCTGTCGTCTCCGCTCCACATTCGCATCGCGCGGGTGCACCCTGACGACAACACGCCTCTCCCCAGCCCCCGTCCACGCAGGGGGCCGCTCCGTTTGATTATACTATGCCCTGCGTATCATGCCAACCGTGGATCCATCGAGCCGCGCGCATGGCGCCGACACGCGGCAAGCACAGCAGCTTGCCCGGCGCTCGGCCCACCACAAACCACAGGAGCAACGGCGTATACCATCACAAATCATCCGTTTCCCCTGCTTCGCCACGCCGCGTGCCTGCCTTGACTTGCCGCGCGAGGAATGCTATAATCCGGGCAAGTCACGGCCCGGCGAGCGCGGGCGCGGCGCCGGCCGCGTCCGCCGGGAGCAGCGCTCTGGACGCCTATGAACTGCACATTCAGGCCGAGTTCGCCGCGGCGCACCGTCTGCGGGAGTACGACGGCAACTGCGAGCGATTGCACGGCCATAACTGGAAGGTGGACGTCGTTCTGCGCGGCGAGAGACTGGACCGCCTGGGCATGCTGATCGACTTCCGCGAGGCGAAGGGCTTGCTCCGCGGGGTCCTCGAGCCCCTTGATCACCAGTGCCTGAATGATCTGGACGCCTTTCGCCACACGAACCCGACCACCGAGAACATCGCTCGGATGCTCTACGAGGCCCTTGCAGTCCGGCTCCCCGAAGGCATCGCCGTGGCCAAGGTGACGGCATGGGAGTCCGACGGCTGCGGCGCCACCTACAGCAGGCCTGCCCTGAGCGCAGCCGAGGGCTCGGCCTGACCCCGGCCCTCCCGGGGCCAAAGGACTCGACGTGGATATCGTCCTCCAGGTCGCCCTGGACTTTCTCAACCTGAGCCAAGCGCTCCGCGTGGCGCGTGAAGCCGTCGCGGGCGGCGCTGACTGGCTTGAAGCCGGAACCCCGCTGATCAAGAGCGAGGGCCTTGACGCGGTCCGCCAGTTGCGCCGAGAGTTTCCCCAGGTCCCCATCGTGGCGGACCTCAAGACGATTGACGCGGGCCGCATCGAGATCGAAGCGGCCGCCAAGGCCGGGGCCACCGTCGCAGCGGTCCTGGGGCTGGCCTCGGATTCGACGCTCCAGGAGTGCGTCAAGGCCGGCCAGAACTACGGCGTGCAGATTGCCGTGGACCTGCTGGGCTGCCCCGACCCGGCAGCGCGCGCCCGCCAGGCAGCCGAGTGGGGAGCCGCGTCCGTGGGGCTCCACACGCCGATTGACGAGCAGATGCGCGGCGTGGGGACCTTCGATGAGCTGCGCCGCGTCGCCCGAGCCGTCCCCATCCCCGTAGCCGTCGCCGGCGGCATCAACTCCGAATCGGTCGTCCAGGCCATCGAGGCCGGCGCGCGCATCGTCATCGTCGGGGGAGCCATCACGAAATCGGCCGACGCGCGCGCCGCTACCGCCGCACTCAAGACGGCCATGCACACCGGCACCGGGGTCCACACCGACCTGTATCACCGGGCGGCCGGGCAAGGCGTCCGCGAGACCCTCGAGAGGGTCTCCACGGCCAACCTGTCGGACGGCAATCACCGGCTGCCAGGCATCGTGGGGCTGCGCCCGGTGTGGCCCGGGGCGCGGATGGTGGGCCCTGCCCTCACCGTTCGCACGGCGCCCGGCGACTGGGCGAAGCCCGTGGAGGCGATTGACAAGGCCGAGCCGGGCCAGGTGATCGTGGTGGACGCCGGCGGCCGGCCTCCAGCCGTCTGGGGCGAGCTTGCCACCGAAAGCTGCGCCAAGAGGCAGATCGCAGGCGTCGCCGTGGACGGCGCGGTGCGCGACACGCAGAACATCGTCGAGCTCCGTTTCCCCTGCTTCGCGCGCTGCATCGCAGCGGCAGCAGGCGAGCCCAAGGGCTACGGAGAGATTGGCCCCACGATCCGCATCGAGGGGATCGAGATCAACACAGGGGACTGGATCGTCGCCGACGACGATGGCATGATGGTGGTCCCCCGACCCCAGGCCGCCGAGATGGCGAACCGCGCGATGGATTGCCTGGAGCGCGAGAACCGCATTCGTGGAGAGATCCGCTCGCAGCACACCACCCTCGCCCAGGTGCTAGAGCTCCTGCGGTGGGAGAAGAAGTGAGGAGATCCGCCCATGAGCCAGATCGTGTGCCAGTGCGGCAAGAAGCTGGCCACCATACACGTCACCGAGATCATCAACGGCGAGAAGAAGGAGATCCACCTCTGCGAGGACTGCGCGAAGAAGAAGAAACTCGTCTTTCCCACCAGCAGCTCCGTCATTGACCTCAGCGAGGTCCTCAGCGGCATCGTCCAGGCCGCGGGCGAGGCCGAGAACGACGAGCTCAAGAAGGCCGTGTGCCCCAACTGCGGCATGACCTTCGCGGACTTCCGCTCGGCCGGCCGGTTCGGCTGCCCCAACGACTACGAGGTGTTTCGCAGGGGCGTTGACCCGCTGCTCGAGCGCATCCACGGCACGGCCGAGCACCGTGGCAAGCAGGCCAGCGCCCCGGCGTCGGCGAGGGCCGACGACCGCCTCACCCAGCTCCGCTCGGAGCTGCGCAAGGCCGTGTCCGACGAAGCGTACGAGCGCGCCGCCCGCATCCGCGACCAGATCTATGCCCTCAAGAAGGGACGAGGCAATGCAGCTGAGTGATCTGGTCCACCAGTCCGGCGAATGGCTGCGCGGCTTGGGAACCGACAGCGATATCGTCATCAGCACGCGGATCCGCCTCGCCCGGAACGTCGCCGGCTACCCGTTCGTCTCTCGCCTGAAGCCCGAACAGCAAGCCGGTCTCAGCCAGCGCCTGTGCGAGAGCATCGTGGACGATACGGTTGTGCCCGACTGCCACTACTTCGACCTCAAGGCGGCCAGCGAGATCGAGCGCCGCCTCCTGGTCGAGCGCCACCTCATCTCCAAGGAGCACGAGGACGCCGCGGGCGACCGCGGCGTCGCGATCCGCGTCAACGAGGCCGTCAGCATCATGGTCAACGAGGAGGACCACCTCCGCATCCAGGTGCTCCACTGCGGCTTCGAGCTGGCCGAGACCTGGCGCCTCACCAACGAGGTGGACACGGCGCTGGGCGACCGCGTGCCCTACGCCTACAGCGAGCGCCTCGGGTATCTCACGGCCTGCCCCACCAACGTGGGCACCGGCATGCGGGCGTCGGTGATGCTCCACCTCCCCGCCCTCGAGCTCACCAAGCAGATCGAGAAGGTCTTCCACGCCGTGGCCAAGATCAACCTCATCGTCCGCGGCCTCTACGGCGAGGGCACCCAGGCCTCCGGCAACCTCTACCAGATCTCCAACCAGATCAGCCTCGGCAAGACCGAGGAGGAGATTCTCGCCGAAATCCAGGGCATCATCCCCGAGATCGTCGAGAACGAGCGCCGGGCGCGCCAGTTCCTCCTCGACCGCAACCGCCAGCAAATCGAGGACCGCGTGTGGCGGGCCTACGGCATGCTCCGCCACGCGCGCATCATCTCGTCCGGGGAGACCATTGCACTGCTGTCCCACCTGCGCCTCGGCGTGCACCTGGCCCTCCTGAGCAACCTGGACATCTCGGCCGTCAACCAGCTCTTCGTCCGAACCCTCCCGGCGCACCTCCAGGTCCTGGAGGGCCGCGAACTCGGCCCCCAGGTCCGCGACGTGGCCCGGGCCACCTACATCCGCGAGTGCCTGGCGCAGGCCGGGCACACAGGAGACCAGTAGATGTTCGACCGATTCACCGAGCGGGCGCGCAAGGTCATGAGCTTCGCGCGCCTGGAAGCCCAGCGATTCCACCACGACTACGTGGGCACCGAGCATATCCTGCTGGCCCTCGTCAAGGAGGGCACAGGCGTCGCGTCCGTGGTCCTCAAGAAGATGGGCGTCGAGCTGAAGGAGATCCGCCAGGAAATCGAGAAGGTGGTCGAGCGCGGGCCCGAGCCCGTCCCCGCCAACCAACAGCTCCCCTACACCCCGCGGGCCAAGCGGGTGCTGGAGCTGGCCCTCGAGGAGGCCCGAAGCCTCGGCCACCACTACATCGGCACCGAGCACCTGCTGCTCGGCCTCCTGCGCGAGCAGGAAGGCATCGCCGCCCAGGTGCTCGTCAACCTCGGCCTCAAGCTCGAGGAGGTCCGCGACGAGATCCACAATTTCCTCGGCTCCGACCTCCAGGGCACAGCCGACGGCCCGCGCCAGAATAGCGCCAAACGGTCCAAGAGCGACACCCCGGCCCTCGACTCGTTCGGCCGCGACCTCACCGAGTTGGCCCGCGAAGGCAAGCTCGACCCCGTGATCGGCCGCGGCCGCGAGATCCAGCGCCTCACCCAGGTGCTCTCGCGCCGCACGAAGAACAACCCCGTCCTCCTCGGCGAGGCCGGCGTGGGCAAGACGGCCATCGTCGAGGGCTTCGCCGCCTCGCTCGTCTCCGGCAACGTGCCCGAGACCCTCCGCGACCGCCGCATCGTCATCCTCGACCTCGCCCTCATGGTCGCCGGCACCAAGTACCGCGGCCAGTTCGAGGAACGCATCAAGGCGGTCATGAACGAGGTGCGCAAGGCCAAGAACGTCATCCTCTTCATTGACGAGCTGCACACCCTCGTGGGCGCCGGCGGCGCCGAGGGCGCCATCGACGCGTCCAACGTACTCAAGCCGGCCCTCTCGCGCGGCGAGATGCAGTGCATCGGCGCGACCACGCTCGACGAGTACCGCAAGTACGTGGAGAAGGACGGCGCGCTCGAGCGCCGCTTCCAGACGATCATGGTGGACCCGCCGACGAAGGACGAGACGCTCGAGATCCTCAAGGGCCTGCGCGACCGCTACGAGGCCCACCATCGCGTGCACTACACCGACGCGGCCCTCGCCCTCGCCGTCGAGCTGTCGAGCCGCTACATCACTGGCCGCTACCTGCCCGACAAGGCGATCGACGTGATGGACGAGGCCGGGGCGCGCGTGCGCATGGCCGCGACCACAAAGCCGCCCGACCTCAAGGAGCTCGAGGCCAACATCGAACGCCTCAACCAGGAGAAGGACACGGCTGTGGCGCAGCAGGACTTCGAGCGCGCCGCGGCCCTGCGCGACAAGGCGCAGAAGCTCCGCGCCAAGTGCCAGGCCACCCTGCGCGAGTGGCGCGACCAGGCCAAGGAGGCCGAGGGCATCGTCAACGAGGAGACCATGGCCGAAGTCGTCTCTTCCATGACGGGCGTGCCCCTTACCCGACTCGAGAGCGAGGAAACCCAGCGCCTGCTCCGCATGGAGCAGGAGCTCCACAAGCGCGTCATCAGCCAGGACGAAGCCATCCGCGCCATCGCCAGGGCGGTCCGTCGCTCGCGGTCCGGCCTCAAGGATCCGCGCCGACCCATTGGCTCCTTCATCTTCCTCGGCCCCACGGGCGTCGGCAAGACGCTGCTCGCCCGCGCCCTCGCCGAATTCATGTTCGGCGAGGAGGACGCCCTGATCCAAATCGACATGTCCGAGTACATGGAGAAGCACAACGTCTCGCGCCTCATCGGCGCCCCGCCAGGCTACGTCGGCTACGAGGAGGGAGGCCAGCTCACCGAGAGAATCCGCAGGAGGCCCTACGCGGTCGTGCTCCTCGACTAGATCGAGAAGGCGCACCCCGACGTCTTCAACATGCTCCTCCAGATCATGGAGGAGGGACGCCTGACCGACAGCTTCGGGCGCCACGTGGATTTCAAGAACATCATCCTCATCATGACCTCCAATATCGGGGCGGAGGTGATCAAGAACCGGGGCGCCCTGGGCTTCGTCAAGCCCAGCAGCGAGGAGACGTATCGGGACATGAAGCGCCGCCTCATGGCCGTCGTCGAACGGCATTTCCGGCCCGAGTTCCTCAACCGCCTCGACGACACGATCGTCCTCCGCCACCTCACCCGCGACGATCTCCAGCACATCGTGGACATCGAGTTCGCCCGCGTGGCGAAGCGTCTGAGCGACCGCGGCATCCTGGTGGAACTCTCGCCCGAGGCGAAGCAGTTCCTCATCGAGAAGGGCTACAGCCCCGAGTTCGGCGCTCGCCCCCTCAGGCGGGCGCTCGAGAACCACATCGAGGACCCCCTCGCCGAGGAGCTGCTCCGAGCGCACCTCACCGAGGGCGCCCGCATCGCCATCCGCGTCCGCGACCATCACCTCTTCTTCGACGCACAGGACCCCAACCCCACGAAGGAAGCGGAGCCGGCGACCGCTGCCTCGTCCTGAGCCCCTTCGCCGCCGTGAGGACCCGCGCTGTGGACGCGACGACCAAGGCACTGTGTGGCTTGCTCCAGCGCGGCGAGCCAGAGCTGCGGGCCGCCGTCGCCAGAGTCCTGGCCGAGTTGAGGCCCGCCGAGGGCCCGGTGCTGGCCGCGCTGGGGGCCGTCGTCGCAAGCGACTCCGGCCCGGCCGGGCTCTACGCACTCCGGGCGCTTGCCGCCAGCCCCGCGCCGGAGGCCGTGGAGCATATTCTTCCCGCGCTCGCAGGGCCGCTGGCGCTCCAGCAGGAGGCCGTCGAGGCGGTAGTGCGGTTCGGCCGGAACGCCGTGCCTTCCCTGAAGAAGGCGGTCCTGGACGCCCCCTTGCCCATTCGCAGCGGTGCTGCCGGCGCGCTTGCCCGCATCGGCGGCAAGGCGGCCCACGAGGCCCTTCTCCGAGCACTCGGCGAGGGCGACCTCGAGCTCTCCAAGCATGTGTGCCTGGAATTCGACCACGCCATCCAGCCGATGGGCATGGAGGAGCGCGCCGCGCTCGCAGAGCTCGTTCGGGGCTATCTCGCGCAGAAGCGCACGCTGGAGATCGAGACGGCTGCCGCTTCCGGCCTGATCCTCCTCGGCTTCCTGCAATGCCCCAAGAGCAAGGCGACTCTTCTCGGCTTCGCTCGGCCGCGGCGCGCGCCCGAGCTGCGCCGCCGCGCGCTCCTGGCTCTCCGGGGCATCGGCCCCCAACTCACCGCGGGCGAGCTGAAGACCCTGGCCGGCTATCTCAGGGAGGAGGATCTCGCCAACGTCGCGCTGCCGGCCATCGAGCTCCTGCGCCCATTGGCCCTGCCGCCCGCGGCAGCAGACCTGTTGCTGCCCCTCACGAACAGCTCGCACCAGGCGGTCCGCGACTTCGCTGTCTACAAGATGGGCGGCCTGGTCACCCCGGCAGCCGCCAAGGCCCTGGTCGAGCAGCTCGACGCCCCACAGCCGGCTCTCCGCGAGCTCGCCGTCTCCTCGCTCCAGCGCAATCCCGCCGCCGCTGCGCTGCTCCTGAAGCGCCTTCGCACCGAGGCCAACCCGGGCCGCGTGTGGACGCTTGTGCGCATCCTCGAGCATCACGCGGCAGCCATTCCCACCGCGACCGCGAAGACGCTCATCCGCACCCTCGTCGAGCACCTGGAGAACGGTGACAAGCGGGTCGAGCCGCTCAGCTATCTTGCCCACCGGGCAGCCCCGAAGCTGCTCGATGCGGCGCTGCTGAAGCGCGCGACCGCGCTCAAGGACAAAGGGCGATTCGCGGAGGCCGACCGAATGCTGACCACCCTCCTGCGAGGAGGCGCGGCGTGCCCCGAGGCCACGTATCAGGGCGCCGTCGTCGCCCTCAAGCTCTCGCCCAAGGGGATCAGCAGACACGAACGCCACGCCGACCCCTGCCTCGAGCGGTTTGCTGTCCTGCTCGAGCTGCCCGAGGCGGACCTGGCCGATCGCCTGGCCTCAGAGAAGTGCCTGAAGCCCGAGGAGCTGTTCTACGTCGGCTTCCACTTCGCCGAGCAGTTGGCTGAGCGCAGGGAGTTCGGAGGGGCGCTACTGCGCCGGGTCGTCGCCCTTGGCCCCCGCACGACCCTGGCGGCGAATGCCCGAAACAAGCTCCGGCTCGAGGCATTCCCTCCCGTCGAGGAGGCGCAGCCGCCGAAAGGCCGCTCCGGCAAGAAGACGCCGCGCGTCAGTAGCCGCAAATGAGGAGGGCCACCCAGCTATCGGGGCGCTCGCGGTAGATCTTCAGGTCCGCGACGATCCCCGGGCGAGTCTTCGCCAGGCGCTGGTTGATCAGAGTCAGCAGGTCCTCCCTGCTCCCCGCTTCCACGGACATGGCTTTGAAGGTGGGACGCCCGCCATCCGACCGCTGCACCTCGGCAATGATGCGGTTCAGCGTGTCGAGGCGCTCGGTGTACTTGTAGCGGTAGACCTCGAACTTGTTGGAGAACGACGACGGGCTGAAGATCTCCTCCAGCGCCTCTTCCTCCTCGCGCAGATCGTCCACAAGGCGATTGCGCAGCTCTTCCTGTACCCGCAGCAGGCAGTTGAGGAGTTCCTGCTTATCCACGTGCTGGCATTCCCGATTGCGTGGCGGTGAACGCTCACTCCATCCTCTGCCCATTCTACCGGAACGCCGTCGCAAGTCAAGGCGGAGCCTTGCTTTCCAGGCGACCCCCCGCTACAATGGCCCGGGCAACCGCGCGCGGCCCCATACATGGGTGTCCTGATGGATGACCGCTCCGACTCGACAGGCCAGCTCCCCGAAGCAACGTGCCCGTTCTGCTGCGAGCCGATCCACCCGGCCGCCCGCAAGTGCCCGCACTGCCAGGAGTACCTCGACCCCGCGCTCGCGGCCCAGGTCCGGCTCGCCCCACGCACGTCGCCGCTCGCCATCGTGTCGTTCGTGCTCGCGCTGGTCAGTCCCTTGTTCATGTGCCTCCCAGGCCCTGCGGCGATGGTCATCGGCATCGCCGCACTGCGCGACCGCACGGCGACGGCTGGCCGGCGGCTGGCCGTCACGGGCATCATCCTCGGCTCACTGTACACCCTCCTGCTCCTTCTCGTCGCAGCGGTCTTCGTGCTGGCCCTCTCGAAGCTCATGCTGGCGGCCCCCGCCAGCGGCTCGGCGGCTGAGCCGCTTTTCTGAGCCCCCAGGAGTGCACCAGTGCCCGATGTCATCTGTCTCGGCGAACTCCTGATCGACTTCGTCTCGACGCGGAAGGGGCAGGGGCTTGCGGACAGCCCGGGCTTTGCGAAGAAGCCGGGCGGCGCCCCCGCCAACGTGGCCGTCGGCCTGGCGAAGCTGGGCATCCCCAGCGCCTTTGTGGGGAAGGTCGGCAACGACGCCTTCGGCAGGTTCCTGCGCGACACGCTGGCCGCCGAGGGCGTGGACGTGTCGCACCTTGCCGCGACCGATGCGGCCCGCACCACCCTGGCGTTCGTCGCCCTCACCAGGGATGGCGCCCCGGACTTCACCTTCTACCGCAACCCCGGCGCCGACATGCTGTTGTGCGAAGCCGACATCGTGCCAGCCTACCATCGCAAGGCGCGGGCGCTGCACTTCGGCTCCATCAGCCTGGCCGACCCCGGCCCCAAGGCTGCCACGCTCAAGGCCATCCGCATCGCCCGCGAGAGCGGCCAGCTCATCTCCTACGACCCCAACTACCGGCCGGCCCTCTGGCGCTCGGCGGCCGCCGCGCGACGCGAGATGCTCGCAGGCTTCCGCCACGCGGACGTAGCGAAGGTGAGCGACCAGGAATGGGAGTTCATCACGCGCACGAGCGACCTCGACCGAGGCTCCCGAGCCCTCCTGAAGCGCGGGGTGAAACTCGTCGTCGTCTCGCGCGGGGCGGCGGGCTGCTACTTCCACACCCGCGCGGCCACCGGCTACCTCCCCGCCTACAAGGTGAAGGTCGCCGAAACCACCGGAGCCGGCGACGGCTTCGTAGCCGCCCTCCTCAGCGGCCTCCTCGCCGAGGTGAAGGGCCCGGCCGACATCGCGCGGATCCCCGCCGAGCGCCTGGCGGAGATCTGCGACTTCGCCAACGCCGTCGGCGCCCTCACCTGCACCAAGGTCGGCGCCATTCCCGCCCTCCCCACGCGCTCGCAGGCCCTGCGCTTCTGGAGAGCCCGCCGCCGGCTCGCCTGAGCCCTCACGCCTCTTCTCTGCCCGGCTCCACCCACGTCACGTCGTCGAAGCCGACCTCGACGACGGCGTGGCCAAAGACGACCTCGAGCCGCTCCTTCGTGCGGTTGATGGACTTCACGCGGCAGCGGGCGCCGAGCGAGATGACGTGGGCAACGTCGTCCTTGTGCAGGCTGCGGGCGAATTCGAGGCGCTTCTCGGCCAGGGGCGTGCGCTGGAACTCGGCCTCCAGCACCGCGGCGACCTCGCGCGCCTTGTCGGCGAAGGGCGCCGGGGCGTTGTGAAGCTGGCGCAGGGCCTCCAGCACGCGGGAGCGCACCCGCCGGACCTGCTCGTCAATCTCCTGCTCGGCCTCGTGGCGGCTGGTGCGGGCCTTGGCCGTCGCGGCCTTCAGCTCGGCGTCCACCCGCGCGCGCAGGGCCTCCGCCTCCTTGCGGAGCTGATGGGCCTGCTCGCGGTCGTCCTCGATCGCCTTCCGCGATTGCTCGAGCTCGGCGATCAGCTCGGTGTCCCGGCCCCGTGTGCGAAGCAGTGCTTCCCTGGCCCGCCCGATGACCTCTGCGGGCAGCCCCAGGCGTTCGGCGATCGCCACAGCGTTCGAGTTGCCGGGCTGCCCAAGGAGCAGGCGATAGGTGGGCTGAAGCGTCTCCTGGTCGAATTCGCAGGCCGCGTTGAGCGCGCGGCCGTGGCGGTAGGCGTATGCCTTGAGGTCGCCGATGTGCGTCGTCACGACCACGCTGGCCCGCCGCTGGCCCAGGAAATCGAGCACCGCGGTGCCCAAGGCCGCCCCCTCGGCCGGGTCCGTGCCGGCGCCCAACTCGTCCAGGAGCACCAGGGTGCGGCGACGGGTCTTCGCCAGGATGCGGACCAGGTTGTTCACGTGGCTGGAGAAGGTGCTGAGGCTCTGCTCGATGCTCTGCTCGTCGCCGATGTCAGCCAGGATATCCTCATAGACGGGCAGCCGGGCGCCCCGGTCGGCCGGGACGTGCAGGCCGCTCTGCGCCATCAGGCTCAGCAACCCGATGGTCTTGAGCGCGACGGTCTTCCCGCCCGTGTTCGGCCCCGTGACGACCAGGAGATCGAAGTCCTCGCCCAGCCGATAGTCAATGGGCGTCACGGCCTGGTGGCACAGGCTTCCAGCCTGTGCGCCCACAGGCAAGATGCCTGTGCCACCGCCCCCCTCGCCCCCGCGCTCGAGGACCCGCACGAGGACCGGGTGGCGTGCTCGGCGGATGTTGAGATGCCCCTGGTCGTTGATCTCGGGGGCCGTCATCCCGTAGTCCACGCTGAACCGCGCCTTGGCATACGTGCAGTCAATGCGGGCCAGTGCCTCAAGTGTCCTCAGAATCGGCTCGCGCTCCTCGCCGATGGCCAGGGTGAGCTCCCAGAGGATCCGCTCGACCTCCCGGCGCTCCTCGAACCGCAGGTCGTCCGCCTCGTTGGCCAGGAGCACCAGCTCGCGCGGCTCGATGAACACGGTCGCCCCGGTCTGCGAGCGGTCGAGGATGATGCCGTCGAGTTCGCGCTTGAGTTCGGCCTTCACGGCGAGGACGAAGCGCCCGTGACGCAGGCACACGCCCTCGGACTGGAGCAGCGGCCTCAACGACGCCGAGGCGGCGAGGGCATACGCCTTGTCCCGCAGCCGGGCCATGGCGGCGCCGAGGCGGCTGCGGACCACCGCGAGCTTCGGGCTGGCATCGTCGCGCACCAGCCCGTCCTTGCCGATGGCGGCGTCAATCTGCACGCACAGGGGCTCGAGGTCCTCCAGGCCCTCGCCGAGCGAGGCGAGCAGCGGAAAGGCGTCCGCCTCCTCCTCGAAGAGCGCCTTCATGTGCTTCCCCGCCAGAAGCGTGCCGCGGATGTCGAGGAGCGTGCTCGGCTCGATCGCCCTCTCGCCCTCCTGCGTGCCGCGGATGGCTGGGCGCACGTCGGTCATGCCCGCCACCGGGAGGCGCCCGCGTCGCTGGAGGAGCTCCCGCAGCTCGGACGTCTCCCCGATGGCTCGGCGCACCGCGGCGGCGTCGGTCAGCGGCTGGAGGTCCTGCACGGCGGCCTTGCCCAGCGAGCAGGCGGCGTAGCCGGCCAGCATGGCCTTCACCTTGGCGTATTCCAGGACTTCGAGCGAGTGCGGGTCCATGGGCGGGGCAGTCAGGGCGATTCCCCCAGCTCCTTCTTGACCACGGCGATGCGCTCCTTGGCCATTCGAGCGAAGGTAGTGTCGGGGAACTTCGCCAGCACCTTCTCGTACTCGGCGAGCGCCTTCTGGGGCATCCTGTTCCGCCGGAAGCTGTCGCCCATGCTGAGGATGCCCTGGGCCTCGGAGCGGGCCTGCGCGTCGCGGATCGCGCGGGCAGCCTCGGGATTGCCGTCAATCTGCTGCCGCAGCTTCCTGGCCTCCGCGGCCTCCTCGGTGTCCGCGTAGCGCTTGAGGATAGTCTCGAGGCACTCCACGGCGGCCACAAACCGCTTCTGCTGCACGTCCTCCTGGGCCTTGGCAAGCAGGCTGGCGGCCATGTAGTGGTTGAGCCGTTTCCTGATCTCCGGGTCCCTGCGGATCTCGGCCAGGCGCGCGGCCGCCTTGCCTGCGGCCTCCGTGCCCTGGAAGCCGCGCGCACAGTCGCGGTAGGCGCGGACGGCTGAGCCGAGCTTCTCGCTGTCCTCGAACGCTACGGCCGCCTGATGGGCCTCCGCCGCCTTCGCCTCGACCTCGTCGAGCAGTTGGTTCGCCGCGTCGGCATCGTCGCCTGGGACGCCGCAGGCCACCGCGGTCTTGAGGGCGTCCACCGCGGCAGCGAAGTCCTTCTCGGCGAATGCCTGCTTCCCGCGCTCGAAGGCCCGTTGCGCGTCGCGGCGGTCCTTCTCGGGAATCAGGGCGAGGGCCTTCTCGATCGCCTTGCGGAGCAGCCCGATATACCCCTGCGGCGGCGCGTAGCCGACGATGCGATGCACCTCCTTGCACTTCGCGTCCAGGAAGATCGCCTGGGGGATCTGGATCTGTTCCCCCTGCTTGAAGCAGGCCTGCACGACCGGCGGCACCGCCTGCTTGCCCTCGCGCACCGCCGCGATGTCGAGCAGGAAGGGCGCGAAGTGGCGGCGGATGAGCTTCGCGATCTGCGCGTCGGCCAGCGTCTCCTCGCGGAACGCCTTGCAGATCTCCCTGCCATTCTTGTCCGTCACGGGCGCCACAACGACCACCATGACGAGCTGACGGCTCTTCTCCGCCGCCTCGACCGCGGCGTCGAACTTCTCGTGGTACGCGATCTCCCCTGCCCCGGCCGGCGCCGCCAGCAGAGCGCAAAGCATGGCCACGAATTGGCACGAACTGCCACGAATATGCAACAACGCACGGACCTCCAACCGGCCACGCGGGCATTGTAGTCCGCCGTAACCGGGGAGTCAACCTGGCCTTCGCACACCCCTTGACGGGGCAGGTCATGCGCGGTAGCATTGGGGCACGGCCGGGATCGGTCGCGTCGCCACGAGCGGAGCGGCTGACCTGTGGGCAGCGGGCAACGACTCCGGAAGACCGGCAGTGTTCCCGGCCGTGAGCCAGTAAGCGCCTGGGAGAGGCGCAGGAGGTGCCCATGTTCCAGCGCGGCCTCGGCGTTCTGACCATCGCGGCGGCGCTCGCGACGCCTGCCGCCCCAGCCGGGCCGGCGCCCGCGAAGCCGCCGGCCCACAGCGACGGACGCAAGATTCCGGACTTCGCCTACGCGGGGAGGATTGATTTCAGAGGATTCAGGCACGCCCCGCTGTTCCCCTTCGTGACAGACTACGATAACGACGGGAAGGCCGACCTGACCTACTTCTCGCAGGACGGCGAGCTGTACCTCTATCTGAACAAGGGCACAAAGGCCGAACCGACCTTCGACTACGCGGGCTATCTCGAGGACTCCAAGGGTCCCAGGTACCACGGCTACAGGATCATCGCCTACAACACCGGCGAGCCGTACGGCAGGAGCGTCCATCAGTTCGTTGACTGGAACAACGACGGCAAGAAGGACCTGGTGTTCGGGACGACCGAGGACGTGAAGGACTGGGGCTGGGTGTATGTGTGGCTGAATTCCGGCACCGACGAACGGCCCTTCTTCGAGGACGCCGCGAAGGGCACGAGCATCATGAGGAAGTACGGCCTGCCCGACAACGTCGGCGCCGGCACCCCCCTCCTGGGCGACAGCGTCGGCCTCATCGAGACGACCGATGGGAAGTTCATCAACGTCGAGCCCTGCACCTCGGGCGAGCTGGGGATATCGCCGTGGGTCGCCGACTGGGACCGCGACGGGAAGAAGGACCTCCTCGTCGGCGCCTCCGGCCACAAGCCGGGACACGTGCGCTTCTACAGGAACATCGGGACCGACGCCGCACCACGATTCTCGCCCAACTGCCTCACGCTGACCGCTGCGAAGAGGGAGTTGCTCGGCGCCCACCCGGTCGTCGCCGACCTGGACAGGGACGGGAAGCCGGAACTGCTCCTGATGACCCAGGAGGGGGTCACGGTGTTCCGGAAGCGGGCGGGGGACGATGCCGACCTGGAGGCAGGCCAGCCAGCCCTCTCCAGCGGCCAGCCCATTCCCTATCAGCGCGAACGCGGAAGCATGACCTGGCTCGGCGAGGGCTTCCCCAGGACGGTGGCGGCAGACTGGAACGACGACGGCCGCATGGATCTCATCCGGGGAACAGGGTCAGACACGCAGGTGGAGGTCTACCTCGCTCTGGATGGGAGCGGGCGGAGCTACGGCGAGAAGCTCCGCGTCTCCGCGAAGGACTTCCCTCCCAGGAACACCCTGCTCTTCGACGTCGTGGACTACGACGCCGATGGCAGGAAGGACCTCGTGATCGGGGCGAAGTACGGGTTGCAGCACGGCGTCTTCCTCAAGTGGTTCCCCAACGTGGGGACGAACGCTGCCCCGCGCTTCGACATCGCCCGGGGCCTGAACGACTTCGGGATCGTCGGCACCCTTCGCAGGAGCAACTCCATCGCCCCGTACTTCGTGGACTACGACAACGACGGCGATCAGGACCTGATCGTGACCACCGGCGGGTCCACCGGCGGAATCTGCTACTTCCCCAACACCGCGCCGCCTTCGGGAGAGCCCTGCTTCGCGAAGAACCCCAAGGCGCGGGACTGGAGAGGCGGCCTCCTGGCCCTGGACACCAACTGGGGCATGTACCGCTTCCCCGTCCTCGTGGATTGGGACTTCGACGGCAAGAAGGACATGATCTGCTCCTGGTACCAATGGAACAAGGATAACAGCAGCATCCTGTTCCTGAAGAACACGGGCACGGACGACGACCCCGCCTTCTCCCTGCCCCCTGAGGAAATCACCCCCTGGCTCGGCACCAAGAAGCCGACCTATCCGCAGGTCGTTGACCTCAACTCGGACGGCAAGATTGACCTGGTCACAGGGGATTGGCTCGGCAAGCTGCGCTACTACGAGAACATCGGCGAAAGGGGCAAGACCCCGCGGCTCGCCGACGCCATCGTTCTCAAGGCCGACGGCGGCGAGATCGAGCGCTCCAAGATGACCTGGGGCGACGGCCTCATGACCGCGCCGCTCTTCAAGATCCTCGACTGGAACGAGGACGGCATCCTGGACATTCTCCAGGCCGATGAATGGGGGAACCTGCACCTCTACCTGGGCCAGAACAACCCCATGCAGACCTGCGCGGACCTGGGAGCCCGAGAGCGCCCCATCGGATGGGTCTCCAGGGGCAATCTCGTCGTCCCTGCCAGGGACACGCCCCGATGCTCCTATTCCGACTGCTACAAGCCCGAACACCGCGCCGACCCGGCCGCCAAGACGGGCAACTGACGAATGCCGCGTTTCGGCCGCCGGGATTCCGCGCCGCTGGGGGTCCCACTGGCTCGCCTCGTCGTGTCGGGCGTGCCGCACCAGATCACTCAGCGGGGCAGCCGCCGTCGCCGAGCGGCTCACGCGGGAGCGCAGCCTTGCGGAGCAGGTTCACTAATGCGAACGAGCGTTCGCCAAGAAAGGAAACAAGCAAGACCTGACCCCGGATGGCTGGGAGTCGATCTCCATGTTAGGGCAGCAGGACAGCGCTACATTCCAGGCAGTCTAATAGGTCTTCCGTTTCCTAATAGACCATGCCTCAGATCGCCAGATCCACGGGGGGAGAGAGTGGCGATCTGTAGACGTGGCTATCGCTAAGTGCCTGATGGGTAGATACTTAGGCGGTGGCAACAGATCGCCAGGGGTGGGGGAGGTGGCGATCTGTGGCGGGGCGGCTGGAGGGGCGAGTGGCAAGGGCGGGAATCGCCAAACGAGCGCGCCGGAAATGGAGAACGCCGTTGCAGCTACTTCTTCTCCCCTCCCCCAATGCACCAGAGCTGCTTGAGGCCGCGGATGTAGATGCGGCCGCGGGAGAGGGCGAAGGAGGCGAAGCACTTGTCGCCCAGCGTGTTCTTCGCGACCAGCTCGAACTTCGGCCCCGCCCTGACGACCCAGGTGATCCCATCATCGTCGGGGAAGTACATCAGGCCATCGGCAAGGACGGGCGAGGCGCTCTGGTGGCGGCCGAGCTTCTCCGTCCAGAGGATCTTGCCCGTCTTCGCCTCGATGCAGCTCGCGTGGCTGCCGCCCCCCACCACGCCGTCGGAGACCACGAAGAACCACTCCTTGTGGGCCAGCGGCGACGGCACGTAGGAGACGGCCTTGGGGTTCTTCGCCTCGTGCCAGAGGACGTGGGTCTTGGTGACGTTGCCCTCGCCGTCGGGGCGCATGCCCATGAGGTGCAGCGTGGGGAAGCCGCCGGTGACGAAGAGGATGCCCTGCGTCGTCACCAGGCTGGCGGCCATCTGCTCCGTCGGGCCGTCCACGATCCAGATTTGCTTGCCCGTGTCGGGGTCGTAGGAGGCAACGCACTGCGAGCCGGAGAGCACGAGTTGCTTCTTCCCCGCAACGTCGAAGATGACGGGCGGCACGTAGGAGCGGACGCCCACCGGGCGGGGGGCGAGCCAGCGCTCGGCGCCCGTGGCCTTGTCGAGGGCGAGGATGTAGGCGGGGCCTTTCGGGCGGCTGTCCTGGTCGCCGTTGAGGATGATCGTGTCCTTGTAGAGCAGCGGTGAGCTGCAGAAGCCGTGCTGAGCGTAGAACTTGCCGGGGCGCTGCTCCCAGACCTTGTTGCCCTCGAAGTCGTAGCAGGCCACGAACATCTTGCCGCGGTCCTGGAACGCCACGAAGACGTGCCTGCCGTCGGTGGCGGGGGTGGAGCTGGCGTAGCTGTTGAGGTTGTTGATCTTTTCGAGCGGCGCGACGAGAACGTCGCGGCTCCAGAGCACCTTGCCGTCGCGGGCGTCGAGGCACAGGAGGATTCGCCGCAGTTCCTTCGGCTCGGCGGTCGTCACGAACACGCGGTCGCCCCACACGATGGGCGACGAGTGGCCCTTGCCGGGGATCGGCGTCTTCCAGGCGACGTGCTCGCTCTCGCTCCAGCGGAGCGGGAGGCCGGTCTCCTGCGACGAGCCGTCGCGTCGCGGCCCGCGCCATTCGGGCCATTCCTCGCCCACCACGCCGGTGGCGGCCCACGCGACGATCGCTGCCAAGCCAGCCGCCAGCCGAACCATTTCGTCTCCTTGCGTGCGTGCCCCGTGTGCCGCGTACCCGAGGCCCCCCGGGGCGCATCAGCGAAGGCGAGCAAGGGGGTAACTGTCGAGGAGATACTCGACGCGCACCAGCTCGTGCTTGCGCCACGCACGAGCCACCAGGTCGAGCGTGCCGCGAGCCGCCGCGATCAGGTCGCCACCGGCCTTGCTCTGCGCGATGAAGCCCTTTGCGGACTCGATGCGCTGTGCGAGCCGGACGCGCGCCGTGGCGGGAATTCCGCAGGCTGCATACTGGATGAGCGCGCCCGAGGTGAGGATGCGATACGACCGCATCTCGTAGGGCGCCAGCCGCAGGCGAAGCAGCGACCCCGTGAAGGCCTGGGTGGCCCCGGGCCCACCCGGGAGCGGCCCCTCCTCGTCGGCCAGGCGGTGCTCGCTAATGAACTCCTTCGGCAGCGCGGCGGGCAGCGGCTCCTTCTCCACGTGGGGCAGGTCCACGTCCACCGCACCCACGAAGTCGCGCAGCTTCACGCCCTTGCCGGGGAACCCGATGAAGGCGTCCAAGGGGAACCTCGCCCGGTTCACCAGGTAGAACAGGTGGCCCTCGACCGCGTGCAGTTCGCGGACGCACACGGGGTCGGACATCCCGAACACGGCAGCGAACGACTCTTGCGGGAGGGCGCAGAAGGCGCGCGCGAATGCCCTGACGCTCTCCTCGTGGCCCAGCGTAACCAGCGAGGTGCCCCCCATCGTGACGTCGAATGCGTCGAGCTCTGCAACGGCGTGCGCGCACGCCTCGAGAAAGCGTTGGCCCGCCGGGGTCGGGTGCGACGCCCGGAACGGTTGCTCCGGCCACCACAAGCCTCGCATCGGTTGCGTGGCGCCCACGGTAGACTCGAACCGGCGATACGAGCAGGCCAAACCGACGCGGGAGCAGCCGAGGAGCTGTGCGCTGCCCTCGCTCAGGAACGCCAGGTCGCGCGCCACGCCGCGGTGGGGGTTCGGCCCTCCTCCGCCGTAGCGGTACGCGAGGTAGGTGTCGTCGGTCGGATACGTCACTCGGCGCAGGACGAGATTCACGGGGCGGTCCTTGAGGAGCGCGGTGTCGAGTCCGGCCTCGCGGTACAGCGCATCGAGCGAGGGAGGACGGTTGGCCCAGGCAGTCAGGTTGACCAGGGGATGCCCGCTCACGGCGTCGGGCAGCCCCAGGGTCAGGTAGAGCTTCAGAGTCGGCCGCTTGGTTTGCACGCGGCTGGCCAGGTCGGCGTAGAGCTGGCGGAGCCGACGGCACCGGAAGTTGATCCACTGGTCCGGCTTGTTGGCGAGCAGCCACCGGGCGCGCTCCGAGAAGCGGGTGGGGCCGCTCTTGCCCTCCGGGATCTCCACCCCCGACTCCCGCACGAACTCGTCCACCGTCTGGTCGTCGTACCCGCACTCGATCGAGCCAAACCAGGTGGACTGCCCTGGACCCATGCGGACGGAAACCCCCGCGAGCGCGGGGGACTTGCCGTATCGCTCGACAATCTCGGTGACCCGGTCCAGGAGTGCAGAGCGGACGTCGGGGTGCAGGGGGTTATACCGCGGCAAGCTGTCCATCTCGGTGCGCGTCAGCGTGTCGTTCCACATGACCATCCGGGCCGTCTTCTCTCCGGCGGCAACGGTCTCGAATGTGTGGCCGCCGTACTTCGTAGAAAGGGAAACCATCTCGTCGAAGACGATCTCTGGCAGAAACTGGATGCCCCGGCGCTCGCACAGGTACAGCACGTACTCGATCCAGTCGGCGCAATGCAGGTCCGCTCCGGCCCCCGGGCGGAACTCCTCGCCCTCCACAGGGTACAGCGTCCCCCAATGCCACACGACAGGATAGCACAGGAGGTTTTGGCCCGTGTACTGCAAGTAGTCGGCCAGCCGCCGAAAGCTCTCGTAGACGTCCCGCGGCCTGGTCTCCGTGGCGCCGAACTGAAGCGGGACGGTGGGCGCGTCCCAGTGTACGCCGAGGGTCCTCCCTCGTTCTCGAGGGCGCTCGACGGCAAACGGCGGGGGGCTGCCGGCGGCTTCTCGCACCACGATCGTGGCGCACGCGGCCGGCCGCCCGCCCAGGAGGGTGCGGAACACGATCGCGTTGTCGCGCTCGCGGGGCCAGAAGTAGATGGGCAGCTCGACCATGCGTGGCTCCGCAACATCCGACTCCTCGACCAGGTAGCCGGTCGCCACATCCTGGGAGGCCGGGTAGCGCCGGGAGGTGATGATGATCTCCGCACTGCGGGCGCGGTCGGCCGGGTAGCTCACCACGACCACGTGGGGCACGTCGGCCCGCGCGACGCGGAAGCGGTAGGCAAACCGATTGTCGGGGAGGGGACCCGCCTCCCGGTAGGCGCCCAAGTCGCTCTGGACCACACGAGTGTCCCCGGACTGGCAGAACGCGGTCTGGCTCTTCTCTCTCGCACACTCGATGGTTTCGACGTGTACCGTCTTTGCAGCGGGTGGGCTCCCGGGTGAGTCCTGCTGGCCCGATTCCGCGGCCACGACCAGGAAGTATGTTCGGGGGCACGTCGCGCGGCCCTCGCAGCTCGTGGTGACCTCATAGAGTCCGGGCAGGGCAACGTCGTCGGCTGTGAGGGGCAGGCGCAGCCGCTCCCAGGCATGGGAGTCCACCTCGACCGGAGCGTCCACCCTGCGCAGTTCCTTGCCCTCGGGACTCAGCACCCGCGCAGTCAGCCTGACCTTCACCTCCTGGGCAAGGGTGTTGTAGAAACTGACCGCCAGTTCGGCCGCCTTGCCTTGCTCGAAGAGCGTGCGGTCGAGCTGCATCACGAAGGGCAGAAGGAACTGGCTCGCCTGTCGCTGCACTTCCTCGCGCGTGAGGGGTGCGTCGTAGACCCGCAGGTCGTCCAGGAGCGCGCCGCCCGGGATTCTGCCCTTGAGGGAGCCCACGACAAGGCGCTTGGGCTGCTCGCTACCCCATGCCGCCCGTCTGGCGCTGGCGCGTCCCACTTCGGCCCCGTTCACGTACAGGGTCACCTGGTCGCCCCGTCGCCAGCAGGCCGCGAGGTGATACCAGTCGCGCTGGTCCCAGCGGTCGAGGGGCTCATCGAGCCGCAACGGCCAGAGGGTGAACGCGCAGCGGGTGCCCCGGGCGCCATCGAGCCATAAGGCGAACGAGCCCGGGGCCTCCCGCCGGGGGTCGGTGGCGGAGAGATCGTCGCCGAGCAGGACGCCGCGCGCGGGTCTCCTCTCGGGCAGGGCCCGTGCCCAGACCGTGAACGCGCCCTGCTCCTTGGACACGTTTTTCTCGAACTGATACGCCAGGTCGAGGCCCGTGTCGGCGACCAGGGCCTCGTCGAGAAGGCCGGGCGCGAACTCCATCCCGTCGGCCACAATGGGCCGGGCGTCCCCGGCAGCCGACTGCGCCTCGGCCACGTTGTCGAAGGGCGCGTGGAAACTCAGCCGGGCCGGCTTGCCCGGAGCTCCGGGCGGCTCCGGGCGCGCGGGCGCGGCGCGCGCGGGCGCGTGCTTCGCGTTCAAGTTGTGAATGAATGCAAGCTCGACTTCGGTAGCGGTGAGTGCCCGGTCGTAGAGGCGGAACTCGTCGAAGAGGCCGCCCGCCCGTTGGCCGCCGTAGCGGTCGGCCCCAATGTAGAGCACTTCCGACGGGGGCAGGTGCCAGGTCAGCGGCAGCTCCCCGGCGTGCTCTCCGTCGAGGAAGAGCCGGATGGCCGACGCGCCGTCCCACGTGGCGACGATGTGGTGCCAGGTTTCCGGCCGCCAGCGGTGGATCGTGGCGGCCACCACGACCGCTTGCTGCGCCTGAAAGCCGACGGCGACGGCCCCGCCTTCGACCACAATCCAGAAGTGGCCGACGGCTCCCGCCGGCTTCTCATCGGTGATCAGGGTTCGAGCCACGCGCTGCTGGGTCGGGTCGCCCGGGTCCCACAGGGGCATGAACCAGAACTCCAGGCTGCCCCGCGCCTTGTCGAGCAGGCCCTCGCAGGGCACCAGCAAGCCGCACGGCAGCCGGTCCGAGCCGAACTCGGCGCCTTGGGCCTTCACGCCCGGCCGATAGGCCACGTGGAGGGAGGAGGTCTTGACGCGGCTATCGGCTGCGAAGGCGACGTCGGCGGTGCCATCAAGAGGAATGTGCAGCAGCACTTGCAGGGGCTGCCGTTGGGGCGCCGTGGCGGCGACCCCACTCCCCGCCCATGCAGCCAGCAGCAGCGTCCACACCTGTGCGTTCCGCATCCAACGCGCTCCAGGAGGCCGTGAGGTCGTCCTATGGCAACTATAGCACAACAGCGGTCATCTCTCAAACCGCCCGCCCGCCAGGGACGCTCGCGGGGGTGCGTGTCACGCGGCCGGAGGCGGCCCCGGGGAAAGCCACAGCCTCCTGGCGGAGTGGAAGAGCACCACGGGAAGCCCCGGGGCCATCCGTGAAGCCATCTCGCGGGCACGCCGCTCGGTCTCGTGCCGCGGGTAGCGCGATGAGACGTGGAAGAGCACGAGGAGCTTCACCCCCGCGGCAACGGCCACGCGAAGGGCCTCCTCCACCGTGGTGTGCCCCGGGGCATCCCGGTCCTCCGCCGACAGGAAGGTCGCCTCGTGCATCAACACCTCGGCCTCCCGGACCACATCGGGGTCCACCGGCATCGTGTCGCCCGTGTACGCCAGGAGAATCTTCTCGTAGACCTCGCTCAGCTCCTCGCGGGGCACCGTGCGTGCGAGCTGGGCGATCTCGTGCTCCGCGAGGCCGGCGTAGCGGGCGCGCAACCGCTTGCGCTCCTCCATCACCCGGTACCCGAGCGCGAGCGAGCGGCTGCCGTGCCGGACGCGGAAGGGCACCAGGTAGCCGCGGTCGCGTCCTGCGCCCAGCGGCACCCGCTGTTCGGGCTCCAGCGGATGCCAGGAGAGGTCGTAGCCCACGCGATACGTGAGGCCCTCGACGTACTGTCGCTGGACGCCAATCAGCTCGTCGCCAGTCGGGTAGTAGACCTCGAGGGGCTTCTCCTTGTCGCCGCGCGCCGAGCGCCGCGACTGGAGGAGCCCTGGCAGGCCGCCGATGTGGTCGTAGTGCCCGTGGCTCAGGAAGACCTTCTCGATGGCGAAGACGACGTTCCCCAGCGCCGCGCTCACGCCCTCGCCGGCGTCGAGCAGTATCCGCGCGGGGCGGTAGAAGAACCAGGTGGCGTACATGGCCTTCGAGTAGCCTCTGAGGGTGGCGGCGATCTCCTCGTGCAGGCTCATGGCTGCTCGTCCCCTGGAGACGGACTGGGAGGGGGCTCGCCCCCACCTTCGGCCAGCTCGAAGCCGCGCCGCACAACGCGGCGCGTCAAGGGCTCGGTCACGCAGAGCGACCACTGGCCCCGTCGTTCGTTCACCGCGAGCGGCTCGGACACGTTCAGCACCCCCTGGGTGGTCAGGCGATTGCCGCCCAGCTCCGGGCGCTCCTCGCCCGCGGGGTCGGTCACCCGCACTCGCACCAGGTGGCTTCCCCGGGCCGGCTGGCCCGACTCGTTGGCGACCATGACCGTGTAGTCCAAGGTCCCCCCGCGGCAGGCCGGCCCCGCTGGCCCATCCACGCGCAAGGTGAACGGCCGCTCGGGGTAGAGCACCCACAGGCCCCCGTCCCGGGCGTCCAGGTGAACCGT
Organism: Planctomycetota bacterium; assembly: GCA_035527715.1. GTDB lineage: Bacteria > Planctomycetota > PUPC01 > DSUN01 > DSUN01 > DSUN01. Next base: position 27,384 of record DATKZY010000233.1, on the reverse strand, counting down.
GAGCGCAGGGCCATTGCCCTTGTCAAGGGCCACGGCCTCGCCACTGGCCAGGTCGAAGGCGCAGTTGGCCGGGACGGCCTCGGCGTCCAGCTCGATGCGCGCCGACCGCGCCTGGTCGCCGTGGTTCACGGCCACCACGAGCCAGGTGTCGGGGCACGTGCGGACGCCGACCTCGACGTCTCGGGCGCAAGACCGGGCAATGGGCTGCACCCCCTGCTCCGCGATGGTCGCCTCGACGGCCCGGCACAGTTCGCGAGCGGCAACGAGGTCGCCGCGGTCCGCCGCGTGCTGGTGCGCGCGCACGATGTCGGGCGAGAACAGCATGGTTCGCCCGCTGCCGAAGCGTCGGCGCCGGCCCGTGACGGCCTCGAACAGCGGCGTCTCCGCCGCGCCGAAGAAGTCCGGCGGCCAGGCGAGGGCCAGGCCATCCTCGTCCACCAGCTCTGCGCGGTCGGCCAGCAAGAGGCCGCCCCGCTGCACGAACTGGGCGAGCGCGGCAGCCACTCGCTTCGGCAGCAACTCGGTCCCCAGGATGGCCACCGCGGCATACGGGGCAAGCCCCTCGTCAGTGGCCAGGCGCTCGTGAAGGAGGTCCACCTCGCCTACGGCGCCCCGCAGCAGCTCGAACGCCTCCGGCACGAACCCGCTGCCGCTGACCACGGCCTGGGTGAACGGGAACAGCAGGGCCACCCGCGCCGCAGGCCGGCTCGAGCCCCCCAGCAGAGGCCCCGCCGGGGCGAGTCGAGCGAACAGCCCGCCCAGGGCCTGGCCCAGCGGCGGCTGGCGGCGGGAGAACAGGAACCGCGGGTTCTCGGCCACCCGCAGCCAGGCGGCCCCCCAGGCGAGGGCCGTGTAGGCCGCTTCGGCCGCCGAACACGCCTCGCCCAGGAGGTCCAGTTGCGCGCCGAGCGGTTTGCCGAGGGCGAGCAGGATGCTGCGGTGGCCCGCGAGCGAGAGGCGGAACCGGCCGAGGTCGCGTTCTGCCGCCACCTCGGCGCCGTCGCACGCGCGCGCCCACACCAGGGGGTCGCACAGCGGCGCGTCGGGGCCTTCGCGCAGGAAGCTCGACGCGTCGAAGGTCAACGACAGGTTCACGCCCTTCGCCACCTCGTCGCGCGCCTTCTGGAGCGCCGCGAAGACGTGCCACCAGTAGGAGGTCACGAACGAGGCCAACGCCCTGCGGTGCGGGATGTCGAGCGCCGCCGGCTCTTCCCAGGGCATCTCGGCGCCCAGGTTCCGCTTGTAGGCCGCCTGGCAGGCCGCGCAACGGCAGAGCTGATCCCTGCTGACCGCCGCCCGCGCGGGGACCTCGTGGAACCGCAGCGACGGCACCGCGGCCGCGGCAGCCAGGATGGGATGGACCTCGTTCTCCAGCGCCTGCCGGAACTCGGGCGTCAGCGGGCAAGGCACGAGCGGCGCGGCAACGCCCAGCCCCGGCAGAAGCCCGCGCCGGTGATGCGCCAGGGACAGGCCGGCTCGCGCCGCCGTCTCCTGCGCGTGCAATACCATCGCCTCCCGGTGGGGCCGCTCGCCGAAGCGCCCAGCGGCCGGGCCAGGAACCGACACGGTGTTCACGCCCGAGGCCGCAAGCTGTGCGACCGCGCGGTCGGTCGTCGCACGGTCGAGGTGATGCCCACCTTCGGCCATCAGAGCGAAGCTGCTCCGGTCCGTCGCCGGGGCGAGGATGAAGAGGTCCCCGGTCACGAGGTCGCCAAGCTCCTCGCCGATCCGCAGCTCCATCCGCAACCGGTAGCGGCCGGGCCGCAGCCGGGGCACGGGCAGGACCAGCTCGACCTCCTCGTACGCCTTCTCGCGGCGATGCAGCACGCGGCGCCGGGGGGCCAGCACGGGCAGGTCCTCGTCGTCCACGACCGCCACGTCCACTGCCGCCTCCGCGGGCGGATGCTTGAGGCTGCTGGACACACCCAGGCGGAGCCGCGCCGTCTCGCCGGGGAAGAACGCCCGGCGCCCGTACTCGAACTCCGCAGCCAGCCGCGTCGGGTTCACGACTTCCACCGCCACGTCGCGGCGGGCCAGCTCGCGCCCCGAGGTGTCCGAGGCAATCACGGCCACGTAGTGGAGCCCTCTGGCCATCGGGTCGTCCGGGGCGCGGAACGAGAACACGGTGTCGTGGCTCTTCCTCGGCTGGAGGGTGGCCGAGCTGTGCTGCACGACGTTGCCGGCGGCATTGGTCAGCCGCGTGGCGACCTGCACGCCGAGCGCCTCCGCGCTCGCCAGCTTGATGCGGCCGAACTCTTCGTTCCCGGTCACGACCTGGCGGTTCGGCAGCGAGAAGCTCTCGAACCACACGGCCTCCTGCTCCTTGCGCACCCAGCCCAGGGCGTTGCGGAAGAAATCGTCGAACACGTCGCCCGTGAAGAACCAGCCGTACTCCGCCTCGTCGCACTCGGGATACGACGCCACGACCACGACTCGCCCGTAGCCGTGCTCGCCGGCCACGACGAGTGGCAGGTCCCCCGCCCTCATCACCACCTGGGCATCGGGCTTCGGCTCGACGGGGTGCACCTTGCTCACGTAGCCCAACGGCGTGGGCAGGCCCCGAGCGATGGGGTGAGCCGAGGGGGTGGGCATGACGTTCGCCTCGACGTCCAGGCCCCGCAGGACCCGCACGGGCAGGACGCGCTCGAGGAGGAGGTATGTGCCCTCCGCGTTCCCAAAGCTGTGGCTGCCGCCGAAGAGGACCAGCCCTCCCCCACGCTCGACGAACGCGGCCAGCGCCAGGTGCTCGGCCGGCGAAAGGGCCACGGGGTCCAGCCCGGCCAGGATCACGAGCTCGTAGCGGTTCAGGTTGGCGAAGCCGGCGTCGCGCGGGTCGAAGTCCAGGGCCTCCAGCGGCACGCGGAAGCCGCGGAAGAGCGCCCTGTGGAGCTGTTCCACCGGCCGCTGGGCATTGGCGAGGGCGGCCTCGATGCCGTAGTTCCCGTTGTCCGATGGCCGGATGAAGAAGACGCGCATGGTCGCTCCGGCGTCGCGTGCTGGCTGGCCTCAGGGGGCGGCCGTGGCGCGGAATCCCTCGATGGCGTCCCTCACGGCGTGGAGGAAGCGCGAGGCCGTCGTGGCGTTCAGCACGCGGTGGTCGAACGCCACGGCGAGGTGGGCCACGGGGGCCACGGCCACGCCCTCCGCGCGCAGCACGGGCCGCCGCCGAGCCGAGCCGACGCCCAGGATGGCGCTCTGCCGCTCGTTGAGGATCGGCACGAAGGCATCAATGTCGAGCGCGCCCTGGTCGGCAATGGTGAACGTGGCGCCCCCCAGCTCCGCGAGCTCCAGGTGGCGCTCCCGCACGTGCTCCGCCAGGGCCGCGGCCTCGGCGGAGACTTCCGCCAGCGACTTGCGGTCGGCCTCGTGAATCACGGGCACGACCACCGTGCTCTCCTGCTCCACGTCGAAGGCCAGCCCGATGTTCACGGGCTCGTACAGCAGCACGGCGTCGTCGCTGAAACACGCATTGAGCAGCCTGTGTTGCGGAAGGAGACGAGCCACCTGGTGGATGACCACGTCGCGTGCCAATACCGGCCGGCCGAGCCGGGCGACAAGGTGCGGCAGCGCCCTCTCGACGGCGGAGAAATCGGCCTCCAGGGTCACGACCGACGGCACGACCTGTCGGGCAATGCGCGTCAGGTGGGCGGCCACCGCGCGCTTGAGGGGGCTGAGGGCCAGGCGTTCGAGCACCCGCGCTCCCTGGGCCTTCGCGGCGGCGCGCCGCACGTCGTCCTCGGTGATTCGCCCATCCGCCCGCGAGGGCACGAGCGCGGCCAGGTCCACGCTCAACTCCTTTGCGAGCCGGCGGGCGCCGAACGACGCCTTGACGGCCGACGGCTCGGCGGGTCCCGCGGCGGCCCGAAGCGTCTCGGTGTCGGGCAGCGGCTCGTCCGCGTCGGCGATGAGGGCGATGGCCTGGCCGACCGGCACCACGCTGTTCTCCTTGGCGAGGATTCGGCGCAGCACGCCGCTGCCCTCGGCCTTCACCTCGGCGGTCGCCTTGTCCGTGATCGCCTCGAAGAGCGGCTCCCCCGCCGTCACGGCCTCCCCCTCGTGCTTGAGCCACTGGCCGACCGTGGCTTCCTGGACGTTCGCGGCCAGCCTCGGCATGATCACCCGGGTCACCATTCGGTTTCCTTCCACCTAGATCAGGCTCTCGACGGCGACGACAATCTTGTCCACCGACGGCAGGATGGCCTCCTCGAGCGTCGGGCTGCACGGGATCGGGCAGTCGGCGCAGGCCACGCGCCGCAACGGGGAGTCCAGCCCTCGAAACCCGCGCTCGGCGATGACGGCGGCCACCTCGGCGCCGACGCCGCCCCGGCGCGTGTCCTCCTCGATGATGACCGCCCGCGCCGTCCTGGCGACGGAGGCGAGGATGGCCTCCTCGTCGAGCGGCGCCAGGGTGCGGAGGTCGAGCACCTCGCAGCGGATGCCGTGCTCCTCGAGCCGCGCGGCTGCCTCCAGGGCCAGCACGGTCATCCGCGAGTAGGCGATGAGCGTCACGTCCTCGCCCTGCCTCGCCACGGCGGCCCGGCCTATCGGGCACACCTCGTCGGGGTCCGGCACGTCGCCCTTCGCGCCGTAGAGCAGCTTGCTCTCGACGAAGAGCACGGGATTGTCGTCGCGGATGGCCGCCTTGAGCAGCCCGTGGGCGTCGCGCGGGGTGGACGGCGCGACCACCTTGATCCCAGGCACGTGCACGAACCAGGCCTCGAGGCTCTGCGAGTGGCTGGCGCCGTAGCCGCGCCCGGCCCCCGCGGGCGTGCGAATCACCAGCGGCACCCGCGCCTGCCCGCCGTAGATGTAGTGCAGCTTCGCCGCGTGGTTCACGATCTGGTCCATCGCCAGCGCGATGAAGTCCATGAACATGATCTCCACCACGGGCCGCAGGCCCACGAGCGCCGCGCCCACCGCTACGCCGACGAAGCCGTTCTCCGAGATCGGCGTGTTGAGCACCCGCTCGGGGCCGAAGCGTTGGATGAGGCCCCGCGTGACACGGAACGCTCCGCCGTAGAGACCAATGTCCTCGCCGAGCAGGACGACCCGCTCGTCGCGCTCCATCTCCTCGGCGAGTGCGCGTCGGATCGCTTCGGCATACGACATCTGCGGCATTCCATCGTCCTCGTCGTCGTCCTCGTCGTCGAGCCCTCGCGGGGCACAGAGGCCCCGCCCACAACGGCCCTCGAAGGCTCCGCGTGCAGGTATGCACGCCCTACGCGAAGACGCCTTCCGCGGCCAGGCCCGGGTCGAGCGGCGGGCTCGCCTCCGCAAAGTCCACCGCCGCATCCACCTCCGCGCTCACCTCCGCGTCGAGGCGCTTCAGCGCCTCGGGTGTCAACTCGCCCGCGCCCAGCAGCCGCCGCTCGGATCGCAGGATCGGGTCGAGCGCGAGCCAGCACTCCTCCTCCTCGCGCGTGCGGTATTCGCGCGCGTCGCTCTTCGAGTGCCCGTGGTGGCGATAGGTCGTGCACTCGAGGAGGCACGGGCCGCCGCCCGACCGCGCGCGGTCGGCCGCGCGGGCCACCGCCTCGCGAACCTCCAGCACGTCGTTCCCGTCAATCGTCGCGCCGGGCATTCCGTAGGCGGTCGCCCGCACCGCGAGGCGCTCGACCGCCGCGGCGTCGCGGATGGCGGTGGACATCGCGTAGAGGTTGTTCTCGCACACGTAGACCACGGGCAGGCGCCAGATCGCGGCCATGTTGAGGGATTCGTGGAACGTGCCCTGGTTGGTCGCCCCGTCGCCGAAGAACGACAGCACGACCTGTCCCGTGCGGCGCAGCTTCGCGGCGAGAGCGGCGCCTGTGGCGATGGGGATGCCACCGCCCGTGATGCCGTTGGTGCCCAGGAAGCCGTGCTCGAGGCTGGCCACGTGCTGAGTGCCGCCCTTGCCCTGGCAGTAGCCGTCGCGGCGGCCCAACAGCTCGGCCATGAGGCGATTCGGGACAAGTCCCTTCGCCAGGGCCAGGCCGTGGCCTCGGTGGCTCCCGCTCGCCAGGTCGCTGGGACGGATCGCGGCGCACGCGCCCACCGGAATGGCCTCCTGCCCGATGCACAAATGGGTCGTCCCGTGGATCCGCGCCTCGACGAACAGGCGGTCCACCCGCTCCTCGAACGCGCGGATGAGCTTCATGAGTCGCAGGTATCCAAGCTCTTCGCACGCCATGCGCACCCTCTCATGCTTCCACTGGCTCCGCAGCGCCGATTATACGCATTTGGCAGGGGCGTTCAAGGAAGACGGGGAGACGCTCAGAAGTGGTCCCTGTTCTTGCCCCACCACTGGCGCCAGCGGGCGATCGCGGCGCGGCGTTCGGCGGGGGCCGCGTTGGGGTCGAAGGGCAGGTCGGCCTTGGCCAGCCGGCGCAGGCACTCGGCCGCAAGCGCGCGAACCGTTGGTGAGGCGTCGCTCAGCGCCCGGATCAGCTCGGGGATGGCAACGAAGGCATCCACCTCGCCGACCAGCTTGTCCGCTGCGGCGCGCCGCGCCGCCTCGTCGTCGCTGCCGAACTGCCGGATGTGGTCGCGTGCCTCCCGCTCGAACGCGGTGGGGAACAGCCCGAGATGAAACACGTCGTCGCACACGGCCACGCCGAGGGCCACGGTGTAGAGCACGGCCGCGACGAGGAGGAGCCTCGTGCGATGGCGCCGCAGGAAGCCAGGGCGCACCCTTCTGGCCGGCGCCGGGGCAGGCGCCTCCGCGCTCGATTGCGATGGCACGGCTTCGTCACTCATGGCCACAATCAGCGGTCCTCACTGCGTCGCGGCCTGAAAGCTCTCCGCGGCGGCTTTCTCCTTGTCGAGATACTGCCGCTGCCGCGACAGCAGGTTCCCGAAGTCCACCTCGTGCGCATCGAAGTCCGGGCCGTGCACGCACGCAAAGCGGGCCTTGCCCCCCACCAGCACGCGGCAGCCGCCGCACATGCCCGTGCCGTCCACCATGATCGGGTTCAGGCTCACCACGGTCTTGATGCCGTGGGGGCGGGTCGTCTCGGCCACCGCGCGCATCATCACGGTGGGGCCGACGGCAAAGACCTCGGCGAGTTGGATCCCTCGCGCCATCACCTCCTTCAGCCGGTCGGTCACGAAGCCCTTCGCCACGTAGGACCCGTCGTCGGTCGTCACGATCAGCTCGTCGCTCGCCGCCCGCATCTGGTCCTCCCAGAACAGCAGCGACTTGTTCCGTGCGCCGATGATCGAGACGACGTGGCTGCCCGCCTCCTTGAACGCCCTGGCGACGGGATGGACGGCTGCGATGCCCACGCCGCCGCCCACGCAGCACACGGTGCCGACCTTCCCGATGTGCGTCGGCACGCCCAGCGGGCCGGTCACATCGAGAATGGCCTGCCCCACGTCCATCGTGCCGAGGAGGCGAGTGGACTTCCCGATCTCCTGCACCACGATGGCCAGCTCGCCCTTCTCGCGGTCGAAGTCCGCGATGGTCAGGGGGATTCGCTCGCCCTCCTCGGTGGCGCGAATGATGATGAACTGCCCGGCCTGGGCCTTCCGCGCCACCGCCGGCGCCCGCAGCGCCATCATGAACACTTGCTCGGAGTAGCGTTCCTTCCGCACAATCTCGTTCACCGGCCCGTTCCTTTCACACAGAAGGCTGTCGCCGCCAACTCCGCAGATCGTACCTGCCGCGGCGGGACATGTCAAATCGAGGACGGGACGCGGTAGACGGCTTCGCGCTCGGCCGCGGGCAGAGCCAGGAAGGCGTCGAGCGCGCCCATCAGCTCGGCCTTGTCCTCCGGCAGCCGCCCGTGGAGCTTCACGTAGTCGTTGTGGTGCATGCACTCGACCTCCGCCGCCAGGCCGGCATCGAGGCCGGCCAGGATGTCGCGCGTCTCGACCACCGTGCCCTCGGGCGTCTGTGGCTCGAACTCCCCGGCCCGCATCGCCTGCCGTAGCGAGCAGCGGGGGTGAATCCACAGCCGGCGGAAGCGGATGAACTGCGGCCGCACGGCGTTCAACGCCTCCACCGTCCCCGCCACGTGCTCGCGCCAGCGGTCGCGTCCGCCCAAGCCGAGCAGGACGTAGAGCGACAGCTCGATCCCCGCGTCCACAATCGCGCGGCACGCGTCAATCATCCGCCGCTTCGAGATGCCCTTCTGGTGGAAGCGCAGGAGCGCGTCGTCGCCCGTCTCGAGGCCGACGTGCAGGCGATCCAGCCCCGCCTTCCGCAGCCGGCCCAGCTCGCGCCGCCGCCGCCACGCCGTCGCCGCCCGGCCGTAGGCGGTCAGCCGCTCCTTGCGAGGGAATCGGCGGGCCAGATGCTCCGCAATCGCCACGAAGTCGTCGGCGGGGATGGCGATGGGATCGGCGTCGCCAAGAAAGAAATGCCGCTCCTGCGACCCGTACAGCTCCACCGCGCGGTCAATGTCCGCCAGCACGTCAGCGACAGGTCGCATCTGGAACGGCACGCCCATCGCCCGATAGATGCCGCAGAAGCGGCACCGTCCCCACGCGCAGCCCTTCGTCACCCGGATCACGACGCTGGACGCCTCGTTAGGTGGGCGAATGTAGTTCTCGCCGGGATACAACTCGCTCATGCCCTGATCCTAGCGCAGGCGGAGCGCGGGTTCAACGACGCCCGGCCCTCGTCACGCCGCACGGTCACTTGACGAGACGCTGCTCTGACCCTACTCTGTGTGGGCGGGGCGTCTCTGCCCCGCGTGGATCCTCGCGGGCCAGGGCGGCCCGCCTACAGGCTTAATCCCCTTGGACGCTCTAACCTGCCGAAAGGGTGTGTGATGAATGCTCGCCGCCTATTCCTGGGTGCCGCGCTGCTTCTGCTGGCCCTTCAGCTTGCTTCGGCGGCCCCCGCGCCGGGCGCGACGAAGAATCTCCTGAATCTGAAAGGCGACATGGCGAAGCGCCTCACGCCGCAATTCGGCTCCGAGGGCCAGGTGAGCGCGGCCGTCAGCCAGGATGCAGCCACCCCGGGTCTCATCATCACCATCCAGCCCGGCAAGGCCGACTACCCCGGCGTCACCCTCAAGCCCGAGGGGGCCGGGGCGTGGGACCTCTCGGCCTTCGGACACGTCGAGGCCCGAGTCGTCAACACCGGCGCCAAGGCGGCCCTGTTCGCCGTGCGCGTGGACAACGCGGGCGACTGGCGCGACAACCCCTGGAACACCGAGCAGGCTTACCTCAAGCCCGGCGAGCACGCCACGGTCAAGGTCATCTTCGGGCATCAATACGGCCACAAGCCCGGCTACGCGCTGAAGCCGAAGGAGGTGGTGGGCATCCTGCTTTTCACCGGCAAGGTCGCCGCCGCGACGAGCTTCCGCGTTGAATCGCTCGTGGCGGGCGGCCCGGCCGGCGAGAAGCCGCCCGTGGACCCCGCCTCCATCCGAATCAAGCCCAAGAACGGGGCGCTCCTCGATCCCAAGGTCCAGATCGAGGCGAAGGGCGGCGTAAAGAGCGCGCTGGTTTCCACCGGCAACGGCGCGACGATGCTGCGGGTCGAGTTCCCCGCCGCGAAGGACGAGCAGGCCGTGGCCGTGAAGCCGCCAGTGGGGCGCTGGGACCTCACCGACGCCACCGAGGTCCGTGTGAAGCTGAAGAACGAAGGCACGACCCCGGTCACACCCAGCATCCAGGTGGCCAGCAACGGGGGCACGACCGACCGGGTCACGGGCGCTCCCGTGGCGGCCGGGGCGAATGCGGAGATCGTGGTTCCCTTCGCCCCCGCCGTGCCGTTCAAGGGCGTGGCCGTCACGAAGGCGGGCTACTTCGGCGCCCAGAACGGCACGGGGACCCGCTTCACCAGCGACGCGGCCAGCGCGATCACCATCGCGGCCAGTCACGAAGGCGAGGCGAAGCTCCTGGTCGAGGCCATCACCGCCGCCGCGCCGCCGGCGGAACCGCCCGAGTGGCTCGGCAAGCGCCCGCCGGCCGAGGGCGACTGGGTGATGACCCTCAACGAAAACTTCGACGGCCCCACGGTTGACCTGTCGAAGTGGAACATCTACGGCCCCAACTACTGGGACAAGGCGACCCACTGGAGCAAGGACAACCTGCTCCTCGGCGGCGGCATGGCCAAGCTGCACTTCGAGAAGAAGCGCGGCTTCCACAACGACGACCCCAACCCGAAAGAGCTGAAAAACCTCTCGGGGAAGAACGAGAGCGACTACGCCTGCGGCTTCCTCGAAACCTATGGCAAGTGGGTGCAGCGCTACGGCTACTTCGAGGCGCGGGTGAAGCTGCCGACCGTGCCCGGCTTGTGGCCGACCTTCTGGATGGTCCCCGACCGCGGCGAGGCCGCCGGGCCGCATTGGAAGCGGCAGGACACCGCGAACGGCGGGATGGAGTTCGACATCATGGAGCACCTCACCCGCTGGGGGCCTTATCGCTACAACATCGCCCTGCACTGGGACGGGTATCAGAAGGAGCACAAATCGGTCGGCTCGTCAACCGTCTACGTCCAGGCCGACAAGGAGGGCTTCATCACCTCCGGCCTCCTGTGGACGCCGGGTTCCGCCATCTTCTACTGCAACGGCAAGGAGGTCGGGCGGTGGGAGGACCCGCGGGTCAGCAGCGTCCCCTCCGCCTTCATCATCGAGATGACCACGGGCGGCTGGGACAACAACGCCGTGGACGACAAACAACTCCCGGCCGATTACCTGATTGACTACGTCCGCGTCTGGCAGCGCAAGGACCTCGCATCGGACGCCGACAGCCGACGGTAGGGCGTGCATACTTGCACGCGGAAGTGAACAGTGCCCACCACGGAGACACGGAGCACACGGAGACTTCCTCTCGTCGCAGAGCACCCGCTTCGATGGCCTCTTGTGCAGGAGCCCCGGACCGGCCTTCGGGGCCTCTTGACGCCGTTGCGTTGGCGGCCTATGATCAACTTGGTTCGCCGCAAGAGAGCGCGGCCAAGCCGCTACGTGGAGAACCGATTATGACCACGGTGACAGAGATCAAGGAGGCCGTACAGGCCTTGCCGGAGGATCAGTTTGAGGAGTTCTCCTCATGGTTCGACGAGCATGAGGAGGCGCATTGGGACCGGCAGATCGAGCGGGACCAGAAGTCGGGTCCCTTGCGCGACCTGATGGACAGGGCTCGCCCTGATTCCGTGGGCGGGGAAGATAATTGATATTTGAAGATGTGACACCCTGAGCCCTGACACCCTGAGCCCTGATGACACCCTGAGCCCTGATCTTTGCCCACATCTCGGGCTCCGCAGCCCGCCGAGGGCGGGCGTCAGATGGTAGCCCACGGCGTAAGCCGTGGGTAGCGGGATGTGACACGGGCCAGCCCCGTAGGGGCGGCAGAAACCTTGGCACCGGGCGTTCTGCCGCCCCTACGGGGCTTACCTGCGGGGTGCCTGGCGATCCCACGGCTTACGCCGTGGGCTACCATCTCGCGCCCCTGACGGGGCTGGGAGCGCGTCTGCCCAGAGATGTGGGCAAAGATCAGGGCCGGGGGAGCGGGTGGACGTGGTGGACACGGTGGACCGGCCGGTCCTGCGGGGGTTGGGGGTCGCGGCGACGATGCCGCCGCAATTCCTATCGCGGCCTTCGGGCCGGAACCAAGAAAACGTCGAACGCTGAACATCGAACATCGGCCATCGAACACCAGATATCGAGCAAGAGCCACGTTCCGCGTTCGACGTTGGACGTTCGACGTTGGACGTTCGAGGTTCGACGTCCGGCCCCATCCGGGCGGCGAGGGGGGGCAAGGGGGCGAGCCCCAAGAATGCCAAGTCCTGAGAGGGGGAGTTGGCATCCTTGGTGGCACTCTTGACGGAGCGACAGTGGACAGTAGGCGGTGGACAGTGGACGGTGTGGCGACGCCCCCTCCCATCTGTATCACCCTCGAGGGGAGGGAAGTGATACAGTTGGGCGGGGAAGGCCATCGAGCCCCCCGGATCGCCAAAGCGCCGATCTGTATCACCCCCTGGGGGGAGGGAAGTGATACAGTTCGGCGGGAAACGCCACGGAAGCCGCCGGATCGCCAAAGCGCCGATCTGTATCAACCTACGGCAGAGGCAGGGGTGATACAGATAGGCGGCGGGAGCGGCGCCCTCCCCTGCCTCCCGCCGACTCGAAGCGGCAAGGGGCGTCCATCATGTCCATCCTGTCCATCGTGTCCACGGTTGGGGCGCTTGACATGCCCCTCGGAAACCCCTAGACTCGGTCGCGTTGCTGTCGCGCAAGACCCCCTCAGTCCGTCAGGAGGCAACACATGGCCGTGCCTGGAACAATGGGCAAGATCGCGTTCGTGGACCTGGCGGAGGGGCAGGTGACGATTGAGACGCCGGCCGATGAGCTGTACAAGAAGTACCTCGGCGGCTACGGCCTGGGGGCCTACTATCTGTACACGCGGGTGAAGGCGGGCGTGGACCCGCTCGGGCCGCAGAATATGCTCGGGCTGCTCGCGGGGCCGCTGAGCGGCACGCCGGCGATCTGCGGCAACCGCTTCGCCGCCGTCGGCAAGTCGCCCAAGACGGGCGGGTTCGGCGACGCGAATTGCGGGGGCGACTTCGGTCCGAAGCTGAAGTTCGCCGGCCTCGACGGCATTTTCTTCACAGGCAAGGCGGAGAAGCCGGTCTACGTGGTGATTGACAAGGGGGCGGCCGAGATCAAGGACGCGGCCGACCTGTGGGGCGGCGACGTTGTGGCGACCGAGGACACGCTCCAGGCGCTCTACGGCAAGGAGGCGGCCATCGCGTCGATCGGCCCCGCGGGCGAGGCGGTGACGCTGCTGGCCTGCATCATGAACGACCGGGACAGGGCGGCCGGCCGCAGCGGCCTGGGCGCCGTGATGGGCTCGAAGCGGCTCAAGGCCGTCGTCGCCGTGCCCACGATGGCCATCCCGCTCGCCGACGAGGCGAAGCTGAAGGCCGACCGCACAGGATACATCCAGAAGATGCGGGAGACGGGCCTCTACGAGCTGTTCCACAAGTTCGGCACGTCGGGCCTCACCGCGGGAGCGGTGGCCGGCGGCGACTGCCCGATCAAGAACTGGGCCGGCAGCGGCGAGGACTTCCAGACCGCCGCCAAGATCAGCGACGAGGCGGTGCGCGACATCGTGACCAGGCCCTACGGCTGCTGGCACTGCCCCATCGCCTGCGGCGGCTTCGTGAAGACCACGGGACCCTATGCCGTCGAAGGCGGCAAGCCCGAGTACGAGACCCTCGGCTGCTTCGGCGCCATGCTCCTCGTGGACGACCTCGCTGCCATCTGCAAGGTCAACGACCTGTGCAACCGCATGGGGATGGACACGATTTCGACCGGCTGCACCCTGGCCTTCGCGTTCGAGTGCTACGAGAAGGGCATCCTCACGAAGGAGGACACCGGCGGCCTGGAGCTCACCTGGGGCAACGCCGCCGCGATGGTCGCCCTCACCGAGCAGATCGCGCGGCGCGAGGGCCTGGGCGCCCTCCTGGCCGACGCCTCGAAGGCCGCCGCCGGCACGATCGGCAAGGGCGCAAGCGACTGCGCGATGCAGATCCAGGGCGAGGAGGTGGCCATGCACGACCCGCGCCTCAGCCCCGGCCTCGCCTCGAGCTACAAGCTCGATGCCACGCCCGGCCGCCACACGCAGTTCAGCGCCTGGGCCGCCGAAGCCGGCTTCCCCGTGCCCGGCCTCGAACACCTCTACGGCGGCTGGACGCCCGACAAGAAGCACGACTACACGGGGAAAGCGAAGGCCCACCGCATCCAGAGCGCCCTCATGCACGTCATCAACGCCGACGGGTGCTGCATGTTCGGCTCCGTGTGCATCCCGGCGCAGGCCCAGGCCGACTTCCTCAACGACGCCATGGGCACGGCCTGGACGCCGGAGGATCTCGTGACGATTGGCGACCGCATCGCCAACCTGCGAATCGCCTTCAACCTCCGCGAGGGCCTGAAGAACGCAGAGATCAAGGTCCCAGGACGCCTCCTCGGCCGGCCGCCGCTGCAGACCGGCCCCACGAAGGGCGTCGTCGTGGACCTCGCGGTCCAGCAGAAGGAATACCTCGACGAAATGGGCTGGAGCCAGGACGGCGTGCCGTCGGCCGCCACCCTCGAGCGGCTCGGCCTCGACTTCGTCGTGCCCGACCTGCACAAGTGAGGGGTGTTCCGCGGCGGGCCGCCGTCAGGCCCAGTGCGCCCGACGAATCAGGCAAGCGAACAGCTCGGCGCCGGGGCCGAACCGGGCGACCGCGGCGAGCGCCCGCTCCGCGAATGCCTTGGCGCGCGCCTCCGCGCCCTTCAGGCCATAGAGCGACACCGCGGTCAGCTTCGCGGCATCCAGCCCCGCGTCCTTCCCCGCCTGCTCGACCCCGCCCACCACGTCGGCCGTGTCGTCGAGGAACTGGTACGAGAGGCCCAGGCCCATCCCGCAGTCGTAGAAGACCGCCGCGTCGTCCTCGCTGGCTCCGCACAGGATGGCCCCCGCCTTCGAGCTGGCCGCATACAGGGCTCCGGTCTTCAGCCGGTAGCACCGCAGGAGGGTTTCGGGGTCGCCCTCCCGCGCCGCCTGCGTGACATCCAGCTCCTGCCCCTCGAACATCTGGCAGGCGGCCTTGGCCAGTTCCAGCGCCGCCGCCACTCGGCGCTCGTGGGAGGCCAGCGGGTTGTCGAGGGCGATCCGATACCCCACGTTCACCAGGAACGCGGGTGCCATGTCCACGGCCCATCGAGGAAAGAGCAGATGGGCGCAGGGCTTGCCGCGCCGCACCGTCGCGTTGTCCATCGAAGGCAAGTCGTCCAGCAGCAGCGACGCCGCGTGGGCAAGCTCGGCGCCGCAGGCGCCCGGCAGGCACACGTCGAGAGCATCCTCGCGAAACGCCAGGCCGGCGGCTACGCAGGCCATGGCGCGCCACCGGTGGCCGCCCCCCGTGGCCACGTACTCGGCGACACGGCGGATCTCCGTTGGCCCGTAGGCCGTGAGAGAGCGCGTCAGCGCCTCCTCCACGCCGCGGCGGACGCTTTGCTTGAAGTCGTCGAACGCTGTGCCCACGCTGACCCCCATCCGCGCCCGGACGATCCGCAACCAGCCGCTCCGGCGACTCCTGAGATTATAGGGAATCCGCCCGCCCTTGCAAGTCGGCGTGTTCTCGGCCGCCGAACACCGCCGCGCGGGGAGCCACCACAGGACGCCCGCCGGTCGCAACATCAGGTGGGCAGAAGGTTTCCGGTTGACTTGTCGCCTCGAACACTGAATAATCCCGCCTGGTCTCTCGTCTACCATGACGGAACGGAGAAGGCCCTTACGCCCGTATGCCCGAGGAGAGCCAGAATGATTGCGAAAGCCCCTGCTGCCCTGACGCTGCTGCTCGCCGCCGGCCTGGCCGCGGCGGCCCCGACCCTGTCAACCGAATACCGCTACGCCTCGCAGCTCAACGAGTACTTCGTCCGCGGCGACGCGGCGGTCTCTGAGAGCACGACGCTCAAGCGCGGCCTCCGCCTCGCCGCCTGGGACGCCCAGAACCAGGAGGACGCCGCCCGCGTCGCCATCGCGACCGCGGTGTACTTCTTCCAGGTCCCCGCCGCCGCCAGGGCGGTCGCCATCGAGGTCGCCTTCCAGCCCGATCAGGCCGCCCGGAACAAGGACGTCGCGGGGTTCCTCTTCGTGCGCAACAAGGCCATCGAAGACCAGTTCGCCGAGCAGAACAAGGACAACGCGCGCCCGGCCGAGGAGCCCGGCTTCTTCGGCAACACGTATCTCCTGCCGGCGAAGGAGCCGCGCGTCACCGTGACGCTGCCCGCGGAGAACCACGTCCTCGACGGCATCCTCGAGGTCCACCTCTCCGCCGGCGCGGGCCAGGTGTTCGACCTCCAGTACGTCCAGGTCACCGCTCTGGGTGCCGAGGTCGCTCAGCGGGTGGAGGTCGTGGACGCCGAGCGCTACGTGGCCGATCCCTACGACTACACGTATTACTACTACTACGCCGGCCCCTCCTACTACCCCTACGACACCTACTACGCGAGCTTCCAGATCACCTCGTTCGACCCCATCTTCTGGCACCAGTGGAACCTGCGGCGGGCAGCCTACTACGTCCACCACCCCTGGTGCTACCGCCCGACCTACTACAGTCACTGGCCGCTGCTGGTCATCTACAAGCCCGTCTACATCTTCCGGCCCCTCATCGTCCGCTACCGCCACGACTGGTACCGCCGCTGCTTCGACGTCAACCCCGACCGCGTGCGGCACGAGGACCTCGACTACCTGGTCCGCCGCCGCACCGACCGCCTCACCCCCGACGCGTCGCGCACCCGCGACCTCCTCGCCCGGCAGACCGTCCTCAAGGGGCGCGAAGCCGAGCGCGAGTTGAAGGGACGACTCGGCGACCGCTTCTACGACCGCCCGCGCAACCTCCAACGCCCCGACCCGAACGTCGTCGAGGCACTCCAGGGCCTGCGGCAGGGCAACGAAATCAACCGCGCCACCAAAGCCTGGGCGGACCTCCACGCGGCCCGTGGGCGCCCGGCGGGTGACGACCGCGCCCGCACGCCTGGCGGCCAGCTGCGTCCGGTCACCGTCGAGAGGGAGCGCCCCACTCTCCCCGACCTGAAGCCTCCGCGGGTCCTTGCCCCCACCAATCCGCCAAGCCTGCCCAGAAATGTCATCACGGAAGACCGCCGCCCCCGCAAGCAGGAGGCCCCCGACGGCTTCCCCGGCAGCCTCCGCAAGCCCAGCGTCGCGACCCCCGCTACGCCGGCCCCCATCGTCCAGCCCGGGCGCGACAGCGAGTCTCGAAGCCGCAACCTCAAGAGTCGGTTCCAGGAACTCCTGGACGCCCGCAAGGCCGCGACTCAGACGCCCTCGGTACCTGATCCCTGGCGGCGCGTCGAGCCGCCGCAGCCTCTCCCCAAGCTGGAGAGCGGTGGCGAGAAGCCCAGAGTCCGCGAAGAGCGCACGCCCCAGCCTCTGCCCAAGGCCGAGCCGAGCCCGACCAAGCGGATCGAGCCCCGCAGCACCGGGCGCCCCCCGGAGGTGAAGCCCACCCCAGCGCCTGAGGACCCCCGCCGCCAGAAGCCTCGCAGCGACGCCGCGCCCACTCCTCGCCAGGGTGTCCCCACACGCCCCTTCGCGGCATCGGCCCCGGTCCAGGCGAGGCCTGCACCAATAACCGTCCCACAGGCCCCGCCGAGCCGCGCCAGCCGCCCAAGCGCGCCGGCGACCTCGGTGCGAACCATCGAACGGCCGTCCCCGGTCCGCGAGGTCCGGGCGCTGCCGACGCCGCCGCCGCCCAGGCCGCCCGAGACGCCCCGGAGCAACCGGGAGACGCCTCGCCCCGCCCCCCCGCCTCGCTCGGCGCCGACGGCGGTCGCGCCCTCTGCCCCGACACCCCCGCCTCCCCCCGATGACACCGAGTCCCCCCGAGGCGGCGACCGCCGCGAGGGCAGGAGACGACGGTGAGCCGGGGCCACCGAGCTTCGGTGCCACCGCTCGAATAGCGAAACAGCCCTCTCGCGCCGCGAAGGCGCGAGAGGGCTGTCCGTTCATCCACCGATTTCCTCGCTGGTCTACTTCGCCTCCGGCTTGGCGCCGGGCGTGGCGTTGAACTCCGCCGGGACGGGAATCGTCACCTGCCCAGTCGCCGCCCACTCGGCCCCGCGGCACAGCAGCGTCGCCGTGTCGGGCACCGCCGTGTTGCTCGCGTCGTGGCCCAGCACGCTCACGAACACGCGTGCCTTGCCATAGGCGACGGTCCACACCATCGGCTCGTGCATGCCCGTGCCCTTGCCCTCCTTCGAGCTGAAGGCGGTGGCGAGGATGGCCATGTTCTCGCACGGCCCACGCATGCCGTGGTACAACTCGTCCTTCACGTGCATCCACTTCCCGGGCACGCCCTTCATCACGGGGTGCTCCTTGTCGCGCACGACGAGCTCGAAGGCGTGCGCCGGCCCGTGGCCGCCGCCGGGGCCTTCGCCCTTGGCCATCTTCATGAGCTTGCCCTCATCGTCGAGGCACACGCGGCCGCCGAAGTTGGCCGGCCGCCAGCCCATGCCCATCATCTTGTTCCACTCGGCCCATTGGGGAAACGCGAAGACTGCGGCGTGGTAGAAGGCCAGCCCGCCGCCGCCCTCGACGAACTTCGCCATCCCGTCGTTGACCTCCTTCGGCCAGGCATCCCCGGCGTAGTTCATCACGACCACCTGGCACTTCGAGAAGTCGGGCTTGAACTTCCCCCAGTCCTCCTTCGGTGCGCCCTTCGGCGGCGTCGTCGCCACGTCCACCGTGAACCGGTCGGTCTTGAGCAGCATGTCCTTCAGCAGCGGCGTCGTCGCCTTCCAGTTGTGGTTGTGCTGTCCGTCAATGATCAGCACGTTGATCTTTTCGGCGGCCACGGCCTGCCCCGCCACTGCCAGGGCGGCCACCACGCACACCGCTACCGCAACCCAGCGACACCTGTTTCCCATGTGCCCATCTCCTTTCCCGAACGGTTGAGGGGCCTTGCTCACGTGGGCGCCAGCCTATCGAATCGCCTCACGAAATGCAAGCGCGGGATGCTCGCCCCGCGCAGGAACGGGCTTGCGCGGGACGGCCAGTCCGCCCCCTCCCAAGATGCCGGAATCACAGAATGCCAACTCCCCCTCTCAGGGGTTGGCACTCTGAGAACTCCCCGCCGGACGCCGCCGGATGGCCGATTTGCTCACAATGCCAGCCCCGCCGGAGCGAGCGGCTTGGCATTCTGAGAAGCCCTTCAGGCTCTTGCGCGGCCACCCCCAATGGGTTGCGGTGGGCGGTCGCGGCCGCCTGTCTCGGCCTGAGTTCGTGAAGCGTTTCACAAGCAGGCCAGGACATCACGGCAGCCGCAGGACCTCCAGCCCATCCAGCTTCGGCACGAAAAGCAGGCCGCCCCGTACGACGCCCGCCTGCCAGGCATACGACCGGCGGTAGCGGGCGAGCCGCTTCGGGGCCAGCGGCTCCGTGATGTCGTAGACCTCTTCGCACCCGTAGTCGCCCAGGATGAGGCGGGTGCCCTCGATGACCACGTCGCAGGCGAAGTACTGCCAGCCCTTGCGGTCGGTCACATCCAGCGCGCCAGCGGGGCGGATGGCCGCGGGGTCGCGGACATCGAAGATGAGCAGGTACGGGTTTGGCGCCTCAAGTGCAGTAGTCACATAGAGATAGCCGCGCGAGAACGCCAGGCCGGGGGCCCCATTGCCGCCGCCGTCCTTGATCTCCAGCGAGTGCGTCCTGTCCCCGATCCGCACCTCGCCCGCGTTCACGTCGGCGGTGACCAGTGGCCGCTTCGGCTCGGAGGCGTCCACGGCCACGATCCGCTTCCCCGTGTAGCCGACGAGGTAGAGCATCTTCCCCGCGCGCAGCACCCGAAACCCTTTGCCATCCTTGAGTTCCGTCGTCGAGACGAGGGCCGGCTTCATGGGCTCGGCGATGGCGTAGACGAGCAGGCGGCAGGGAATCTTGCCCCGCGGCGCGGCGGCGACAAAGGCGTAAGTGTCGGAGACATCAAGACATGGGGCATGCAGCGGCTGGCCCTGGGCGTCCAGGAACTCCCCTGCCCTCCTCGGGCGCGATGGCTCCGAAATGTCCACGATGGCCAGGCCGTCCTCCTGCGGCAGGTACATCGCGTCGCCCTTGCCGCGAATCTTCGCCTTGTAGTTCAGCCACTGGCCGTCCCAGTAGTAGCCCACAGTCTTCGGTTTCGCGGGGTCGGCCACGTTGATCACGTGGATCGTGCCGCCGAAGGTGTGGCCCATGAAGGCGTGGTCGCCCTTGAGATAGAGCCAGTGGCCTTCGGCCGAGACGGGCGCGCCGCCGAGCTTCGTGGGCTTCAGCGGGTCGCTCACGTCGAAGAGCCACAGCCCGAAGTCATAGTCGTTCACGTAGAGGGTCGTGCCGACGAGACTCAGTTGGCTGTACTCCGTCGGCATCGTGTCCTCGAACGTGGCGACGACCTTGGGCGACGGCAGCGGCCCCTCGTCCTCGAGCCTCTCCAGCTTCGCCTTCCCCTTGTCCTCCGGGGGAACGAGCTGCTGGGTGTCCAGGACATAGAGGCGGCTGTGCTGGTTTCTCGACACGCCGTGGCCGCTGGCGATGTTCCGCCCGTCGGCCACGAAAACGTAGCGTCCCGCCAGCGCGATGTCGCGGATGTGGGTGCCCGGTTCATCGAAGGCGACGTGCGCGACGCGCTTCGGCTTGTCGGGATCGCGGATGTCGAAGAGCGTCAGCTCGCGGCATCGCCAGTACTTGCTCGTCGAGGCGGGGTGGCCGAGGACCAGCCGCTCCTTGTCCATCGCCAGGACGCGGCCGTAGGCGGGGGGACCGGTCTTCTCGTGGACCTCGGCGTTCTCGAACTCGCCGCGGACCAATGGCTCGGTGGGGGATTTCCATTCCAGGAGCGCCACGCGCAGGCCGCCATCGAGAATCGCCGCCGACAGGCTGTGGTCGGGGCAGAACGTGAGCTGATAGCCCTCGCGCACGAGAGTCGCCCCGACCGCATGGTCCTCGGGGAGCGTGGGCATCCCCTCCCCCTTGAGCCGCGTCACGGCAATCCTTGCCAACTCCTTCGGATGCTCCGGGTCGTTCAGGTCGAGGACCACGATGTCCTTGGTTGTCGCCGTGTAGCCGATCCCATCGGCCCGCAGCCCCGCGAGGAACGACCGCCCCCACTTCGACCCGTCCCACGGAATCTCCTTCAACTCGCCCTGCGTGGCCAGGGTCTTGAGCCCCCGCAGCATCAGCAGCTTTCCCCGCGAGCTGCTCAGGTACACCAGGTCGCGCGCCGGCAGCGGATAGATGATGGAGGTGAAGTACCACGACGGAATGTACCGCACGATCTTCGGGCGTGCCTTGTCCGACGCATCAATGACGGTAGGATACCCCTCCCCCGCATTCACCAGCACCATGTCGCCGAAGGCGAACGGCCTTCCCGACCCCGGCACCCCAAAGCCCGTATAGCACAGCCCCACCTGCTCGAGCTTCGGCAGTTCTGCCGCGCCGGCGCACAGCGGCCCCAGCAGAACGCCGAGCGCCGCGGCAACGACCTCACCGCGTCTTCGCAGCATCGCGTTCTCCTGCCGACCATTCAGGTTCGAGGATGGCGCAGAGGATCGAGTCCCGCCACTCGCCGTGCTGCCACTCGTGCTCGCGAAGGAGGCCCTCGCGACGCAGACCGGCTTTCTCGAGGACTCGGGCCGAGGCGCCGTTGTCGGGGTCGCAATGGGCGAAGATACGGTGGAGGCCCAACTCGCCAAAGCCCAAGGCGAGCAGCCCCCGCACCGTTTCGGTGCCGTAGCCGTGGCCCCAGGCGTCGCTGCGGAACCAGTAGCCGATGACGGCGCCGCGGTTCGCGCGTTCGGTGATTCGGAGGTTGCAGGCCCCGATGATCTGCGCGTCGGCCCTCCGCACGACGGCGAGCTCGAAGTAAGTCCGCGGCTGGGCCTTCCGGCAGGCGATGGCCTCGGCAATGAAGGCTCGCGTCTGCGCCTCCGTGTTCGGGCCCCACGGCATGTAGCGCACGACCTCGGGGTCCGAGGTGAAGCGGTGCACCGCCTCCCAGTCGCCCTCCTCGAGTTCCCGGAGGGTCAAGCGCTCGGTCTCAAGCAACACGTCGTCGGCCATGGCTCATCTCTCTGGCCGCTGGGCGACGGCGATGAGGCGGCGCGAGTGGCGGGTGAAGGGGCCGACCGGGGGACGCGGGTAGAGCCTGACGTCGCGGAAGCCTGCCTTGGAGAGCAGGGAGCGCATCTCGCCGCCATTGAAGATGCGCATCACGATCGTGTGCCGCTCCAGCGCCTTGCCGTCGGTGAACACCCAGGTCGAGTGGACCCGATTGGCCGTCGGGTCCCAGCGATTCGTCGTGGCGATGCGGACGCGGCCGTGGAGCGACTCGTCGTGCCGGCGGAAGTGGGCGAGAAGCCAGGACTTGTTGATGCCCTCGATGAGGAACCTGCCGCCGGGCCTGAGCGCGCGGAACACGCGCCCGCAGAAGGCCAGGTTGTCGGCATCGGAGAAGTAGCCGAAGCTGCCGAACCAGTTGAAGGCGGCGTCGAACTCGCCGTCGAAAGCGATCTCGCGCATGTCGCTCTCGACAAGGCGCACGTCGAGTCCCTCCCGACGGGCGGCACGGCGTGCGCGGCGGAGATAGGACGCCGTCAGGTCCACGCCCGTCATCGCCATGCCCATTCGGGCCAGGGGAATGGTCAGCCGGCCCTTGCCACAGGGCACGTCGAGGACGCGCTGGCCTTTGCGCAGGCGCAGGAGCTTCCGCACCATGCGCGCCTCGTCCGATGCCTTCGGGTCGTCCGACGCCTCGGGCAGCACGCTGGCGTAGAGACCGTCGAAGAAGCGGTTGAACCATTCGGCCATCAGGGTCTCCTCTCGAAGCGCGGCGGACCGTAGCCCCACGGATTATAGCTTGCCGGCCCCGGCGGTTCAAAAGCACGTGGCGGTTCTTGACACTCTGGCCCGCTTGCGTATAGACTGCTGAGGTGATGGCACACGATGGGACGGGCGAGCAGATGGATAACTTGCCTCTGGGACAGAGCGTCGCAGCGACGGCCAGCGCCGCTGGGCAGGACGGCGCGCACCCCGCAGCCACGACTAGGCCATGGCTGATCCTGGCGGGCGCAGCCGTTGCGGTCGCGGCCCTGTATGCGGCCAGCGGCTACAGCTACCTGCTGTTCCATTCGCTGGCCGAGCTGTTCAGCATCGTCATCGCGTGCAGTGCGTTCGTGATCGTGTGGAACACCCGGCGGTTCCTCGACAACGGCTACCTCACATTCATCGGCGTGGCCTACCTGTTCGTGGCGGGGCTGGACCTCGTGCACACGTTGGCCTACAAGGGGATGAACGTGCTGGGCGGTGGACTGGTGAACCCTGCCGCGCAGCTCTGGGTCGCCGCGCGCGCACTCGAGAGCGTTTCGCTGCTGGTTGCGGGGTTCTTCATCGGCCGCAGGGCGCGGATGCGCCTGCTGCTCGTGGGCTTCGGCGTCGCGTTCGCGGCGCTCCTGGCGGCCATCCTCTGGTGGGGCGTGTTCCCCACCTGCTACGACGATGCGGCGGGGCGCCTGACGGCGTTCAAGAAGGCCGGCGAGTATGCCATCTGCCTGGTGCTCCTCGCCTCGCTGGCGCAGCCCTGGCGCCACCGTGCCGCGTTCGACGCGCAGGTGCTGGCGCTGCTGTTCGGGGCAATCCTTGTCACCGTGGCGAGCGAGCTGGCCTTCACGCTGTACACGGACCCGTACGGCCCGTCCAATCTGATCGGTCACCTCCTGAAGGTCGCCTCCTTCTATCTGGTCTATCGAGCACTTGTCTACACGGCGCTGGCAAAGCCCTACAGCCTGCTCTTTCGCGAACTGGGGCAGGCTCTCGTCAAGCTGAAGCGCTCGAACGCGGAGCTGGAGCAGTTCGCCCGCGTCGCCTCGCACGATCTCCAGGCGCCGCTCGCCACCGTGACCGACTACCTGCGGCTGCTTGAGCGCACGTGCGGGGCGAAGCTCGACGCCGAGGAGCGCGACCTCATCGTCCAGGCCCTCGGGGGCGCCGCGCGCATGCGCGAGCTGATCGAGGGCATCCTCCAGTACTCCCGCGTCGAGCGGGCCGGCGGACGCTTCGAGTTCGTCCCCTGCTCCGACGTGGTCGAGCGGGTGCTGGCCGACCTCCGCCCGGCAATCGAGGCAAGCGGCGCGCGCGTGACGTTCGACCCGATGCCGGTCGCGAGAGGCGATCCGCAGCAACTCGTGCAGCTCTTCGGAAACCTGGTGGGCAACGCCCTGAAGTTCCGCGGGGACCGCACGCCCGAGGTCCACATCGGCGTCGAGCGGGAGGACGGCTCGTGGCTCTTCTCGGTGCGCGACAACGGCATCGGCATGCCGCCAGGAGCCCGGGAGCGTCTCTTCTCGATGTTCCAGCGGTTCCACAGCAACTACCCCGGCAGCGGCATCGGCCTGGCCATCTGCAAGAAGATCGCCGAGCGCCACGGCGGGCGCATCTGGGCCGAGTCCGAGGTGGGCAAGGGCTCCACCTTCTTCTTCACATTGCCCGTGGCGCCAGACGCATGAGGAGTGCCCAATGACCGCAACTCGCCTCGACCTGATGCTCGTCCTGCTCATCCTTGGCGCAGCCGCGGTGCAGGCCGCGGAGCCACTCGCCATCGGCTCGCGCCTCGAGCTGCTGATGGACGACTACCTGATCGAAAGGATGGGCGGCGCCGCGCAACTGCGCATGCACCGGCCCATTCCGCGCGAGATCTGCCTCGTCCTCGACGCGCCCTGGGAGGGCAACGGCTGCGGCTACGTGACCGTGCTCCAGGACGGGGACACCTACCGCATGTACTATCGCGGGCACACGATGAAGGTGGAGGGCGGCAAGGTCACACAGCCCAACCCCATGGTCACCTGCATGGCCGAGAGCAAGGACGGCATCCGCTGGGCGAAGCCGGAGCTGGGCCTCTTCGAGTTCGCCGGCTCGAAGCGGAACAACATCGTGCGCGTGGGCGACCTGTGCCACGACTTCTCGCCGTTCGTGGACGCCAATCCCGCGTGCCCGCCCGAGGCGCGCTACAAGGGCGTCGGCGCGCTCGGCATGCGCAAGGGCCTCCTCGCCTACCAGTCGCCCGACGGCGTCCGCTGGAGCCCGATGAACGACGGCAAGCCCGTCATCACCCAGGGCGCCTTCGACACCCAGAACCTCGCCTTCTGGGACGCCGGCCGCGGCGAATACCGAGCCTACGTGCGCGACTTCCGCGACGGCGTGCGCGACATCCGCACCGCGACGTCGAAGGACTTCATTCACTGGACCGAGCCGGCCTGGCTCGTCTACCCCGGCGCGGCGAAGGAACATCTCTACACGAACCAGATCAAGCCGTACTATCGCGCGCCGCACCTCTTCATCGGCTTCCCCACGCGCTACATTGACCGCGGCTGGTCGCCCGCGATGAAAGCTCTCTCCGAGCTCGAGCACCGCGAGCTGCGCGCGAAGGCCAACCGCCGCTACGGCACGGCCCTCACCGAGGGCCTGCTGATGACCAGCCGCGATGGCCTGACCTTCCATCGCTGGCCCGAAGCCTTCCTGCGCCCCGGCCTGCGCCTCAAGGGCAACTGGAAGTACGGCGACAACTACATCGCCTGGCACGTCGTCGAGACGGCCTCGCACCTGCCCAACTCGCCCAACGAGCTCTCGCTCTACGCCACCGAGGGCTACTGGACGGGCACGAGCGTCCACGTCCGCCGCTACACGCTGCGGATGGACGGCTTCGTGTCGGCCAGCGCCCCGATGAGCGGCGGCGAGTTTGTCACGCGGCCCTTCACCTTCGAGGGCAAGCAACTCGTCCTCAACATGTCCACCTCGGCTGCGGGCAGCATCCGCGTCGAGGTTCAGGATGCCGGCGGCAAGCCGGTTCAGGACCGCTCTCTGGCCGATTGCCCCGACATCTTCGGCGACACCCTCGAACACGTCGTCGCCTGGAGCAACGGCTCCGACGTCGCCGCCCTCGCCGGCAAGCCGATTCGCTTGCGCATCACGCTCCGCGACGCCGATCTTTTCGCCCTCCGCTTCCGATGAGGCCAAGACGATGAGCTGTCCCGACATCAAGAGCAAGACGCCCGGCGCCTCGAGCTGGTCGCGCTTCCCGAAGCGGCGGCTGCTGGACTTCGGCGTCGAGTTCCTCGTGAAGCGGGGCGTGAGCTCCGCCAAGGCCGCCTGCCTGGCCGAAACGGCGGTGGCCACCGAAGCCTTCGGCATCCACACCCACGGCCTCGTGCTCATCCCCTACTGGGACAAGTTCATCGGCGAGCGGATTGACCCCGCCGCCGAGCCGCGCGTGGTGAAAGAGAAGGCGGCGACGGCCCTGATTGACGGCTGCGGCGGGTTCGGGCAGCTCGCGCTCAAGCTCGCCCGCGAAATCGCCGCCGACAAGGCCAGGAAGTGCGGCGCCGCCACCGTCGCCGGCACCAACCTGTCCTGGCTCGCCGCCCTCGGCCCGCAGATTCTCGCCCTCTCGCAGGCCGGCCTCTTCGCCCAGCTCTGGGTGCAGACCAACACGTGCAAGGACTGCGCGCCCTGGGGCGGCATTGACGCGAAGTTCTCGACCAATCCCGTCGCCCTCACCTTCCCCACCGGCGCGCGGCCCATGCTCAGCGACTTCTCGTCGGCCGCCGTCTCGATGGGCAAGGTCCGCGCGATGATTCGCCGCGGGGAACTCGCACCCGAAAACCTGTTCATGGACAAGGATGGTCGCCCCACCCGCGACCCGAACGTGGTGAACGACGGCGGCAGCATCTTCCACCTGGGCGGCGAGCGCTACGGCTACCGCGGCTACGCGCTGTCGCTGTGGGCCGAGGCCCTCACGGCCATGGCCGGCGGCAGCGCCAACAACCCCGACGTGCCGGACCGCCAAACCTTCTGCCTCACCGTGACCGACCCCGAGGCATTCGCGGGCCGCGACTGCTACGCCCGCGAGATGACGCGCTTTCTCGCCCACCTGAAGAACAGCCGCTTGCGCCCCGGCTTCGACGCGGTGCTGCTGCCCGGCGAGCGCGCGCAGCGCGCGGCCGAGGAGGCCGAAGCGCGCGGCGTCCTGGTCGAGGACCGACTCGTGGAGCTTCTCAACGAGGCCGCCGCCAGGAACGGCCTCAGACCCCTCACCTCAGGAGACGAGACGTGAAAGGCTGGAAGGCTGGGCTCGTGACGACGCTGGCCGTGTGCTGCGGAGTCGTGCTTGCGGAGGAGGCTAAGAAGGCCGGCCGCTGGGAGAAGAACATGCAGGCATTCGAGGAGCGCGACGCGAAGACCCCGCCGCCCAAGGGCGAAATCGTGTTCATCGGCAGCTCCAGCATCGTCGGCTGGAAGCTTGACAAGTGGTTCCCGAACCTCAAGACGGTGAACCGCGGCTTCGGCGGCTCGCAGATCGCCGACTCGGTGCAATACGCCGACCGCATCCTCATCCCCCTCGAGCCGCGCATCGTGGTCTTCTACGCTGGCGACAACGACGTCGCCAGCGGCAAGAGCCCCGAGAAGGTCGTCGAGGACTACAAGGCGTTCGTAGAGAAGATCCACGACAAGCTGGCCGAGGCCAAGATCATCTACGTGTGCATCAAGCCGAGCATCGCCCGCTGGAAGCTCTGGGCGAAGATGCAGGCGGCCAACAAGCTGATCGAGGACCACGCAAAGACCGACAAACGCCTCGCCTACCTCGACGTCGCCACGCCCATGCTGGGCGAAGACGGCAAGCCGAAGCCCGAGCTGTTCGTCAAGGATGGCCTCCACCTCAGCCCGGCCGGCTATGAGCTGTGGACGAAGCTGTTGCTGCCGCACCTCAAGTGACGGGGGTGCGTGTAATCTCCTACGGGCCAGGCGTTCGCGTTTCCAGCCTCCGAAGGAGGCGAGGGAATAAAGCCCACGGCGATGCTCGGGGAGCCGTGGGTTGACGACCTCCCGTGGCCCAGCCCCCGAAGGGGGCGGCGGAGC
>DATKZY010000232.1:0-16730 GCA_035527715.1 Planctomycetota bacterium | reverse complement strand
GGGGTGCGGGGGAAGCCCCCTTTGCCCAAAGGGGGTTCCCCCGCATCCTGCATCTCTTTCAGAATCTTGGCGAGGGACTTGCCTTTGACGAGCTTCATCGTGAAGTAGACCGTGCCGTCGGGCGCGTGGCCGAGCTCGTGGATGGGGACGATGTTGGGGTGCTCGAGCTGGCCCGTGACCTGGGCTTCCTCGATGAAGCGTGCGCGGTGGCTGTGGTCTTCGGTGGCCGAGGGGAGCATGCGTTTGAGGGCGATGGGGCGGCGAATGTCGCGGTCAATGCACAGGACCACCTCGCCCATGCCGCCCTGGCCGATGACCTCCTGCTCGGCGTAGCGGACGTGGGGCACCTCGCCCGTGCGCTGAGGGGCGCCGCCCCGCAGGCCGTCGCCTGGGGAGGCGAGCGTCGGGGTCTCGTCGGCGGGCGCGGTGAGTGTGGGCTGGGCCACGGGCACCGTGGAGTCGTGGGTGCCGGGGGCCAGGGTCTTCGCCCCGCACTGGGGGCAGAGGAGCGCCTGGTTGGGCTCGACGGCGGATTCGACGCGGAAGACGGCGTGGCACTCGGGGCAGAGGATGCGGATGCCCGGGGCCATCGTGTTCCCTCCTATGCGTTGTTCGGCGGCCGGGCGCGCAGCCGCGCCCAACGACGCCTGCACACTCTAACCCGGCGGGGATGACGTGTCAATCCACGCTTGACTCTTGAGGCCGATGGTGCGATAGTCTGCCCCGTGGGCAGATGGGGAGGGCGGCGGCCAACACGGGAAGGAGGCAGCAGGTGAAAGTCGGTCTCAGCGCTCTGGTGACCCCGAAGGAATGGTCCTTCGCGGAGCTGGTGAAGCAGGCCAAGGCCACGGGCTACGAGGCCCTCGAGGTGGTGCCGCGCGAGGGGGGCGAGCTGACCCTCGATACGCCAGCCGAGGCGCTGGCCGCGCTGGCGCAGGTCGCGGCCGACGCGGGAATCGAGATCACGTCGCTGTGCGGCAGCGGCGGAAAGCCGGCCAACCTGATGACGAGCAGCGAGGCGGAACGCCACGCGGGCATCGAAACCGCCAAGGCGATGCTGCGCACCGCCAAGGCCATGGGGGCCGACACGATTCTCCACACCCTCGGCGGCAGGCCAGGCCGCGACCTCTACTACCACGTCGCGTACGCCAATGCCCTTCGGTCGCTCCAGGAGCTTGCCCCGTTCGCCGAGGAGATCGGCGTCAACGTCGCCATCGAGTACGTGTGGAACGGCTTCCTCACGAGTCCGCTCGAGATGGCTCAGTTCCTCGACCAGGTGGGCAGCCCGCGGGTGGGCTTCTACTTCGATCCCGGCAACATGCGCATCTTCCACCACTCCGAGCACTGGGCGCGGATTTGCGGGCGGCACATCCAGAAGGTGCACGCCAAGGATTTTTCCTGGGAGAACAGGGTCGTGCAGTGGCCGCCGCTGCTGAAGGGGCAGGTGGACTTCCCCGCGGTGATGCGCGAGCTGCGAGCCGCCGGCTACGACGGCGCGCTGATCTCCGAGGTCCCGCCGTCCGTGGCCTCGCTCGAAGAGACGGCCGCGGCGATCCGCCAGCTCATCGAGATGGCGAAAGCCTGATGCGTGACGCGTGACGCGTGACCAGAAGAGGCGTCCGTTTCTGTAGGCTTTCTCTTGTCACGCGTCACGAACCACGCACGCACGAGGGCAGCGCGTGGACGCCCAGTTCCGCGAATATGACCCGCAGCAGGATGCCGAGGCGGTGCGCGAGCTGCTCAACGCCGTGTTCAGCTCGGCCGTCGTGTCGCCGGAGGGTTGGGCGCGCTGGACGGCGCGCGACTTCACGGCCCCCGTGGCGCTGGTGGATGGGAAGATCGCGGGGGCGATCCCGCTGTTCCGCCGCACCTACCGCGTGGCCCCCGGCGCCGAGGTCGTGGCCTGGGTGCAGAACCGCGTGGGCGTGGCCGAGGGGCTGCGCGACCAGGGGCTCGGCTCGGGCATGCAGGCCTGCGCGAAGCAGTTCCTCGCGGGCCGCGGCGACATCCTCCTCGTCTACCGGGGGGCCGAGCGGAGCAAGGGCTACCGCTTCTACGAGAAGAACGGGCTGTTGGACGTCTGCTACCCGCTGGCCGTGACCCTGGAGCCGTCGGACGAGTCGGCCCCGGGCACCCGCTGGCTCGGCGAGGACGAGTTCCTCGCCAGCGACGCGCTCTGGCACGAGGTCTTCGTCGCGTGCTACGGCCGCTTCGGCGGCTACCCGGCGCGCCAGCCCGGGTACTTGAGGGAGATCGTCGGCGCCGTCACCTGGCAGGAGGCCATGCGGCAGGAGTTCTCCTACTGCGTGGTCGAGGAGAACGGCCGCCCCGTGGGCTACCTGGTGCTGGGGCTGCGCAAGGAGACGCTCCAGGTGATGGAGCTGGCGGTGCTCGGCGGGTCGGTGGAGTCGGCGCGGCGGCTCCTGACGGCTGCCCGGGGGCGGGGGGCGCCGGTCCGCTGCTACGCTACACACGGGTGCCTGCTCGCCGCGGCGCTTCGCAGGCTGGGCGCCACGCTCCCGCCCCGCGAGCGCGGGGGCATGATGCTGATGATCCACATCCTCGACCTCGCCTCGACGGGCCGTAAGGTCTGGCGCGACGTCCCCGCGCTCCGGGAGGTCGAGGTGCGCGTGTGGACGCCTGAGCGCGAGGGCGTGATCCACCCCGTGGCATCGCCCACGCGCACGGTGACCATCGAGTTGAAGGAGCACATGCTCTCCCGACTCCTGATGCGGCGGCTGGACGTGGAGCACGCAGCGACCGAGGAGCGCATCACCCTGTGCGGTGCGGAGCCTGGCGACGCCGAGGCCATTGCGGACGCCCTGGACCCCTGCCCCTGGGTCTACCATCCGGTGGACTACCTGTGAGCGGCGCCGCAGCGCCGCTTGCGCGGGGGCGAGACGTGTGGTAGACTTTTCCCACGGCGGCGGGGGCCGGACCAGGCCCCTCCTGCGAACGAAGGCCCTCTTTTCGGAGGCAAGCGGAATGCATCTTCGTGGCGCGCTGAGATGGGTCGTGCTGATGCTCGTCCTCGCGGGAATGAGCGGCTGGGCGGCGGCCGGCGAGGCGCCCAAGAAGGAGGGCGACACCCCCAAGAAGGAAGCCGACACCCCGAAGAAGGAAGCCGACACCCCGAAGAAGGCCGAGGAGCCGAAGAAGAAGGCTGGCGAGCCCACTCCGGAGAACGTCGTGGGGAAGGTGGACGACGTGCTGATCACCCGCGACGACCTCAAGCTGGCCCAGCGTCAGATCATGGCCATCAACCGCCAGGCCCCGCCCCTGAACAACCAGCAGCTCCTCGAGCAGCTCATCGAGCGCGTGCTCTGGATGCGCTACTTCGAGAAGCAGGGCCTGCGGGCCTCCGGGGCCGAGATCCAGCGCGCCATCCAGCAGCTCGACGCCGAGCTGCGCCAGCGCGGCACCAGCTACCAGCGCTGGATCGCCGCCATGGGGCTCACCGCCGAGGAGCACGCGAGCCTGATCGCCTTCGACCTCGCCAGCGCGCGCCTGCGCCAGCGCCTCCAGAGCGACATTCAGGAGGAGGACGTCAAGAAGGAGTTCGAGGCCCACCCCGAGTTCTACGACGGCAGCCGCGTCCGCATCAGCCAGATCTTCATCGAGACGGCCGACATCCAGCACGACCCTGCCAAGCTCAAGAAGGCCAAGGAGCGGATCGACAAGATCCACGACGAGCTACGGGGGGACAAGGACTTCGAGCGGCTGGCGCGCGACTACTCGGAGCGAGTGACCAGCCTGCGGGGCGGCGAGGAGGGCTGGTTCGTGCGCAAGGGGCTGGAGGAGAACGAGCCGCTGCTCGCGGCGGCCTGGGCGCTCAAGGCGGGCGAGTACACGAAGCCCATTCAGGGCAGCCGCGGCTGGCACATCGTCAAGGTCACCGACCGCGAGCCCGCCTACCTCACGCCCTTCGGCGCCCGGCGCAACGTGATTGCCGAGCTGCTCCGCCGGCGCGTCGCTGCCATCCTGGACGAGTTGAAGGCCAAGGCGGACATCGAGCGTCGCCTCTAGTTCTCGGCGTCCTTCCCCTTGGACGGCTCCTTCTTGGGCGGCTGCTTCTGCTTGTCCTTCAGCAGCGGGTAGTCCACGTCGCGCGAGTGTACCCAGCCGAAGGTCGGCTTCCCCTTGATGTCGGCCGTCACCCCCAACCAGTCGTCCTTGACCTTCTTCACGACCAGCGGCGTTCCCTCCGGAAGCGTGCCCACGACGTTGTCGCCCTCCTTCAGCTTGGCCTCCTTGGCGATCACGACCACCTTGTCGTCCACGGTGAAGGGGTTCTTCGGCGGCGCCTTCTCCTCCGTGCCGGGCGCGGCGTCAACGTCCCTGAGGCTGATGTAGCCCGGGCAGGTCTTGCCGCCGACCGTGTAGTAGATCAGCGCGTAGCCGCCCTCCTTGAAGACGCAGTAGAGCTTCAGCCGCTGCCCCTTGTTCAGCGTGGCCATGACCCGGCTGCCGACCTTGATCTCGGCGCCGTCCTTGTTCACCGTCACCCACTCGCCCGCCTTCACGTCGCCCGCGGCGCGGCTCGCGACACACACAAGGACCAGAAACCCCAGCAGCAGCCGGCAGAGCCTCATTGGGCACCTCCTTCCTGCAACTGCCCATACTGTACGCCGTGCGGAGGGAATGTCAAGGGCCAACCGTAACCCAAAGGCCGAAGGGAGCTTGAGTTTCCGCTGGGATTCCAGTTGACTCTGCGTGTGCGGCTCGCTATACTCATCCTGGGGGCTGGAGACGTGGCCCAGTGTCGGGCCGTTGCGTGGCCGTCCGGTTCAAGGAGACGCCAGATGGAGAAGCGGCTAGCTCTCGCGGCAGTCCTCATCGTGGCCGTGGTGCTTCCATCGTTTGCGGGGCAGCCTGCGGCGGGGCCGCCGGAGAACTCGCTGGAGGCCATCACCCAGCGGCTGGCCGGCACGCGCATGGAAGAGGTCAATGTGGACAAGAAGGACCCCGATGCCGTGTTCGACCTCCTCCGCGACGCCGCGAAGGTGAACATCGTGGTCGAGGCCGACGCGCGGCGCGCGCTCGAAGGCAAGTCGGTCACCCTCAAGCTTCGAGGCGCCTCCGCCCTCTCCGTCCTCCAGCACACCCTGCGACAGGTCGGCCTCGTGACCACCTACGCCGACGAGGCGCTGGTCGTGGCGACCGAGGACTCGGCGAAGCCCCACCCCCAGGTCACTATCTACGACATCCGCGACGTCACGGAGGCCACGAAGGGCTCCCGCCTTCCGCCCACCCTGTTCGGCTCCCAGCTCGACCCGCTCTACTACTACTGGATTCGCGCCCACATCGGCCCGGTCGCCGGCGCCCACGGCACGCGCGACCCCTTCTGGGAGATGGAGCTCCTCGACAAGTACCCGCCCGACCACATCGGCGAGGTGATCGCGGCCACCTTCCAGGAGAAGTTCAAGGACACAGGCGTCTCGGTGAGGTACATGGACGGCTACCTGGTCGTCGTCGAGCAGCCGAAGGCGGCTCGCGTGCCCATCCTGCCGCCCAAGCCCGAGCCGCCGGCGGGCACCCTGCCCATCAACATGAAGTGAGCGGCGTCGTCTCGCGCATCCGCCCATCCTCGGCGCGCCCCATGGCGGGGCGCGCCGCTTCATGATCCTGCCTGCCCCGTTGCTTGCATCCCCGGCCACGGGCGTGTACACTACCACACACCCAACAAGGGGGCCGCCCATGAGCCGTTCGCACGCCGCGTCCCTCGTCTTCGCTCTGTGCGCCACGCAGGGTGCCCTGTGTCGCGCCGGGCCGGCCGCCGACGAGGCGGCCCTCGTCGAGCGCGACTGGCGCATGCAGGACGGCATCGGCACCCCACGAAACCCCAGCACCTACGCTGCCGCCATCGAGAAGACGCTTCGGCGCGGGGATGCGCTGCTCGGCGACCTGCACGCGAGCGGCATCGCCCTCAGGGACGAGGCGGCCCAGTGCGAAGCGCTTCGGGGCGAATGGCAGAAGCTACAGGCGGAACGCGGGGCAGAGACGCCCCGCCCACAAGATGCTGACCAGGCGAAGTGGGAGAACCTGTGGCGGCGCGTGCATGAACTGAGGCGGCGCATCGTCCTCCTCAACCCGCTGGCGAACACGGGACCGGTCCTGTTCGTCAAGCAGGTGCCCAGCGTCTTCAGCCACCAGCTCACGCAGTACTACGGCGCGTGCGCGAAGCCGGGCGGCGGGGTCTTCGTCCTCGACAAGCCGGGCGAGTCCATGGCTGTCCGCGAGCTGACGGCTTGGCAGTTGTTCCCCGGCAGCTACCAGCACCCCGAGCTGTCTTACGACGCCAAGCGCGTGCTCTTCGCCTTCTGCCCAACACCCACGCCGCCGCCGAACCGCACGACACACCTCGACCGCTTCTATCACATCTACGAGATGAACGCCGATGGCACGGGGCTCCGGCAGCTCACGAGCGGGCCGTTCGACGACTTCTCGCCTCGCTACCTGCCCAACGGCAAGATCCTCTTCCTCTCGACCCGACGCGGTGGCTTCCATCGCTGTGGGGCGGGGCCGTGCCCCGTCTATACGCTCGCTCTCATGAACGCCGACGGCTCGGACCCACATCCCATCTCGTACCACGAGACGCATGAGTGGGACCCCGCCGTGCTCAACGACGGTCGAGTCATCTACACCCGCTGGGACTACGTGGACCGCAACGCCGTGCACTACCAGCAGCTCTGGACCGTGCGCCCCGACGGCACCGACCCGCGGGCCTTCTACGGCAACAACACCCTGCACCCCGTCGGCGTGTGGGAGGCGCGGGCGGTGCCCGGCTCGACCCGCATCATGGCCACCGCCGCCGCCCACCACGCG
Organism: Planctomycetota bacterium; assembly: GCA_035527715.1. Taxonomy (GTDB): domain Bacteria; phylum Planctomycetota; class PUPC01; order DSUN01; family DSUN01; genus DSUN01. The sequence continues at coordinate 9,905 of DATKZY010000232.1, read as the reverse complement.
ATGACCGCAGGCTCCATTATCCTCCTCGACACCGCGAAGGGCGTGGACTACCTGGAGCCGATCACGCGGCTCACCCCCGACGCGCTCTTCCCCGAGAGCGAAGCGCGCGTGTCGAACGGCCGCGGCGGCTATTGGCACGCGCCCGCCGGTGTGAGAGAGAAGCTCCCCGTGCCGCCCGAGCAGGCCCGCTGGCCCGGCCACTGCTACCGCAGCCCCTGGCCGCTGTCCGAGAAGTACTTCCTTGCCGCCTACAGCTTCCAGGCCCTCATCGGCGAGCCGAACGCCAACCCGCCCAACATGTTCGGCCTCTACCTGGTGGACGCCTTCGGCAACAAGGAGCTTCTCTACCGCGACCCCGACATCTGTAGCCTGTGGCCCGTGCCGCTGCGGCCGCGCGTCGCGCCGCCGATCCTCCCCTCCGGCAGCGAGGCAACCGACAAGGCCGAAGGCACCTACTTCGTTCAGGACGTGTGGGCCAGCTTCCCGCCTGTTCCGCAGGGGAGTGTGAAGCGGCTGCGAATCGTCCAGGTGTTGCCCAAGACCACGCCCCACATCAACAACCCCTCGGTCGGCCTCGCCAACGCGTCGCCCGGCAAGCAGGTGCTCGGCACCGTGCCCGTCGAGGACGACGGCTCGGCCTACTTCCGCGCGCCGGCGGGCATCGCCCTCGCGTTCCAGGCCCTCGACGAGCGAGGCATGGCCGTCCAGGTGATGCGGAGCATCAGCTACCTCCAGCCGGGCGAGACCGCGGCCTGCGTCGGCTGCCACGAGCCGCGCTCGGCGCCGCCGCTCGAGCGTCGCGCCGCGAAGGCCCTGCTGCGGCCGCCATCGGTCATCGAGCCAGGCCCGGACGGCTCGAAGCCCTTGAGCTACCCCATCCTCGTCCAGCCCGTGCTCGATAAGCACTGCGTCTCGTGCCACAACAAGGACAAGCCCGAGGGCAAGGTCATCCTCACTGGCGAGCCCCAGGGGCATTACACCGCCAGCTACAACGCCCTCGCCCAGCGCGTGTCGTTTGCCGCCTGGGGCCGGCCGGGCGGCAACTGCGAGCCGCTCGCCAAGCCCGACTACTTCGGCGCGCGCGGCAGCCCGGCCACCAAGACGTTCACCGAAGCCCACTACAAGGTCAAGCTCAGCCCCGCCGAGTGGGAGCGCGTGGTGACGTGGATGGACGCCAACGCGCTCTTCTACGGCACCTTCGACCCCGCCGACCAGGCCCGCCAGCTTCGCGGCGAGCGCATCGCGGGGCCGAAGCTGGAGTAGGGAGGAAACAGGACCTATGGGACACGTGGGACCCATGGGACACTGGTCCGATATGTCCCATAGGTCCCATATGTCCCATCAAGGAGAACGCCAATGCCTCTGCGGAAAACCCTGTGCCTGCTCACCCTCTGCACCTGGCTCGCCTCGGCCGCTGAGCTGGACTACAGCTACTTCCTGCGCACCCTCACCGACCTTGATCGCCTGCGCATCCTCGACGAGGGAGTGACGTGCAAACAGTTCTCGAGCTACGACCGCGCCTCGAAGTACGACGAGAAGACCGACAAGTATCTCAACTGGGGCGCGAATGGCGACAGCGGCCACTACATCCGCGCCGAGCCAAACGGCGAAGCCGTGATGGCCGAGATGGAGGGGCCGGGCTGCATCGTCCGCATCTGGTCGGCCAACCCCACGGGCAGGATTCGCTTCTACCTCGACGGCGACGCCAAGCCGACCTATGAGTGGCCCTTCGCCGACCTCTTCCACGACAAGGTGCCGCCCTTCAAGCCGCCCGTGTGCGGCATGGACGGCGCGGGCGCCAACATCTACCTGCCCATCCCCTACGCCAAGAGCTGCAAGGTCGCCGCCGATAAGGCCCACCGCCAGTACTACCACATCGGCTACAAGACCTTCCCCAAGACCACCGCCGTCACGACCTTCCGCCTGCCGCTGTCCGAAGGCGAGCAGAAGGAGTTGGATCGGGTCATCACCACATGGAAGGCACCCGACCCGGCGTGGGATGGACCGATCGCCTCCGCTGAGCTTCCCGTTGGCAAGCCGGTCACGCTCTTCGACGAAGAGGGCCCGCGGACCATCGTGAGGTTCTACGCCAAACTCGTCAGCGACGAGCGCTATGCCCTCCGCCGCGTCGTTCTGCGGATGTACTGGGACGGCGAGGAGTCGCCGAGCGTGGAGTGCCCGCTGGGCGATTTCTTCGGCACCGGCTTCTTCGCCTCGAAGTACGAATCGCTGCCCCTCGATATGGGCCCCGAGGGCGGCTATTGCCGCTGGCGAATGCCCTTCCAGAAGAAGGGGCGTATCGTGGTCATCAACGAGGGGGCTAAGCCGGCCAAACTCGACTACGCCGTGTTCAAGCAGGCCGAGCCGCCCAAGCCCACTGCGGCCTGCTTCCACGCCAAGTGGCGGCGCGAAGACCCCTGCAAGACCTTCGACTACCCCATCCTGGAGTGCGAGGGGAAAGGGCGATTTGTGGGCTGCATGCTGAATGTGGACAACCCCGACCAGGGCTGGTGGGGCGAGGGCGACGAAAAGGTCTACGTGGACGGCGAGAAGTTCCCCTCGACCTTCGGCACGGGCTCCGAGGACTACTTCGGCGATGCCTGGGGCTTCCGCCACTTCGTCCGCCCCTTCCACGGCAACACCCTCGGCCAGGGGCCGGGCTTCTCGAACAAGTGGAGCGTCTATCGCTGGCACATCAGCGACGACATCCCGTTTGAGAAATCGTTCCGCATCACCATCGAGAACTACGGGAAGGACAAGGACTACAGCTCCGTGGCCTACTGGTATCAGGCCGAGCCGCACAAGGACTTCTTCACCAGCGTGCCCGTCGAGGGCCGCATCCCAAGGCCGAAGGTGACCCCGGGCGTCGTCGAGGCCGAGACGCTGAAGGTCGAAGGGGCGACCGTGGTGGACGACGCCGGGGCAATGGACGAGTTCAGCAGCGGCAAGGCCCTGGTGCTCAAGGGCAAGGCGGGCCAGTCCATCGAGCTGCCGGTGCCCGTTGCCCAGGACGATGTCTACGCGATCGTCCTCTACGGAGCCAAGGGCGAAGCTCATTCCCCGTTCGAGCTAGCCATCGGTGACAGAACGGTCGGGAAGGGCGACAACGCCTTCGCCAAGTCGGCCCTGTTCCGCGTCGGCAAGGCGCGATTGGCCAAGGGCGAGGCGAAGCTCGCCCTGAAGCTGGCAGGGGAGGGGAGCCTCGTGCTCGACGCCCTCCGGCTCGAGCCGAGCCGCAAGGAGCGCGGCGTCATCGAGGCGGAGAGCCTGCCCGTCACGGCCACGAACGGCCCGAAGGCCGAGGTCGAGGACATCCGCCTGCCCTGGAGCGCCGACAGCCAGCTCCTCTTGCCCGCCACCGAGGCGGGCCAGTCGCTCACCGTGGCCTTGCCCGTCAAGGCCGCAGGCCGCCACGCGCTGACGGCACGCTTCACGCGCGGGCCGGACCACGGCCAGGTCCAGGCACTTGTCGGCGACAAGCCGATTGGCGACCCGGTGGACTGCTTCGCGGCTCGGCCCGAGGTTGGGATCGTAGTCTCATTGGGTAAGGTGGACCTCACGCCGGAGGCCAACGCCGTGACGTTCAAGGTTGTGGGCAAGAACGAGAAGTCCACCGGCTTCCGCGTGGGGATTGACTACGTGCGGCTCGGGCGGATCGTGGTCGAGGGCGCCATCGAGGCCGAGAAGCTGCCCGTCGTGGCCAGCGACGGCGGCCGGGGCGACACGCAGCACATGGGCTCGTTCGGCGCGAACCAGTGGAGCGGCGAGGCCCAGCTCTTCTTCACCCCCAAGGCCAAAGGCGCCTACGTCACCGTCGAGCTGACCGTGCCGAAGGACGGCCGCTACGACCTCGACCTCTACTACACGAAGGCAGGGGACTACGGCATCGTGCAGCTCTCCCTCGACGGCAAGCCTGTGGGAAAACCCTTCGATGGCTTCAACAACGGCGTCATCCCCAGCGGCAAGGTGCCCTACGGCGCCGTCGAGTTGAAGGCCGGCAAGCACCAGCTCAAGCTCGAGGTCGTCGGCAGGAACGACGCCTCGACCGGCTTCTACGCGGGCGTGGACTGCCTGGCCCTCACGCCTTCGAGCCGGTGAGCAGGAGGGCTCCGTCCGATGGCTGCTGCCCGCGCGTCGGCGAGTGAGCGCTGCCGGGGAGGGAGCGCTATTGCGCGGGGGCCTCCGCGCGAGTATAGTAGGCTTCGTACGGCATTCCTTCGTCGCTGGAACGTTTCGCACGGGTTCGTTTCTGCCCGGGGAAGGAGGTCGCCGTGAGACAGGAAAAGCTGGAATGGTTCAGGGAACAGGTCGCGGGGTTCGTGCACGATCGTGCCACCTACGACAAGCTCGCCAAGACTCTGGGAGAGATTCTGGAGCAAGCGCGTGATCGGTACGCGCCGATGGGACGGGTGGACGCTCGCGCCAAGGCGATCGCGAGCTTCGCCGAGAAGGCTCTGCGCAAGTACGACAAGTACCAGAAGCCGCTGGAACGCATGACGGACCTGGCGGGTGCTCGGATCGTGGTCTACAGCCGGGACGAAGCTGACGCAGTGTGTCGCTTCATCGAGAGTGAGGATGGGAAGGGTTTCCGCATTGATTGGGACAACAGCCAGGACGCCCGGCAGAGCATGAAGACGGGCGAGTTCGGCTACAACGGCGTGCACTACATTGTCGAGCTGTGCCGCGCGAAGATCCTCGGGGTGGACGTGCCGGCGGAGATCCAGTCGGTCGCCGGGAAACGATCCTACAAGGCGGAAATCCAGGTCCACACGGCGCTCCAGAACGTGTGGTCCACCATCGGACACGACCGTCTTTACAAGACGCAGGTCAAGGTGCCGGAGTCTCTGAAGCGAGAGGTCCACTCCGTCGCGGCAACGCTCGAATCCCTGGATCGGGCATTCGCCAGGTCGATCGAGTCGCTGGATCGCTACATCCGCCACTTCGAAGCCTATCGGCGCCCGGCGGAACTCGAGGACGAAATCCACGAGTGGAAGGCAATCCACGACGAGGTCCCGACCGACGACGACGCCACCCACCAACTGGGCCGGCACCTCATGGCAGCGCAGCGGTGGACGGAAGCCCATGAGACGCTGGAAGCCTTGGGGGACGTGCAGCGTTCCGATGTGCAGATGGAGATCGGGCAGGCCGCCTGGCGAGCACGGCCCTCACAGGCCAAGAGGGCGCGACGCCACCTGTGCCGGGCTGTGGAACTGGCCCCGACGGATTGGGGGGTCTGGTGTGCGTTGGCCGAGACGTATCGCCGCACCGATGTAGACAAGGCCATCGAATGCTACGGGGAGGCCTCTGCTAACGACCCCGGCGAGCCGGCGATCCTGTCGCCGCTGGTGGAGTGTCACATCCGGCGCGACCGGTCGCTCGAGAAGCTGGGGCTGATGCAGGGGGCCCTTGAGGCATCGCGTTGTGAGTGCCACGAGCGAGCCATTCGGGGCGTGAATGTGCCCCAGGCACACTTCAGCTGCGCGCGGCTCCACCTCTATCGTGGCGAGTGGTACGAGGGAATGAACTCCTATTGCATGGCCCTCGCCACGTGCCACCTGCCGGAGATGATATGTGATGAGTTGGACGCCCTGACGGCGATCCTGGAAGCCTTGGCGAAGGGCCGAAAGCCGGGCGACAAGCTGCTCGCGTCGAGTGATCTGGTTGGCTTTGAGTGGGCGCGTCGGCTGATGATCGTCGCTCTGGCTGCGGGAGCATTGACCTGGAAAGCCCGGCCGAAGGAACCGGGTGCGAAGGCCTGGAAGAGAGCGGGCGAGAACCGCAAGCAGCAGCTTCGGGCCCTGGCCACCCCGACTTCGGCGAGGAAGGGAGACTTCGCGCTCCCGGTTGCCATTGTCGCCGGCGGGTGCGATCGGACGGTCGAGAGAAAGCTGATCACCAGGTACGGCAAGCATCTCCAGGGGGCATTCGAGGCGTTCTCGGGCACGATCATCAGTGGCGGAACCACCGCAGGCATCAGTGGCATGGTCGGACGCCTCAAGCCGTCGCCGGGCCGCACGCTCCATAAGGTGGCCTATCTGCCCAACGTCAGACGCCTGCCTTGTGGTGACAAGCGGTCCGATGCCTACGAAGTACGCCCATCTCCGGGCGAGGGATACAACCCAGCCGGGGTGTTGCGGGCCTGGGCGGACATTCTGCTGCAAGGAATCCGGCCGGGTCAGGTGCGCATCCTGGGAATCAACGGCGGCGATCTCACGGGGTTTGAATTGCGGCTGGGCCTTGCGCTCGGAGGGATAGTCGGTGTGGCCGAGGACAGCGAACGGGTCGTGAAATCGCTGCTCGATGTTCGGTCCCCATGTCGTCCGGAAGGCCTTGTGCCGCTGCCCACGGACGCCGCAACGTGGGCGGCGTTCATCCGAGGGGCCAGCCCCGAACTCGGCCGGCTGACGAATGAGCAGGTCGAGCCGGCGGCTCAGCGGGTCCACGAGCAGTTCCGCGACGACAACGTGACCAATCCCGAGAAGCATGACAAATCAGTCTTCCCCTGGCCGACACTGCCCGAAGTGTACAGGGACTCCTGCCGCCACCAGGCACGCTTTGCCGCCCTCATCCTCGACGCGGCTGGGTACGACGTGGTGCCGGCCGGGCCTGGCGAGACGCTCGATCCAGAGAATCCACCGCTCCCGGCCGACTATGAGAAGAAGGTCGAGGCCATGGCGGAACTGGAGCACGGCCGCTTCTGCGCTGAGCGACTCGTGAGCGGCTGGCGGCGGGGGCCCAAGAAGGACCTGGCGCGCAAGCTCAACGCGACGATCGTGCCCTGGACAGAGCTGCCTCCAGGCATCAGGAAATACGACTTCGACGCGGTGCGGAATTTCCCGAAGTGGCTCGCCGCGGCGGGGTTGAAGATCGTGCCTCGTCGTTGAAGGCCCGAGAGCAGCCAGAGCGCGATGTCGGTCGTCAGCCGGTGCGGCACGCTTGTCTCCCACGCGACCGGCCCCGGAGCCGTCTCGGCGCAGGGCATATGATGGCGGAGTGCGGCAGTCGTGGCAAGGCGGTTGCCCCGCGAGGGGCAGAATGGGCTTGACAGAACTCCAAGCCTAACTATAATGCGGGGTTAGCGATCCGTGCGCCCCACGAGAGGCAAGGGAGCTGCGAGTGGACATTCGGGAGCTGACGAAGGGGTTGTTCCGCCAGAACCCCCTGTTCGTGATCGTCCTGGGCGTGTGCCCCAGCCTGGCGACCAGCGGCTCGCTCGAGACGGCGCTGGCGATGGGCATCGCCGCCACCTTCGTGTGCGTCGGCAGCAACGTGTTCATCTCGCTCATCCGCAACGTCGTGCCCGGGGGCGTCCGCATCGCCTGCTACATCGTGGTGATCTCCACCTTCGTGACGGTCACCGACCTGTTCCTGAAGGCGTACTTCCCTGACATCAGCCGCACGATCGGCATCTTCATCCCGCTGATCGTGGTGAACTGCATCATGCTGGGGCGGGCGGAGGCGTTCGCCTCGAAGAACACCGTGATGAACTCCCTGCTCGACGGCGTGGGGATGGGGTGCGGCTTCACGCTGGCGCTGCTCCTGCTCGGCTTCATCCGCGAGCTGAGCGGCAGCGGGAAGCTGATGGGCTACACCGTGCTGCCCGGCTACAACCCGATGACCGTGATGATCAGTCCCCCGGGCGCCTTCCTGTTGCTCGGCCTCCTCCTCGGCTTCTTCAACTGGATGCAGCTGCGAAAGGCGGCCGCGAAGTGAACATCGAGCGCCTCTTCCTCATCGTCATTGGCAACCTGTTCGTCACCAACTTCGTCCTCGCGCGCTTTCTGGGCCTCTGCCCCTTCGTGGGCGTTTCGAGGCGGACGAGCGACGCTCTGGGAATGGGCCTGGCCGTGACGTTTGTGATGGCCATGGCCTCGCTGCTCACCCACACGATTGACACCTACATCCTCAAGCCCCAGGCGCCGCTGCTCGTGTGGATCGCGGGCGCCGAGAGCCAGATCGCCAGGGACGGCCTCGAGGCCGTGCTCCGCACCCTCGTCTACATCCTCACCATTGCGTCGTTCGTGCAGCTCGTCGAGATGTTCCTGAAGAAGAACGTCCCCGCCCTGTACCGTGCCCTGGGCATCTACCTGCCGCTGATCACGACGAACTGCGCGGTGCTGGGCGTGGCGCTGCTGAACACGCCAGACGACCCGGCCGAGATGCTCACCCTGCCCGAGGCGGTCATCCAGGGCACCTTTGCCGGCCTCGGCTTCACCCTCGTCATGCTGCTCATGTCGGGCATCCGCGAGCGGATCGAGCGGCTGGACCTGCCCGCGCCCATGCGCGGGATGCCGATTGCCTTCGTGTGCACGGGCCTCATGGCCCTGGCGTTCCTTGGCTTTACTGGGATGGTATGACCCCATGAGAACCGTCAAGACCCGCTGGCCGCTGCTCGCCGTCCTCCTGGCCCTGGGCTTCGGGCTGCTCGCCGCCGCCTCGGCCCGAGCGGGGCAGGAGCCTGCCTACTGGGCCCTTGCCTTCGAAAACGACACCCCGAAGCAGTTGGTCCTCGAGGACCCCGCGGGGAAGCTCCGCTTCTTCTGGTACCTCGTCTACCGGGTCAAGAACCCGGCGGAGAAGCCGCTTCCCGCCCACCTGCGGCTCTCGCTGAAGCTGGCCCTCGAAAAGCAGGTGAGCGACTACGACGACGGCTTCGACAACGTGGCCGAGGCGCACATCGAGAAGAAGATCCTCGAGCGCGAGGCGTGCAACTGGGCCGAGTTGCGCGCCACGCCGCTCAAGCCGGGAGAGTCCAGGGAAGGCATCGCCATCTTCTCTGTGGGCCGCGAGGCCCCCGACTTCGATAAGATGACCATCTTCGTCCGGGGCCTCGCCGAACTGCGGCCGCTCGGTCGCGACGACAACGTCCGTAAGTACCGCGAGCGCACTCTCCTCCTCCGCTACGAGCAGGTCGCCAGCCGCTGGCGCGCGGGCAAGGAGCTCAAGTACCTGCCCGAGGAGTGGGCGCTGGAGGAGGTCAGCATCGCCGACCGCGGCGAGAGCGAGGCCCAGCCATCGCCCGAGGCCAGCAAGAAGCTCCAGGAGCTGATCGAGAAGGCCAGGAAGGAGGCGGAACGCCGCCGGAAGCTTCTCGAGGAGGGGGCCAAGCCCCCGCCCGAGAAGTCCTCGGCGGAGCCCACCAAGATGCCCACTGTGGCCGGGCCGCCGACCGGCCGCCCAGCGCCCGATCTGGTGAACACCCTCCGCAAGGTGGCCGCGGGAACGCCGACCGTGCGCGCCACAGTGACAGAGACCCTCGGCCGCGGCGAGCGCCAACAGGCGGCCAGCGGCACGATCTGTGTGGGCAAGGACGGCCGGTTCACCCTCGAGCGGAACACCCAGCCGGGCACCGAGCGGGCGCTGAAGGAGCAACGCATCTTCGACGGCAAGGACCTCTGGGTTCAGACCGTTGCCAAGGGCGTGGGCGACGCGGTCCGCCGGTGGACCGTCGCCGCCACGAAGAAGGAATGGCATACGCTGGACGGCAGGCCCGAGGTGGATTTCGCCACTGTGGCCAATCCGGCTCGGGCCTGGCGTCTCTTCGCGGACGACCTGCTCTATCTGGGCACGGAACGCCTCGGCCGCGAGACCGCGTACGTCTTCGAGGCCCGCCCCGACAAGCGGCACGATGCCCTCCTCGGCGGGCCGCTGACGGGCGAGGTGCTCGGCAAGGCGGCAGGACGCCGCGTCCGCTTCTGGATCGGCTCCGTCACAGGTTTCCAGCTCCGGATGCAGGTCTACGACGAGCGCGACCAGGTGGTTGCCCTGCTGGAGTGCAGCGACCTCTCGGTGGACGCGCCGGTGCCGCCCGACGCCTTTGTGTTCAAGCCGCCCGCGGGCGTCGAGACGAACCGCCGCCCCTCCACCGCCCCGAGGTCGAGCAACCGCTCGCGTCCCCGCGCCAG
>DATKZY010000231.1:0-14760 GCA_035527715.1 Planctomycetota bacterium | reverse complement strand
GGTCAGCGCGCGATTGGGCATCGAGACCCGGTCGAACCACACGTCGAGGCCGCGCGCCGCCAGGTCGCCGTGCAGCCGGCGGACGAATGGCTCGTCATCGCCCCGGGCATAGGACAGGAAGATTCGCGGCGTGTCGGCCATAGTCGCCTCCGTGCCTATCATTGTAGCCGGCTGCATCGGTTGGTCAAGACGCGCGAGCCGTTTGACAAGAGCGGGCATAGCCGGTATCTTGCTTCCGCGAGCGCCGGCTCCTGTGCGCCGGTATCCCTTTTCAGCGCTGAGGTGGGACGGCCATGCCGAAGGCGATCTACGCGGGAAGCTTCGACCCCCCGACGAGTGGGCACCTGTGGATGATCCAGACGGCGGTCGAGCTGTTCCGAGAGGTCGAGGTGGCGATTGGCGTAAACCCCGACAAGCGCTACGCCTACCCCCTCGCCGACCGCCTCGCGCTCCTGCGGGCCTGCACGAAGGACCTCCAGAACGTCACCGTCACGTCGTTCGAGAACCAGTTCCTCGTCACCTACGCGCGGTCGGTCGGCGCCCGCTACATCCTGCGCGGGATCCGCAACGAGCGCGACTACTCGTTCGAGCGCGAGATGCGCTACATCAACAGCGATCTGGCGCCCGAGATCACCACGGTGTTTCTCATGCCGCCGCGCGAGTTCGCCGACGTGAGTTCGAGCTTCGTCCGCGGCCTCATCGGGCCGGCGGGCTGGCAGGAGGTCGTGAGCCGCTTTGTGCCGCCGCCGGTCTACGAGTTCTTCCTCCAGAAGCACTGCACCAGAGGAAAGGATTGAGCCTCCTGTGGATGTGATGCCCGCCAATCGCCTTCAGAAGCTTCGGCCCTACCCCTTTGCCGCGCTGCGCAAGACGATCGCGGAGGCCCGCAAGGCCGGCAAGGAGGTGCTCAACCTCGGCATCGGCGACCCCGACAGGCCGACCCCCGACCCCGTCGTGCGCGAGCTGTGCCGCGCCGTCCGCGACAAGGCCGACCTGAGCCGCCACCGCTACGGCTGCGACGTGCCGACCGCCGAGTTCCCCCAGGCCGTGAAGGACTTCTATCGCCGCCGCTTCGGCGTGGCCCTGGCCGACGACCAGATCGTGCAGACCAGCGGCAGCAAGGACGCCATCGTGCAGCTCGCCATGGGCGTGCTCAACCCCGGCGACTTGGCCATCGCGCCCGAGCCGGGCTATCCGACCTATAACATTGGCCACACCTTCGCCAGCGCCGTGACCCACTACGTGCCGCTGCTGCGCGAGAACGGCTTCCTGCCCGACCTCGACGCCATCCCCGCCGAGGTGCGGCGCCTCGCCAAGGTGATGTGGCTCAACTACCCGAACAACCCGACGACGGCGGTGTGCGACGTGGGCTTCTACCGCCGCGTCGTCGAGTTCGCCCGCAAGAACGGCCTCCTCATCGCGAACGACCTGGCCTACAGCGAGAACACCTACGACGGCTACGTGGCGCCGAGCATCCTCCAGGTCGGGGGCGCGGCCGACGTGGCGGTCGAGTTCTTCTCCCTCAGCAAGGCATTCTGCATGACCGGCTGGCGGGTCGGCATGGCCGTGGGCCATCCCGGCGCCCTGAAGGCCCTGGCCCTCGTGAAGGATAACAGCGACAACGGGACGCTGCGCGCCATCCAGTTCGCCGGCGCGAAGGCCCTCGATCTCGCCGAGCAGCTCACCCCCAAGATCAACGCGGTCTATCGCCGCCGCCGCGATCTCGTGGTGACGACGCTGAGCGGCCTGGGCTGGGACCTCGAGAAGCCGAAGGGCACGATCTACATCTGGGCGGCCGTGCCGGCGCGGTTCCACGGCGACAGCGCGGCGTTCGCCTCGGACCTCTTCGAGAAGAGCGGCGTGGTGGTGACGCCGGGCGCCGTCTACGGCCAGCACGGCGAGGGCTACTTCCGCATGTCGCTCACCTACCCCGACGAGGTGCTCTCGCGGGGGATGGCGCGCCTGGCCGAACGCCGCTGACGGGGCATGGCCGGGAAGGAGGCGAACGGGCGTTACCATGGGGCCGTGGATCTGGTTGATTCCGCTGGGATTCGTTGTCGGCGCCTATGGCACGCTCATCGGCGCGGGCGGCGGCTTCGTGCTCGTGCCTGTGCTGCTCCTGGTCTATCCCCACGACGCTCCTGAGCTGATCACCAGCATCTCGCTGGCCGTGGTCTTCCTCAACGCCACGTCGGGGTCGGTGGCCTATGCGCGGATGAAGCGCATTGACTACCGCTCGGGCCTCCTCTTCGCCGCGGCCACCGTGCCCGGGGCCATTCTCGGCGCACTCACCACCGAGCACATCCCGCGGCGGTCGTTCAACGCCATCCTCGGCGTCGTTCTCATCGTCATATGCATCTACCTCCTCCTGCGTCCCCGCAAGGAGGCACCGCGGCACGAGAAGCCCCCCGCCGGCCACACGACCCGCACCATTGTGGACCGCGAGGGCACCCGCCACACGTTCACGTTTCGCCCCTGGGTCGGGGTGGTGCTGAGCCTGTTCGTCGGCTATCTGTCCAGCCTTCTCGGGATCGGCGGAGGCATCATCCACGTGCCCGCCCTGGTGCACCTGCTGAACTTTCCAGCGCACATCGCCACGGCCACCTCGCACTTCATCCTGGCCATCATGGCCCTGGTGGGCACGGGGGTGCACGTGGCCACGGGCGACTTCTCGCACGGGGCGCTCATCGCCCTCTACCTCGGCCTCGGCGCCGTCGTAGGCGCCCAGCTTGGCGCGGGAATCTCCACCCGCCTGCGAGGCGTGTGGATCATCCGGGGGTTGGCCATTGCCCTCGGCTTCGTCGGCGTCCGGATCCTCGTCATGGCACTCTAGCTACTCAGGAGACACAGCAAACCATGGGCACCCTTGAGCATGCCAGGGCCAATCTGCGGACCCGCCTCGCCGAGAACCCCTACCCCGGTCGTGGCCTGGTCCTGGGACTGAGCGAACGCGGCGAGCGGCTCATCCAGGTCTACTGGATCATGGGCCGCAGCGGGAACAGCCGCAACCGGGTCTTCGAGACCGATGGCAAGCGGGTGTGGACCGAGGCCGCCGACCCCGCGAAGTGCAAGGACCCCAGCCTGATCATCTACAACGCGCTCCGCGAGTTGCCAAGCGGCGTGTTCGTCGTCACCAATGGCGACCAGACCGACACGATCTGCGGCGCCATCGCCGCCGGGGGCACGTTCGAGCAGGGCCTGGCCACCCGCGACTACGAGCCCGACGCCCCGAACTTCACGCCTCGCATCTCGGGCGTCTTCGACCTGCGGCAGAAGCCACTCGTCGCTGCCCTGAGCGTCCTCCGCCGCTCGGTCTTCGGCGAGGCCACCGACCGCTTCTTCTGGCGCCTCGGCCAGCTCGGCCCAGGCCTCGGGCACTGCATCACCACCTACATAGGCGACGGCGACCCGCTCCCCCCCTTCGAGGGCGAGCCGTACCTCGTCCCCCTCGTCGGCGGCCCCGGCTGCATCGCCAACGCCTTCTGGACCGCCCTCAACGACGACAACAAGGTGTCCCTCTGCGTCAAGACCATTGACCCCGACACCCTCGACAGCGAGGTCGTGGTTCTGAACAAGAATGAGAAGAGGTAGAGAGGAGATGGCCGTGAAGGCGCTCAAAGCGTTGCTGTGCGTGGCGGCGCTGGTCGTGGGGCTGTGGCTGGCCACGAGGCCAGGGGGCGCCGCGGAGCCGAAGGGCTCCCCCGGCACCATCGTTCACTGCGTGTTCTTCTGGTTCAAGGAGACGGCGACGAAGGCCGACATCGAGGCGATGCTCCGCGACGGGAAGGAGATGCTTGCCCCGCTGCCGTGCGTGAAGGGCTTCAGCACCGGCACGCCCCTCACCCAGGAGCGGGGCGCCCCGGTGGACAGCTCGTACCACGTCGGCGTCACCATGTGCTTCGAGGACGCCAAGGCCTACGAGACCTACGGCAAGCACCCCGACCACCTGAAGCTCATCGAGAAGCACAAGCCGCTGTGGGAGAAGATCGTCGTCTACGACTTCGTCCGCCAGTAAGTCTCTGAACCTCCCGCGGGTTCGCAACCCGCGGGAGGTTAGGTGCCGAGTTCGCAACCCGCGGGAGGCTATGTGGAGGGCGAAACATGCGCTCCGGTGTGGCTCTCGCCTTGCTCATGGCCATGTGTGCGGAGGGCGCGATGGTGAAACTGACCGTCGAGGAACCGTCCGGCGTCGAGCGCAAGGGCTGGCCCGTCACCTCGGGCGTGCCCTTCGCCCAGGGGGCGCTTCGCGACCCCAGCGCCATGGCCCTTTACGCCAGCGACGGCGCCGAGTTGCCGCTCCAGACCGAGGCCCTCGCCAGGTGGCCCGACGGCTCGGTCCGCTGGCTCCTGCTCGACTTCCAGGTGGACCTGGCGCCGAAGCAGAAGGCGGCCCTGACGCTTCGGCATGGCCCAGGCACCCCGCGCAGCGAAGTCCAAGCCCCCCTCCGCATCCGCCGCGAGGCGGGCGCAACGCACATCGAGGCAGGCCCGCTCGCCGTGAGCTTCCTGGCAGGACAGGGCGAGTTGACGAACCTCGCCGAATTCCGGCTCGACAAGGGCGGCTCCTTCTGCCTGAGGAGCAGCGTGCGGGACGAAGCCGACAGGGTCTACGTGCCCTTCCTCGTCTCGGCGGGGCCGTGGGACGTCGTTGTCGAGCAGTCCGGGCCGATGCGGGCGTGCGTGCGGCTGGAGGGCGCCTACAGGACGCGGCACGCGCAGCTCTTCCGCTACGTCGTCCGCATCCACGCCTTCCGCGGCCAGCCCTTTGTGCGCCTGTTCCACACATTCATCAACGACCGCCAGGACGCCTTGATGGCCGGCATCCGCTCGCTCGAGCTCAGCGTCGGCCCGAAGGCCGAGACGGAGAGGAAGCTCGCCCTCCTCAACGGCCAGAGCAGCGAGGGCGGCTGCCTCGTCGAGGTGGACGACACGGTCTGCGAGGTCAACGGCAGGCCCGCCGGCAAGCGCGCTGCCGGCTGGGCCGCCGTGCAGACACAGGACGCCGGCGTGGCCCTCGGCCTCCGCGAGTTCTGGCAGAATTGGCCCAAGAGCCTCGAGGTGGACGGCTCAGAGCTCCGCGTCGGCCTGTGCCCCGAATTCCCCAAGGGCCTCTACGACGGCAAGCCGCTCGAGGAGGAGAACAAGCTCTACTACCATCTGCGGGGCGGCGGCTACTCCTTCAAGGTCGGCGTCGCCAGGACCCACGAGCTGTGGGCGTTGTTCTCCGACGGGGCGGCCGACGCCAGGCGCCTCGCCGCCTTCTTCCAGGCCAGCGAGGACCCGCTCCTGGCGACCTGCGAGCCGGCCTATGTGAGTTCCACCAAGGCGGCGGGGGACTTCCCGCCGGCCGACCCCGCGAAGTTCGCGGGCTACGATGCCTGGCTGAGCCGCGCCCTCGATGCCCATCTCGCCCGCCGCGAGAAGGGCCGCGAATTCGGGATGCTCAACTACGGCGACTGGTACGGCGAGCGAAAGGTGAACTGGGGGAACCTCGAATACGACCTCCAGCACGGCCTGTTCCTACAGTACCTGCGCACGGGCGACCGCCGCTTTTTCCTGCGAGCCGAGCAGGCCGCGCGCCATCATATTGACGTGGACGTCGCCCACGCGACCAACCCGCACCTCAAGAACCCCTGGGGCCGCCCGCCCGAGATCGGCGACATCTGGCTCCACTGCCTCAACCACACGGGCGGCTACTACGACGAGAAGACCTCGGGCCTCCCCGTGGCGCGCACCTACCACATGGGCCACAGCACCAACTACGGCCACGTGTGGGTCGCCGGCGACCTCGACTACTACTACCTGACCGGCGACCGCCGCGCCCGCGAGGTCGCGCTCCAGGTCGCCGACACCATGGCCCGCCACTGCCCGACCGCCTACAGCGACCACATCCGCGGCCTCGGCTGGCCCATCATCCTCGTCCTCGCCGCCTACGACGCGACGCTCGACAAGAAGTACCTCGACGCCGCAACGGCGTGCTGGGAGGTGCTGAAGAAGAACTTCGACTGGCAGAAGGGCTGGGTCGTCCGCCTCGCCAAGGGCCACTGCCTGCACGACGACCGCCGGTGCTACGGCAACGTGCCGTTCATGGAGGGCCTCACCCTCTGCGCCCTCGCACGCTACCACCGCATCACGAAGGACCCCGAGGTGCTGAAGGCCATCAGCGTCGGCATTGACCAGATGATTCGCGAGTGCTGGATGGAGGAGGTCAAGGCGTTCCGCTACACCCCCTGCCCGCTCACGAAGCCGACGCCTTACACGACCCTGGCGGCCGAGGCAATGGCCTACGAGGTCGCCCTCACGGGCAACAAGGAGCACCTCCGCATTCTCCGCGAGGGCCTGCGTGCCGTCTTCGAGAAGACCGGCGGCGACTTCGGCAAGGGCCTCGCCCAGATCATCCACTTCACCCCTCACGCCCTCGCCGCCCTCGACGACTGAGACCCCCTGTCGGCCCTATTGCCGCTTCGGCTTCAGCGCTTCCCCGGGAGGCGCCTGGCCCGGTGCCAGGCGCATCGTGGCCTCCGACCACATCTGCCGCGTGATGTGGTCCTCCATGATGTGCTGGTAGAAGCGGATCCAGGTCGTCTCCGTGCGCTTGCGGCCGTACTCGGGGTCGCCGCCGGGGCGGTTGTCGCCCTCGAAGCGCCCGGCGTCGCTCGTCGGCACCAGCTCATCCGGATAATGCAGCACGTGGCGGAACATCCAGTCAACCTGGTGCAGCCACTCGTGCACCTCCATCTCGCCGTCGGTCTCGCCCTTGAGCGGGTAGTCCGTGCGCCAGGGGATGTTGACGAAGCCGGCTCCGCCCACGTCGGCGATGCTGGCGAACGTGGCGGCGATCCAGGGAGCCGGCACGTGCGGCCCCTTGTCGCCATTGAACTTCACGTAGCAGAAGACCGTGTCGTACTGCTTCCCCTTGACCAGCGGGTCGGTGAAGGGCCGCACGAGGTGGGGTGCGGGGCAGAACGGCCCCTTGCCGCTCCCGTGCAGCTTGGTCAGCGGCTCCTCGACGACCGCGATGCCCGCATCAATCCGCAGCATGCCGCTCGAGTATTCGAACACGTGCCTGGCGAAGCACCCGAAGCTCGCGCGAATCCGCTTCTCGTCCTCGGCGCTGACCGTCTTCTCCACCTCGACTGCCTTGTCGCCATCCTTCCAGGAGAACTTCAGGTGACGGAAAATCACGACCAGCGTCCTCCAGGGGCAGGCCTTCTGGGGATCGGTGTTCCGCGGCAGCTTGGGGCGGAGGTCTTTGGTGTGGGCGCGGGCCTCGACCCGTTGCTCCTCGGTGGACACGCAGCGGTCAATCACCCGCTCCCAGGCCTCCAGGGCGGTGGCCCAGTCCTGCGCCTTCTCGGCGTCCAGCGCGCGCGAGCGGCACGCCGCGGGCTCCATCGCCTTTGGCGTCTCCGCCCCGCGGCCGATGGCCGCGAAGGAGAGAAGGGCGACGCTCACGAAGCTGAACAGCCGACGTGTCCCGGTGCAGCTTGCCTCAAGCACAGTGGTCCTCCTGTGTCCAGGAAACAGCACTACCATGTCCAAGAAGAGTCACTCCAACTGAGGATGCGACGGAGGCGTCAAGGGAGCTCGACGACGACCTTGAGCATGCCAGGCTTGCGAGCGGCGAGGTCGGCGAACGCGGCGGGGGCGGCATCGAGCGGGACGCGATGAGTGATCAGACTGTCAGGGTGCAAATGGCCCGCCTCAAGGAGGGAAATCGCACGCGGGAAGTCGCCGAGGTTGAGGCGGGAAGTCTTTACTGTGGCTTCTTTTAGGACGAATTCGCGCCAGTACACGCTGTCCGTTTGCTCGCCTTGGCCGATCATCGTCACCTGGCCGGCGGAGCGGATGAGCTCGAAGGCGAGGGTCGCGGGGGCAGGCCGGCCGGGGACAGTGGTCGGGTGGCCGATGGCTTCGAGCACCTTGTCGGCACCCCGGCCGTCGGTGAGGCTGCGGACCTCGTCTAACACATTGCAGTTCAAAGGGTTGAGCACCACGTCGGCGCCCAGCTCGCGAGCGATGCCGAGCCGGAAGGGATCAATGTCCACGCTGATGAGGCGGCGGGCCGGCGAGCGGCGCAGAACGTCCAGGAGCGACAGGCCGACCTTCCCTGCCCCGAGAATCACAACGGTATCGCCAGTCTCGACTTGCGTGCGGCGAGAGGCGTGGATGGCGACGGAGTACAGCTCGACCATCACTCCGTGGTGGATCGGGAGCGAGCGGGGGTAGTGGTAGACGAGGCTTGCGGGCACCACGATGCGCTCGGCGAGGCCGCCCGGGCAGTCTATCCCAACCACTCTAAGTCGTTCGCACACATTGAGTTGGCCCTCGGCGCAGCGGGGGCAGCGTCCGCAGGCCCACACGTTGTCCACGGCCACGGGGTCGCCTGGGCGGAAGCCCGAGACGTCGGGCGCCACCTCGGCCACCAGGCCCGCCATCTCGTGGCCGAGGATGGCCGGGTAGGGGACCCTGTGCTCCATCGTGCCGAGGTAGACGTGCAGGTCAGTGCCGCAAATGCCGACTGCCTTGGGAGATACGGCGATGCAGCCGGGCTGGAGGGGCGGGTCGGGCACGCTACGGATGGCCATCTTAGCGGAAGCTTCGAGGACGGCGGCACGCATCGCCTGTCCCCCTGTAAGTCATTGGCGTTTGGAGACATAGACCGCCACGACATGGTCAGGGCCGCCCGCGTGGACGGTTCCATAGAGCAGGAGGTCCGTGCAGCCATCGCCGTTGAGATCGCTGAGGGCGATCCCCGCGAAGTCGGGTAGGTCGGGCAACACAATGTCCGGGTCGCTGGAAAACAGGCGTCGACGATCACCCGAGTTGAAGTAGATTGAGATCTGCTCGGTCTTGTCGCGGAGGAGAAGGTCGAGTCGGCCGTCGCCGTTGAAATCCCCCTCAAATCTCATCATGGTCGAGAGATAGCGTTCCCAGACGAGGCCCATGAGCGCCTCGGTCGGGTCCACCTTGAAGCGCATCGTCACCCACTGGCGGTAGACGGGGCTTGACGGGTAGGCGTTGGCCTTGCGGTCGAATAGGAAGAGATTGAGGTAGCCGTCTATCTTCCCGAAGCATTGGCGGACCCATTTCCCGATGTCCACGGGCGTGATGTCGGTCTTGAACATGGCGAAGTCGAGCGCCCCGTCGCCGTCGAAGTCGTGGAGGGGCAGCTTCGTGTGGATCAACACGTTCTGGTCGCGGATGAGTTGCGGTTTGTCGGGGGGGCGGCCATTGGCATCGGTCAGATAGACCCGGACTATGGTGAGGATTCGGAAGACGTTGGTGACGTCGGTGTCCTCGATGAAGGTGTCGAGGCGCTTGTCGCCATTGATGTCCACGCGTCGGGTCTGGGAGTTCCCCGGCTCGTCGGCGTCGGGTGGGAGGCTGGCGCGGGCGGGGTCGAACGTGCCGTCCACCTTGTGAGCAAACCAGTACCTGCGTCCGAGGTGGTCGGCGCCGGAGACGAGGTCCATCCGCCCGTCGCCGTTCACGTCGCGGCTCTCGACGGGCACGATGGCGACTCGGAACCAGGGCGCGCGCGCGGCGCGCTGGCGGAACTCGTCGGGCTTCGGGCCTGCCGGGGCGAAGTGGTAGACCAGTGGGAACAGGGCGAGCGTGATGGGCTTCGCAAGCTGGCCCGCCGGCTGCTGGAGATAGAGATCGGTCCCCTTGTCGTGGGGCACCAGGACGTCGTCGCGGCCGTCGCCGTTCACGTCGAAGGCGAAGTTCCAGGGGAGGACAGGGACAGCGGGCTGGTCCCGCATCTCGACCCCGGCGCGAATCGCGTTCATCACGAGAATCGTGTCGCAGCGGATGAGCGAGCGTGGAGTGGTGAGAAAGCGGCCGTTCTCCTGCACGAAGCAGGAGATCCCGTCCGGCGTCATGACGAGGAGTTCCTTCCCCTTGGCGGGGAGGACGTCGGCGACGTCCGCGAAGTACGCGGTCGGGCCAGTGACGATCAGCTCCGGGGTCGGGGCGAAGCCGGCCGGCTGGCGCGGGTCGGAGCGGAAGATCGCGATCCGCCCGAAGCCCAGTGCAATGAGGTCGCGGCGGCCGCTGCCGCTGAGGTCCTCGGCAAATGCCCCGTTTTGTGCCTCGGCGCCGAGGTCGAGCCGGTGAAAGGCCACGCCGCCCGCGTGAGCCACGGACGCGACGAGCGCAACGAGCGAGAGCCAGTGCTTCATAGCGTGATGTCCCTGCGGCAGAAGACGACGAGGGAGACGAGGAGGGAGACAGCGACGTAGATGGCGGAAATCCCGACGCCCGCAAGCGCGTCGCCCCACTGGGGCACCGTGCCGCCGCTGGCCTCGAGCATCAGGGCCGAAATCCGCGTGATGGGGTAGTTGTAGGCGAACTGCCCGAGCTGGTCCTCCACGACGGGGATGAACTTCGTGGCCTCGAGGGTCATGAACACGCCGACGGAGAGGCCGATCGCCAGGCCCGAGGAGTCGATCAGCGTCCCGACGAGGAAGCCCACGCTCACCCCGGCCAGGACGGGGACGACGAGGAGAAGGAAGCCGAACAGGATATCGCCCATCACCGCGCCCTTGGTGAGAAGGACACCCTCGCCGTAGCGCGGATCGGGATCCACGATGTCGCCGTAGGAAGGGAAGTGCCAGTCAGGGACCGCCGTGCCGTCGGCCTGCCAGACGAGGGGGGGCCGGGTGGGCTCGACCGTGCCTCCCACGACGTAGGCCGCCAGGGCCGCAGCCAGCACGACGGCCACGACGGCGAAGACCAGCGAGACGACCTTCGCGACGGCGAACTCGATGCGGCGGATGGGGCGAGCGAGGACCGTGTTCAGCGTGCGCCCCGTCGCCTCGGTGGACATGGCCATGGCGCCCAGGGCGAC
Organism: Planctomycetota bacterium; assembly: GCA_035527715.1. Classification (GTDB taxonomy): domain Bacteria; phylum Planctomycetota; class PUPC01; order DSUN01; family DSUN01; genus DSUN01. Next base: position 3,905 of record DATKZY010000231.1, on the reverse strand, counting down.
CAGGAGCAGCGTGCCGACCTGCAAGCCGTAGCCGGCGCTCGTGACCCAGAGGCTGTAGTTCGAGAAGCCCCGCGGCCCCATGCCCGCTGTGAATGCCTTCGTCGCCAGCGCCAGGCCCGTCGTCACGCCGAGCGTGATCAGAAGGGCGGCTGGGAAGAGCTTGTGCGAGACCAGCTTGCGGATCTCGACCCACGTCAGCCTTCCGGTGCGGCAGAGGCTGCCGAGCACAGGCAGTGGGCGGCGGATGGGGGCGGCGTGCGTCACTCTTTCGTCAGCTCCATGAAGAGGGTGCGGAGACTCTTGAGCTGGGGCGAAAGCTCCTCGAGCGCGATGCGGTTCCCCACGACGACCTCGGCGATCCGGGCGGCATCCTCCTGCCGCGTGGTCACGAGGAGGCGGTTGTCCTCCCCTGCGACCCCGTGGACCCACGGCTGGCCCTCGAGGAGCGAACGGGCCTTCGCCGGGTCCGAGACGACGATGCGATAGGTCCGCAGCTCCTCCGCAAGGAGGCTGCGAACGTCGCCACACACTAACAGTCGTCCGTCCTTGATGATTGCTGCGCGGTTGCAGATCTCCTCGACCTCATCGAGGAGGTGGCTGGAGATGAAGATGGTGATCCTCTGCTCGCGGGCCAGGCCGCGGAGGAGATGCAGGAAGTCCACCTTCCCCTCGGGGTCGAGCCCGGTGGTCGGCTCGTCGAGGATGAGCAACGGGGGGCGGGTGAGGAGCGCCTGGGCGATGGCCAGGCGCTGAAGCATGCCGTGGGAATAGGTCTTGACCTTCTTGACGCAGGCTTTCTGGAGGCCGACGGCCTCGATCACCTCGGCGATGCGGCCCTTGGGCACTCCGCCCGCGACCTGTGCCAGGAGGGCGAGGTTCTTGCGCCCGGACAGGTGGCGGTAGAAGGCCGGGATGTCCACGAGCGAGCCGATCTGGGCGATGGCGGCGAGGAAGTCGCGCCGGGCGTCTATGCCGTTGACCTCGATGCGGCCGCTCGTCGGGCGCACGAGCCCCACGATCATCCGCATCGTCGTCGTCTTCCCCGCCCCGTTCGGCCCCAGGAAGCCGAAGACGTCGCCCTCGTTCACCTCGATGCTGAGCCGGTCCACCGCCGTGAAGCGCCCGAAGCGCTTCGTAAGGTCAGTGGTCTTCAGGACTGCGGTAGGCAATGTGGAAGCTCTTGAAGAGGGGTCTGGGGGGGAGCTTCTCAGGAGAAGTTCCCCCCCAGACCTTCGTCCTAATACGCCTTGGCCAGGATGACGCGGACGTTGGCCTTGCCGCCGGTGAGGAAGCAGGGGCCTTGGGGCTCGCCGCCCTCGCGGGGGATGCAGCGGATCGTGGCCTTCGTCTCTTCCTGGATCTGAAGCTCCTGTTCGGTCGTGCCGCCCCAGTCGGCGACGAAGAAGCCGCCCTCGGCCTCGAGGCGCTCCTTGAACTCGGCGTAGGTCCTCACCTCGCGGGTGTTGGCCAGGCGGAAGGCGAGGGCCTTGTCGAACATGCCCTTCTGAATGGCGTCGAGGGTGTCGGGCACCTGGCCGGGCGCCTGGTCCGCGGCGACGGTGCGCTTCTCGCCGGTGTCGCGGCGGGCGAAGACGACGTGGCCCTGAGCGATGTCGCGGGGGCCGACCTCGATCCGCAGCGGCACGCCCTTGAGCTCCCACTCGTTGAACTTCCAGCCGGGCTTGTACTGCTCGCGGTCGTCGAGGCGGGCCACCAGGTCCTTCGGCAATGCCTTGTGGAGGCCGGAGGCGAAGGCCAGGACGGCGCGTCGCTCGTCATCGGTCTTGTAGATGGGCACGATGACCACGTGGATGGGGGCGAGGCGCGGGGGCAGGACGAGGCCCTGGTCGTCGCTGTGGGCCATGACGAGTGCGCCGACCAGGCGGGTCGAGACGCCCCAGCTCGTGGCCCACACGAGCTGCCGCTGGCCGGCCTCGTCCTGATAGGTCACGTCGAACGCCTTGGCGAAGTTCTGGCCCAGGTTGTGCGAGGTGCCGGCCTGGATGGCCCGTTTGTCCTGCGTCATGGCCTCGATGCAGTAGGTGCGGATGGCGCCGGCGAACTTCTCGGCATCGGTCTTGAGGCCGGGCACGACGGGCAGGGCCATATAGTCTTCGGCAAAGGTGCGGTAGATGTCGAGGATGCGGAGCGCTTCCTCCTCGGCCTCGGCGTCGGTCGCGTGGGCCGTGTGGCCCTCCTGCCACAGGAACTCGCAGGTGCGCAGGAACAGGCGGGGCCGCATCTCCCAGCGCACCACGTTGGCCCACTGGTTGATCAGCAGCGGCAGGTCGCGGTACGACTGGATCCACTGCTTGTACATCGCCCAGATGATCGTCTCCGAGGTGGGGCGGATGTAGAGGGGCTCCTCGAGCTTCTTGCCGCCGCCGTGGGTGACCACGGCGCAGTGGGGCGCGAAGCCCTCGACGTGCTCGGCCTCTTTCTTCATGAAGCTTTCAGGGATGAAGAGCGGGAAATAGGCGTTCTGGTGGCCGGTTGCCTTGAACATCCCGTCGAGCGCCCGCTGCATGTTCTCCCAGATCGCATAGCCGTGGGGACGGATGACCATGCAGCCGCGCACGGGCGCGTAATCGGCCAGCTCGGCCCGCTGGACTAGTTCCACATACCATTGCGCGTAATCGTCCGCGCGCTTCGTCAGCTTCGCCAAAGGCTGCCTCTCCTGCCAGGAATCCACGGGAAACTGGATTATACCCGACCCCTGGTGCGATTGCAAACAGGGCGATCGCCGTGCGGCTCACTTGACGGGGGCGGCGCCTGTGCGTAGGATGGCGGGCCACGGTGGGGGGCCGGAGACCGACGCATGACCCGACGCGAACGCGTGGCGATGGCATTGGCTCACGAGCAGCCCGATGCCGTCCCGTACCACATCACGTTCACGATCCCCATTCGCCAGAAGGTGGAACAGCACTACGGGACGGGCGACCTGGACGCTGTCATCGGCAACCACCTGGCGTGCGTGCATGCCCAGGCCCCCGACGCGTGGACCGAGGTGCGGCCCGGCTTCTGGCGCGACGAGTTCGGGGTCGTGTGGGACCGCACGGTGGACAAGGACATCGGGAACGTGGCGAACTGCCTGCTGCCCGAGCCGCGGCTCGACGGCTACGAGTTCCCCGACCTACACGACCCGCGCCGCACCGCGCACTACGCGGACTTCTGCCGCACGCACGCCGACGTGTTCCGGCTCACCGACATCGGCTTCTCGCTCTTCGAGCGGGCCTGGACCCTGCGCGGGATGGAGAACCTGCTGATGGACATGTACCTGCACCCCGAGTTCGTGGACGAGCTGCTCGACCGCATCGTGGAGTTCAACCTCGGGCTCATGAGCCACGCCGTGGAGTTCCCCGTGGAAGGCTGCCGGTTCGGCGACGACTGGGGGATGCAGCGCGGGGTGATCATGGGGCGGGCCTTGTGGCGGCGCTTTCTCAAGCCGCGCCTGGCGAGGCAATACGCCTTCGCACACGACCACGGCAAGGCCGTCTTCATCCACTCGTGCGGCGCCGTCGCCGAGCTGTTCCCGGACCTCATCGAGATCGGGGTGGACTGCTTCAACCCCTTCCAGCCCGAGGCGATGGACGTCGCGGCGATGAAGCGCAAGTACGGCTCGCGGATCTCGTTCTACGGCGGCGTGAGCACGCAGCGGACCCTGCCGTTCGGCACGGTGGACGACGTGCGCGGCGAGGCCCGGCGGCTGATGGCCGCGATCGGCCGGGGCGGCGGCTACGTGCTGGCGCCAGCCCACGACGTGCCGAAGGACGTGCCGCTGGCGAACGTGCTGGCCCTGATCGACACCTGCCGCGAGCAAGGCGCGTGAGCCGGGCGGGGGGGTGCGTGTAATCTCCTTCGAGACAGGTGGCCGCGTTCTGAGCCTCCGAAGGAGGCGGAGGAAT
>DATKZY010000230.1:0-3888 GCA_035527715.1 Planctomycetota bacterium | reverse complement strand
GCGTCGAAGTGCTGGAGACAAGTCCTTCCGTCGTAATGATATACGGAGTGGTCGAGGAACTCGGATTCGTCGGTGAGGGCGGGGAGGACGAACTGGTTGAACTGCTCGGGGGATAGGAGGCAGGAGAAGTCGCACTGGGTGGTGCAGAAGCGGCCCTCGCAGTAGTAGGGCAGCCAGCACGAGGTGCCCATCTCGGCCATGCCCGCGGCGTCGTAGACGGCGCTGTAGACCTGGCGATAGAGGTCGCGGACGTTGGCCACCGCGCGATGGATAAGTTCAGGCGTATCAAGGAGATCCATGCACAAGCCGGCGGGCTCGCGGATGGCGACGAGCCAGTCGAAGTTCGAGTGCATGTCGAGGGTGCAGACGACCCACTTGCCCCTGGCGCGCTGGCCGGCCTTGCGACAGAAGTCCAGCATTCGCAGCCAGTTAGGGCCTTCGAGGCGGAGGGGGAGCGCCTGGTCCCACGACTCGACGAAGGGGACGGACCAGGAGGTGCCGGAGCTGTCGGGCGAGTAGTCGAGGCGCGCGCCCACGAACGCGGCGAGCTGGTCGGGGCCGAAGCAGGGCTCGTAGCGCGGCATCGCCTCGCCGGCGAAGTAGACGGTGGCCATGTGGGCCTCAACTTGGTCGAGGATGGCGTCGAAATCGTCGCCGGGGCGGGTGGGGTAGCGCGGCCCCGGCACCTGCTTCACGCCGTCCCTGGGGGCGGTGACGACGGCGGCGGGGCGCTTGATGATCTCTTTGTGCCAGAAGGCTTGCCAGCGGGCGAGGGCGTCGTCGAGGTCGGGCTTGAGGCTCAGCTCCATTCGCCGGCTCCTTGCTCGGTGCGTCCGGGGCGTGGAAGTCGCCCGAGCAGTGTAATCGCCCGCCCGCGGGGTGTCAATGGGGCATTCGGCCTGACAAGGCCGCGGCCTGCGCGACGCCGCACCGGCGAACTCCTGCTCACCGGCAGGCGGGGATTCGACGACGAGAAGGACGACGCTTGAGGACTACAGTCGAGACTCCCCAGATTGGGGCTCAGACAAGCGCGCGCAGAATGTTCTTGCGCGCCGATGGAGAAGCCGGTATAAGAGTGGGGCCGCTCGAGCACACGAGGGCTTCGGATGGCTATGCGACATGTCGCCACAGCGTTCTGCGCGGTTTCGCTGCTCGCCGGCTCGGAAGGCTGGGCGATCTCGATCACGTTCGACTTCCAGCATCCCGACGGCACGGGCTCGTCGTTCGCCGACGCCATGTCGCTGAACACCGCCGGCGCCCTGCGGGACCGGAACGGCAGCCCCATCGGCTTCCCCTACTACCGAAGCGGCGACACGAACGGCGACGGCCGCGTGAGCCTGTACACCCTCACTCCGGGCGGCCTGCGGTTCGACATCCTGAACGACATCGTGAACGGCGACTCGCGCAACGGGGCCATGCTGGGCCTGCCCTTCCCCACCACGGGCAGCGGCGCCACGCGCATCACTGCGCGGCTCAGCGGCGTGGCCGGCATGGATACCACCTACGAGCAGATCTTCGTCGGATGGGGCGCCAGCTCCGCGACCAATGCCGGCAACACCGTCTGGGCGATGATCATTGATTCCGGCGCGTCCTCGGGCGGCGTTCAGAACTTCTCCATCTACTACCAGGCCGCCTCGGCCAACACCGGCCACAAGCAGGCCACCGGCTCCCTGCCCGACCAGGTCATGACCGTCCGCAAGCTTACCAACACCACCCTCCGCGGCGAGTTCGACACGAACACCGCCGCGGTGACCGACACGCTGAGCATGCTGAACAATGCCTCGGCCTACGGCTACTTCTACGTAGCCCGCGGCGGGGGCGACGGCTTCAGCGGCACGCTGACCTCGATCACCTTCGAGGGGCCGAACCTCGTGAGGCCCCAGGTGGTGCCCGAGCCGGCGACGAGCCTGCTCGTGGCCGCCGGCCTCCTCGCGCTCGCGCGGCGCCGCCGCCGCAGGGCGTGAGGCCATCTCCCCCCCTCCCGCACACCATCCTGCAGATAAGGGGACAAGAGGGTCCGCGCCCGTCCTCCCCTCAGTCCCGAAGGGACGGAAGCGGGTTGCCGGCGGCTTCAGCCGCCGGCTCAGGGGCCACCCCCGGACCAGTCCCGAAGGGACGGTAGAATCCCTCGGGCGGTCCCCGGCGCCAGAGTCTACGGCTCAGGGAGCGTAGTCGCCGAGGAAGGCGGCGACGGCGTCCTGGAGAGCGCGCACGTCGGCCAGCGTGCAGCGGTACTCGTTGACGAGGACGGAGAAGGCGACGACGCGCTTGCCACGGGTCTCGACGTAGCCGGACAGGGCCGAGGCGCCCAGGAGGTAGCCCGTCTTCGCGTTGAGCCGGCCCTGCAAGGGGCCGAGGCGACGCGCCAGGGTGCCCTCCTCGCCCGGCTCGGCGAGCGAGTGGAGGTACAGGCCGCCCCAGCGCCGGGTGTTCGCGTACTGGAGGAGCTGCACGAGCTGGCGGGGGCTGAAGCGATCGGTGCGCGCGAGGCCGGAGCCGTCGCGGTAGGCGAACGTGCCGGTGACCCTCGCGGCGCGGAGGAACCGCTCGACGACCTCGGCTCCCGCCACCCAGGTGCCCTTGCCGCCCTTCTCGCGGCCCAGGGTCTTCAGGATCGCCTCGGCGTAGAAGTTCTGGCTGTTGCGGTTGGCCACCTCCACGGCGTCCTTGAGGGTCGAGGTGGTGGTGATGAGCTCGCGGGTGGCGGCCGGGTTCACCTTCAGCGGCGGGGTGAGGAGCCGCACGGGGCCGCCGACGGCGATGCCCCGGGCGCGCAAAACGTCGGCGAACACGGTGGCCGTGTAGAGGGCCGGGTCGTGGACGCTGATCCAGGCCTGGAAGGGCGCGCTCTGCTGGCGGATGCTGCCGCTGATAAAGATGCGGTTCTCGCCGATGCGGCGGTGGACGACGACGCGGCTGTCGCCGACCCGCGCGCGGCTGGTGGTGCAGGAGTTCGCAAGGTCGAAGTACGAGGTGGGCGGGTCGGTGGTCGCGACGGCGGGCGCGCCGCGCTGGGCCCCGGGGCGCACGACGACGAGGATGCAGTTGTCGTTGAACGACAGGGCGCCGACGGGGGCGCAGTACCATGCCTCGTACTGCCCCTGGGGCCACGCGGGGTGGGTGTGCTGGCGGTCGAAATACGTGTCGTCGGCGAGCACGCCGCCGCGCACCGTGCGGATGCCCGCCTGGGCGACGGCCTCGGCCCACCGCTCGAGCACCGCCGTCGGCTTGCCCTTGTGGAAGCGGCCCGAGATGTTCGGGTCGCCGCGGCCGACGACGAGCAGATCGCCCTGAAGCACGCCGCCGGGCAGCACCTTGCCGTAGGCCGACACCGTGGTGCGGAACTCGAACTCGGGGCCGAGGAGCTCGAGGGCCGCCGCCGTCGTGACCAGCTTGTTGTTCGACGCCACGATCAGCAGCTCGTCGGCGTTGTGCTCGAACAGCCAGTCCTCGGTCGCGAGGTCCATCGCGCACACCCCGAACCGCGCGCGGCGCAGCGCCGGCGCGTCCATCAGCTTCCGCAGGGTGTCGGCGAGGGCCTTGCGGTCCAGCTCCTTGGGTGGCGGCGGGGCCTTCGCGGCCGCCGAGGCGACGGCGGGTGCGACGAGGGCGGCTGCGAGCAGCCAGGGGCAGAGGCGGGAGAGACGCGGCATGGTCCTGCAAATCTCGCTTCGGTAGTCGGCGGGGGACACCGGGCACATCATACCGCAAGCCCCGCGCCTCCGCAAGGCCATTGCGGGCCGGGACGGGTGCGTGTAATCTCCTACGGGCCAGGCGTTCGCGTTTCCAGCCTCCGAAGGAGGCGAGGGAATAAAGCCCACGGCGATGCTCGGGGAGCCGTGGGTTGACGACCTCCCGTGGCCCAGCCCCCGAAGGGGGCGGCGGAGC
>DATKZY010000229.1:0-2477 GCA_035527715.1 Planctomycetota bacterium | reverse complement strand
CGGGGGGTCACATCTTCATTTCGCACTTGGCCGCGAAGCGCCAAATGAAGATGTGACCCCCCCGGCCCGCTTGACGCGGTGTTCGCCATGCTCTGCTCGCCTGCCTCAGCGGAACAGCCCGTCGCCTTCGACCAGAATCGTCTGGCGGCGTTCGTTGCCAACTGAGACGATGCCGATGGGGACGCCGAGGAGTTCCTCGATGCGGTTCAGGTAAGCCAGGGTGACGGCGGGGAGGTCCTCGATGTGCTGCGCCTTCGAGGTGTCCCTCTGCCAGCCGGCCAGCTCCTCGTACTGCGGCTCGCACCCCTCCAGCACCGCCAGGTCGCTGGGGAAGGTGTCGTAGACCCGCTTGCCGTGGCGATAGGCCGTGCACACCTTCAGCGTCGGCTGACCGTCCAACACGTCGAGCTTGGTGATGGCCAGGCGGTCCGTGCCGTTGATGGCGAGGGCGTAGCGGAGCGCCACGGCGTCCAGCCACCCGCAGCGGCGTGGCCGCCCCGTCGTGGCGCCGAATTCGCCGCCGTCCTCCCGAAGCCTGTCGCCCAGGTCGCCGTGGAGCTCGGTGGGGAACGGCCCGGCGCCGACCCGCGTCGTGTAGGCCTTCACCACCCCCAGCACGCTGCCCACCAGGCGCGGCGGCACACCCGTGCCCGCCGGCACCCCGCACACCGAGGCATTCGACGACGTGAGGAAGGGGTAGGTGCCGAAGTCAATGTCCAGCATCGAGCCCTGGGCGCCCTCGAAGAGCACCTTCTTGCCCGCCGCGAACGCGCGGTGCAGCGCCGTCACCGAGTCGCCCACGAAGCGCCGCAGCCGCTCGCCGTGGCCCCCGTACTCCGCGAGAATGTCGTCGAGCGACAGCGCCTCGTGGCCGTAGACCTGCTCCAGCAGCCGGTTCACGGCGGGAAGGGTCGCCTCGAGCCTCGCCTTGAAGGCGTCGGGCCGCACCAGCTCGATCATCCGGATGCCCGTGCGGCTCGCCTTGTCCGCGTAGCAGGGGCCGATGCCGCGCAGGGTCGTGCCGAGCTTCCCCGCGCCCTTCGCCTCCTCGAGCACCTTGTCGAGCACCTTGTGGTAGGGCATCACCACCTGTGCCCGGTCGCTGATCAGCAGGTTGTCGCCCACCGTGGCGCCGCGCGACTCGACCAGGGCGATTTCCTCGAGCAGCTCGCCGGGGTCCACCACCACGCCGTTGCCGACCACGCACAGGCACTGCTCGTGGAGAATCCCGCTGGGAAGCAGGTGCAGGACCGTCTTCTCGCCGTTGACCACCACCGTGTGGCCCGCGTTGCTGCCGCCGGCGTAGCGCACCACCACGTCGGCCTGGGCCGCCAGATAGTCAATCAGCTTCCCCTTCCCCTCATCGCCCCACTGCATCCCGACAACGCAAAGCGAAGGCATGACCCTGCTTCACTCCCTTCTGGGCGCACCGTGACCGCAACACATCCAAACAACCGCGTCATCGTACCAGAAACCCGCGCCCTTTGCAACCCGCAGGCACGGCGGCGCGCCGCCCCGGGGCGTCGGGAACAGGGTCGGCTACCGGCGGCGGATCTGGCCGAGCTTCTCGAGCTGGTCGGGCAGGAGGCCGACGCGCATCTTGTCCATCAACTCGTCCTGCCGCTGCTGGTAGACGCTGCGCCGGGAGAGCTCCTCGACCTCCTTCTCGGCCTTCTCGATGGCCGCGACGTCCAGCTTGTCGGCGCGGCGCAGCTCCGAGAGGCGCTCGCGGGCGTCGTTGGCATCGCCCTCCACGCGATTGTACTTCTCGAACACGGGCACGAGGAGGCTCGAGATGTCCTCGACCTGGGCGTCGGTGAGCTTGAGCCACGTCTGGTAGCCGCGCAGCCACATCTTGGCCTGCTCGACCAGGCGGTTGCGCTCGAGAGCCTTGCGCTGGGCCTCGGTGAGCACGGAGTCGTAGACTGCCTGGAGCTTGGCGCCGGAAAGCTCGCGGATCGCCTGGTTGATGCGGGCCATATCGGCGTTGGCCGCGGCCACCGCGCCGCTCGCCGTCTTCAGCTCGGCGTCGAGCTTCACCCGCTCCTTCTCCAGGTCGCGCCGCAACTCGGCGATCTTCTGAATCTGCTCCGCCGTCAGGCCCAGCTTCTTCTGCTGCTCGATGCTCAGCTCGACCGACGGCTGGCCGTAGGGGCTGTAGTAGGGGTACCTCCGCACCTCGCCGCCCAACGCGACCGCGGGCAGCAGCCCCAGCGCGATGCTCAACACGCGCAACCTGTTCATCGGCCGCCTCCTCTCCCCACACCCGAGGGACCACCCACACACCACCACACCTGCCCTTGTACAACGGAGGAACCGCGTTGTCAAGGGCAGTGGGTGCGTGTAATCTCCTACGGTCAAGGGTGCAACGTGAACGCCCGTAGGGCGTGGCGGAGTACAGCCCACGGTGCAGCGAAGCGGAACCGTGGGTTTGCGTCCGAGAAGAAGACCCAGCCCCCGAAGGGGGCGGCGGAGCT
>DATKZY010000228.1:0-13222 GCA_035527715.1 Planctomycetota bacterium | reverse complement strand
CCCAGCGCTCGAGCACGGCGTCGGGCAGGTCGGTCGTGACGCCGCTGTTGACGGCGGTCTTGTGGCCTGCGAGGAGGTACTCGTTATCGCCGAGGCCCCCGGTGACCTCGAGGATGAGCCCTGCGTTGGCGAAGAGGGGGTTCGTGCTGGTCGTGCTGATGAGGAGCTGGTTCGCCGCGCCCACCTGCTGGCCGACGCCAAAGACGTGGAGGTCGTAGTTACCCCTGGCCGCGTCGTCGCCGGCGTAGAAGTCGTTGAGTGGTGGCTGGACGGTCGGGGGGGAGCCCGCCCAGTAGTTCGTGCCGTTGTACTTGGCCATCAGGTAGTTCTGCGTGATGATGCGCTCGGCCATGTTGAGCTGTCGGTCGTAGAGCAGCACCTCGGCCATGTCGGCGTTGAGGAGGTCGCTGCCGCTCTGCGCATTGCGCCCGAGGCGCATATTCTCCATGCTCTTGCCGGTGTTGGAGTACTGGGACACGGCGCCGGAGTAGGGAGAGGGATAGGCCCTGGCCGTGCCATCGCTCTCGGAGAGCGGCCGGACGAGGCACCAGTTCTCGCCCTGGTAGTCGGTGCCCGCCGTCTGGCCATTGTCGTACGAGGAGATGAGGCGCTGCCAGGTGCCCGAAGTCACAGTGCTCTTGGTGACCCCGAAGTAATTGACCCCGCCTGCGCTCGTGCGGAAGGTGCCGATGTTGTAGCCTGTGCCCGAGGCGGCCGTGAACCGGATCACTGAGTCGCCGTTCATCAGGTCGCCCGGTGCGCTCCGGAGCGTCGGCGTGGTGCCAGTGGCCGTCCCGTTGTTGGTCCCGGGGTTGGCCTTGTTCACCCACGTGCCCACGGCCGTGCCGTTGGCCGGGTTGGCGGTCAGGGGGTTCCCGTCAATGTCGTTCGCGTCGTACCAGGCGACGAGGCCGTTGGCCACAGGCAGGGCGTGAGCCGCCCCGGAAAGGCCCAGGACCAGCCAGCCCACAACCAATGCCAGCACTGCACGCAATCCGTTCATTGCTCTCTCCTTTCGTCCCGTTTCACAAGGCTCTTGCGACACCACAGGGGCGGGGCCGTCTCCACCGCCCCCGCGGAACCCTACATGAAGGAAACCCCGGTTCACGAAGGCCGTTGGCCCGCGCTCGGGCCGGGCAACGGCCGCCCAGGGAGGGTGATGCCCACAGAAGCGAAGCGTCCCCGACCCAGGTGATGGCACACCTGCCTGCATGGAGGCTCTCCTTTGCTGGTTTGGTCTCAGTTGGACAAGTGTCCCTTGGGATGATTCGGCAATCCCGAACGCGATGCGGAGCGGCGGGTTCCCGTCTGCCACGGGAGGGAAGAGCAATTTGGTGGGCACAGGGTCCCCCCTAACGCTCTCCGCCGCCTCCGGCCGGCTGTTCCTGGCGGGTGGTTCTCCGGCCTGACTGCTCATCCCGAGCAGCGGGCCTCTCGCCGACTGGGACGCATGATAGGCGTCTCCTTTCAGAATGTCAAGGCTTTTGCGAAGTTGGGTGCGCGAGAGCTCCTGCGATTGGCTGCTTGACACCAAGGGCGGGGGGGAGTAAGGTGGGGACAACTCGGAGGTGGACCGCTCCGAGGAACAGACACTGGGCAAGGAGTGCGAGCATGAGCAGGGCTGGTGCAGTGTCGCGGCGGGACTTCATGAGGACGGGGGCGGGCGCCGGTGCGGCGCTGGGGGGGCTGGCGATCCTGGGCGCGACGGCGCGCGGGCAGGCGGCCAAGGCGTTCAAGGTGGGGCTGATCGGCTGCGGCGGCCGCGGCCGCGGGGCGCTCGGCGACATCCTGAACGCGGGGAAGGCCCTCAACGTGGACCTCCGCGTGGTGGCCCTGGCCGACGCGTTCCCCGACAAGGTGGCCGCGACGCGCGGCATGCTGAAGGGCAAGGGGCAGGACGTGCCCGAGGCCCAGTGCTTCACGGGCTTCGACGCGTACAAGAAGCTGATCGCCACCGACGTGGAGATCGTGCTGATGTGCACCTCGCCCACGTTCCGCCCCGTGCACTTCGAGGCGGCGGTGCAGGCGGGGAAGCATATCTTCGTGGAGAAGCCCGTGGCGGTGGACCCCGTGGGGTGCCGCAGGATGTTCGCCGCGGGCGCGGAGGCGGCGAAGAAGGGCATCGGCGTGCTGGCGGGCACGTGCCTCCGGCACGAGAAGGGCTACGGGGGGCTGCGCCAGCTCATCGCCGACGGCGCGATCGGCCGGCCCCTGGGCGGCGTGACCTACTATTGCATCGGACGCCTCGGCTTCGTGCCGCGCGCCGAGGGCTGGAGCGACGCCGAGTACATGGTCCGCAACTGGTACAGCTTCGCCGAGATGTCGGGCGACCACATCGTCGAGCAGGACGTGCACACCATTGACATGCAGAACTGGTGCATGGGCGCCACGCCGCTGGCAGCCGTCGGCATCGGCGCGCGCCATCGCCGCCAGACGGGCGACCAGTACGACTGCTTCAGCGTGGACTACGAGTATCCCGGCCAGGTGCACGTGCACAACATCTGCCGCCAGATCAACGGCTGCTGGAACTGGGGCAACGGCATCCACCTGACGGGCGAGAAGGGCTGGGCGCGCATCGGCGCCGGCGTGACGCTGTGGGACGGCACGAAGGTGCCGCCGCCCGCCATCGAGGTGCACGGCAGCATGTACGTCCAGGAGCACTATGTGCTCCTCGACAGCCTGCTGAAGGGCACGCCGATCAACAACGCGAAGGACGTGACGGAGGCGAGCCTGACGGCGATCCTGGGCCGCACCGCCGCCTACACGGGCCGAAAGGTCGAGTGGAAGGAGCTGGTGGACCCCGCCGCCAAGTCGGACCTCTACGGCCTCGCCTTCAAGCCGTCGCCCGAGGACTTCGAGGCCGGCCAGGTGACCGCGCCGAAGGACGGGGAGGCGCCCGTGCCTGGCAAGGCTTGAGCGGCTCGCGCCGCGACGGCTCGGGACAGCGTGCATTCGAACGGCGAGCGGGCCTGTGGCGCTGCTCGCCGTTTCTCTTGAAGAGATGACCGGTCGCCCATGAAATCATGGCGCAAGACGTTCACGGCGGCCTGCATCGCGCAGACGTGCTCGATCCTGGGCTTCTCGCTTGCCATGCCGTTCATGGCGTTTTACATCCGCGAGCTTGGGGTGACGGACAATGCGGCGGTGGCGCGCTGGTCGGGCATCGTGAACGGCGCGGCGGGCCTCACGATGGCCATCTTCGCGCCCATCTGGGGCCTCTTGGCCGACCGCTACGGCCGGCGGCCCATGGTCATGCGGTCCATGTACGGCGGCGTCCTGGTCCTGCTCCTGATTTCGATCGCGCGGGATGTGCACCAACTGGTGGCGTTCCGCTTGCTTCAGGGGGCGCTGACGGGGACGATTGCGGCTCTCGTGGCCCTGGTGGCCAGCGAGGCGCCGCGAGAGAAGGCGGGCTACGCGCTGGGCATCATGCAAGCGGCCGTATTCGTCGGGTTCTCCGTTGGGCCGTTGATCGGCGGGGTGCTGGCCGACGCGGTGGGCTATCGCGTCACGTTCGCCCTGTCGTCGCTCCTCTTGCTGGCGGGCGGCCTGCTCGTGCAGTTCGGGACTCGCGAAGGGTTCGTGCCGAGGGCGCGCGGGGAGGGGGGCGGCAGGGACGGCTTCCGCAGCGTGTTCGCGGGGCCCGGGTTCCTGGCGGCGGTGTTCGCGCTGTTCACTCTTCGCTTTGCGAACTCGGCGGCGGCGCCGACGTTTGGGCTGTTCATCGAGGAGATCTACGGCACGGGAGTGAGGCTGAACAGCGTGGTGGGCCTGGTGACGGCGGCCGGAGGCTTCGCGGCGGCCATCGGCGCGGTGCTGCTGGGCCACCTCGGCGATAGGTGGGGCCACAAGCGCGTGCTGATCGCGGCGTGCCTCTACGGCGGCCTGGTGTCGCTGGCGTACACGTATGCGAACACGGTCGTCGAGCTGGGCGGCATCCGCGTGCTCTTCGGCCTGGGCGCGGCGGGGATTCTCCCCGCGGCGAACGCCATCATCCGCCACACGACCGAGGACCATAACGTCGGCAGGGCGTATGGCGTGACCGCGTCCGCCGGCTCGATTGGCTGGATGCTCGGCCCGTGGTCGGGGGGCTACGCGGCCGGGGTGTACGGCCTGCGAGCGCCGTTCCTGGTCATGGCGGCCGGGCTCTGGGTGTCGGCGGCGGTCGTCGCGGGCCTCGTGCGCCGCGACCCGCCGCGGGGGTCCTTGGGCGCCGGCGCGCCGCTGGCCGGCCCATGACGCGGCCGGTGTGGGCTGCATGGGAGGCGCTGAGGCTTCTGGAGGAGAGTGCGATGAGGACATGGTGGCGGACGGTCGGCGTGGGGCTCCTGGTCGTGTCCGCGGTCGCCTGTGGCGGCGAGGAGAAGCCCTATTGGCTCGATGCCATGAAGGCAGCGCACGAGGGCTTCGCCGGCAACGCGGGCCAGGTGGCCCAATTCGGGGATTCCATCACCTACTCGATGGCCTTCTGGTCGCCGCTCGGCTGGGCCGACCCGACGCCCTGGCTCCCCGACGACGGGCTGCCGAAGCAGCCGAAGACGGGCCGCTGGCGCGACGTCATCAAGGGGTGCCGCGACAAGGGGCCGGAGAAGGGCAACTACTCGGGCTGGCGGGTCGGCAACCTTCTCGGCGTCATTGACAAGGTGCTCGCGCGCGACAAGCCCGAGGCGGCGATCCTCATGGTTGGCACGAACGACATCTCGGGCGGGCGCGTGCCGGCCGACTACCAGGCGGGCCTCGAGACCATCGTCCGCAAGTGCCTCGCTGCCAAGTGTGTTCCCATCCTCAACACCATCGCGCCGCGGCGCGGGCGGATGGAGGCCGTGGCCGAGGCGAACAAGCTCATCAAAGAGGTCGCCCAGAAACACAAGGTCCCGCTGGTGGACTACTGCGCCGGGATCCTGCGCCTCCAGCCGGGCAATGCGTGGGACGGGACGCTCATCAGCGGCGATGGCGTCCACCCCACGGCCGGCAAGACCCAGGACTACAGTGCCGAGAACCTGAAGGCCAGCGGCTACGCCCTGCGCAACTGGCTCAACTTTCTGGCGTTCCGGCAGCTCCACTTCGGCGTCCTGGCCAGGTAGGGGAGGGCTACTTCACCCCCGTGTGGCCGAAGCCGCCGGAGGAGCGGCCGGTGTCGGTGAGGGCTTCCTGCTGAACGAGGGCGGCGCGGACCACTCGCTGGGCGACGAGTTGGGCGATGCGCATGCCCCGCTCGACCGTGAACGGGGCGCGGCCGATGTTGCCGAGGATGACGCACACCTCGCCGCGGTAATCGCTGTCTATCGTGCCGGGCGCGTTGACCACGGTGAGGCCGTGCTTGAGGGCCAATCCCGAGCGGGGCCGCACCTGGACCTCGTAGCCGGGCGGGATGGCGATGAAGAGGCCGGTGGGAACCAGCTTCACCTCGCCTGGGGCGATGGTGACGGGCTGCTCGACCGCGGCGCACACGTCCATCCCGCTCGCGTGCTCGCTCATGTACTTCGGCAGAGGCACGTCCTCGGTGCCGGGCTTGCGGGTGAAGTGGATCTCGATGTCGCTCATCATCCCTCCAGGTTGTCAATGTAGTGCTTGGCGGCGATGGCGGCGGAGCAGCCGAAGCCGGCCGCGGTGACGGCCTGGCGCCACACGGCATCCTCGCAGTCGCCCGCGGCGAAGATGCCGGGCACAGTCGTCTCCTTGCGGGCGTTTACCTTGACGAAGCCGAGGTCGTCGAGGTCGCACACGCCCTTGAGGAAGGCGGTGTTGGGCGTGGTGCCGACGAGGATGAAGCAGCCCTGGGCCGCCATCTCGGACTCCTCGCCGGTCTTGACGTTTCTGAGCCGCACCTTCTCGACCGCCTTGTCGCCGAGGATTTCCGTGACCACGGTGTCCCACACGAAGCGCATCTTGGGGTTCTTGAGGGCGCGGTCCTGGATGACCGGGTCGGCGCGCAACTTGTCGCGGCGGTGGACGAGCGAGACCTGTCGGGCGAACTTCGTGACGTAGTTCCCCTCGTCCACGGCGGTGTTGCCGCCGCCGACGACCACGACCTCCTTGTCCTTGAAGAACGGGGCGTCGCACGTGGCGCAGTACGACACGCCGCGTCCGCGCAGCCGGTCCTCGCCCGGCACGCCGAGCCGCTTGGGGTCGGCGCCGGTGCACACGAGCACGGCCTTGCAGCGCAGCTCGCCCTCGCCGGTGCGGACGATCCGAACGACGGGGTCGTGGGCGGACACGGACTTCACCTCGGCGGAGCGGACCTCGGTGCCGAAGCGCTGGGCCTGCTGGACGAAGCGCTCCATCAGCTCCGGCCCCATCACCACGTCGGGGAAGCCGGGGTAGTTCTCGACCTCGTGGGTGGTGGCGAGCTGGCCGCCGGGGTCCAGCTTGTCGAGCAGAATGGTCTTGAGGCTGGCGCGGGCGGTGTAGATGGCGGCGGCGAGGCCGGCGCAGCCACCGCCGATGATCAGCACGTCGCAGTCGAAGGCTTCGGGCATGGCGGGGGATTCCTACGCGGCGCGTTTCCTGCGGATCATGGGGGTGTTGCAGCAGCGAGGGGCCAGGGGGCCGGCCCCTTCGAGGATGACCATCAGCTCAGCGCCACAGACGGGGCACAGATAGGTCGCGTGTGGCTCGGGGAGCAGGAGCATGGCCGTGTTGCAGCAGCGGGGCGCCAGAGCGCCCTGGGCTCTGCGGATTACACTCAGCTCGGCTCCGCACACGGGACAACGGTAGACCTGGCCAGTGAGGTTGCGTTGCTGGGGGGACATTGGGGGGCTCCTACCGGTCGGCGATGGTGTCGGGGTGCTCGACGAGTTTCATCGGCTCGCCGCAGCAGATGGGCTCGAGGGTGCCCACGCCTCCCTTGGTCACCATCACCATCGTCTGGCACCTGTCGCAGCGGTAGGCCTTGCCCACGTGGATGGTCCAGGCCTGCACCCACTCCTCGGGCGTCCACTCGGGGGGTTGCGGGGGTTGGCTCATTGGCCGATGCCTCCAAAGTTGGCGTTGGGGACCAGGCGCAGCCCATTATAGCATGGGGGGCCGCGCGCGCCAGAGCGATTTGCGGCGGCGAGGGGGTGTCGGCTATAATCTGGGCGGTCTTGTGGCGGTTGCGCGGCTCACCGAGGGGGTTTGCCGTGGGGATTGCGAATCAGCTCACGCTCGGGCGGCTGGCCCTCAGCCCCGTGTTCGTCCTCGTGTTCGTCCTCGGCGGCAAGGCGGGGCACGTGGCGGCGCTGGGGATCGCCTGCCTGTTCGAGCTGACCGACATCCTCGACGGGTACCTGGCCCGGTCGAAGCGGGAGATGACGGACTTCGGGAAGCTGATGGACCCGTTGGCCGACAGCGTGGCCCGCTTCTCGGTGTTTCTGTGCTTCTTATGGGCCGGGTACGCGCCCCTGTGGGTGGTGGTCCTGCTGTTCTACCGCGATGCGACGGTGGCGTACACGCGGGTGGCGGCGGCTCGCGCGGGCGTGGTGCTGGCGGCGCGCTGGAGCGGCAAGGTCAAGGCCATCGTGCAGGGGGCCGCGATCCTGATCGTCCTGGGCCTGATCGTGTTGACGCCTGCCGACGACGCGGCGGTCATGGCGGCCACGCGGCAGAAGGCCCACTACCTGATGCTGGTTGTGGCCGCCGTGACGCTGTGGTCGGGCGTGGACTACCTGTTCTCGAGCCTGCCGTTGCTGCGGCGACTCCTCAAGAAGTCCGGGGATGAAAGCGCCGGAGGCAGGGGCCACGAGTGAGTGGGCGTGCGCGGGAAGCGCCCGGCCTCAGCGGGGGCTGATCTGCCCGAAGAGCTGGCGCACCAGGTCGAAGGCCGGCGGGTAGAACAGCACCCCAATCAGGGCGAGCAGGCCCACGGCGACGGCGGCGAGGACCACCATTCCCACTGCGAAGCCGAAGCAGGCGCGGAACCCGAACCAGAAGGCGCTCGGGGCGACCCTGTGCGCGGTAGACAGGACCCTGGAGAGCTGCTCGACCTGGCCCGCCATCTCGTCGAGAAGGGATCGGAGGTTCCCGCTGGCCGTGTCGGCCTCGATGCGCAGCAGCTCGATGTCCTCGGGTGCCCGGGCGGCGGGCGCCGCCGGGCGCGAGGGCGGGGGCGCGAGGGGCGGCGAGGACGGCCTGTCTCGCGGCTCGGCCTCCAGCACGGGGAGGTCGGCAGCGGGCGCCGACGCGGCTGGCTCGGCGACGTGTTTGTGCTCCTGGTCCGTAGCGAGGGCCAGCGGGGCGTGGGTCTCGTGCGATGAGGGGATGGGCCGCTCGAGCCGGGGCTGCGGCTCGCGCGGGGCGATGCGGCGCCGCGCCGGCGCTGGGGCCTCGGCCATGTCCAGCTCCGGCTCGGGGTGGTCGGGCTGGCGGAGCTTCTTGATGGTGATGCTTCGCTCGGCACGCGGAGGCTTCGACTCCGGCGCGACGGGTGGCGCCGCGGTGCGGGGCGCATCCGGGGCCTCGAACTCGAGCAAAGGCAAGTCGGGGGCCTGCTGCGCCGCGGCGGGGCGCGGGGCCGCGCTGGTCGGCTCCGGCGACGCCGGCTCGCCCGTGTCGGCTGGCCCGGGAGGGGCGAGAGGCTCCGAGGCGGCTTCTTCCGTCGGTTGGGAGGCCGAGTCCGTCAGCGGGAGGGCCTCGTCCTGTGGCCCGATTTCCTTGGTGTCTGCATCGAGGTCCACAGTGGCCTCGATGGCGATAGCGTCGGGGGGCACGGGCCGGCCGGCGGGCCTTTGCGAGGCGGGGCGGGGCGCTCGGAGCGTCCGCGGGCGAGGGGCCTGGGAGCCGAGGACGGCCTCCTCGCGACATGCCTTGCACATGCCCTCGTAGATGTCGCGGCCCTCGAGCTCGGCGCCGCAGCCCTGGCACTTGGGAGACTCGTCGCCCATTCGCTCCCTTTCGGTCGGGGTGGTATGGTGGTCGTGCTCCTATTCTAGCGCAGCGGCGTCGGGGTTCCAAGTGCTTCCGCGCGCCGGGCAGGGGGAGTAGTCGAGGGGGGACGCCTCGGTGGGACCACCGGCATGATGCGTGAGGCCCGAATCCTGCAAGAGCTGCCGCGGCGGCTGCGGGCGTGGTACCGGCGCGCGAGGCGCGATCTGCCGTGGCGACGGACCCGCGACCCGTATCGCATCTGGCTGGCCGAGACGATGCTTCAGCAGACGCGGGTAGCGGCGGTGGTCCCCTATTACGAGCGGTTCCTGGCCCGATTCCCCACGCTGGCCGCGCTCGCTGCGGCGCCTGTGGACGAGGTGCTGAAGCTGTGGGCAGGGCTGGGCTACTACGCGCGGGCGAGGAATTTCCACGCCGCCGCGCAGGAGGTTATGGCCCGGCACAGCGGGCGGGTGCCGAAGCGGCTCGACGCTCTGCTGGCCTTGCCCGGCGTGGGGCGTTACACGGCGGGGGCGATTCGCAGCATCGGCTTCAACCTGCCGGCGCCCGTGCTCGATGGCAACGTCGCGCGCATCCTGGCCCGCCTCTTTGCCATTCACCAGGACGTCAAGGCCGCCGAGACGCAAAAGCGGCTGTGGGGCCTGGCCGAGGCCCTCGTGCCGCCACGGCACGCCCGCGACTTCAACCAGGCGATGATGGAGCTGGGGGCCGTCGTGTGCGTGCCCAGAAGCCCCGCGTGCGGCGAGTGTCCCGTGGCCGACCTGTGCGAGGCACGACGCCTCGGCGAGCAGCGGCGCCTCCCCAGGAAGCCCAAGCGGAAAGCCGTCCCACACTACGACGTGGGGCTGGGCGTCGTGTGGCGCAGGGGGCGGGTGCTCATCGCCCGGCGGCACGACAATGCCCTGCTCGGCGGGCTCTGGGAGTTCCCCGGCGGCAAACGGGAGGGAGAGGAGCCGCTCGCGGAGACAGTGCGGCGCGAGGTGAAGGAGGAGGCGGGACTCGACGTGGCCGTGGCCGAGCACCTGATGACCTACGGCCACGCCTACAGCCACTTCCGCGTGACGCTCCACGTCTTCGCGTGCCGCAGCACGCGGGGCCGCCCGCGGCCCCTCGGCTGCGCCGCCTGCCGCTGGGTGAGGGTGGACGAGTTGGGCGACTACGCCTTCCCCGCCGGAAGCAGGAAGATCATTCAGGCGCTCCGCGAGGGGGCGCGTTGAGCCACACGGGGCTGCTCCAGGCGACCTCGCCGTCCTTCTGAATCACCCGGGCGTAGTAGTAGCTGCGGCCGGCGAGGGGCTTGTCGTCGGTGAAGGTCAGGTCGGCCGACTTGGTGCCGGGCTCGTTGCGGTAGATGGACTCGTTGCTGCGGCAGACCTCGACGCGCTCGATGTCGGCGGGGCAGCGGACGCGGAGTGTGATGGCGACGGGCTTGCCCTCCGGCACGGCGATCCTCTCTCCCATCAGATGGCCGTTGACGCGGAAGTCGAGGAGGATCTTGGCGGCCGTCGTGCCGTAGGAGCGGCGGGCGCGCAGGGCGTCGAGGATGGCCTCGCGCGTGAGCTCGGGGGCGAAGAGGGCGGCCTTGCCGTAGCCGCCGCCGTGGTCGGGCGAGGCGACGACCCCGATGACGATGCCCTTGGCCCAGGCATCCTGGAGGTAGTATCCCCGCGTGGGCGTGGCGCGCTTGGCCGCGCGCGGCGCGTCGGGGTATTCGTACGAGCCGCGCGTCTGGAAGATCTCGGCCACCGGCTGGATGGCCTCGTCGTGGAACGACCAGTCGGTGGGCACATTGCCCGTGTCGGCGAGCTGGTGGGGGATGGCGACGAAGTTGGCCTTCATCTTGCGCAACTCGGCCCACAGGTCGGCCGGGGTCTCGCCGTTGTTGGCGTTCCACCAGCGTGGGAAGCGCAGGTCGGCGAAGATGAGGTTTCGGTGGCCGTAGTAGCCGTAGGGGTGCTTGTCGCTGTACTTCTCGAAGCTGGAGGTCCACTCCTGGCCGAGGAAGGTGCGGAAGCGGCCTGGGTCGTCGTTGGCGCGCGCGAGCTTGGCGGCGGCGTGCCACAGGTGCGGGTTCTGGTTGTAGCCGTGGTCGGTGATGCAGGCGAAGTCGTGGCGGGCGATGTCGCGCATGTGCTGGTAGCTCTCGTCGAGCGACTGGTCGCCGACGCGGTTGCACACGGAGACCTCCGTGTGCTCGTGGAGGTCGCCGAAGAAGAGCTTGAGCGTCTTGCCCTCGTATTCGATGGTGGGGGTGGGCGTGTCCTCGCCGCGGGCGACGCGGATTTCGCCCGCCTCGAAGGGCTCGTCGGGCTCGACCAGCGGCTCGAGTTGGGGCGGGCCGGGCGTCGGCGCACTGGCAAGGGCGCTCGTGGCGAGGAAGATGTCGCTGTGTGTGGCCGCGGGCTTGGGCACGTGTTGCCAGGAGAGCGGAAGGTCGTCGGCCTGGAACGCGACGACGGCCTTGTCGCCGGCGAGGGCGAGGCCGGGGGGCCTGTCCATCCCCTTGCGCGACGAGATGGGGCAGGGGGGCAGCCAGCGCTCGCCCGTGAAGCACGTCAGAAACGTGTCCCATCCCGCCCGGGGCAGGCGGGGGCGAAGGAAGGCGATCCAGAGCCGCCCCTGGGCGTCGAAGGCCGCCGTCGGGGCCTCGCAGCGCCCGTGCAGGGGGCTGGTGCGGACCGCCTTCGGCGCCAGGAGGCCCTCGGGGACGACCCTGGCCACGATGAGCCTGCGGCGGTTGGTGGCGCCGATGTGGTAGGTGGTCGTCTGCGCGTTCTCGTAGAGGAGCCAGAGTTCGTCCTCGCGCGCAAGCAGGTGGGCGTTGCGGTCTATGGAGGCCGCACGAGTGAGCCTGCGTTCGGGCGCCCACGTGCCCCCGGGCGAACGGTTTCGGAGGAAGACGTCGTAGTTGTTCTCGCGGAAGGTGTGCCAGGCGACGCACACTTCGCCCACAGGCAGGACAGCGACGGCGGGCGAGTAGCTCGAGGCGGCTGGGGCGCTGACGGGCTCGGCGGGCGTCGCCTTGCCGTCGCGCAGGGCGGCGCAGAAGACCTGGCGGGGGCCGTTGCGGTTCGATTCCCACGCGACCCAGAGCGTGTCGGTGTGCCAGGCCGCGGCCGGCTTGACGTCCACGCCCTCCTCTGTGGTGATCCGCACGGGGGCGGCCGGTCCGGCCTGGGCGCAGGGGACGGCGAAGATGTCCCAATTGTCCCCGGTTTCCGCTGCGTAGACAACAAAGGCGTGCTCGCCGGCGGGGACGCAACGGGGTCCGAGGACGCTCGTCCCCGGGCCGCCGGCGATCTGCCACTGCCCCAGGCGCTTGAGGCCGGCGTCCTCGATGGCGTAGCGGGCCACCTGGAGGGAGTCGCCCCCGTCGCGGTAGCTCAGCCACGCGACGTAGAGCGAGCCATCGCGTGCCTGGGCAAGCGACGGCTCGTCGTTGAACCCGACGGCGCGCGAGACCGGTTCGGCGCCGGGGAGCGGCGTCTCATAGAGAGCGAGGTCGTCAATCCACAGGCGGCCCGGCGGCGCATTGACGGCCGACGGGGCGATGACCTCGAGCAGCAGCTTCCCGTCTCCTGCCGGGCTGATGGGCACCTCGTAGCGGGTCCACCTTGCCGGCACGCGCTCCCAGGCGGCGACGAGAGCGCGAGCCGCCGCCCCCGGCTGGGTGGCCCACAGGACCAGTTTGGTGCCGCTCGTTGCCCGTGCCCAGACCTCGAAGCGATAGAGGTTGCCTGCCCGAATGGGCACGGACTGGGTGAGGCGGAGCCATTTCTGCTGCTCCGTCACCTCGCCCGAGAGGCAAGCCTTGCCCGAGTGGGCGGCCCCGTCCTGCGTCACCACCGAGTGCTGGGGGTCGGCCTGCCAGCCCGCGACGCCCTCCTCGAAGCCGCCGTTTCGGATCAGGTTCCTGGGCTGGGGGCTTGCGGCGAGGGCATCCACCGTGAGACAGGAGAGGACAAAGATCAGGCATTGGCAAGGCCGTCGCATGGGCTGGCTCCTGGGTGAGGCGTTCCGCCAGTATTCTAACGCCCGCGGCAGGAATTTCCAACCGTCTTCCGCAGACGGCGCAGCCGGCAGCCCGGGGTGCGTGTAATCTCCTACGGTCAAGGGTGCAACGTGAACGCCCGTAGGGCGTGGCGGAGTACAGCCCACGGTGCAGCGAGGCGGAACCGTGGGTTTGCGTCCGAGAAGAAGACCCAGCCCCCGAAGGGGACGGCGGAGCTCTCCAGCCGCTTGAGGCTCCGCCGCCCCCTTCGGGGGCTGGGCCACGGGAGGTCGTCAACCCACGGCTCCCCGAGCATCGCCGTGGGCTTCATTCCCTCGCCTCCTTCGGAGGCTGAAAACGCGAACGCCT
>DATKZY010000227.1:0-19268 GCA_035527715.1 Planctomycetota bacterium | reverse complement strand
AGCCGCGAGCGCGAGGCCCTCGAGAAGAGGGAGGGGGACGAGGGAGAGGGTCGAGGGAAAGGGTCGAGGGAAGATTGAGGAGCCGCGTCATCGCGGCCCTCTGCCTGTTCCTTACGCGGGAGTTGACACGTGGTTGATGTGTTTGGCATTGTGATCGCCTTCGTCGTCGGCCTGGTGCTGGGGGCGTTCTACTTCGGTGGGCTGTGGCTCACGCTGCAACGGCTGCCGGGGTCGAGGAGCCCGCACACCTATGCGCTGCTGAGCTTTTTCGGCCGCACGGCGGTGGTCGTGCTGGTTGTGTTCCTCGTCGCGCGCGAGTCGTGGCAGCGGGTGGCCGCGTGCCTCGTGGGGTTCCTCATCGTGCGGGGCGTGATGGTGTTCAAGCTCAAGCCGCGGAAGAGCGACCGCGAGCAGCGGCGAGACGAGGAGCGGCGCGGCGACGCGAAGGGGACGGACGCATGAGAATCAGCCCCGACAGCTCGCTCTTCGGCCAGCCGGCCACAGGGCCGATCAACGACACCATCGTGTTCACGTGGGTCGTCATGGCCCTCATGGCCGTGGGCTCGTGGCTGGTGACGCGGCGCCTCTCGACCGGCCCGAAGATCTCCCGCTGGCAGAACCTGCTGGAGGTCATCGTGCAGGGGATGCGCCAGCAGATCCGCGAGGTGAGCCAGCAGGCGGCCGGCCGCTACCTGCCCTTTGTGGGCAGCCTGTTCCTGTTCATCGCCGTGTCGAATCTCCTCGGCGTGGTGCCGGGGTTCCGTTCGCCCACGGGGTCGCTCTCGACCACCACCGCGCTGGCGCTGTGCGTGTTCGTGGCCGTGCCGCTCTACGGCATCGCCCAGCAGGGCGTGGGCCGCTACTTGAAGGTCTATCTCCAGCCATCGCCGTTCATGCTGCCGTTCAACATCATCGGCGAGGCGTCGCGGACGCTGGCCCTGGCGGTGCGGCTGTTCGGCAACGTCATGAGCGGGGCCATGATCGGCGGCATCCTGCTGGCCGTGGTACCCATCGTGATCCCCACGCTGATGGACGTCCTGGGCCTGCTCACGGGGATGATCCAGGCCTACATCTTCGCCATCCTGGCCATGGTCTACATCGCCTCGGGCACCCAGGCCCGCCGGAAGCGCGAGGTGCGAATGGCCGAGAAGGAGAAACCAGACACCGAACCCGTAACGCGTAGCGCATAGCAGAGAGTCTCAAGGAAAGGAGCCCGTTTCATGGATGCAATGTCTCTCATCGCCATGGCCTCGATCGTCACGGCGGGGCTTACCATCGCCATCGGGTCGGTGGGGCCGGCGCTGGGCGAGGGGCGCGCGCTCAGCCAGGCCCTCCAGAGCATTGCCCAGCAGCCCGACGAGGCCAACACCATCACCCGCACCCTCTTCGTCGGCCTCGCCATGGTCGAGTCCACCGCCATCTACTGCTTCGTGGTGTCCATGATCCTCATCTTCGCCAATCCGTTCTGGAACAAGGTCATCGCCGCCGGCGCCGCCGAAGCGGCCAAGTGAGGGGGCCCGCACCGTGATCGACTGGAAAACGGTCGCCTTCCAGATCGTCAATTTCCTCGTGCTGCTCGTGTTGCTCAAGAAGCTGCTCTACGGGCGCCTCATCGCCGCCATGGACGCCCGCGAGGCCCGCATCGCCGCGTCCCTCGACGAAGCCGCACAGAAGCAGAAGGACGCCGAGGCGAAGGGCGCCGAGCTTCAGCGGCGGACCGATGAGCTGGCCGCCCAGCGCGACGACCTGCTGGCCGAGGCCCAGGCCGCCGCCGAGACGGCGCGCAAGAAGCTCGTCGAGCAGGCCCGCGCCGACGCGGACCGCGCCCGCGCCCAGTGGCTCGAGGCCGTGGCCCGCGAGAAGGAGGGCTTCCTCCAGGACCTCCGCCAGCGCGCCAGCGCCCAGGCCCTCGCCGTGGCCCGCAAGGCCCTGGCGGACCTCGCCGACGCCGAACTCGAGGGCCGCATCGCGGAGCGCTTCCTCGCCCAGATCGAGCACCTCGACGACGCCGACCGCCAGCGCCTGGCCGACGCCATCGCCAAGACCCAGGACGCCGAGGGGCGACGCCACGTCCTCGTCCGCAGCGCCTTCGACCTCAACGACGACCAGCGGCAGCGCCTCGGCGAGGCCATCGGCCGGCACATCGAGCCCGACGTGCGGGTGGACTTCGCCACCGCGGGCGACGTCGTCGGTGGCCTCGAGCTCTCCGCCGGCGGCACCCAGCTCGCCTGGAGCCTCGGGCACTACCTCGCCGACCTCGAGGACGACCTCCGCACCGCCCTCGAAGCCGAGGAGGGGAAGGCAGGAGAGCCTCGCCACGGGGACACGGAGGCCACGGAGAAAGACACGGAGAAAACTGAAGAGGGGAGCCTGGTGGAAGACAAGGCAGGCAAGACCAAGGAAACCGAACAACCGGACCCACCGGAGAAGAAGGAAGGGACAGAGGAGAACGGGGGGAGCGACGGAGAATGAACCCCGCGCTGCTCTTCTCCGGGCATCCTCCGTGCTCCCCGTGCCTCCGTGGCGCACCCCTCTTGAGACACCTGCCATGAGCGATAGCGACCTCATCCTCCGCCCCGCTCTCGACGGTGCCTTCGGCGTGCTGGGCCGCGCGCTCGACGCCCACGAGGCGACCCTCGCCGTCCGCGAGGTGGGCCTTCTCACCCGCATCGGCAACGGCATCGCCACGGTGGCCGGCCTGCCCGGCGTGCAGAGCCAGGAGCTGCTGCGCTTCCCCGGAGACCTCTGGGGCCTGGCGTTCAACGTGGACCGCGACGAGGTGGGCGTGGTGCTGCTGGACGAGAGCGAGGGCCTGGGCGCTGGCGCCGAGGTGCGCCGCACGGGCCGCGTGCTCGACACGCCCGTGGGCGAGGCGCTCCTGGGCCGCGTGGTGGACCCCCTGGGCCGGCCGCTCGACGGCCAGGGGCCTGTCCGCACCGCCCAGCGGCTGCCCGTCGAGCGCGAGCCGCGCCCCATCATGCACCGCGCGCCCGTCACCGTCCCCCTCCAGACCGGCCTCAAGGTGGTGGACGCCCTCATCCCCATCGGCCGCGGCCAGCGCGAGCTGGTCCTCGGCGACCGCCAGAGCGGCAAGACCGCGATCGCCCTCGACACGATCGTCAACCAGGCCGACAAGGACTGCCTGTGCGTCTACTGTGCCTGCGGCAAGCGCGCGGCCGCGGTGGCCAACGTGGTGGCCGAGCTGCGCCAGCGCGGCGCCCTGGAGTACACCCTCGTCGTCGTCGCCACCGAGGACGACCCGCCGGGCTGGCAGTTCATCACCCCCTATGCCGCCACCACCATGGGCGAGTTCTTCATGGAGCAGGGCCGCGACGTGCTCGTCGTCTACGACGACCTCACGCGCCACGCGCGCGCCTACCGCGAGCTGTCGCTCCTCCTGCGCCGCCCGCCCGGCCGCGAGGCCTACCCCGGCGACATCTTCTACATCCACTCCCGCCTCCTCGAGCGCTCCACCCACCTGCGCCCCGAGCACGGCGGCGGCTCCCTCTCCGCCCTGCCCATCATCGAGACCGAGGACCAGAACGTCGCGGCCTACATCCCCACCAACCTCATCTCCATCACCGACGGGCAGATCTACCTCACGCCCGACCTGTTCCGCAAGGGCATCCTGCCCGCGGTCGACGTGGGCAAGAGCGTGAGCCGCGTGGGCGGCAAGACCCAGCTCCCCGCCTACCGCGCCGTGGCGGGCGACCTGCGCCTCGCCTACGCCCAGTTCGAGGAACTCGAGGCCTTCGCCCGCTTCGGCACCCGCCTGGACGACGACACGCGGCGGACCATCGAGCGGGGCCGCCGCGTCCGCGAAGTCCTCAAGCAGCCCCAGTTCGCCCCGCTCCCCGTGCCCGAACAGATCGCCGTCCTCCTCGCCGTCAACGGCGGCCTCTTCGACCGCCTGGCCCTCGACGACGTCGCCCGTGCCCAGGAAGTGGTCCGCGAGGCGGTTCGCTCCCTCACCGACCTCTGCCAGCGCATCCTCGCCGGCGAGAAGCTCACCGACGCCGACCAGCGCCAACTCCTCGACGGCGCCCGCGCCGCCCTCGACGAGGCCATGCCGCCCGCGAAGGAAGACGACAAGGAGCAGGAGGAGGCCGAGAAGACAGAACCCGCGGACGAGGGTGACGACTCCACTCCTCGCGAGTCCCCCAATAGGTCATGACCGATGGAAGCGCTGAAGCGGAAGATCAAGAGCGCCCACGGCCTCCAGAGCGTGGTGCGGACCATGAAGGCCCTCGCGGCGGTGAGCATCGCGCAGTACGAGCGCGCCGTCGAGAGCCTGGCCGACTATGACCGCACGGTGCGCCTGGGCCTCCAGGCGCTGCTGCGGGAGCGGCCGCCGGCTCTGCCGGCGGGACGCAAGCGGCCCGAGGAGCGGCGGATCGGCGCCCTCGTCTTCGGCTCCGACCAGGGCATGTGCGGCCAGCTCAACGAGCAGATCGTCGCCCACGCCGCCGCCGAGCTGGCGGCGACCGGCCTGCCCGCCGAGCGCCGCACGGCGTGGATCGTCGGCGAGCGGGCCGCGGCGCGCCTCGCCGACGAAGGCCAGCCCGTCCTCGACGTCTTCCCCGTCCCCAGCTCCGTTGCCGGCATCACCCCCGCCGTCCAGACCGCGCTCCTGCGGCTCGAGCGCGCCCACCGCGAGCAGGGCCTCGATGAGGTGGCCCTCTACTACTGCCGCCACGAGAGCGGCGCCCTCTTCCGCCCCGAGACCCTCCACTTCCTGCCCGTGGACCTCGCGTCCTTCCAGGACCTCGAGGCCCGCCCGTGGCCCACCGACAATCTCCCGGTGTCCACAATGGACCGCGACCGCCTCTTCTCTGCCCTCATCCGCCAGTATCTCTTCGTGTCGCTCTACCGCGCCTTTGCCGAGAGCCTGGCCAGCGAGAACGCCAGCCGCCTGGCCTCCATGCAGAACGCCGAGAAGAACATAGACGAGCGCCTCACCGCCCTCACCCGCCAGTACCACCAGGTGCGCCAGAGCACCATCACCAGCGAACTGCTCGACATCGTGGCCGGCTTCGAAGCCCTCCGCGACGCGTGAAGCGAAGATCTCACGCAGAGCCCGTAGGGTCCAGAAATTCGGTGCGCCGTGGAAAGGCGCCGGCGTAGCGTCCGAATACTGGTCCGAGCCTCGGAGCTCGCCTCCAGGGGCTGTTCTGGTATCCTTGGGCAGTCCCAGAACCCTCGGGCTGCAAAGGACAGGTCAATGGAGGAACTCGGACGCCGTTTCAGCTGGGCCAGCCTGCCGCTGGTCGCGACGATTGCACGACTGCTGTGCAAGGAGCAGACGCTCCAGGTGGAGTATCTGCGGAAGGAGGTCGAGGTCCTGCGGTCAAAGGTCCCCGGCCGGCTTCGCTTCTTCCCTCTTGTTTTCCTGCTTCGCGCGGGTATAATACGCGGAGTGGTGCGTGCGGTACACCAGGGGACCGCGTGACACAAGAGACAATCCGGTGAAGAAGGTTTATGCCGTCGAGGGCGGGAAAGTGCAGGAGTCGCAGGAGGAGACCGGCCCCATCCTCTTGTTCTCCGCCCCCACCGAGGCCGAGAAGCGCTACCTGGTTGACCAGTTGAAGATGGACGAGCACACCCTGGCTTCGGCCATGGACCCCAATGAGCTGCCGCGCGTGGAGTTCGAGCCCGAGCACGCCGCGGTCATCCTGAACCGCCCGAAGAAGTACCGCTCCGAGGACGGCCTGGTCTTCCGGAGCGCGTCCATGGGCGTGTTCCTCTTCGCCGACAAGCTGGTGATCGTCGTGGCTGAGGATGCGGAGATCTTCGACCGGCCCAAGTTCTTCAGCCGCATGCGGTCGCTCCGAGAGGTGTTCCTCCGGGTCGTCTACCGCTCGACATTCCACTTCCTCGACCACCTGGCCGCCATCAACACGATCTCGGACGAGTTGGAGCACAAGGTCAACACCTCGCTGCAGAACGACTACCTGATCCAGCTCTTCAACCTCGAGAAGGGCCTGGTCTACCTGGTGAACGCCATCCGCTACAACGGGGCGCTGATCGAGCGGCTGCGCCACAGCGCGGCCAAGCTCGGCCTCTCCGCCGAGGAGATCGAGCTTCTCGACGATATCGCCATTGACAACAACGAGTCGTGCAAGCAGGCCGAGATTCACTCCACCATCGTTGCCAGCCTCATGGACGCCCGCGTCTCGATCGTCAACAACAACCTCAACCACCTGATCAAGCGCCTCAACTACATCATGATCGCCCTGATGTGGCCCACGCTCGCCTCCGCGCTGTTCTCGATGAACGTCCGCCTCCCGCTCGACCAGCGCGAGGGCCTGGGCTCCTTCTGGTTCATCATGGCGATCGCCTTCATCCCCGTCTTCCTGACCACGCTGTGGTACTGGCGCCGCCGCGGGTGAGCCGGGTGCCTTCGGCCCCGCTTCCGAGGGGGTTCTGCCCCGTGCTCTCCCGCCCCGCCCGCGGCACCGTTGCCAAGGTCGCTCAGCCTCCGTCGCGGGCCCGCCGCGGGCCGCTCGCCCACTTCATTACCCGAGGAGTGTCAGGACGACCATCGTCAGGCTCATCGCGGCCACCAGGCCCGCGCCCAGCCAGGCAACGAGGTTGAGGAGCCGCCCGTTGGCATATTCGCCCATGATGCTCTTGTCGTTGATGATGCGGAGCATGTAGAAGATGACGACGGGGAGGAGGATGCCGTTGACGACCTGGGAGAAGAGCATGATGGAGATGAGGCGAGAGCGGTCGGTGAGCAGGGCGATGGCCGCGCCCACGACGATGACGAAGGTGTAGATGGTGTAGAAGTGGGGGGCTTCGAGGAACTTCTTGTTGACGCCGCTCTCCCAGCCCATGGCCTCGCACACGCTGGTGGAGGTGGAGATGGGGAGGATGGTGGCGCCGAATAACGAGGCGGAGATGAGGCCGATGGCGAACAGGCCGGCGCAGGAGTCGCCGGCGACCGGGCGGAGGGCCTCGGCCGCGTCGGCCGCCGTCTCGATGTGCCGCGTGTCCGGGTTCTGGTGCAGCGCGGCCGCGCAGGCCAGCACGATGAAGTAGCAGACGATCGTGACGATGATCGCGCCGAAGATGGTGTCGAGGCGCGAGTATTTGTAGTGCTTCAGCGGGATGCCCTTCTCCACCACGCTGGCCTGCTGGTAGAATTGCATCCATGGGGCGATCGTGGTGCCCACGATGCCCACCATCATGTAGAGATACGTGCTGTTCCACTGAATCGTCGGCACCAGGCTGTTGCGGGCCACCGCCGTCCAGTCGGGCCGCGCCAGGAAGCCCGAGACGATGTAGGTGACATAGAAGGCGCAGGCGACGAAGAACCAGCGCTCGACGGCCCGGTAGGTGCTCTTGATGACGACGTGCCAGAGGAGGAACGCGCCGACGGGGACGGCGACGAAGCGCGAGATGTGGAAGATTTCGACGCCCGCCGCCACGCCGGCGAAGTTGGCCACGGAGTTGCCCAGGTTCGTGACGATCAGGGCGAGCATCAGGTAGAAGGAGGCCCGCAGGCCGAAGCGCTCGCGGATGAGCGCCGAGAGCCCCTTGCCCGTGACGACCCCCATGCGGTTGCACATCTCCTGCACGAGGACCAGCAGCAGGCAGGTGGGCAGGAGCACCCAGAGGATCTGGTAGCCGAACCGGGCGCCGGCCACGGAGTACGTGGCGATGCCGCCGGCATCGTTGTCCACGTTTGCCGTGATGATGCCCGGCCCCACCACCATCGCGAAGAGGGCCAGGCGAACTCGCCATCGCCGCCAGGCGCCCATGGCTACTCCCTCATCAGGTGCGCCAGCTCATTCAACACGTCCTTCAGCCGCACGGCCCCGAGGAGTTCCCCCCTTTCGTCCACCACCGGGATGGCGCGCAGCCCGTACTTGCCGAACAGGCGCGCGAGGTCCTGTGGACTCGCGTCCGCCGGCACCGTGATCACGTGGGTCGTCATCAACTCGTCCACCCGAGTGTCGGGCGCCGCGGCGAACAGCTCGCGCAGGCTCACCACGCCCACCAGGCGCCGCGTCTCGTCGAGCACGTAGATGATATTGAACACCCCCACGTCCTCGGCCTGGGGGCGGGTGGCCTCGAGCACGGCCGCGGCCGTGTGTTCGGGGCGCGCCTCGATGCAGGAGGTAGCCATCATGGACCCCGCGGTCTCCTCCTCGTGGGCGAGGATCTCGCGCACGTCGTCGGCAGCCTCGGTCTCCATGCGGTTGATGATCCGCTGGGCCTCGGGGTCCGCCAGCTCGCGCAACACGTCCGCCGCCTCCTGCGCCGGCATCTCCTCCAGGATGTCCGCCGCCTTCCCCGGCTCCTCCTGCGACATCAGGGTGCGCTGGACGTCGGGGTCCACCTCCTCGAGCGCGTCGGCCGCCGTCTCGGGGTCCAGCGTGGCGAGGAGGGCCTGGCGCTCCTTCGCCCCCAGGTCCTCCAGGATGTCGGCGAGTTCGGCGGGGTGCAGATCGGTCAGGCGCTTCAGCCGCGCGGCCACCCGCACGCCGCCAGGGCTCAGCACCTGGACGTGGCGCCAGGTGACGAAGGTCTCCTTGGGCGTGTAGTCGAAGAGCCAGTGGAGGAACGCTCTCGCCGGCCGCACCACGCCCAGCCGACGCAGGATGCCCAGGAAGCCGATCTCGACGTGTGCGGGGACCAGGCGGCCCTCGGTGTAGAGGAACTGCACGTCGTTCACCCGCCGCACCCTGGCCCCCGAGAGGTCCACCACCTGGTCGTCCAACACGTCGCGGCGGGCCCAGAAATCGGGGACGGGGGGCGGGCCCTCCACCCTCTGCACCACGACGGCCCGCGCCGAGAACTCCTTCACCGCCGACCAGGGGAGCGTGGACGTGCCGCGCGAGCGCGACCTCACCTCGATGCACGTGGCGGGCGGGTAGGGCGCCGTGGTCTGGAACCCGATGTCGCGCAGGCGGCCGAGCGGCGCACCCTCCCCCTCGACGCGGACCTGGGCGCCCAGCAACTCGGACAGGTAGTAGTAGGTCCCCGCAGGGCGCGCGTTCGCCATGGGGACTCCTCCTCCTGGCTTCCTTGTGCGGCCGAGGTGCTCCGGGGACTTCCGCAGCACGCTCTATCATAGCCAGTCCGGGGTCGGGTTGCAATAGGCGACTGACGGCCGCGTCTCAGAGAGCGGCGCGGCGGAGCGCCAGCCAGTCCCTCTCCGCCTGCGTGAGCGTCAGCCCGGCGGCCGCGACGCAGGAGTCCACCTCCGTCGCCGTGGCTGGGCCGACCAGGGCGACCAGCGGCGCGGGCAGGTTCAGCACGTAGGCCAGAGCGATCTGGATCGCCGAGACGCCCTTCGCCTTCGCCAGCTTCCGCGCGCGGGCGAGCTTCTCGAAGTTGTCCGCGATAGGATGGTAGACCCTCCGCAGATCGGCGTTTGGGTCGTCGGGGCCGCTCGTGCCGAGGAAGAAGCCGCGGGCCTGGCTCGACCAGGCGACCAGCGGCACCCCGCTCGTCGCGTGCCACGCGATGTCGGCCTCGCTCGCCTGCGTGCAGTCGGCCCAGAACGGCTCGGCCGCCGTGGCGAGGCAGACGTGGGGGCTGGAGACGGCCATGCCCATCAGCCCCTTCCTCACGGCGTACTCGTTGGCCTCGCGGATGCGGGCAGCCGTCCAGTTCGACCCGCCGAACGCCTTGATGCGCCCCTTGGCCCGCTCGTCGTTGAGGGCCTCGACGATGTCGCCGACGGGCACGGCCGGGTTGTCGCGGTGGGCGACCCAGAGGTCAATGCAGTCGGTGCCCAGGCGCTGGAGGTTGCCGGCGATGGCCTTTCGGATGTTCTCGGGCGTCACCAGCGACACGGCGCCGCAGCCCTTGTCGAGGATCACCCAGTCGGCCCGGCAGTTGCGCTCGGCCAGGTACATCCCGATGGCCAGCTCCGACTTCCCGCCGCCGTAGACTTCCGACGAATCAATCAGGTTGCCGCCGTGCTCGCGGAAGCGGTCGAGCAGCTCGAACACCAGCTCCTTCCGCTCGGGCGCGAAGATCATCGAGCCCATCCCGAGACACGACACGTCGCGGCCCAGTTCCCGAATCCGCACCATCTTCATCGAGGGTCGTCCTGGCCAAGTGGTTTGCCCATCCGCCCGGGCGTCCACGCGCCGGGCGCGAAATCGCAGTAGATTACCCGAACGCCGCCTTTCTTTCAACCGGGGCTTGCGGCGGCATGGGCGGGCGTCTATAACTAACCGGAGCCTTGCAGCCAGGGGGGCCAGCCGATGCCCGAGACTCTGGTGTTCCGCACCCGCTACGACACCGCGGCGTTCTTCCTCCTCGCACTCGGGGCGCTCGTCGCCGCCGTCTGCCTCCTGATCATCGGCCCCGTCAGCGCCGTCAACAGCTACTGGCTCGACGATGTGCCGATCCTGCTCATCGCCTACGCCCTGGTGACGGCCGCGGCCTGCGCGTGGCGCTGGCGGCGGGTCGTGCTCACGGAAGGTGGGATCGAGCGGCGATGGCTCTGGTTCCGGCGGGCGATCCCGTGGGAGGACATCACCGACGTGCGGCTGCCGATCCACGGCCTGTTCGGGTCGCCGGCCATCGTCCTGTGGCTCCGGCACCAGAGGCCGTGGCGGCTCTGCCTGGCCCTCTATCGCCCGATGAGGATCAGCGCAGCCTATCGGGACTACGAGCGGCTGGTGCGCGAGATTCTCGCCCGCGTCCCGCACGCGAAGCTGAGCGACGCGGCTGAGCGGCATTTGGCTGCCCCCCGTCGCGTGGCGTTGCGGCACCGCCTCCCGGCCGCGCTACTCACCATCGCTTCGCTGGCGATGCTTGCCTGGGTGTTCGACTGGGTGCTCTGGGGCGAGCGCTGGCTCTTCGACCGCCCCATGTCGGGGGTCTACGCGCTGGCGCTCATGGCTGCCTTCATGGCTGTCCTGGCGGCCGGCCCCCTCGACCGCGAGTGGTGCTGGAAATCGAAGCTCATGCTCCTCTACCCGCTCCTCATCGCGTTCCTGGGGCCGCTCTTCCTGGCCTGCGCGTTGTACTTCGGCGTCTGGGGCCAGTTCCTCGTGGTGTGCGCCGCCTGCGCCGCATTGGGCATCGGGAACCTGGCAGCCTGCCTGCCTCTGCGGCGAGGATGGCTCGTGGCCGCGGCCTATGGCATCTGCCTTGTGGCAGCCGTCGCCCCCGCCGTCTGGCGCGCCTGCCGGGAGCCTGTCCCATTCCGCAAGGCGATGGCCTTGCCCGACCACCACCCCAAGCCGTTCCTCTGGTCGCCCGATGGGCGGACCCTGTGCGTCTTCGACTACCGTAGCGTCGCCGGCCAGTACCAGGAGCTGTGCCACCTCATTGATGCTGTTTCGCTGGAGAAGAGAACCTTCCCTCTCGTACCGACCGAGTACTCGCATTCGCCCGCTCCGAGGCCCCTGCCTGCCATACTCGCCGCGCCTTCCGCCTACTCGCTCTTCCCCACCAGCCGCCAGGTCCTCATCCCCGTGTCTCAAGGCACATGGCCGGATTCCCGGGCCGCCCTGTGGGTGCTCGACACCGCGTCGGGCGCGACCACGGAAGCCTTCTCCGCTGACGGGTCTCTGTACCTTAGCCCGTCGGGCAGCGCATCGCCCGACCACTCCCAGGTCGTCTTCGTCGCCGAGTCCGAGACGGAGAAGGCCCTCCATGTCCTCCGCCTATCGGACCTGAAAGTAGAGAGGGTCGAACTCAATTTCGACCTAAAGGGTGTCTACTACCCACGCTACCGTTCAGATGGCGCGCTGATATTCCACGAACTCTACCTGGCGGAGTCCGATTCATTCACGCTCTGGCTGAAGATGCCCGGCGATCCGAAGCCGAAGCCCCTGTATCAGCTCACGCGGGCCCGGGTCGCATCGCACATCTCATCCGATGGCAGGTGGGCCGCCGTCGCCTCCTGCGGCGAGTCCGGGGGGGACGACTGGCACTGGGAGATCTTCGACCTCCTCACGGGGCACGGGCGCCTGCACGTGGCGCCGGGGGTGGTCACGCGCGGGTGGGCCGTCTGGGCGCCTGATAGCTGCGCATTCGCTTATGTCACTGAGAAGGGCGGCAAGGCACACATCGTCCTGGTTGACCCGGCCGCGGGCCACACCAAGTGCTGGCCGGCGACGGACCGGGATCTGATGCACTCGCTCGATTCGCTCTCCTGCGGCGGGCGCTATGCGGCGTTTTGGACCCGCTCGGTGGTCGCGCCCTTCCACATCATGGACATGGACACAGGGCGAACCGTTCGCCTCCTGCGCGCGCCGCACTACACGGACTGGGAGGGAGTGCCGCCATCCTGGTCGCCCGTGGGGCATCGCCTGGCGATGGAGTGCACCGACGCCCTCTTCCCCAGGCCGACCTGCGCCCTCTACCTCTTCGACCTCGCGCCGCGCTGAGCCTCTCCGCCCGCCGCAGTCGTGAGCCAGGGGGGCTATTCGACCCAGGCGGCCCCGCGGAGGGAGGCGGCGAGGCGGGCGAGGGTCTCCTGCCACTGGTCGTAGAAGCGCTCGCGGCCCCACGTGCAGGCCCAGCCGAGATAGGGCGGGTTGCCCGAGGCGTGGGCGCCGTCGCCCGTCCAGGTAGCGAAGACGTGCTCCAGGTACTTCTCGGCCTGTCGGGCGGCGGCCTTTGCTTTCATGTCGCCCGACTTCGCGGCCCTCTCGATCTCGGCGGAGAGGAGGGTGAAGGCCTTCAAGTCGTCCATGCCTTCGCCGCAGGCGACCATGGCGATGGCGCGGAGGGGCTTCTTCGCGACGACCTCCATCAGGCCGGCCCCGGCCAGGTGCCAGGCGTGCATGTAGGAGGCGCCGCTGGTGGCCATCCAGATGCCGGGCTGGTAGCGGCTCATCTCGCCGCACTTGGCGCTCGCCGCGATGCCGAACCGCTTGCCCTGCTTCCTGAGCCACTGAAAGCTGTCCGGGCCGCCGAAGTCGCACGGGTCGTCGAGCGCGGGCATGTTGTAGTACTGCACCACCTTGGCGAGCACGCCGAAGCCGGCGTCGAGGGTGGTGAGCGCGTCGGGCAGGCACTCGTTGGTCCAGCCCATGCGCGGGTGGGGGCCGCCCGGCTCGTCCCAGTTCATGTGGATGACCCTCGGCCATTTGGGGTGGGCCTTGCAGGCGGCGTCGAGCTCCTTGAGGAGGCGGAAGTACGCCTTCTTCTCGAGTTGCTCCAAGGGCTCGAGGACGCCAGCCTTGAGGGCGGCCTGGGCCTCGCGACGGGCATAGCCGTGCATTCGCCCTGGGCCGTTGGGCTTCTCGTCGAGCTGGAGGTCC
Source organism: Planctomycetota bacterium (assembly GCA_035527715.1). GTDB lineage: Bacteria > Planctomycetota > PUPC01 > DSUN01 > DSUN01 > DSUN01. Next base: position 6,027 of record DATKZY010000227.1, on the reverse strand, counting down.
GAGTAGGGGCACACGCCGGCGGTCACGCCATACTTCAGCAGCAGGGCCATCTTGGCCTCGAGGTCCTTCACGTCCACGTGGACGCGGTCGCCGTCCTTGATGTACTTGAGGAAGCCGCCGAAGACGGTGACGCAGGAGAAGCCGGAGCGGGCGTAGACGCTCAACGTGTCCTCGTTGAAGACGATGGGCGACGCCTGCATGATCATCCCGATGTAGCGATCCTTGAGCACCGGCTGCTCAAGGTCCTGCACGCGAAGGGCGATGGGAATCTCGCGGAGCGTCGCGCCCGCCGAGGCCAGGACGAGCTTGCCTGTGTAACGGCCCGGCCTGGCGTCGCGCGGGATGCGGAACGTGACGACGAAGTAGCGCACGCCTGCCGGCCCGGGGAAGTCCACTGGGCCGCTGTAGTCCATCAGGTAGTGGTGCTCGGCGTTGTTCAGGTAGCCGTTCGAGTACTCGACCAATTCGGGCGCGAAGGGGAGGCCGGAGACCGCCACGGAGACTTTCTCCAGCGGCCTGGTGTGGTAGAGGCCGACGAGGAAGGGCACGCGCTGCCCCTTCAGGCCCCAGCGGTCGAGCGTCGTGAGGGCCTCGTGGGCGAAGGGCATGGCGCACCAGCCGACGGGGAACTTCTTGCTGGGCAGCTCGCCCAGCGGCGTATTCGTCGGGCGGGTGAAGAGGAAAACGCCATCCCTCAGAAGCGGCGGAAGCGTTTCGTCGAAGCGGACCGTGACCTTCGGCTGCTCGAGGAGCACCAGGTCGTCGAGCCACCACTTGCCGCGGGGGTCGTCCATGAAGAACTGCTTCTTCTGGTCGAGCGCCAGCTCGAGCGTGGCCTCGGCCGCGTCGGCCTCGACGCAGTCGCGGTCCACCCCCCAGTCGGTGGTGCCGATGCCGTAGCGGGCGTGGAAGCGGCTCTTGTTCCAGTCGCGCGTGTAGCACTGTGACATGAGGCTTGTGGCGCGGCCGTGGACCTTGGCGAAGCCGGTCATCCTGAAGTGCGCCCCCTCGCCGGCCGCGACGCCGTGGCGGGCGACGTTCTCCGTCCTGCACCACACGCCGCCGTAGTACCACGAGCCTTTGTGCAGCGGGAGCTTGCCAGTGTACTTCGCGCTCTGCCGGGTCGCGCCTTCGAGGAGAAGCGCCGACTTGCCGGAGCGCTTGACCGCGGCGTCGAGCCTGGCGGCTCCCGACCAGTGCGGCGCGGGGTCGGACTCGAATCCGCCGTCGGCGATGAGGTTGTGAGGGCTGGCAGCGAGGTCGAGCGTCGCCTGGCTGGCCGACTTCTCGGCCGTGTTGGTGACGCGCACGGTGAGCCTCCCGCCCGTCTTGAGCACGGGGACCACGAAGATCAGCTCATCGTCGCCCGGCCAGTCGTAGGGCGGCGTTCGCTCGATGGAGCACGCCAATTCCTTCCCCGCGGGGTCGAGGACGCGGAAGCCGTCGGGGTTGACGGCCCCTGGCGGCAGGTTGCGGCCGAGGACGTGGCACACGCGGAGGACGACCGGCCAGTCCGCCTTGTCCTCGCCCGAGAGGTTCTCCAGCTCGACGTTGACGGCGAATTCGCCCCGCGCAAGGCAGGCCCACCCCAGGGTGGCCAGCGCGAGAGCGGTGAGTGCCGCACCGGGGAATCCACGTCTCACGTTCTGCCCCCGATTACTTGAGGACGCGCACCTCGAGGTCACGGAGCACGACGTCGCCGCCCGTGAACATCCCTTCGATGCGCGGGAGGAGCACCAGTTCGTCGCCGGCCGCGACCTTGGCGTCGAAGCCGGCCAGGGCGAGACGCTTGTCGCGCTCGAGCTTCAGGCTGGCCAGCTCGGCCACCTTCTCGCGGGTCTTGTGGAGGAAGGTGAGGCGGACGGGGTTATTGCCGTCCCACAGGCGCATCTGGGCGCTGCCCGTGACGCGGTACGTGCCGTCGCTGGGGACGAGGAAGACGAGGCCGCAGATGCGCTCGGCGCGCGGCTCGCCGTGCTGGGCGCGGAACTCGAGGCGGATGCCGCCATCCTTCATCTCCGCCTTCGGCTGGTCGCCGAAGCTGTCGCTCACGGGCACCCACCAGCCGTTGCGCCAGACCATCTGGCGATAGCTCGCGGCGTCCTCGGGCTTGGGCGGCCACACCTGGTCGAGGCGCCACACGGGCTTGCCGTCGGCCATCGCGGGGTTCCCCTCCTGCGAGCCCTTCTCCTTGCCCGCCCAGGTGGGGGGCAGGCGGAAGAGGTCGCCCGCCTTGCTCACGAAGCTCGCGTGGCGGCGGTCGAGGGGCTCGAGCGCCTTGGCGAACGCCTTGCCCGATGTCTTCGCCGCGTCGTAGAGGAACACGGGGCGGCCGGTCTTCGACAGCGTGAGCCTGCTCCCACCGAGCGGGGCGGCGTTGCCCATGCAGTCCTCGGCGATGAGGGCGGCGAGCGGCAGCTCAACCGTCACGTCGGCCTTGGCCTCGCGGTCGGCGTAGGCGACCATCACGCCGCGGGCGTTGCGCAGGTCCTGGAAGATGCAGAAGGTCGCGCCCTTGGGTCGCACGAGGGCCACGCGCTCGCCCAGGCCAATGTGGTGGCAGAGCACGTTCCACGCCGCAGCCAGAGGCAGGGGATACGAATACCAGTCCCACAGCATGGTGCCCGGGCCGCTGTAGTCCCAGAAGCTCATGCCGTGCTTCTCGTAGCCCGTGTGGAAGAGGACGGTTTTCTCCTGGCCGGCCGCGGTCATCTCGGCGACGGAGCAGACCAGGGCGTTGGTGCTCTGGGCCGCAGTGAGGCGGGTGCAGGCGATCGGCTCGTCCACGGCGGTGTTGGTGAAGGCCCAGCCCTCGTTGAACCAGATGGCGATGTGCTTGCCGCCCAGCTCGTCGAGGGCGGCCCGCATGCGCTGGATGCCAACGCCATCGGTGAGCCAGCCCTCGTGGTAGTCGTGCCACGAGATGATGTCGAGGTATTTCGCCCCGCCCTTTTCGAGCATGCGGCGGTTGAGGCCGCTGGGGATGCCGTAGCAGTTGTTCACCATCACCCTGGCCGTGGGGTCGGTCTGCTTGATGAGGCGGGCGGAGCGGATGGTGAACTTCACGTACTCGTCCTCACGGTCGCGCCACTTGTCGAGCTCGGGCTCGTTCTCGATTTCGTAGAGGACGGCTCGGCCCTTGTAGTGGGCCGCGGCGCCCTTGATGTAGCGGTCCCACGAGGTCTCGACGGCCAGGTCGTCCCACCGCGGGTCGTCGGCCTTCCAGCGCATGTCCTTGGGCAGCGGGTGCTCGGTGTCCATCGCCCACTTCGGCCAGCCGTAGAGGACGAGGTGGGCCGAGATGCCGAGGGCCTCCAGCGTGTCGAGTTCCTTGTCGAACCAGTGCCAGTCGTCGGGGCCTTTGGGCTGGTGGTCCTGCCACTTGGTGTGGGGGAACCATCGGCTCCAGGCGAAGCCGAGTCGGCTGCCGAGCCGCGCGCTCTCGGGGCCGAAGAACGAGCCGCCGAAGCGCTCGCGGTAGTCGGGCTTGCGCGGCTCGAAGGGATAGGGCAGCGACGTGAGCGGCAAGTCAGAACGATCGATCTCCTTGCCTTCGGCGAGAACGCTGACGCGCGCCAGGATGCAGCCCGTGGCGGAGAGCTTCATCGGCACGGTCTCGCTGAGGGTCTTGCCGGCGGGGATGGTGACGCGCTCCTCGATGGGCTCGGTCAACGGCTTCTCGCCCTCGTAGTCCACGAGCTGCCATCGGAGGGTCACCTCGCGCGACCCGGGGCCGGGGTTCGAGGCGTGGGCGGTAAGGCGCACGGTGGCGCCCCTCTCGAGCAGGTTGCCGGCCGGCACGTAGCCGGGCAGAGCCTGCCCTGAGGCATCCGAAGGGTCGGGGCAGTCGCTGAGCACCTCGATCTCGCGGCGAGGCAGGTACTGCTCGGCGCCCTTGTCGCCGAGCGTCACCGTCACGCCGTCCACGAGCAGGGGCACGGTGCCCTCGATCTGGACCATGTAATGTGGCAGAGTCCAGAAGCCGTCCTGTGGCACGTCGGCCTTGGCGGTGAAGTGGACGCGCTGCCATTCGGTGCCGATCTTCGCGGTCTGGGTGCCCTCGCGCGACCAGAGGCGTTTGGCCTTCTGGCCCACCTCTCGGGCGCTGGGCGGGAGGTGGACTCGCACCTCGCCCTCGCGCTCGCCCTTGACGAAGAAGCTTGCGGTGAAGGGCTTGCCCTGCTCGCAGGCGAACGGCCCGCCCATCACCCAGCCCTTCTCGATCCGCAGCGACCACTCGCCCACGGGCGCATCGCCGCGCACGAGCTTGTGCTGCTCGGGATTGGTGTTGTGCCAGTAGAGCAGGCTGCCCTCGAACGAGCCGTTGCGCAGCACGTTCGGGGCGGTCGCCGCGCTCGCCGTGGCCAGAACGAGGGACCAAGGCAACAGGCGGAGTCCTGCGTGCATCTGTATGGGCCTCTTTCGCTGGGCTGGCGGCGTCAGGCGCCGACGAGGGGGCCGAACTTCGCGCGGAAGTCGTCGGGGGTCATCTTGGCGGCCTCGGCGAGCTCGGCGACCCAGGCCGCGTCGGCGAGGTCCTTCTTCTCCACGCGAATCATGTTGGCGCGGGCGGCGCGGTAGACGTCGGAGTTGATGTTGACGCGCCGCGTGGGGGCGCGGCCGGTCTTCTCGTCGAGGATGTCGGAGAAGGGGATGGGCACGACCTCGCCGGCCTGGACGGAGATCATGGCGCCCTGGTGGGTGCCGAAGCTCTCCTCGCCGATGCCGAGCAGGTAGCGCACGGCGCCCCAGCCGAGCTCCTGCGTGTAGTCGGCGTCGTACGGGATGGGCGCGGCGCAGCGCAGGTCGTAGCCGATCGTCACGTCCACGATGGTCATCTTCTCGCCGCGGGCCTTGGCGCGGTTCTGGAGGTCACGCTTGAAGATCAGCCCAAGCGGCACCTCGCCGAGGCGGATGTGGCCGAACTCGTCGCGCTTGAACTCGACCAGGGGATTGTCCTTGTGCTTCGCGTAGAGCTCGTCGGCCACCAGGAGCCCGACCCCTTCGGCGAGGCAGGCGACGCCATAGTCGTGGCCGACGACCTTGCACTTGGCCATGGCACCCTCGATGGTCGAGTAGATGCCGTCGAGGCTGCACTCGCCTTCGGTGAACTCCTCGGGGATGAGGGTGAGGGTGGCGCCGGCGACGTTGCCCGAGCCGAGCGCGAGGTGGCCGGCGCTGCGGCCCATGAGGACGGCGAGGTACCAGCGGCGGGTCGTCCGCGCGTCCTCCACCAGGTTGCGGACCAGTTCGGCGGCGATGGTGCGCGCCGTCTGGAAGCCGAAGGTAGACTTGTTGAGGGGCAGCGGCAGGTCGTTGTCAATCGTCTTGGGCACGTGGGCGATGCGGAAGCCGCCCTTGGCCGCCTTGGCCACCTGGATGGCGCTCGACGCCGTGTCGTCGCCGCCGATGGTCATCAGGTAGTCGAGGCCGAGGGCCTCGATGGCCCTCAGGACGTTCTCCACTTTGTCCTTCCCCGCTGCGTCCTTTTCTTTGGGGTTGGCGCGCGAGGTGTGGAGGATGGAGCCGCCGCGCACGCGCGCCTGCGACACGTCGCCGATGGTCAGCGGCGTGATGTGCGTGGTGTCGCCCCGCATCAGCCACTTGAAGCCGTCGTAGATGCCCACGACCTCGAGGCCGTTCTGGACCGCCTCGATGGTGGCCGCGCCGATGACGCTGTTGATGCCCGGGGCCGGGCCGCCGCCGACCAGGATGCCCAGCTTGCCCTTCTCGCTTGCCATCGCCGCCTCTCCTTCGTAATGGGGTGTCAGTTGGATGTGGATCCTGGGCCTGTCGGCCCGCCCTGCCCTGGAAGGAAATCCCCTGCGACCTCTCCCAGGGCACGCTATCATACAGGGGAGGGGCATTCCCGGCAAGCGCCGAAACGAGTAGGGTGCGTGTAGTCTCCTTCGAGACAGGTGGCCGCGTTCTGAGCCTCCGAAGGAGGCGGAGGAATAAAGCCCACGGCGATGCTTTGGGAGCCGTGGGATGGTAGGCGCAAGAGGGCCCAGCCCCCGAAGCGGGGCG
>DATKZY010000226.1:0-7762 GCA_035527715.1 Planctomycetota bacterium | reverse complement strand
CGGTGCCAAGGCTTCTGCCGCCCCTACGGGGCTGTGGACCCTATGTCCGCCTGAACCCACGGCTTACGCCGTGGGCTACCATCTGACGCCCGCCCTCGGCGGGCTACGGAGCCCGAGATGTGTGCAAAGATGAGGGCGTTGTCCTGGGCTGTACCATTACGCCCCGTTGTGGCTCAAGAGAGGTCGAGCAGCAGAACTGGGGTCGCGTCAGCGCCGCGCCCATCTCGCGCCCCTGCGCAACAAGAGACGGGCGCAAGATGATCAAGATGATCACGCGCGCGCAAGGGGGGGTGATCATCTTGACGGGCAGCCCCTCAGCAACGCCGCGTCACCATAAGCATCGTCATATCAAGCACATGCACCTCTGCCCATCCCCCATCCCCACAGCTCCCGGCCCCCGTCAAGATGACCACCCCCTCCCGCGGCCATCTCCACCATCTCGACCATCTCCACCATCTCCACCACCTCCCCACAAGGGAGAGGACTATGGAGTGCGGCGACGCAGTCGCCGCTTTGCCTGCCAGCGAAGCTGGGGCAGCCAAGGGCGCGTTGCGAGATGTGGGCAAAGGTCAGGGCCAGGAGAGATGCTTCGCTTCGCTCAGCATGACCCCAGTAGGGGCTGGCCTCGGGGCGTGTCCGCGGTGCGCATGGCGGCGCGGGGCACGGAGGCCCCGCCCGCCGAGACCCAGAATCGTGGCGAGTTGTTCAGAAGCAGCGGAAGGTGGCCTGGAGGTAGCAGAACGACGTCCCATCGTCGGGGCCCGTGCGCTCGACGAAGCGGCCGGCGAAGAAGCGCGAGATGCCGCCCTCGAACTCGACGCGCTTGCTGACGGCGTACTTGGCCCAGAAGCTGAGCTCGCAGCCGATGTGGTCGCCCGACTTGCCCGTCGTGTCGCGCCGCTTCGCCTTCTTGCTGGTCGAGTACCAGGCGTCCTTGTCGTCGTCCAGCCAGTAGCGGTGGGCCTCGACGCCGACGGTGAGCTTGGGGACCGGCTTGGCCCGGAGTCGCAGGCCAATCACGCGGGCGTTCATCCACGTGATCTGGTCGGCGATGCCGCCGTACATGCCGTGGGTCGAGCCGTAGAGGGGGTAGAAGGTGCCGTGCACGCCGTCGCCGGGGTCGCGGTCGCCGCTGGCGATGTTGACGACGGGCTGGATGGTCGGCTGCCAGGGGAGATCGAGGGTGTAGGCGGTGTCGGCGTGGAAGGCCCAGGCGCGGATGCGGTCGTGGGCGTAGTGGCCGCGCTGGATGGCCCCCTCGACGTCGTAGGTCCACCGCCGGGTGATGTTCCCGAACAGGTGGGTGCCGTAGGTGGTGCGCTTGTGCTCGCCCTTCACCTTGTCCTCGCCGGTGACATAGTAGTCGTCGTTCCAGGTGTGGAGGCGGATGGCGTAGAGGTCAATCTTGTGGTCTTTGACCGGCTTGAGGGTGGCGAAGACGCCGCAGACTCGCTCGCCGTGGCGATGCTCGTTGAACTGGTCGTCCACGGGCGCGACCACGCTGCCACAGAAGGCGTGCACGTCCACGAGGTCGCTGGTGTAGGAGATGCGCGCCGCGTCGAACGAGCGGAGGAGGTTGCCCCAGGAGGGGGCGGCGACGAGCTTGCGCGAGCCGAGGTCCAACTCCTGGCGTCCGAGGCGCACCATGAGGGGCTTGCCGCCGATCTCCACGTAGGCCTGGTGGAGGTCCAGCTCATCCACTTGTGGCCGGGGCTCGCGGTCCGATTCCCACTCCCGCCCGTCCACCAGCTCCACGCGGGTGCGGAACACGTCGTTGAAAATCGTGTCCATGCGCAGGCGGGTGCGGTTGAACCAGCGGTGGTCCTCGTCGTCCGCGTGGCGGTTGAGGTCTTCGTTGTTCCAGTGCTCGACGCGGAGGCGTTCCTCGAAGCCGAACTGGAACACGGCGCCGCCGACGTGCATGGTCCTGAGCTTGTCGAGCGTGTCGCCCTCGGCCTTGGCGGGCGGCGGCTCGCCGCCCAGGGCGCTGGCGGCGAGCGCGCACGCCATGCATGCTCCCAACCCGGCCCGGCCCTTCAATGTGTGTCTCCTTTCCTCTCTCCACACAGTGGCGCGATGGGCTCAAACCTGCCCCTGCATTCGTCCCCTCCGCCCCGCGCGTGACCTTTGTTTGCAGTAGGGAATCATAGGCGCTTGCGGGCGGGCCGTCAAGCGCCGCTCGATTCCGTCACGCTCCTCGGCCCGCAAGCGAATAGGGGTGCGGCAGGGGCGCAGCATGTCAGCAATGGCTCACGGGACGAAAGGGGCTATGAGGATGAACGGGCGATGGGGCTGGCTGGCGGCGACGGTCGTGCTGGGGCTGGCGACGGGCGGGCCCGCGGGCGAAGAGGGCAAGTCGCTGGCTGGGAAGAAGCTCGAGCTCTTCATCGGCTCGGCCTCCAAGCCGGCGACCGAGGAGGCCGCGAACGCTTTCGAGAAGAACACCGGGTGCAGGATGCTCCTCCACTTCGGCGGCTCGGGGGCCATGCTGAGCCAGATGAAGCTCACGCGACGAGGCGACCTGTATTTCCCTGGTTCCTCTGACTTCATGGAACTGGCGAAACGCGAGAAACTCGTCGTGCCCGAGACCGAGAAGCTCGTCGTCTACCTCCTCCCCGCCATCAACGTGCCGGCCGACAACCCGAAGAAGATCGAGAGGCTGGAGGACCTGGGCAAGCCAGGGGTTCGCGTGGGCATCGCGCGGCCTGACACCGTGTGTGTGGGCCTCTACGCGGTCGAGGTGATGATCCGCAACAAGGTGGCCGACGCCGTGAAGCCGAACATCGTGACCCACGCGGAGTCGTGCGCGAAGACGGCGCAACTCGTCGCCCTCGGCACCGTGGACGCCGTGCTCGGCTGGCGGGTGTTCCAATACTGGAACTCTGAGAAGATAAAGACCATCATGCTCACGCCGGAGCAGATCCCGAGGATCGGCTACGTTCCCATCGCCCAGAGCACTTTCTGTAGGCAGCCAGAGGTCGCCAGGCAGTTCGTGGACTTCCTCCTGAGCGAGGAGGGGAAGGCCATCTTCTGCAAGTGGCACTACCTGACGAACGTGGAAGAAGCGCGGAAGTTCACTACGAAGGACTGCCCTGTCGGGGGCGAGTGGCCGCTGCCGAAGGGATGGTAGCCGATGCGGTCTTGGCTGGACTGGGTGTGCCTTCTCGCCGCGGGCTGCTCGGTCACCTTGATGGTGACGCTGGTGGTCGTGCAGGTGGGCTACACGGGGGGCGGCCCGGCGTTGAGCGCCCTGGGCCAGTCCGATGTGCTGCAAGCCATTTGGCTCAGCGCGTGGACGTCGGTCATTGCCAGCCTCATCGCCCTCCTGCTCGCCGTGCCCACGGCCTATGCGCTCGCCCGCTGGCGTTTTCCGGGCGCGTGGCTGGCGGAAGCCGTGCTGTTGATCCCGGTCACGATGTCGCCGATGGCCCTGGGCGTGGCCTTGCTGCTGCTGTTCCGCAATCCGCCCGGGCTCTGGCTCGCCCGCTTCTTTGTCTTCGAGGTGCAGGGGATCATCCTCGCGCAGTTCTTCGTGGCCTACGCCTTCATCGTGCTGGTGGCGCGAACCACGTTCTCGGGGATTGATCCGCGGTTCGAGCAGGTGGCGCGGTTCCTCGGCTGCACGCCGTGGCAGGCGTTCCGGCGGGTCACGCTGCCGCTGGCCCGCAACGGCATCGTGGCGGCCTTCGTGCTCGGCTGGGCGCGGGCCATCGGCGACTTCGGCTCCACCTCCACCCTCGCGGGAGCCGTGAAGGGCTACACCGAGACGATGCCCGTGGCCATCTACCTCAACATGGCCTCGGTGAGCATTGACCGCGCGGTAGCCCTCAGCATAGTGCTCACCTTGCTCACGATCGGCGGGCTGGTGGCCGTGCGGCTGCTCGTCGGGGGGCGACGCTGATGCTCCAGGTGACCGATCTCATCGCCCACTACGGGGCCTTCTCCCTCCAGCGGATCAGCGTGACGATTCCGCAGGGGGAGTGCTTCGTGCTGCTCGGCCCCTCGGGCGCCGGCAAGACGCTATTCCTGGAGACCGTGCTGGGGGTGAAGCCGCCCGACGCCGGCCGCATCCTGCTGGATGGCCGGGACATCGGCCGCACTCGTCCTGAGGAGCGCGGCTTCTGCTATCTGCCCCAGGACCTGGCGCTCTTCCCCCACCTGTCGGTGCGCGAGAACATCGCCTTCGGCCTGCTGGTCCGCCGCGTGGGTCCCGCGACCGCTGATGAGCGGGTCCGCAGTGTCGCTCGCCTCCTGGGCATCGAGCGTCTGCTCGATCGGCGCGACATCCGCAGCCTCAGCGGCGGCGAGAAGCAGCGGGTGGCGCTGGCCCGCGCCCTCGTCGTGGAGCCGCGCGTGCTCTTCCTCGACGAGCCGTTCTCCGCCCTGGACCCCGCCACGCGGCGGCAGCTTCAGCGCGAGTTCCGCGAGGTCTGGCGCCGCCTCGGCCTCACCGTCGTCCTCGTCACCCACGACCAGGAGGAGGCGGCCGCGCTCGCCGACCGGCTGGCCATCCTGATGGCGGGGCGGTTGACGCAGTGCGGAGGCCCCGCGGAGGTCTTCGAGCACCCCACCGACCTGGCAACGGCTCGCTTCCTCCTCATCGAGAACATCTTCCCCGGCCGCCTGCTGCCCGAGTCGCCGGCAAACGGCCAGCGCGCAGTCGAGTGTGGCCCCGTGACGTTCCGCGTCCTGTTACCCGAGCCCGTGGCCGGCGCCGACGCGGTGCACGTCGCCATCCGAGGATGCCGTGTGAAGCTCCACCCCAGCGGGGGGCGCCTGCCCAAAGCGTCGGTCTACCCCGGTATCCTCGAGGGTTTCACCCCTTCCGCGAGTGCGCCGCGCGCCCTCGTGCGGCTCGCGGAGGGCGTGCGCATCGAATGCGGCCCCTGGCCCGACCCGCAGGCGCTCCCAGCCCCCGTCGGGGGCGACCTCCTCGTGGAACTTCCGCCGGAGCGGTTCATGGTCTTCGCCGACGCCGAACAGAGAGAGGCATAAATGCGCAAGAACCGCCGTCGCTCGACACTCGCGGCCATCGCGGTCGCTGCCGCGCTCGCCATCACCGGCTGCGAGGACGGGCGGCGGACCCTCCGCGTGTTCGCCGCCGACGCCCTGGCCGCCAGCTTCCGTGACATCGAGAACGCCTTCGAGAAGCAAGACCCCGACGTGGACGTGCGCCTCGAGGTCATGGGCAGCGTGATGGCCACGCGCCTGGTGCCCCTGCGGCGGGGCGACGTGTTGGCCGTGGCCGACCACCGGCTCATCGAGAAGATCCTCGGCGAGGCCCACGCCGGCTGGGTCGCAAAGTTTGCCAGCACCGAGATCGTCCTCGCCGGCCACACCTCCAGCTCCCACCGAGCCGAGATCACGAGCGACAACTGGTACGAAATCCTGCTCAGGCCCGACGTCCGCTTCGGCATCGCCAACCCCTCGCAGGACCCGTGCGGCTACTACGCCCGCCTATCCTGGGAGCTGGCCCAGAAGCACTACTTCACCTCGAAGGGCAACCCCCGCCCCCTCGCCCGGCAGCTCATCGCCAAGTGCCCCCCGGAATTCGTCGCCCTCGACGCTAACGAGCTCATCGCCGCCTACCTCAACATGGCCCGCATTGACTACGCCTTCGTCTACAAGGTCCACGCCGTGGACCTCAAGCTTCCGTTCACCACCCTGCCAAAGGAGGTGAACCTCGGCGACCCGTCGCTCGGGGACTCCTACGGCACCGTGCAGGTCAACGTGCCCAACTACCGCGGCGGCACCGAGACCCTGACGGGGAGCGCCATCGCCTTCGGCATCACGCTCCTCAGCGACGCCCCGAACGCTCCCGACGCCAGGGACTTCGTCCGCTTCGTCCTCTCGCCCCAGGGACAAGCCATTCTGAAGGTCTCCGGCTTCCAGCCGATCGTTCCCGCCCGTGTGCCGCGGTGGGGCAAGGTGCCCGAGTTCCTCGCCGGCCTCGCCACCCCCGAGCCGTGACATCGCCTGCTCCTTGCACGCAGCCCCTCCTGCATGGTAGTCTACTCCCAAGACAACAAGAGGAGCAGCGCCCATGAGCCCCCGCAAAGTGACCCTCTGGCTCGCCTGCACCACCGTCCTGCTGCTTGCCCCAGGCTGCGGGGGCGAGAAGAAGACCACGCTCGAGGTCTGGGGGGCCGATTCGCTCGCCGCCAGCCTCCGCGAGATGAAGGCCGAGTTCGAGAAGCTCCACCCCGAGGTCAGCATCGCCCTCAACGTCCACGGCAGCGTGCTCGTCACCCGCCTGCTGCCCGACCACGATGCCGACGTGGTGGCCCTGGCCGACTACCGACTCGTCCAGAAGGTCCTCTACCCCGACCTCGCCGACTGGGTGGCGAAGTTCGTCTCGAACGAGATCGTCCTCGCCGGCCACGCCTCGAGCGGCCGCCGTGCCGAGATCACCAGCGAGAACTGGTACGACCTCCTCCTCAAGCCCGACATCCAGTTCGGCATCGCCAACCCGACCCAGGACCCCTGCGGCTACTGGAGCCGCCTGGTCTGGCACCTGGCCGAGAAGCACTACTTCACGTCGAAGGGCCAGCAGCGCCCGCTCGTCCAGCAGCTCATCGAGAAGTGCCCGGAGAAGAACGTCGCGCTCGACGCCAATCGCCTGATCTCCGACCTCCTCGTGCCCGCGCGGGTGGACTACGCGTTCGTCTACAAGACCCACGCGGTGGACTACAAGCTGCCCTGCACGCCGCTGCCGAAGGAGATCAACCTGAGCGACCCCGAGCACGCGGCGGACTACGCGATGGCCGAGATCACGGTGCCCGACTACCGCGGCGGGCGCGAGACGATCCGGGGCACCTACATCGCCTTCGGCCTCACGATCGCGAAGAAGGCCCGCCACCCCGAGCTGGCCCAGGAATTCGTCCGCTTCATGCTCTCCGCGAGGGGCATGGCCATCCTCAAGCGCTCGGGCTTCAACGCCATCACGCCCGCTCGCGTGCCCAAGTGGTGCGCGGCCCCGGCCTTCCTCGGCGACCTCGCCAGGCCCGAAGACTGACGGGCGTGCAGCCCCTGATCTCCCCTGACCACACTGGCCCATCCGCCGACCAGAATTGCATACTTGAACAACTATGCAATTCTCCCTCGCCGCTGCGGTTTCGCCGACGAATCAGGGCTTCTGCGTGCGAGCGGACTTTGGCGTACTTGAACAAGTACGCCGAAGCCGCCTGGGAGCCTGTGTGAGAGCTCCGCCGCATGACAAGTGATGCGCCGCCCCTCCTTCCCTCGGCGACCTGCCGAAGCCCGAAGACTGAGGGGCGTGCAGCCCCTGGGCTTCCCTGCCCGCGTTGTCCCGTCGGCCGACGAGAATTGCATACTTGGTAACACTTCAGCCGCATGAAGTGCACTGCGATCGAGGTGCAACCGTGTGGCACGGCCGCCCTCGGCTGTGTCGTTCGGTGGTTCGCGCATCTGTAGGCGGGACGTCCCCGTCCCGCGAGACCTCGCGGCGTGGTGACACGCCGCCTACAGCACAGCCAAGGGCGGCTGTGCCACACGCACTTCATTCGGCTGAAGTGTTACCATACTTGAACAACTATGCAATTCTCCCTCGGCGCTGCCGTTCCGCGGATGAATCAGGGCTTCTGCAACGGCGAAAGATGTTGGGAACGTCCCAAGTTCTTGAGTTTCTCTCTCAAGCGACTCTCTTCACAACCCATTGGGTGATTTGGATCTTGCAGCGACCCTGGAGGTTCATCCGATCGCGCCAGTACTGGTCCCAGGCCTCCTCATCGTACCGGCGCAG
>DATKZY010000225.1:0-30450 GCA_035527715.1 Planctomycetota bacterium | reverse complement strand
GGGCGGCGTCGGCTCCTTCGGGGCCTCGGGCCTGGGCGCGATGGGTTCCTTCGGCGGCTCGGGCCTCGGCACGGCCGGCTCTTTAGGCGGCTCGGCCATGGCGATCACCGGCTCCTTGGGCGATTCCCTGGGCGTCGGCGGCTCGGGGACGACGGTCTCCTTGCCTGGCTCCGCCTTTGCCAGGTCAAATCCCTTCGCTTTGACGATTTCGGCCTCGACCACGGCGGGGTCGAGGGCCTCGGGCATCGGCCGGGGCCGGATGCACGTGGACAGGCAAATGGCCAGGGGAACCAGCCAGGCGACCAGGCACAATGCTCTTCTCACCGAGTGTCTCCCATGTCTTGCGATAATATGCACATGCACAAAGGGCGCCCGAGCACGTCGGGTGCCCCTTAAGTCTAGCGCACACCCCGCGCGTCGTCAAGACGCATCACGCTCCGTGTCCCACGGCCGCGATGGCCTCGATCTCCACGCGGGCGCCCTTGGGCAGGCCGGAGACCTCCACGGTCGCCCGCGCGGGCGGGGCTTCCTGGAAGAACTCGGCGTAGACCTGGTTCATCGCAACGAACTCGCCGAGGTCCCTCAGGTACACGGTCGTCTTCACCACGTCGGCCAGCGAGGCTCCGGCCGCCTCGAGCACGGCCTGGACGTTCCGCAGGACGACTCGCGTCTGGTCGGCCACGCTCTGCGGCATCGTGTTCGTCGCGGGGTCCACGGGAATCTGCCCCGCCACGAACACCAGGTTCCCCGCGCGAATCGCCTGGGAATAGGGGCCGACGGGGGCCGGGGCATTCGAGGTGAGGATCACCTTCCCGGGCATTGGGTCATCTCCTGAGTCGCGCCTGACGCGTGACCAGGAGGAGAGCCACATCCGCCGATCTTCTCCTCTCACGCGTCACGCATCACGCGTCATGTCTTCAGCGTCGCCGCCTCCACCGACCGGGCGCTGTCGCCCACGCGGATGGGGCCGACCTCGGGCAGGCCCGAGAGCTGCGACCTGTCCACGTTCAGCTTCGTCTTCACGGAGCCGCCGCGGAGCATGGACACCTCGACCAGTTCGGCGCTCAGCGTGTGGGTGCCACGCTCTTTGGGGTCGGTCGTCGCTGGCCGAATGGGCGCGTAGGCCAGGCACACGGTGAGGCGCTCCTGCGGATGGGCAGCCTGCACGTAGCCCTTCACCGCCTCCCACTGGCCGAGCGACTTCCCTGTGTCGGGGTCCTTCACCTCTTCGACGGGCGCGAAGATGCTGAACACCATGCCCTGAACGACGCCCTGGGCGCTGCCCACATTGAGGATCAGCGTCTGCTCGTCGAGAATCTTCGCCACCTTGCCTTCCACGGGTCCGGCCATCTCTAGGTCTCCTGTCCTGCGTGAGTGATGCGTGCGCCCACATTATAGCATCAAGTGAGCCGCCGCGAAAGACGCAGCGGGCCGTCTGCCCGCGGCGAAGGGGCTTGATCCACCCCCACGGACCGGGTACAATACAGCCATCTGGGGGCTATGGCCCTCAGTTCGCGTGGTTCTTTCGAGCGGCACGGGGCGGTGCGGCCTCTGCGCTCTCTGGGACGCATGAGGCCTGGGCCACAATGACGACTCCGCTGGACAGCTACGCCGGTCAGACGAAGGTCGCGCTCGACCACGTGTGCGCGAAGCTCTTCGCGGGCAAGATCGCGCCGGGGGCGAGGGTGTCGGAGAGAGCGCTTGCACGGGAGCTGAAGATGAGCATCATTCCCGTGCGCGAGGCCCTCGCCCACCTGATCGCGTTCGGCGTGCTCGTGAAGATCCCTCACTACGGCACGTTTGCGCAGCGGCTCGAGCCGGGGGCCGTGGCTCGGCTTGCTGACTTCCGACTGATGGCCTATGCCTACGCCATCGCCCGTGCCGCCGCGGACCCCGAGCCAGGGGCTCTGGCCGAGTTGAAGGCGGCCGCGCGGCAGTTCGAGGAGAAGGCCACCCAGGCGGTGTCCCAGGACTGGGGGGCCGCCACCCCCGAGGCCTGGGACGACATGGTCAGCGGGATGACGCTGGGCATGCTCGCCGTCTTCCAGCAGGTGCTCCGCGTCGCGCGGATGGACGTGCAGGTGGAGATGTTCCGTCGGGCCGACCTCCTGCACGTGATGCTCGCCCGGGAGGCCTGGCAGGTGCTGAGCCGCCGGGACATGGTCGAGCACCTGGACGAGGCCTACGTCAAGCGTCCGCTGGGGGAGTTCGTCGCGGCCATCGAGGCCGGCGACGTGGAGCGCGCCCAGCGGCTGCACTTCGAGCGCGCCCGGTTTGCCTACCACGACATGGGCCGCCGCATCCTGGCCGCACGCGGCGAGGGCCCCGAGTCGCCCGCCCACGCCCACGCGCGCCTGACCGACGCGCGGTTCGAGTTCCTCTGCCAGTAACCACTTGCACGCCCCAAAGCGCCCGCGTTCACGAGCCGCCGCCTTTCTCCGCCGATGGCCCGCATTTCTCGCCACGGCCACCGGCGAGCGTCGCATCCCTTGTCATCCTGAGCGAAGGCCGCGTCTGAGCGGCCGAAGTCGAAGGACCTCTCAGGGCGACACACTGATGCCAGGAATCCGCTTGGTGACGTCGGTGGTTCCCTCGAAAGATCCTTCGCTGCGCTACTCTCCGCTCAGGATGACAATGACTGAACAGGGGGCCTGGTGAGAAATGCGGGTTAGCCCAAGTTTTTTGTTGACAGAGCTAGCTATAGCGGCTATACTGCCTCGTTGTCTGGAGGGGTAAGAGACGCCGAAGGAGCGCGCTCGACGCGCCGGCGAATTCGCCGCCAGTCGTTCAGGAGGATTCCCAATGCAAGAGTCCATCCGAGGGCCTCGACCCGAGTGTCCGTACGGGGCGATGGGGCGCGCGGCCTGTACTCGTCCTTTGGGGACATGGCTTCTCAAGTGCATGTCCGTTGGCTTGGCTCTTCTCTTGGCGAACAGTGCCAGGGGAGGGATCATTCTGACCTCTCTCCCGAACCAGCTCTCGGAGGCCCGCCAGATGGGCGCGGCCACCAGCGTCGGCACGGAGGCCCTTTTCGCCGGCGGGGTTGGGACGGGCGACGGCCTGTCCGGCGTGGATATCTACGACGGAGCCACGAACACGTGGTCCACCGCCTCCCTCTCCCAGGGGCGGTTTGGGCTGGCCGCTACGACGGTGGGGACGAAGGCCCTGTTCGCAGGGGGGATGCTCAGTCTCGTTCCTGGTGTAACGTCGAACGTTGTGGACATCTACGAGGGCGGCGCGTGGTCCACGGCGTCCCTCTCGGAGGCGCGCTATCGTCTGGCGGCGACGTCGGTGGGCGACAAGGCCCTCTTCGCGGGAGGGACCCTAAGTACCGGTCGAAGTGCCCGCGTGGACATCTACGACTCTACTCTCGACTCCTGGTCCACCGCCAGCCTCTCCGCGGCTCGCCGAAGCCTCGCGGCGACGTCGGTGGGCAACCAGGCCCTCTTTGCAGGAGGCACAGGAGGCAGCGGCATCTCGCAGGTCGTGGACATCTACGAGGGGGGCGTCTGGTCCACGGCAACCCTCTCAGAGGCGCGCTCGAATCTGGCAGCGACCACTGCCGGGGGCACGGCCCTCTTTGGCGGCGGCACGGTCAGCACGGGCATACCGCTGGCCGTTACCGCGACCGTGGATATCTACGATGCGGCGACGCGCACTTGGAGGACCGCGTCCCTTTCGAAGGCCCGCAGCCAGCTCGCGGCAACAAGCGTGGGCGATCTCGCCTTCTTCGCCGGCGGCTATACTGTCGATATATCGGGCGAGTCATCGAGCAGCCGCGTGGTGGACATCTATCACGTGCCGTCGGACACCTGGTACACGGCCCAGCTCTCGGTAGCGCGGTACAACCTTATGGCGACCAGTGTCGGGAACCAGGCCATCTTCGCCGGCGGCGGGTACGATGACCAGGTCGTGGACATCTTCGAGGTGACCGACACAACCACCTGGACCCGCCCCGCGGCCAGTGGTGCCGGTGACTGGGCCGACGACACCAATTGGGACAGCGTCATCGGGCCCTTTGGGTGGGATCACATTTACATTGCCAATGGCGGCACGGCGCAACTGGCCGGCGCTGCCCAGGCCGCGTCGGTCACCGTCGGCGGCGGGGGAGGAGCCGGGACGCTTGAACTGCTGCCCGGCAGCACCCTGTCCGCCCCGGCCATCAACGTTGGAGCGCTGGGCGTCCTGAACGTGGGCCAGGACTGGACCTACGACGGGACGCTCACCATCGGCGGCGGGGACGTGAATCTCGGCGCCAACAAGTTGGCCCTCGACGCCGGGGGCGCCCTCGGGATCACGGGCAGCACGCTGGGCGCCGGCTGGCTGGTGGTCGGCGACACCGGCGGGGGAAGCGCCGCGCAGTCGGGCGGCACCACCACCGTGCAGCAGGCGCTCTACGTTGGCGACGGGGCCAGCGGGGACGGCGCCTACGAGCTGAGCGGCGATGCGACCGTGCAGTTGACCGTAGTCGGCGGGATGATGGCCGGCCGGTATGGCACGGGGCGATTCGTCCAGACCGGCGGGGTCCACACCGTCGGCGCGAACCTCACGCTGGGACGGCAGGCCGGTTCCAGCGGCACGTATGAGCTGGGCGGCGCCGGGGCGCTTTCTGCGCAAGGGGTGCGGGTCGGCCACGCAGGCACGGGCGTGTTCCTCCAGACCGGCGGCACACACGATGTGACCCAGGACCTCGTCCTCGGCTATGGCGCCGGCGGCGATGGGACGTATACGATGCAGGGCGGCACGCTCGGCGTGGGCGGCACGCTACTCGTGGGCGGCGACGGCACGGGCCGCCTGGAGTTGCAGGGTGGCGATGCCACCGCGAGCGACCTGGACATCGGCGCCGCGGGCACGGTGGTGTTCACCGGCGGCACACTCAGCGTCGGCTCGATCACGAGCGCGGGGTCATTGAGTTGGCTCGGCGGCACGCTGAACGTCACGGGCGCGGGCGGCCTCGCCCTCGGTCCCGGCGAGCCACTGGGCTCGGTCCTCACGCTCAACGCTTCCCAGGCGCTGAACGTGACGGGTCAGATGACCGTGCCCCTTGGCTCCACGTTGACCGTCGGGCCGGGCGCCGGGCTCAGCGCGGGGTCAATGAGCAACGCCGGGACCACGCTCGTGCTCACCCCGAGCGTGAATTTCGGCAGCGGCCTCACGAACACGGGCGATGCGATGTTCATGGGCACCACGGTCACTGGCCCCGTCTACACGCCCACCGGCTCCAGGGTCACGGTGCTGGGGACCGTGACATTCAACGACCTGGTGAAGGGCGGGGGCAGCTTCTGGGGGCCGGGCACGACGGTCTTCAACGCCGACCACGAGCCGGGCGACAGCCCGGGCCTGGTGACCTTCGAGGGCAGCTTGGCCTACGGGCCGCTCGCCCACCTGGTTATGGAAATCGGCGGCCCGACGGCAGGCGACGACTACGACGTGGTTGTCGTTGGCGGCAGCCTGATGCTCGACGGCACGTTCGAGGTGCGGCTGATTGACGGCTACCGGCCGCCGCCCGACAGCTTCTTCGACGTCCTCGACTTCGACCCGGCGCGGCGCTCAGGGACGTTCACCTCGGTTGTGCTGCCGCCAGGCTACGAGTGGGACTGGTCGGCGCTCTACGACACGGGCTTGATCGTTGCCGTGCGGGACCTTGCTGCCGACATTCCAGAGCCTGCAACCCTCACCCTCCTCGCCCTCGGGGGCCTGGCCCTCCTGCGGCGCCGGCGACGTAGCCGATAGGGCCGTCCGCCGCATCCCTCTCCCTGTCCCCTCCCTCCGAGAGGGCGGGGAGCAGACGCCCCTTGGCCGCCCCGTGCCAAGCCGCGCCCCTCCCCCTGCTAGGCGCTCACCCCCTATGGCGCGCAGGTGAGCGCCTAGGGCGGCAGGGAGACGCATGGGAGGGCTTCGCGAGCTATAACTGCTGTCAGCTTCGACAGTTGCGGCTAGCTGCGAGTGGGTCGAACCTCACGCGGCTAGGCGCTCACCCCATCTTGCGCCCCTCCCGTGTTGCGCAAGGGCGCGAGATGGAGAAGTTGGCGATTCTGCCCCGGCTGCGCAGTGACCTATGCGGTCCTTGACAGCGCGCGGGGAATCGGGGAGAATGTCGGGGGCCTCAGGAGTCGCCGCGGGTGGATGAACGCCTGGTCGGTATCACGACGACAGTCCCGGTCGAAGTCCTGTTCGCATCGGGACATAGGCCGCTGGACCTGAACAACGTGTTCATCACGTCGCCCGACCCTGCGGCGATGGTGGAGGCGGCGGAGCGGGCGGGCTTCCCCCGCTCGATGTGTGCCTGGGTGAAGGGCATCTACACGGCGGCACGCCGCCGAGGCGTGGGCGCGGTGGTCGCGGTCGTCCAGGGCGATTGCTCGAACACCCACGCGCTGATGGAGATACTGGAGTCCGAAGGCGTGCGGGTGGTTGACTTTGCGTATCCCTACAAGCGCGAGCGGCCGCTGCTGGCGGCGCAGCTTGGGCGGCTGGCCGAGCGATTCGGCACGACGCTCGACGCGGCGGAGGAGCAGAAGGGTCGCCTCGACGCCATTCGGGCGACGGTACACGAGATTGACCGCCTGGGGTGGGAGACGGGGCAGGTGACGGGGGGCGAGAGCTTCACCTGGCAGGTGAACTGCTCGGACTTCCTGGGCGAGCCCGAGCGGTTCGGGGCCGAGGCTCGAGCGTTTCTCGACGCGGCGAAGGGGCGGGAGGGCGCGAAGTCGCCCGTGCGGCTGGGCATGGTGGGCGTGCCGCCGATTTGCACCGACCTGCACGAGCGCCTGGCCGAGATGGGGGCGGGGGTGGTGTTCCACGAGGTGGCGCGCCAGTTCGCCATGCCAGGCCGCTCGGCGACCCTGCTGGAGCAGTATGCGGGCTACACCTATCCCTACGACGTGTTCTTTCGCATTGAGGACATCGTCCGCGAGTGCCGCCGCCGCGAGGTCCAGGGCGTGATCCACTACGTCCAGAGCTTCTGCTTCCGACAGCTCCAGGACCGGTTGATCCGCGAGCGGGTGGGGTTGCCCGTGCTGACGCTGGAGTGCGACCGCCCGGGGCCGCTGGACGGCGCGTCGCGCACGCGGCTCGAGGCCTTCGTGGAAATGCTTCGGGGCTGACGAGGAGCTGGAATGGCTCTCAACGCCAGGGTGAAGAAGACGGTTCTGCTGATCCTGAAGATCGGCATCGCGGCCGGCCTGATTGCCTGGCTCGTGCGGTCGGGCAAGCTGGAGCCGGCGAAGATCTGGCACGCGGTGCGGGACCACCCGTTCTGGCTCGCCGTGGCGTTCGTGATCTACAACGTGTGCATCCTGCTGACGGCGAACCGCTGGCGGATGCTCGTCGTGTCGCAGGGCATCCCCGCGCGGCGCGGCGAGTGCGTGGGGATGACCTACATCGGCTGCTTCTTCAGTTGCTTCCTGCCCGGCGGCACGGGCGGCGACCTGGTGAAGGCCTACTACGTGGCCCGCGACACCCACAAGAAGGCCGAGGCCGTGACCACGGTGTTCCTCGACCGGGTGTTGGGGCTGTACTGCATGGTAGGCTTCGCCGCCTTGGCCGTGCTCTTCCACCTGAAGGACCTGTGGCGGCACTCGTCGCCCTCGGGCGCCTTTGGCCTCACGCAAACGCAGTTCCTCGCGGTCGGCGTGCTGTCGGCGTTCGCCCTGGCCACGGTGGGGCTGCTGGTCCTCCTGTCGTCGCACTGCCGGCGGCTGGTGCACTACGTGCTCGGCCATCTCCCGCAGCGGGTGGGCGGGGTGCTCAAGCGGGTCTACGAGGCGGTCTACCTCTATCGCGGGCAGAAGCTGCTGCTCCTGAAGTTCGTGGTCTACTCGGTGGGCGCGCACGGGGGGGCGGCGGTGGCCTTCTGCCTGATCGGGCGGTCGCTGGGCGAGCCGCTGGCGATGGACCTGACTCGCGCGCCGAACTACTTCTTCCTGATTCCGCTCGGGCTGGTGCTCAACGGCCTGCCCGTGGCGCCGGCGGGCGTCGGGGTGTTCGAGTGGGCGCTGGCGTTCCTGTTCGCCACCGTGCTGCACCCGGGCGAGGCGAACCTGGGGGCCGAGGTGGCCGCCCTCAGCCACGTCATCATCATCCTCACCAACCAGACCGGCCTGTTCTTCTACCTCGCCGGCAGGCGCAAGGTGGCCGAGGCCCTGCGCGAGGCCCAGGCCGCCGGGCCCGTCCCTGACCCCCATGCATGACTACAAGGGCTGCCTCCACATCCACTCGACCTTCTCGGACGGCCATGCCGCCGTGCCCGAGATTCTCGACGCCGCCCGCGACGCGGGGCTCGACTACATTGTCCTCACGGACCACGCCACGCTTCAGGCCCGCGCCGACGGCTTCGGCGGCTGGCACGACGGCGTGCTGCTCGACGTGGGGGCCGAGCTCGATGCCGGTCACCACCACTGCCTCGCCCTCGGCCTCGAGGACCTCGACGGCGTGCTCCGCCCCGGGGGCACGGAGGCCACGCTCAACGCCATCCGCCAGCGCGGCGGGCTCGTCTTTGTCGTCCACCCGCGGCCCGTCCACAAGCCGCTCTTCGACGTCTGGGTGCCGGGCTGGACCGACTGGCATCTCGACGCCTTTCACGGCCTCGAGATCTGGCCCTACATGCACGACTGGATTCGACGCCTCCACCCCTGGAACCTCCTGTCGCACTGCCGCCGCCCCGAGCGTTGGGTCGAGGGGCCGGACCGGGACATCCTCGGCCACTGGGACGCGGTGGGCCGGCGGCGACGCGTCGTGGGCATCGGCTCGCTCGACAACCACGCCAAGCGTGTGCCGTTCCGTCGCTGGGGGTTGGCGCTTCTCGAGGTCCTGCCGCACGGCTACGTGTTCCGCACCGTGCGCACCCACGTGGTGTCGCCGCAGCCCTTCTGCGGCGAGGCCGCGGCCGACCTGCGGCTGCTCCACGGCCTGCTTGCCCAGGGCAGGTGCTACGTGAGCTACGACCTCCTGGCGGACGCCACGGGCTTCCGATTCGAGGGCAGGCGGGCCGGCGACGTTCTCCAGATGGGCGACGAGGCCCCCGCCGGCGAGCCGGTGGAGCTTCGCGCCACCTGTCCCGCCGAGGCCGACCTCCGCCTGATGCGCGATGGCACGCCCGTGGCCGCGGCCCGCGGGCGCGAGCTGGTCGCCACCGCCCCAGGCCCCGGCGTCTACCGCGTCGAGGCGTTCCTGGACTCCCGACCCTGGGTCTTCTCGAACCCCATCTACCTGCGTTGAAGGGACTCTACCTTGGCCAAGCTCACGGATCGGCAGATCGCCCATCTCATTCGGAAGTACCTCGACGTGGAGCGCCTGTTGGCCGAGCACCCGGAGCTCACGCAAGCGGAACTGGCGGCGTTCTGGGTGCGCCATGCCCTGAACGACCTGCGGCCCAGCTCCCCCGACCGCACGGGCGACCTGTTCGCCGGCGAAGGCCCCGCCCCCGCGGCGGCGGCGGGGGGGGGCAAGTCCCTGGTGGCGCGCTGCGACGGCGCCTCGCGCGGCAACCCCGGCCCCGCGGCCATCGGGGTAGTGCTCCTCGACCCAGGCGGCACGCCCGTTCGCCGGCTCGGCGAGCGGGTCGGCACGACGACCAACAACGTGGCAGAGTACCAGGCGGTCGTCCGTGCCGCCCAGGAGGCCCTGCGCCTGGGCGCGAGCCGCCTGACGCTGCTGCTGGACAGCGAGCTGCTGGTCTTCCAGCTTCGCGGGGTCTACAAGGTCAAGGCCCCGCACCTCAAGCCCTATCACGAACGGGCGTTGGCCCTCCTGGGCCAGCTTGAGCGATGGGAGGTCCGGCACGTGCCGCGGGAGCAGAACGCGGCGGCGGACCAACTCGCCAACGAGGCACTGGATTCGGGGAGTTTCGCGGAGGGATGAAATAGGAAGAGGGCAGTTTGGACCCTAAGGTGGGGAGGGGGCACCTGCGTGGGTCGCGGAACTGCCCTCTTGTTCGCAGCAACTCGCCGCTCGTCAGTCGCCAAGCGGCGGGCTTACTTTTATCTCTCGACCTAAACCCTAGCAACTCGCGGGCCAACCTGCCGCCATCGCCTCAAGTTCGTCGTAACCTACTGCTCCCTTGGCAGATAGGGCACGCGTGACAGTGGCTGGCAGGCGCCAGGACTCACCAAACGGTTCAGGCACCGCCCGGAATCGTGCGCCCGGGCGACCTGGGAAAAATAAGAGGGCAGCTCAGACCATTAGGTGGGGAGGGGGCACCTGTCGCGGTCGTAAGCTGCCCTCGGCCTCGGTGTGTAGAGGGCACGGGTTGCAGTGTCGCACCGAGGAGTCTATCAAGTTTCATCAGCCACGCTTGGCTGCCATCAACAACAGACGAGCTAGGGACTAGCAAAAAGCGGGCCAATTCATCCGTGTCGGCGGTGCTGCCGTAAGTCTTTGGCAGTTCTGCGGAAAGGGAGAATGGTCGCTGGGCCGGGGAGGGGCCGGATATCGGAATCTGACTTCCTCTTACTGCGGTACTGCGTCAAAACACACAGAATGGCTGGCCGCCGTCACGTCCTGAGGGCGAAGATGGCCACATCGAGCGGCCGGTTCGGGGCGACGAGTTGGCCGCGCAGCGTGGCCTCGCGGCGGAAGCCTGCCTCGCGGAGGGCAGCGGCCCGGCTCGCAGACGGATGGTCGAGGTAGGCCTGGACCTTGCCCGGCCTCGGCAGGCGCAGCGAGCGGAGCAGGCGCGCCTCCTCTCCGCCGAAGGCGGGGTGAACGAACACGTCGAGGATGTGAACGGGGGCCGGCCAGCGCGTGTCGCGCTGGAGGATGGCCGCGCCGGCCACGGCGCCGGTGGGGGCCAGAAGGACCTTGAGCTGCGCGGCCACACGCTCGCGCTGGGCCTGGAGGGTGAGGAATCCCCCCTCGAAGCCCGCCGGCCCGAACACGCCGTAGGCCGCCGAGCGCACCCTGTCGCCCGCGGCCTGCAGGTAGAGGAGCGAGATGCCCGGCCAGTGCTGCCAGCACGCGTCGGCCACGCGCCCACGGGCTGGCGCGAAGTGGCGGGCGACCTCGCCCGGCTCTGCCTCGAACACCATGTCGCCGCGGCCGGGCTCCACGCTCCGGAAGCCGAAGCCGTGGTAGATCCAGTACGCCGGCGACTCGTAGCCCGTCCCGAGCGTGAGGATGCGGCCGCCCGCCGCCTGGAACGCGTCCATTGCCGCGGCCATCAGGTGCTGGCAGATCCCCTTGCGCCGCTGGTCGGGGCGGGTGAACACGTGGCCGAGGATGCCCACGCGCCCATCGTCCACGATCATCACGTTGCCCACGATTTGCCCGCCCAGCAGGCCGATGGTGTAGGTCGTGCGCAACTCGTCGGTCTGCCCCTGATTCGCCAGGTCAACGTGCAGCATCCAGGGCTGGCCCTTGTGGGCGACGAACTGGCGGATGGGCTTCGCGTAGCGCCCGGCCGGCGCGATCAGGGCGGCGATACGGACGCGTTCGCCCGTCTTGAGCCGGGCGTGTCCGAGCGTTCGGATCATCGGGATTGCTCCTCCTGGAGCAGTTCCTCGGCGTCGGGCGCCTTGTAGAGGATCAGGAGAAGCTCGCTCAGCCGATCGAGATCGAGCAGGGGGCGGACCCGCACGTCGTAGAACAGGTGGTCCTTGGTCTCCGGGGCCTGGACCACGCGGCCTGCGACAAGGCCGGGGGGAATCGCGGGGTCGAGGCCCGCCGTGACCACCAGGTCGCCCAGGGCCGCGGGGCGCAGGTGCAGCCACTTGAGCTGGAGCAGGCCCTCGCGGTCCGAGTCGCCTCGAAGCACCCCCACGTCGCCGGTCCGCGCCACGCGCACCTTGATGCCCGCACGGCTGTCGGTGAGGAGCCGCACGGTGGCCGCCTGGGCGCGCACGGCGACGACGATGCCGACGATCGAGGAGCCCCAGACGGCTGGCGTGCCGAGGCGCAGGCCATGGGCCGAGCCGCGGTCCACGATCAGGCTGTGGCGCCACGGCGAGGTGTCGGCCCCGAGCACGGTTGCCGGCACGATCTGGAGGGGGTGATTGGGCAGGGTGTGGCGGAACGCGTCGAAGCCCCGGAAGTCGCGCAGCCGCACCGCGCTGTCGTGGGCCTCGACGGCCAGGCGGGCCAGCGCCTCGCGGAGCGCCTGGTTCTCCTCGCGGAGGCGTTCGACCTCTTCGGTCGCGCGCCACATCCCCGACAGGCGGCCGAACAGGCGGCCGAGCGACGTCTGGGTGCCTGCCAGCAGCCGCAGCGGGGGCGCCGCGGCGGTGTGCACCGTGCCGCGCACCGCGTCGTGCCACGGGTTGGGCGACACCACGCAGAACGCGCACCCCGCCAGAAGGGCCAGGGCCAGAACCCGGTTTCGCAAGGAAGGACTCACGCGCGACGCCACACGATGTTGCCAGCGGGACCAACGCGACGCCCGCGAATTCTAGCCCCCGGCGCCCTGTCTTGTCAAGGCCGCACGCACCCGCCGAAGAGGACGAGGCCAATCGCTGTGACTGCGGACGTAGCCGTCGTGATCCTGGCTCTACCTTGGGGGCCTCGGCCCGGGACCGGGCGGCGGCCCCTTCGGCGCCTCATCTTCAGTTACGTAGCCGTCCCTGTTGCGGTCGAAGCGGTCGAAGTGCTCGGGCGGGCCGCCGAACTCGGCGCGGGAAACCTTTCCGTCGCCATTCTTGTCCTCGCGCCGCATCCAGGGGTTCTGACTCTTCGGCGTTGGCTCGACGGGCGGGCCTTCCGTTCGGAGCGCGGCCCCGCCGCCGCGGACGCAGCGGGCGTAGTTGTAGATGCGAATCACGTCGCCCTGGGGGCCGCGGCCGCGAGGGAACTGCGACGGGTCGCCCACCTTCGGGTCGCTGCGCTGCGAGCCCGCGCCGTGGACGTCGAGCAACTGGTACTCGCCGGTCCGCGGGTGCTTCATCCAGCCCAGCGACCGCCCGAAGGCCACATAGGCGGCGCGGGATCCATCGAGGAGGCCGGCATGCGTCGTGCTGGTCCAGTAGCAGGGGTAATCTGGTTCCCCGCCTTCGTTCCTGATCCGGCTGACCTTGAAGATCGGGGCGATGGCGGCGGACTTCGTCGTGTCGGGCGAGCGGGCGTAGTCCACAATGCTCTGGAGTTCCTTGACGCTGGGCAGCCGCCAGTCGGAGTGGCCGCCCAAGTTGAGGCCCTCGGCGTAGGCGAGGGCGTCCTGCCAGTTCATCCCCTTGCCGCTGTCGGCCTTCTGCCACACGAGGCCGGTGGCCCTGTCGGTGATCGTGCCGTCGCCGTTGTCGTGGAAGTCGTTCCTGCCGTAGTCCGGGTTGCCGCGCACGTACATCACGTAGTACGTCTTCTCGCGCCGGCCCATGGTCGCTCCCACGGGATAGCCCTTGATGCGGCCGTCGGCGAAGTTGACGCCGAACATCGACTCATTGTCCCGCATCGTCGTGCTGACGTACCGGGTGCAGGTCGCGTACTGCGAATCAATGATGCGCTCGCCCTTCCTGGGATCGCCGTACCTGAAGGTGAAGGTCTCGGTATCAATGAAGGGTTTCTGGCGCCCCGAATCTGCGCTGCGGGGGTCGGGGTCGGTGCCGCTGAGGAGGATCAGCGAGTAGAGTTCCTTGATGGTGGGCAGCCGCCAGTCGTCGTGGCCGCCGAGCCCGCACTTCGAGGCCCCGGCGACCGCCTGTTGGAACGTCTTCTTCTCGCCGGGGTCCTTCTGCCACGTCAGCCCGGTCACGAGGTCGGCGACGGTGCCGTCGCCGTTGTGCTTGTATCGCGGCGGGTTGGCGACGTATTGCGCGTCCTGGCCGTAGAAGGCTTCGCCTTGCTTTGGGTAGGCGGTCTCGCTTTGGGTGCTGTAGCAGCGGGTCTGCCCCGTGTCCACGATCGGGTAGGGTGGCCGCCTCGTCTCGTGCGCCAGTAGTGTCGTGGCGGCTGCGAGCGCCGTTGCGAAGAGCGCGGGAACGAGCATCCTCCACATCCCCTGCGGAGAAAGCGAACGAGCTATCAGGTGCGGCGGCGCCGGGCCAGCGCGAGCAGCCCCGCGCCGAGCAGCGCCAGGGTGGCTGGCTCCGGGATGGGCAAGAGAGCGCTCGTGGGGAGGGACCAGAACTCCACCTCCTCGAGGCCGGCGTAGAGGGAGTCGCCGTAGTTGGACTGGACGAGGAGCCGAGTGTACCGCGCCGTGATCCCGGTCTCCTCGCCAAGGAGCAGGAGGTAGCCGATGTTGTCCGTGCCCTTGCCCTTCGGCAGCGTGTACGGGCCAAGTGCCGCTCCCCAGATGGCGTTGTCCATGGAGAATTGGAGCAGGAAGTTCCGCACCCCGCGGTTGAGGTACGCCGAGCCGACGCCGCCCTCGTTGTAGTTGTAGAGCTCCATGCAGTTGAAGGTCTGGGCGGAGCCGAGGTCCCACGTGATGGTCGGGGTGGTCTGGCCGTCGCTCAGCCACATGTGGTTGGTGTCGTTGTCGTACCGATAGGAGTCGAATGTCTTGTCCGGCGTCCGAGGCCCCCAGGAGGTGGATGCGGTGGCGCTGCTGATGGGGAGCCTGGTGGCATCGGCCAGCTTCGTGCCGTCAATCTGGACCTCGGTGAGGCCGCTGTAGTTGTCGGCGGGGTTGTTGGCAAAGCGGCTGGTGGCGGTTATGCGGAGGCTGGTAGCCTCGGTGTAAGGAATGGAGAAGACGTCGGGCGTGGTGTAGGGGGTGGCACCCGGGGCTGGGGTGAGGGTGGTCGTTACCAGGTCGGTCCAGGTCTGGCCCCAGTCGTCGGAGACGCCGATCACGACGTCCTTGAGGCCGCGGTCGCTGTAGGGCATGCCGCTGCTCTGGGTGCCGGGCTCGTTGTAGTTCCAGATGCTCACGGAGTTCAGGCTCCAGCGGGCGTTGAAGTTGTAGACGATGCTCACGGGGTTGGCGACGGTTGGCGGCTGATTGGTCAGCCACATGTAGGCCGTGGTGGTCGTGTCGTACTGGCCGTCGAAGCTCTTGTAGTCCGCGCGGAATTCGGCCGGATTGGTGGTGGACTTGAAGCTCGTCGCCGTGTAGTCCTGCACCGTCATGCCGGTGCCCGTGACTCCGCCCGTGATGATGGTGGCCTGGGCGGGGCAACACGAGAGCAGCGCCGCCAAGGCACCCGCCAGCGCCAGTCCGGGCCGCTCGTGGCTCATCACGGAGGTTTCTCCTGCTTGTCAGTATTCGGTGTCGCTGCTCTCGAGGACGCCGCTCATGCGGGACAGGTCGTCGAGGACGACGCCTGTGCCGCGGGCGACGCAGGTGAGGGGGTCGTCGGCGATGACGACGCGGAGGCCGGTTTCGCGTGCGACGGCCTTGTCTATGCCGCGCAGCAGGGCTCCGCCGCCGGTGAGGACCATGCCGCGGTCGAAGATGTCGGCGGCCAGCTCGGGCGGGGTCTGCTCGAGGCAGAGGCGGATGGCCTCGATGATCGAGCTGACGGGCTCGCGGAGGGCCTCGCGGACCTCCTCGGACGAGATGATCTCGCGGCGGGGCAGGCCGGTGATGAAGTCGCGGCCCTTGGCCTCGAGGGTCAGCTCCTCGTCGAGGGGGAACGCGGAGCCGATCTTGATTTTGGTGTCCTCGGCCATGCGGGGGCCGATGTCCATGTTGTACGTGCGTTTCATGTGCTGGATGATCGCCTCGTCCATCTTGTCGCCTGCGACGCGGAGGCTCTGGCTGGTGACGACGCCGCCGAGGGAGATGACGGCGACCTCGGTGGTGCCGCCGCCGATGTCCACGACCATGTTGCCGGTGGGCTCGGTGACGGGCATTCCGGCGCCGATGCCTGCGGCCTTCGGCTCGTCTATGAGGTAGACCTTTCGGGCGCCGGCGCGCTCGGCGGAGGCGTAGACGGCGCGGCGCTCGACGTCGGTGATGCCGTGGGGCACGGCGATGACGAGGCGGGGGCGGTAGCCCCAGCGGCGGTTGTGGACCTTGTTGATGAAGTAGCGGAGCATTTTCTCCGTGATGTCGAAGTTGGCGATGACGCCGTTCTTCATCGGGCGGATGGCCTCGATGGAGCCGGGCGTGCGGCCGAGCATGTCCTTGGCCATCTGGCCCACGGCGTTGCCGTTGAGGAGCACCTTGTTGGTGCCCTTCCTGACGGCGACGACGGAGGGCTCGGAGAGGACGACGCCCTTGCCGCGCAGGCACACCAGGGTGTTGGCGGTGCCGAGGTCAATGCCCATGTCGACGGAGAACAGGCTCAGGAGGCGGTCAAGAATGTACATGCGGGCCGTGCCCTTCGGATGCGGGGAGCGGCTGGGTGTGCGCGTGGATGGCCGGGGCTACTTCTCTTCTTCCTCCGCCTTCTTCTGCGGGGGTTCCGGGGCCTCGGGAGCCTTCTCCGGGGCTGCCTCGGGGGCCTTTTCAGGGGCTGCCTCGGGGGCCTTCTCGGGCGCTGCCTCCGGGGCCTTCTCGGGCGCCGCCTCGCCGGGCTCCTCATCCGGGGCCTTCGGGGCTACCTCGCCCTCGTCCTTGGCCTTGTCGGGAATGCCCTCCTCGATGCCCTCAGGCGGCTGCTCGGCCTTGGGCGGCTCGATGTCGGGGTTCTGGCGGCCCTTGGCGGGGGGCAGAATGGTCGGCTTGGGCGGCTTCTTGTACTCGTTGATCCGGAGCCAGGTGAAGGTGATGCCGCCGGCCATGATCAGGGTGGCCAGGATGGGCAGCAGGGTGTAGATGTTCGAGCGGGTTTGCACGCGTGCCATTCAGTTCACCTCCGGGGTGGGCGCCCGGCGCCGGGGACGCCTGGCCGCTCTGGGCAGCCAGGGGGCGCCCCTCGAACGGACGCCGCAGGGTCGAAACCGGTCGGTCTACAGGTCAATCGTCAGCCGTGTCGTCACGTCGTCCCCGACCTCGACGTCGCCCTTCATGTCCGGGCGGCTGTAGTGGGTGGCCGACATGTCGGGGAACACCTCGTCCACGATGATCTTGCCGATGTACTCGTCGCCACGGAAGACGATGAAGGAGTAGCCCTTTGCGACTTGGTGGCGCTGGCCGATGTTGAGGATCACGAGGCCCAGGCTCTTGTCCACGCCGGTGACCTTGCCGCGGATGACGATCTTGGGCTGCTGTCCGTGGGTGGGCTTCAGGAGGTCCGTGTAGGCCTGGGGGTCGCGCTCTTTGAGGAGCTGGAGCATGTCGTTGGCCACGGTGAAGTCGGCGACGACCTTCTCAAGTTCCTTCGTGGCGTTCGTGAGGTCGCGCTCGCGCACGGTCAGGAGGTCCTGGAGGGCGTCGCGGTTCTTCAGCATCTCGTCGTTCTTCTTGTTGAGGCCATCAATCTCCGCCTGCCGGGCGTCAATGTCGGCGCGGGCGGCCTTCAGATCGTCGTTGTAGCGGTCGTTGCGGGTGTTGAGCAGGGCGATCTGGTCCTCCTGGTCCTCGATGACGAGCATGGAGGCCTTGTTGATGCGCGCCGCGTCGTCCCACTCCTTGCGCAGCTCCTGGTTCTCGCCGCGCAACGCGATGTTCGTCTTCTTCGTCAGGTCAACCTCGCCCTTGAGCTGGGTGACCTGGCCCTCGAGGTCCTTGCGGTTGTCCTCCCAGTCCGTCCTGGTCCGGGCATGCAGCGCCTGCTCGTCGGCCCACTTCTGCTTGTAGTTCTCCTGGAGGGACATCAGGGCGGCGGTGATGCCCGCATAGAACACGGCCGCGATGAGGCAGATGACCGCGAAGATCTTGCCGGCAAGGCTCATGCCCAGAACCTCCTGTGGCTTAGGGACTCAATCCGCCGTTGGGTTCAACGCGCGATTATAGCCCGGTTGCAGGGAAAGTCAAGTGCAAATTGAGGCAGGAGCGGGCATTGCGTCCCGGGGCCGCCATCGCCGGGGAGTTCAGGGCCGCGAGGCGCGAGGGAGCGGCCGGGTGCGTAGCGGGGCGTTTCGCAGCAATCCAAAGCGGTGTCGAGCCACCGCACTCCGACGGGCTGTCGCATTGTCTCCGGGCACCCGCTGCGCCTGGTGGCACAGGACTGCATGGCAGCTCGCCGGTGCCCCCCCTCAGTCCATCTCGGCCTCTCAGCAAATGCGTCAGCCTGTTGGAGTGCGGCGGCTTGACGCCGCTGTCCAAGTCCCGGTGTCTCGCGAAACCCCTTTACCTTCGCACGGCGCTGAGGCATAATAGCAGCACGTGCCGAAGCGACGGGCCGCGGAGAGCAAACGCCTTGCATCAAGACTCCTTCGTCTTCGAGCTCACCCAACGCTGCAATCACGATTGTCTCCACTGCTACAACGCGTGGAAGAACCCCGTGGACTATCCGATGGGGGAGCTGCCGACGGGCGAGACGCTGGCGATGCTGGCGAAGATGCTCGACGAGACGGGGGCACATCTCGTGACCCTGAGCGGCGGGGAGCCACTGCTGAGGGAGGATGTCTACGAGGTCGTGGATTTCCTGGTGAAGCGGGGGGTGGCGATCAACTTCATCACCAATGCCTCGCTGCTCAATGAGGCGGCCATTGCGCGGCTGTCGCCCGACAAGGTGAGCATCTTCGAGGTGCCGCTGCTGTCGGGCGAACGCGAGATTCACGACAGGATGAGCGGCGCGGCCGGGGCGTTCGACAAGATGACGAATGCCGTGGCCGAGCTGAAGCTGGCCCGCCAGCGGGTCGTCGGGGTGTTCGTGGCGACGAAGCTGAATCTGCCCACCTGGCGCGAGACGGCGGAACTGGGCATCGCGCTGGGCGTGGACGGGATTATGTTCAACCGCTTCAACCCAGGCGGACGCGGCATCGAGAATGTCGGACTGCTTCAGGCGTCGCCCGCGGAGGTGCAGGCGGCGCTGGATGAGGCGGAGCGGATTTGCGAGGAATACGACTTTCCGATAAGCTGCTCCATCGCCATGCCGCCCTGCCTGTTCGACACGGCGCGGTATCGGCGATTGACATTCGGCTTCTGCGCCGCGGGCACCGAGCGGGCGTATTACACCCTCGACCCGCTGGGCAACGTGCGGCCGTGCAACCATTCGCCGACGATTCTCGGCAACATCCGCACGATGGCGTTCGAGGCGATGGCCACGGGGCGGGCGATGCGGGAGTTTGCGGCCGCGCGGCCGGGATTCTGTCGGGGGTGCAGCCTGGAGGAGAAATGTCTCGGCGGCTGCAAGGCCGCGGCCGAGGCGGCGTGTGGCGATGTGTGGGCGATGGACCCGTTTCTCGCGGCGTTTCACGGCCAGGCCGTGAGGCCGCGATGACGGGTTCCGCCGCCCCCGTTCGGGGGCTGGGGGGTGGGGGTGGTCGCCATGCCCCCCCACGGTTCGCCGAGCCTCACCGTGGGCTTTATTCCACCGCGTCCTTCGGACGCTTGGGCAGACAGAAAGGGACACACACTCAGGCCCAGCCCCCTTGGGGCGACGGAGTAAAGCCCACGGTGAGGGCCGCCGAACCGTGGGACGCGCAGGCGCACCGGGCCCGAGCCCCCTTGGGGCGACGGAGACGCGCAGGCGCACCGGGCCCGAGCCCCCTTGGGGCGACGGAGTAGAGCCCACGGTGAGGCTTTGCGAACCGTGGGACCGAGAGGCGTAGCGCCGGCCCAGCCCCCGAACGGGGGCGGCGGAACGTGAGGAGCGACCGCGACATGGCCAAGTCGTACTGCAATCTCCTCTACCATATCGTTTTCTCGACAAAGGGCCGCGAGCCCTGGCTCGAGGGCGACATCCTGGCGCGCTGCCACGAATACCTCGGCGGAGCGATCCGCTCGGAGGGCGGCGTTGCCCTCATTGTGAACGGCACGACAGACCACGTGCACATCCTGGCCAAACTCCGCCAAGACAAGGCGGTGGCCGACGTTGTCCGCGGGGTCAAGGCCAATTCGTCTGGGTGGTTCCACCGCACATTCCGCAGGAGCGCTTTCGCGTGGCAGGCGGGCTACGGTGCCTTCACCGTGAGCTTCTCGAGGCTCGACCTGACGCGGGCCTACATTGAGGGGCAAGCCACGCACCACCGGCGGTTCGACTTCAAGAGGGAATATGTCGCCCTTCTGGAAAAGAACGGGATCGAGTATGATGAACGCTCGTTGTGGGATTGAGGCTTCCGCCGCCCCCGTTCGGGGGCTGGGGTGTGGTGGCGGTCGTCGTGACCCCACGGTTCGCCGAGCCTCACCGTGGGCTTTATTCCGCCGCGCCCTTCGGGCGCTCGGGCAGACAGAGAAGGACACACCCAGGCCGAGCCCCTTTGGGGCGACGGAGTACAGCCCACGGTGAGGCCCTGCGAACCGTGGGGCGCGCAGGCGCAGCAGGCCCGAGCCCCCTTGGGGCGACGGAGTACAGCCCACGGTGAGGCCCTGCGAACCGTGGGATACGCAGGCACGCCCGCCAGCCCCCGAATGGGGGCGGCGGAACGTCAGGAAGGATTTCAGCCCGCGGCGCCCTTCGGGCGCCCAGGAAGGAACCAATGAGATTGGGTAAGGCCGCATCTGCCGTCTTCGCCGCGCTCGGGTGCTCCGTGACGCTGTCCTCCTCCGCCGGCGAGGAGGTCGAGAAGAAGATCGCGAAGAAGCTCGACGAGGTGCGCACCCAGGCGGGGGCGGGTTTCATCGTGGAACGCGACGGGCTCTTCATCGTCGCGGGCAACGTGCCGCGGCGGGAATTCGACGGCATCGTGGCTCACACGATTCGGCGCTCCGCCAATGCGCTCTGGGCGTCGTATTTCACGAAGAAGCCCGACTATCCCATCGTCATCTGGCTCTTCGCCGACGACAAGTCGTACCGCGACGGGGCGAAGCGGCTGTTCGGCGACACGAGTGTGAGCCACTACGGCTACTTCCGCCCGTGGGACCAGACGATGGTGATGAACGTGGGCACCGGCACGGGCACGCTGGTGCACGAGATGACGCACGCGCTGCTGAAGCCCGATTTCCCCGACTGCCCGACGTGGTTCGAGGAGGGGCTGGCGTCGCTCCACGAGCAGTGCCAATTGCTGCCGACGAGCATCAAGGGCTTCGTCAACTGGCGGCTGCCCGCTCTCCAGAAGGCCATCGAGGCGGGCAAGCTGGTGCCGCTGGAGAGGCTGGTCGCCACCACGACCGCCGAGTTCCGCGGCGCAAACGAACCCCTGCACTACGCCGAGGCACGCTATCTCGTGCTCTACCTCCAGCACAAAGGGCTTCTCGCCCGTTTCTACAAGGAGTTCCACGACGGCGCGAGGAAGGATCCGACCGGGGCGAAGACGCTCGCCGCCGTGACCGGCAAGGCCATCCCCGCGCTGGAGAAGGAGTGGGTAATCTGGGTGAAGACTTTGCGCTTTTCCGAGCGCTGATTCCTGACGCGTGACCCGTGACGCGTGACCAGAGAAGAGGGGAGCCGTTGCCTCTTCTGATCACGCGTCACGGGTCACGCATCCTGCCAACCCGAGCGGAGCTAGACATGGAACCTTTGAGAATCGGCTTCATTGGGACGACCTCGCCCCATTCGTTCATGTTCCTCGATACGCTGAAGCTGATGCCCGAGACGGTGGGGCGGATCGCGCTCGTCGAGACGGATCCCACGCGGATCGAGAGGTCGGGCTACGGCGACTACGTCTACAGCACTTACGAGGACATGCTGTACGCCGAGCGACCCGAGCTGTGCTTTATCATGCTGCGGGCCGACGAGGCGGAGGACCCGGCGCTGCGCTGCGCCGAGCAGGGCGTGCCGTTCGTGATTGACAAGCATTGCGCCCGCTCGGCCGAGAGCCTGCGCCGCATCCTCGACGCCTGCGCGATGCACCAGGTGAGGATGGCGACGGGCTACATGTGGCGCTACAGCCCCATCGCTCGCCAGCTCCGCGCCTGGGTGGCGGCCGGGATGTTCGGGCGGCCCTTCTGCCTCGACATGCGCATGGTCACCACGTCGGCCGAGGTGCGGCTCGACGACGAGCAGTTCGCCTGGCTCTTCGAGCGCGAGAAGTCGGGCGGCGGCATCCTGCTGTGGCTCGGGTGCCACTACATTGACATCGCCCGCTTCATCCTCCAGCGCGAGGTCGTGGCCGTCTCCGCCGTCACCTCGCGGCTCACCACCTCGGCGAGCGACGTCGAGGACGTGGCGAGCGTGTCGCTCCAGTTCGACGACGGCATCGTGGGCACGCTGCACTGTGCCTACGTGATGCCGAAGGGCCTCAAGGACGCCTACGACTCCGCGTTCTGCCTCTGGGGCAGCGAGGGCGATGCCGTCTGGGCGCCCACCATCGGCCTCAACCCCACGCTTCGCATTCGCTCGGTGCACGGCGAGATGGCCCGCTGCCCCGAGCGCACGATTCAGTACCAGGAGGTGCCCGAGCCGGCGGCCTACTGTGGCACGCAACTGGCCGTGCACTTCCTCCGCGACATGATGACGAGCCTGGTCGAGGGTCGCGACTTCGTGACCACGGGTGAGGACGCGCTGAGGGTGCTGGAGATTTGCGAGGCCGCCTACCAGAGCGCCGAGACCGGCCAGCGCGTCGAACTGCCGCGGTGAGGCGGTGTTCGGTTGTCGGTGTTCGGGCACAAGCGAGGAATGGAGGAGAAGACGTGGCAGGCAACAAGAAAGAGCGAGAGGTTCTGAGGGGGCTGGCGCGGCAGGTGGCGGAGATCGCCGCGCTGCCCGTGCACGAGGAGACCATCTCGGCGCACAAGGCGCTCAACGCCCTCAAGCCCGTCCGCCCGATGGTGATGATTGACCAGGTGTGCTGGCACGAGATGAACGTGGGCGACGAGCTGACGCTGCGGTGCGAGGACTCGTTCTGCCGCGGCCTCGAGACGCGCCTTCGGCGGACGCTCTACCAGTGGAAGCACATGCGCGGCGACATGGTCATCGAGCCCTTCCTCGACTTGGGCAAGGCCATCCGCGGCACCGACTTTGGCCTCCGGGTGGTCGAGCAGACCGCCGTCACCGACCCGACCAGCGACGTCCTCGGCCACCACTACGTGGACCAGCTCAGGGCCGAGGCCGACCTCGAGAAGATCCGCATGCCCCAGGTGTGGCACGACGAGAAGGCCACGGCGGAAACCGAGGCGCGGGCACGCGAGCTCTTCGACGGCATCCTCACCGTGCGCATGCAGGGCGCCTGCCCCGTCTTCGCCCCCTGGGACCGCATCGTCTGCTGGCACGGAGCCGAGGAGACGATCATGGACCTGGCCTTCCGCCCCGACTTCATGCACCGCGTCATCGCGCGCGTCACCGAGGCGAGCCTCTCGATGCTCGACCAGCTCGAGGCCCAGGGCCTGCTCGGCCACAGCCAGGGCACGATCCACTGCACGGGCGCCTACAGCGACGAGTTGCCCGCCCCCGGCTTCGACCCCGACCGGCCGCGGCCGAAGGACCTCTGGACCTATGCGATGGCGCAGATCTTCTCGACCGTGTCGCCCGCCATGCACTACGAGTTCGAGATCGCCTACGCCACGCGGTGGACCGAGCGGTTCGGCCTGTGCTACTATGGCTGCTGCGAGCCGCTGGACGACAAGATCGACATGATCCGCAGGCTCCCGCGCGTCCGCAAGATTTCGATGAGCCCGTGGGTGAGCGTCGAGAAGGGCGCGGAGCGGATCGGCCGCGACTACGTCTTCAGCCGCAAGCCCAACCCCGCCTTCCTCGCCGGCCCGACCTGGGAGCCCGGCCGCGTGGAGCGCGACCTCCGCGACACCCTGGCCGCCTGCGCCCGCCACGGCTGCCCCGTCGAGTTCATCCTCAAGGACATCAGCACCGTGTGCTACCAGCCGCGGCGCCTCTGGGAGTGGGCGGAGATTGCGAGGAGGGTGGTCGGCCAATCGCGCCGATGAGGCCGATAGGACGGATAGGACCTCAAGAACGAGGCGAGAGGGTCGGGCCCCCAGGGGGGCGGAGAGCGCCGGCGGAGGCGGGCGGGCGGAGATTTCTGACGGTGTAAGTGCATTGCGGATGGGCGGTTGTGGCTGATTACAATCTTTTACAATTCTTGACCCAACAGATTCGGGGGGTCATGCCGTTGTACAGGTGGAGGGGAGAGGCCGCAAGCGAACGGGGCGCCCCCCCGCCCCCGGCGCGGCCTCGCGTGTGTGCGCACATGTGAGCAACACTGAGCAACACTGGGCGACTCTGGCGGGCTCAGAGCACGCGGCAGAGGTAGCACTTGAGGTAGCGGGACTCGGGGCAGGTGACGGAGACGGGGTGGTCGGGGGCCTGGCTGCGACGCTCGATGACCTGGACCTCGCGGCTGGTGTCGAAGGCGGCCTCGTTGAGCATGCCGACAAACATCGCGTCGTCCACGTGCTGGGAGCAGGAGCAGGTGACGAGGATGCCGCCCGGCTCGAGGAGCTGCATGGCGATGAGGTTGATGTCCTTGTAGCCGCGCAGGGCGCTCTCGATGTCGCCTGTGGAGCGGGCGAACTTGGGAGGGTCGAGGATGATGAGGCCGAAGGTCTGCTCCTCGGCGCGCAGGCGGCGCATCTCCCCAAAGACATTGCCCTGGCAGAACTCGATGTTCCCTGCCCCGTTCAGCTCGGCGTTGCGGCGGGCGAGGGCGAGGGCGCTCTCGGACATTTCGACGGCGAGGACGCTGGCGGCCTTGCCCAGGACGCTGGCGAAGAGGGCGAAGGCGCCGGTGTAGGCGAAGCAGTCGAGCACGCGGCGGCCCTCGGCGTAGGGGACGACGGCGCGCCAGTTGTCGCGCTGGTCGAGGAAGAGGCCGGTCTTCTGGCCGTGGCGGAGGTCCACGAGCAGGCGGATGCCGTGGATGGTGACGGGGACCAGCTCGGGCGGCTCGGGGCCGGCGAGGGGGCCGACGGCTGGCTCAATGCCTTCCTTCTCGGCGACGTCGCTGTCGGAGCGCTCGAAGACGTGGCGGCCGGGGCACACGCTCTGGAGGGCGGCCACGATGTCGGCCTTGCGCGTGGCAAAGCCGAAGGAGAGGATCTGGACGACCAGCCAGTCGGCATAGCGGTCCACGATGAGGCCGGGCAGGCCGTCGCCCTCGCTGTACACGAGGCGATAGGCGTCGGTGTGGGCAGGGAGGCCGAGGGTGTTCTCGCGGAGCTGGACGGCGAGGCGGAGGCGGCGCTCGAAGTAGGCGGCGTCCACGGCCTCGTCGGGGTTCCAGGTGGCGAGGCGGACGCGGATCTGGGAGCGGCCGTTGTAGAAGCCCTTGGCGACGAAGTTGCCGCGGTCGTCCACCACGGTCACGAGTTCGCCGTCCGCGGGCGTGCCTTCGAAGCGGGCGACGGAGCCGGAGAAGACCCAGGGGTGGCCGTAGAAGAAGGGCTTGGCTCGGCCGCGCTTGAGGGAGACGGTGCTCATTGGGAATGCTGGTTTCCAGAGGGAGGATGGGTGGATGAGTGGATGAGTGGATGAGTGTCAGACACCAGCGGCTCCATCATTTATCCACCCATCCATTCATCCATCCCCTCGCGGTGTCCCTGCCGGCCGTGGCTCAGCGCTTGGGCTGGGCGGAGCGGGCCTTCTTCGCGTGGTTGCGAATGGCGGCGGCGATGACCTGGTCGAGGGTGTCCGCCGGGATGATTTCGAGCTCCTCGCGGATGGCCGGGGGCACGTCCTCGAGGTCCTTGAGGTTGCGGCGCGGCAGGATGAGGCGGCGGAGGCCGGCCCGGTGGGCGGCGAGGACCTTCTCCTTGATGCCGCCGACGGGCAGGACGCGGCCGCGCAGGGTGATCTCGCCGGTCATGGCGATGTCGCTGCGGACCCGCTTGCCGGTGAGGAGCGAGACGAGCGAGGTGGCGATGGTGACGCCGGCCGACGGGCCGTCCTTGGGGATCGCGCCGGCGGGGAAGTGGACGTGGATGTCGTGGTCCTTGAAGAAGTCGCGCGGGATGCCCAAGTCGTCGGTGTGGGCGCGGATGTAGGTGAGGGCGGCCTGGGCGGATTCCTTGATGACCTCGCCGAGCTGGCCGGTGAGGGTGAGGTGGCGCTGGCCGGGCATGATGGAGGATTCGATGAACAGGATGTCGCCGCCGGCGGCGGTCCAGACGAGGCCGATGGCGATCCCGGGCTCCTTGAGGCGCTCGCGGGCCTCGAGCTCGAACTTCGGGGCACCGAGGAACTTCGGGATGGCGGCGGCCCTGACGGTGCGTGCCCGTGCCTTGCCGCGGGCGAACTCCTTGGCGATCTTGCGGCAGACGGCGCCGATCTCGCGTTCGAGGTTGCGCACGCCGGCCTCGCGGGTGTACTCGCGGATGATGCGGTGGACGGCGGAGTCGTGGAAGGCGACGCCTCTGCCCTTCAGGCCGTTCTCGTCGAGCTGGCGGGGGATGAGATAGGAGCGGGCGATGGCCATCTTGTCGTGCTCGGCGTAGCCGGGCAGCTCGATGACCTCCATGCGGTCGCGCAGCGCCGGCGGCACGGGGTCGAGGAGGTTGGCCGTGGTGATGAACATCACCCTCGAGAGGTCGAAGGGCACCTCGATGTAGTGGTCGGAGAAGCTGAAGTTCTGCTCGGGGTCGAGGACTTCGAGGAGCGCGGACGAGGGGTCGCCGCGGAAGTCGGCGCCCAACTTGTCCACCTCGTCGAGCATGAACACGGGGTTGCGGGAGCCGGTGCGGCGGATGCCCTGGAGGATGCGGCCGGGCAGCGCGCCGATGTAGGTGCGGCGGTGGCCGCGGATCTCCGCCTCGTCGCGCACGCCGCCGAGGGACATGCGGAAGAACTTGCGCTC
This sequence comes from Planctomycetota bacterium, assembly GCA_035527715.1. Taxonomy (GTDB): domain Bacteria; phylum Planctomycetota; class PUPC01; order DSUN01; family DSUN01; genus DSUN01. The sequence goes on along the minus strand of DATKZY010000225.1, from coordinate 3,903 downwards.
CATGGCCCGCGCGATGGAGCGGCCGAGCGAGGTCTTGCCCACGCCGGGCGGCCCGACGAAGCAGAGGATGGGGCTCTTGCCCTCGGGCTTGAGCTTGCGGACCGCCAGGAACTCCAGGATGCGGTCCTTCACCTTGGCGAGGTCGTGGTGGTCCTCGTCGAGGATGCGGGCGGCGCGCTCGATGTCCAGGTTGTCCGTCGTCGCGACGCTCCAGGGCAGCTCGATGAGCCAGTCGAGATAGGTGCGGACGACGGCGTATTCGGCGGAGGCGGAGGGGATTTTGGCGAGGCGGTCCAGCTCCCGGTCGGCCTCCTTGCGCGCCTCCTCGGGGAGCTTCGCGTCGTCGAGCTTCTTGCGGAGCTCCTCGATCTCGGCGGAGCGCTCGTCGTTCTGGCCCAGTTCCTTCTGGATGGCCTTTATCTGCTCGCGGAGGAAGTACTCCTTCTGCGTCTTGGCCATTTCGTCGTGGACCTGGGACTGGATTCTGGAGGCGACCTCGAGGGTCTCGACCTCGCGGTTGAGGAGGGTGACGATCCGCTTGAGGCGCTCCCCGACGTCGGCGATCTCGAGGATCGCCTGTCGGTCGTCGAGCGAGAGGCTGAGGTTGGCGGCCACGAAGTCGGCCAGCCGCCCGGGGTCGGTGATGTTGACCAGGATCACCTTCACCTCGTCGGGCACGTTGGGCACGAGGGAGACGACCTTCTGGAACAGCTCGACGACGGTGCGGGCGAGGGCCTGGAGCTCGACGGACTCGGCGACGGTTTCCTCGATGGGCTCGATGCGGGCGGTGATGAGAGGGTCTTCGCTGAGGGGCTCGACGAGGCGGATGCGTTCGAGGCCGCGGACGATGACGCGCGCGCCGCCGTCGGGCATCTTCAGCATCTGGAGGAGCAGGCCGGCCGTGCCCACGCGGTGGAGGGAATCGGCGGTCGGCTCGTCGTCGCTGACGGCCTTCTGGGCGAAGAGGCCGAGGACCTTGGGCTCGCGCAGCGCCGCCTCGTCTATGCACCGGAGCGACTTCTGCCGCTGCACCAGCAGCGGGGCCACCATGTTCGGGTAGATCACCGTGTTCATCAGGGGCAGGATCGGCAGCTCGGCCGGCACCACGAGCCGGTCCCCAGGCCCCGTCGGATTCCGCTTCGAGCCCTGCTCCATAGCGTTTCCACCCTCTGGACGTGGCGGGTGCAAGGGGGCCCCAGGTCAGATGCGAAGCTGGATCACTGCGGCGAGCTCGACCACGTGCTCGCACTTGGGGATTCGAACGATGAGGAAGCCCTCGGTGTAGGTGGCCTCGGCCTCCTCGTGGCGGATGTGCCGGGGCAGAGGCACCACGCGCTCGAAGTAGCCGTAGTGAATTTCCAGTTGGTGATAGGCGCTCTTGGTGTCGTGTTGCGGCTCGCGGCGCACGGCCCGGATCACCAGCGTGTCGGTGTGCAGCTCGAGCACGATGTCCTCGGCGTGCAGCCCGGGCGCCTCGACGCGGACGACCACCTCGCGCTCTGTCTCGTACACGTCGGCCGCCGGCCGCCACAGCGCGCCGCACGTCGCCTCGTTGAACGAGTAGGTCATGCGGATGTCGTTGGCGAGCCGCTCGAGCTGCCCCTCGAGCTTCTTCAGGCGCTCCAGGAACTTCAGGCTTTCCGACGCCATGTACGCCACCTCGATTGCGCAGCATCCGAATGGCGGTCCGGGGCCAACTCGCAACGCAACCCACCCCAGCACCCTTCTGGGGAACTATAGCACATGCCCGGTCCAGTGTCAAAGGCACGCGGGCGCAGAATACAGTATTCCGTCGTGACTCGTGTACTCAACACCCAATTCTCAATGACCAAGTAAGAGAGCAGCCACGGCCTCGGCGGTCATACTTGGACATTGAGTATTGGGGGCGTGTTGCCCGAAGCGGGCGCGCGAGCGCGACCCGTTCGGAGTGCGGGCTTTAGCCCGTAGTTCACGGCACCGGAGGCGGAAGATACGGCCTGAAGGCCGCACTCCGAACTGGGTCCCTGGTTGCGGCCCTCTGCCGCCTTACGACACATAGGGCCGTTGCCGGGCCGAGTCGGCCGGTCCCATCGGTCCTGTCTGTCCTATCCGCCCTATCGTCCCCCGGTCCCCGGGCTCAGGCCCGACGCGACCTTGCAGATGCCGGCGGCCATGTCGGCGACATCGTCGTCGGCCAGGTGCTCGTGGATGCTGAGGGTGAGCATCTGGCGGAGAATGGCCTCGGCGCGGGGGCACAGGCCCTCGACGTAGTCGAGGCGGCGGCCGCCGTGGCAGCCGTCGAGGGGATGAGACGACGAGCCGAAGGTTCGCCGGGAGGCCAGGGCTTCCATGGAGAGGTAGATCGGCTTGCCGGTGTAGCCCTCGCCGCAGGGGATGCCCTCGGCCCGCAGCGCCGCGGCGAAGCGGGCCGGGTCGTGCCCGACGCAGCGCAGGCCATACGACCAGTAGGTGTGCCGCCCGCCGGGGGTCACAGGGGTGGGAAGGATGCCTGGGGCGGAACGAATCCGCTCGGAGAGGCGGTCGCCCAACTCGTTGCGGCGGCGGACGACGTCGGCGACCCGCTCGAGCTGGGCGAGGGCCACGGCGGCCTGAAGCTCGGTCATGCGGTAGTTGAGGCCGAGGAGCACGTAGCCGCGCGCCCCGGGCTTCCGCACCCAGCCCTTGTCGCGGAACAGGGCCATGCGCTCGGCGAAGGCCGCGTCGCGGGTGATCGTGAGGCCGCCGTCGCCGCAGGTCATGTGCTTCGACTGCTGGAGGCTGAAGCAGCCGATGTCGCCGATGCTGCCGCAGGGACGGCCCTTGTAGTCGGTGAGGTGGGCCTGACAGCAGTCCTCGATGAGGGCGATGCCGTGGCGGCGGGCGACGTCGCTCAGGGCATCCAGGTCGCACGGGTTGCCGAACAGGTGGACGGCCAGGATGGCCCGCGTGCGGGCGGTGATCTTCGCCTCGACGTCGCGGGGGGCGATGTTGTAGCTGTCGTCAATGTCGGCGAACACGGGGATGCAATTCTGGAAGAGGATGGGGGCGATGGTCCCCGCGTCGGTGATCGGTGCGGTGATGATCTCGTCGCCCGGCTCGGGGTTGAGCGCGCCGAGGGCGACGTGGATGGACGCCGTGCCCGAGGTGGACGCGACGGCGTGCTCGACCCCATAGAGCTGGGCGAAGCGCCCCTCGAGCTCGGGCACCATCGTGCCGCCCGGGCCAAAGAGGTTCTGTGAGCGGATCGCCTGGGCGGCCAGCTCGACCTCGCGTTCGCCGAAGGGCCGCCGAGGGGGAAAGGGGCGGGTGCGGACGGGGGTGCCGCCGTCGAGGGCTAGAACGCTCATGGGCACTCTCCATTCCTCCCATCTGTCCCATAGGTCCCATGCGTCCCATGAGACCTATGGGAGCCGCAACGGGTCAGGGCGGCCCGCCTCTCAGGCCTTCCGCTTCACCCAGTGCATGTAGCCGATCATCGCCAACGCCAGGAGGCCCAGAACGATGAGGCCGACGCCGAGCCGGGCGACGGAGCCTTCCATCGGCTTCTCGCCCGCCTGGGGCTCGGCCTTGCCGAAGACAAGGACGAGCCCGCCGGCCGCCACGAAGACAAGGCCGACGCTGTAGGCCGCAATGATCGAGAGCCAACCCGTCCGCCGTTGCGGCTTGGGGGCGGGCCCCCGCCTCTTCCGCGCCACGCCGTCGCCTCCGAATGCGCCCTCGGACCCCCCTGACCGGCCACAAGCTTAGCGGCGGCGCGGGCGCGTGTCAAGCCCCCTCTCTGCCGGGGTGCGTGTAATCTCCTACGGGCCAGGCGTTCGCGTTTTCAGCCTCCGAAGGAGGCGAGGGAATGAAGCCCACGGCGATGCTCGGGGAGCCGTGGGTTGACGACCTCCCGTGGCCCAGCCCCCGAAGGGGGCGGCGGAG
>DATKZY010000224.1:0-4519 GCA_035527715.1 Planctomycetota bacterium | reverse complement strand
CTCCGCCGCCCCCTTCGGGGGCTGGGCCACGGGGGGTCGTCAACCCACGGCTCCCCGAGCATCGCCGTGGGCTTCATTCCCTCGCCTCCTTCGGAGGCTGAAAACGCGAACGCCTGGCCCGTAGGAGATTACACGCACCCGTCAATACTCGGCGCTTGACTGGGGCCGCCGCGTGCATACAATGGGAGCGGGGGAGGGGTGTGGGCACGCACGGGCGCATCGTCCGATACTGTGCGAGGGCTGGGCCATGTGGAGCCGTGGAATGGGGCGCGTGATGCCGAGGGCCGCCGGGCTGCTGGGCGTGCTGCTCGTGGCGCTGCCGTGCCTCGCGGACACACTGCGCGGGACGCTACGCAGCGTGGACGCCGAGCAGCGGCGGCTCGTGGTGACGGATAAGGATGGCGATGACAACCCTCTGGTGGTGGCCCGGACGGCATCCATCGTCCTCAATGGCAAGAAGGCCACCCTCGAGGAGCTGCGGGCGGGCGATCGTGTCGTCGTGACCTTCAGCGAGGACCCCGGCGGCACGGCAACGGCGACCGCCATCGAGGCCCTGCGTAAACCGAAGTAGGTCCGTGGCGGCGCAGCGTCCCGCTCGGGGGAGGAAGTCCCCGCTACGGCTGCGGAAGTCGTCTTCATGAGCGCCCCCACTCCGGAAGCCCAGCCGCCCACGAGCGGTATGCACCAGTTGGCGAGGCGGCTCGCCGAGCAGGACCCGAGCCTGCGGCTGCCGCGTCGGCTTCGGCTCGCGATGACCATCGGGCCCCTGGGCGGCTTCGCGCTGATCCTGTGCATTGCGTGGGCGGTCACGGGGGCGTTCGGCACGGTGATCTGGCTCACCGGCATCGAGATCGGCAGCTTCATCGGCTTCGGCAAGTTCGTGATCTTCGGCGGCGTCGTGCGCGACGTGATCATGAACATCTTTCACTACGTGCCGACGACGGATCCGCCTGGCCCCTGGGCACTGGCGGCGACGGTGGTGTACGGCGACATCGCGACCGCGACGGTGCTGCTGGCGAACATGAGCGTGTTGTACCGCATGGGCTCGCTGGGGCGCCGCCTGGCCGCGTGCCATGCCTCCGGACGCCAGGTGCTCCGCGTGCATCCCTGGATGCGGCGGATGGCGTGGGTGGGGGTGGCGGTGTTCGTGGCCGCGCCGTTCCAGGGCACGGGGGCCGTGATCGGCACCATCCTCGCCCGGATCCTCGGGATCTCCTGGTTCTCGACCCTCACGGCCACCGCGGCGGGCTCGGTGGCCGGGTGCGCCGGGATGGCGGTGCTGGGGCACTACGCGCGCGACCGCGTGCAGGCGATCGCCGAGCACCCGATCGTGCTGGTGGTCGTGCTGGCCCTCACGGTCGGCGTGCTGGTCGTGCTCGGCCGTTGGTTCCTGGGCCAGGCGCCTTCCGAGGAGGCGGCGGCCGCCCTCGACGAGCGGGCCGCCCCCCCTGAGAAGCCCGAATAGCGAGGAGCGTGTTCCACGCCACGCTGGAGGCGGGCGACGCCCTGTTCGAGCTGGTGAACGAGGTGGGCGCCGACACGGTGGCCATCGGCGCGGTGCGCCGCAGCCGGCTCACCATGATGGCGTTCGGCGACATGGCGTCTCGTATCCTCGACACGTCGCCAGCCGCCGTCCTGATCGGGCGGTGAGCGGGGCGGTCGGGCTCAAGGCTTCTTGAACAGGGAGTCGAACTTCGCGCGTGTCGCGGTGCTCTGCTGCTTCGCGTCGCCGGGCGACCAGGCGGCCGGGCGGTCGGCGAACTTGAATTCCTCGCAGAAGTTCGGGTGGTCCTTGCGCCGCACCGGCTCGGTGGTGGTCAACTGGCAGCCGCTGGGCGCGGTGGGGTCGTAGAAGCGGCAGTTCAGGCAGACGTAGACGTAGGCGTGGCACTTCGTGCAGGTCGCGTGATAGCCGGGTCGCTCCTCATCGGTCCAGTCCTGCCCGCAGTGGTAGCAGCGTCGCATTGCCCAGGCTCCTTGCCGTGTCACCGCGCGTGTCGCCCTCCCCGTCGGGTATTCTCCCAGATTCAGCATGTCTGGGCAAGCGGGGAGCGTTCGAGGGCGAGGACGAGGACGATTGAAGACTGCACCCGGCGCTTTGACAGGGGCTACTGCGTGTCCACCACCCGCAACGCCTCCTCCATGGAGGTGACGCCCTGGAGGACCTTCGACGTAGCGTCCTGGAGCATGGTGATCATGCCCTGCTCCTTGGCCACGCGGGCCAGCTCGACGGCTGGGGCGCGCTGGAGGACCAGGCGGCGGATCTCGTCGGTGACCACGAGGAGTTCGAAGACGCCGAGCCGCCCCTTGTAGCCCTTGTTGTCGCAGGCCGTGCAGCCCTTCGGCTTGTAGGCCACGAGCCTGCCCTCGGCGATGCCGACCGGCAGGTGGAGGTGTTCCACGGCCTCCTGCGGCAGGTCGTATGCCTGGCGGCACTTCGGGCACAGGATGCGCACCAGGCGCTGGGCCAGGGCGCCGAGGAGCGACGACGAGACGAGAAACGGCTCGATCCCCATGTCCAGCAACCGGGGCGCGGCGCCCGGCGCGTCGTTCGTGTGCAGCGTGCTCAGCACCAGGTGGCCCGTGAGCGACGCCTCGGTGGCGATGAGCGCCGTGTCGTGGTCGCGAATCTCCCCGACCATCACGATGTTCGGGTCCTGCCGCAGCACGGACCGCAGGGCGGTGGCGAAGGTGAGGGGGCACCGGCTGGTCGAGCCGACCTGCACCTGGGTGACGCCGGCGATGCGGCGCTCGACCGGGTCCTCCACGGCGATGATGTTCTTCTCGGGGCTGTTGAGGCGGTCGAGCACCGAGTAGAGGGTCGTCGTCTTGCCCGAGCCGGTCGGCCCTGTGACCAGGATCATCCCGTAGGGCCTGATGACCAGCTCCTCGAAGCGCCTGAGCTGGTCCTCGGCGAAGCCGAGCTTGTAGAGCGGCACGGCGGAGCTGCCTTGCTCGGCGATGCGCATGACCACCTTCTCGCCGTACACGCCGGGGAGGCTCGAGACCCGCAGGTCGTACCGCTTACCGTCGCAGTTGAACGAGATCCGCCCGTCCTGCGGGCGGCGCTTCTCTGCAATGTCCATCCGCGCCATCACCTTCAGACGGGCCGTGAGCGCCTTGCCGTAGCGCCACGAGTGGCTCGCCGCGTCGTGCAGCACGCCGTCCACCCGATACCGCACGCGCAGGGCGCGCTCCTCGGGCTGAATGTGGATGTCGCTGGCCCCGTTGCTGATGCCGCCGGCGAGGATCAGGCTCACGAGCCGCACGATCACCGGCTCCTCCTCGCTCAGGCGGAGGTCCTCGGCATCCTCGTCGGGCGAGCTGGGGGCCTCGACCTCGATGCTCTCGGCTTGCTTCGTCGCGGCCGCCATCATGCCCGCCACGTCGCCGGAGGCCAGCCCCAGGTAATGGTCGAGCGCGCCGAGCACCTGCTCCTCCACCGCGATGAGGGCTTCGATTGCGAAGCCGGTCGTGAGCCGGATCTCGTCAATCGCGCGCACGTTCAGGGGGTCGGTGATCGCCAGCGTGAGGGTGTTGCCCAAGAGCTTGAGGGGAATGACTTTGTGCTCTTTGAGGAAGCGCTCGGGGACGCTCTTGACGGCCTTCTCGCTGAAGGCGTAGTCGCGCAGGTCCACAAAGGGGAGGCCCCATTGCTTGCCCAGAGCGCGCTGCTTCTGCTCGGCCGTGATGACGCCGGTGCTCTCGAGCACCTCGCCGATGCGGCGGCCCGTGGCCTTGGCCACCTGGGCGGCGCGCTCTACCTCCCCGTCGTCCAGGGGGAGGAAGTCGCGCAACGCGTCCCCCAGGCGCCGAGTGTCGCGGCGCTGTATCTCACTCACGGCATGGAGTCTCCAACGGCGTGTGGCGCGGCTCGGTGTCGGGAGCCGCGTGATGGCTCAACAAGCCTACCCCAGGTCCGGAACGCTGTCAACGGGGCGCGTTCCCGCCTTGACAGTGGGCTGCGGTGGCCCTACAATGTCCGCAGTCGGCTTTGGCTCAACGGTCCAGCGGGGAAGAAGCGTATGAGCGCGAGCATCGAGGAGCGTGCGGCCAGGTTTGGCGAGGACTTCGTGGCGCTGCGCGCGGCGGTCGCCAGCGTGATCGTCGGCCACGCCGAGGTCGTCGAGGGCGTGCTCACCAGCCTCTACGCGGGCGGCCACTGCCTGCTCGAGGGCGTGCCCGGCCTCGGCAAGACCCTGCTCGTGCGCAGCCTCAGCGACGCCCTCGACCTGAGTTTCTCACGCGTGCAGTTCACCCCCGACCTGATGCCCGCCGACATCACCGGCACGAACGTGATCGTCGAGACCGAGGGGGGCAAGCGGTCGTTCGACTTCCAGCGCGGCCCAGTCTTCGCCAACCTGGTGCTGGCCGACGAGGTGAACCGCGCGACGCCGAAGACCCAGTCGGCCCTCCTCGAGGCCATGCAGGAACATGCCGTGACCGCCCAGGGGACGACTATGCGCCTCGCCGAACCGTTCTTCGTCCTTGCCACCCAGAATCCCATCGAACATGAAGG
>DATKZY010000223.1:0-9392 GCA_035527715.1 Planctomycetota bacterium | reverse complement strand
GGGGGTGCCCGCGATAGTATCGCGCAACTGGCTTTTCCGACCGAAGGAGATTACACGCACCCGGCGCGTCATCCATTGTGGGTCATCCCTGGGGGGATGGGGTGACCCACAATGGAGGGAATGGGGAGAATCGACGATTCTCTGGGTTCTACCCATAGTGGGTCAGTGTCAGGGTGGTTCAGGGTGTGACCCACTATGGGCGGAAGGGCGAGAATCGGCGATTGGCGGGCGTGCAGGCATAAGTGCCTGGGGCCACAGGACATGTGCTGAGCCGCCGGGGGGCGTTTCGCTAAGTCGAGGCCGGCAGGCTACTTAGAGCGCCGGCGGGACCCTACGGCACGAGGCCGAGGGCGCGGAGGTGCTCGACGCAGGCGCGGACGTGGGCCTCCTGGGCCGCCGGGTCGGACGACGTGGTGCCGGCGCCCTCGAGCTCCATGGTGAAGGGGCCGGTGAAGCCAATGTCGTTGAGCACCTTGAAGACGCCGGCGAAGTCGACCACGCCCTTGCCGAAGTCGGGGAAGTTGCCGTCGTGGTAGCCGCCCATCGTGTCCTTGAGGTGGACGCTGACGACGTACTGGGCCTCCTTGGCGACCTCCTCGACCGTGTTGATGCCGTGGTTGTAGTAGTAGACGTTGGCGGTGTCGTAGTTGATGCCGACCCAGGGGTGGCCGACGGCGGCCATGGAGGCGGCGGCCTTCGAGCCGTTCTCGCACAGGTCGGGGTGGGTCTCCATGCCGATCTTCACGTGGTTGCGCGCCCCGATGTCGCCGATCTTCCGCAGGCGCGCGTAGGCCTCTTCGAGGGGCATCTGGCCGGCGTGGACACTCGTGAAGATGCCCGAGCAGCCGAGTGCGGCGGCCTTGGCGCAGTAGTTGTCGAAGATGTCGAAGAGCCTGGCGTCGGCCAGCGGGCAGGGCGCCGTGAGCGTGGCCGCGCGCAGGCCGTGGCTCGCCAGGAGCGCCTTCGCCGGCTGCGGATCCTCTTCCGGGCCGAGGTTAATCTCGACGCACGGGATGCCGAGGGCCTTCACCCGGTCGAGCGCAAGCTGCGGCTTCGCCGGGTGCCCGATCCGATACGACAGGACGTTTGCCATCACGGCCTCACTCCAAGGCTGGTTGGGGGATCCACGCCGCCGCAGGCCACGAGTCTATCCCCCGCGGCCCCGGTGTCAAGTGCGGGAGCGTTGAAGGGGGGGAAACTTCCTGCCAGGAAGTTCCCCCCCATCTGCTGTCTCGGCTATCGCGCGGCGGTGGTCGCCGCGGTCGGGCGGAAGGTGATCTCGATGTTCTCGGTGGGCTTGAAGTCCTTGAGCGTCCAGGCGAGCGTCGTGCCGCTGGCGCTCCGCTGGCTGCCTGCGGGCAGGACGCGGACGAGGCGGCTGGCGGCGATGCCGCTGAGCTTCACGCTGATCTTCGCCTCGTCAATCTTGCCCTTCCAGGTGGCGCCGGTCTTCATCGTGTAGGAGTAGGTGAGGAGCGTGCCCGCCTGGGCGTCCTTGACCTTCGCCGGCTCGACCCAGTAGGTCACGCGGACAACCTTCTTCTCGTCCGCCGCGAAGGGCACGTCGAAGACCTTCCACTCCTTGTAGGGTCCCTCGAAGCGGTAGGGCTCGTTGGCTACGCCACCGGGCTTGCCGCCGCCCCCGCGGATGACCATCCCGCCGCGGCCCGGGCCGCTCTGGGCGCCGCCCGCCTGCGTGCGGATGGCCTTGACGGGCTGGCCGCCCGCGGTCACCGCGAAGTCGTTGAGCGCCGTCTCGAACGCCCCGAGCGGGTAGCCCATCGCCACGGTGGACGCCGCTCCCTGGTTGTGCATGTGGAACACCGCGTCCACCTGCACCTTCTGCTCGCCGAGGGTGATGTTGACCTCCTCGGCCTCCATCCGCACGGTGGTCCATTGCGGCCTGGGCGTCGCCACGTCGGCCCACAGGGCCGTGCTTGCCGCGAGCGCCAGCGCCGTCGCCGCACACGCCAGTCTCGTCCTCATCGCCGCGTCCTCCTAAAAGAGAGTAGGTAGCCCTGCATCCGGATCTCTGCCGGCGGTCATCCTGCTGCCGGCTCGGCGACCCGGCCGATGAACAGGATCTGCCCCGTGCCCGTCTGGCGGATCAGGAAGAGGAACGGATGGTCGGCGCGGAACACGGGGGTAGGGGTCGGCGGCGCCGCGGTGGGCGCCATGACGACCGCCGTCGCTGCCGCCGCTTCGGTGCCCTCCTCATTGACGTCCACGAACGCCTTGTGGAACACCGCGGCGATGTGGAGCGCTTCGTCGTCCGGCTGCTTGACGCCGTTCATCCCGGAGAAGTCGGCCTTCCGGGTGAGAAACGCCTCGGTGATGCCGAGGGACTTGAGGACTGGCGTCAGGTCCCTCGTTCCCCACGTGATCCTCCACTTAGGGAGGTAGACGTGCACCTGCTGCTTCCGCGAGGCGGCGAGCTTGTCGAGCTGCTCGACCAGGCCGACTCCTGCGGCCGGCGTGAGGAGTTCTCTCTCCAACGCTGGCAGGCCGTCCTTCTTCCTGGGCAGGAAGATCGCCATGCTCACCTGGTCGCCCTTGTAGGACAGCTCCACGGCCTGGAGGGCATCGGTCTCCAGGTAGCGGAATCGGGGCTTCTCCTTCACATCGCGGGTCTTGTGCCGCATCATCTTGACGGTGACCGACTTCTGCGGCGTGACGGCGAACGGCGCGTCCTGGGTGAGCCCCTTGTCGAACTGCCGCTCCCAGGAGCCGTAGAAGTAGACCGCGTTCACCAGGACCAACCGGGTGAGCGGGTCCAGGCCGCCGCGCGGGACGAGGTCCTTGATCTTGTCTCGTGTCCTCTCTTCCACCCAGCGGTTGATCTCCTGGCGGGCCGCCTCCCTCTCGCGGGTGAAGTCCACCTGGTTCAGGCCGCCCCCGTAACAGGTGGCCGTGACGTCGAGGAACGGCTTGAGAAACGTGTATCCCTTCTGCCCCCAGAGCGAGTTCGCGATGAGGAGGGTGTGGGTGGCGCCGGCGCCCGTGTGCATGAGCTGCTGCGCGCGCTGGGCCGCTGCGTGCAGGCGCGCGTCGTCCAGCGTGAAGTGCAGCGCCTTCTTCATCTGCCTGGCGGTCTCCTCGCGCGCGCCCGCGTAGGTCATCGCCAGGGCGGTGCGGATCGAGAAGGGGGAGAGGAACAGGTTGCCCTCTTCCTTCTCCATCAGCTTCGCGCACGCCTCCACCGCGAAGCGGTTGTTGCCCGCGGCGAGGTCCTTCAGGTCTGGGTCCGCCTCCTTGGTCTCCGCCGCGCGCGCTCCTTGCCCACCGCGGCATGGGCGGGCCGTGGCCACCAGGAAGCCGGCCGCGCACGCGACGGCGACCCCGACACATATTGTCCTCATGGCCGCATCCTCCTAGAGAGTCCGTGTCCGTAGTGCGGGCTAGAACTTGGTCGCCTTGCCCTCGGGGCCGTAGGGCACCGTGACGTCGTGCTTGGTCTCCTTCCCCTCCTCGATCACGATCTCGGCGGGGGCGGGGGACATGAGCTTCTTCTCCTGCCCTGCCCGCCCGAGGCTCACGCGGACCGTGTAGGCGCCGGGCGGCAGGCCGCCGATCGTGTAGCGGCCCTGCTCATCCAGGTGCCCCGCGCCCGCCTGTTGGGCCTGGGGGCCCGCCTCCTTCGACTGGAGCGAGAGCCAGCACGCGCCGCGCCCGAGCGCGTTCCCCTTGCCGTCCCGCACTGTGCCTGTCAGCGAGCCGGTGAGGTAGAGGACGACTTTGGTCCTCTCCTCGCCCTTGCCCTGGATGGTGAAGGTCGTGGGCTTGGCGCGGAGCGTGGCGTCGGGCGGCGTGCAGTGGATTTCGTAGGGGCCGGGCGGCAGGGCCTCCGCGCGGAAGGCGCCGCCCACCCCGCTCATCGCTACGCGGTTCGCCCGGGGGTACTGCCCGGTCGTCGCCTGGACGCGCACCTGGGCGCCCACCACCGGCTTGCCCTTCGAGGTCACGACCTCGCCCACCAGGGTCGCCCCCGTCTCCAGCGCCACGTCCACGGTCGAGAGCTTGCCCGGCTCGAAGCGCTTCTCGGCGACCGCCTTTCGCAGGAGCTTCAAGCCCTCGGGCGGGTCCACGGTCACCGACATGGCCGTCTCCAGCAGGTGGCCGATGGTATAGCGCCCCTGCTCGTCGGTGAACACCGAGCCGAAGCCCTGAATGGACCCGCGCGTGTAGCGGTAGACGCCCACCTGGGCGCTGGCCACGGGCGTGCCGCCCGGCCCCGTGACGCGCCCTGTGATCGCCACGCCCGGCTTCAGCGTGATGTCGAGCTTCGCCGACCCGCCGAGTGGGATGAGGGGCAGCGGCACGCTGCTCGTCGCCAGCGTGAGGGCCTCGGCGGGCGCGACGGCGGTGACCTGGTTCTGCGGCCCGTAGCGCTGCGGCGGCCCGAGCTTGGCCGGCGGCGCGAGGCCCGCTACCACGTAGCGCCCCTGCGCGTCCGTCGTCCCCTTCGCCCGCGAGGCGTAGCCGTAGCTGGCCATCACCGTGGCCCCCGCCACCGGCTTCCCGTCGGGGCCGGTCACTGTGCCCGTCACCTTCGCGCCCTCGGGCAACTTGAGCGTCTGCTCGAGCGTCAGGCCGCTGAGGGCGCGCACGTCGTCGAACTGCTTCTGGCACGACACCGAGCCCTCGGGCGGCTGCACCGTCATCGTGTACTGGCCGGAGGCCAGGCCGCGGAACTCCACCTTCCCCGCCGCGTCGGTCTTGCCAGTCACTCGCGTGCCTCGCCAGCCGAGGGGCAGGCTGAACGCCACCTCCGCCCCCTCGACCGGCTTGCCGTCGGCCCCCAACACCTTGCCGACGAGTGTGCCGCCTTTGTAAAGCGTTACATCCTGGAGCTTTACGTCACCCTCCTCCGGGGCATTGACGCCTCGCACCGCCGCCGGGGCCAGCTCCTTGCCCTCCGGTGGCCGCACCTCCACGCAGTAGGTCTCCTGCGTCAGGCCGCCGAGGCTGTAAGCGCCTGCTGCATTAGTGGTTGCCTCACCGCGGTACCACTGGCCCGACATCTGGTAAACGGAGCGTTTGCCCACCTCCGTCGCGGCGTCGAGGCGGCAGGAGACCTGTGCGCCCGCCAGCGGCTTGCCCGCCTCGTCGAGCACCCGACCCGTCAGCCGGGCGCCGCGCGGCAGCACGAAATCCTCGGTCGCCGTCCGCCCATCGCCCAGATTCACGGCGCGCACGCCGCCAGGCTTCCAGGTCGAGAGGCGCACGTAGCCCGTGCCGGCCGGCGGCTCGACGCTGCGGACGACATAGCTGCCCGGCGCCAGCGCTGGACTCTCGTATCTTCCCGCCTTGTCAGTGGTTACGGAGCACGAAAACCACGCGGCATGCTGGGCGGGGGCCAGGGCGACTTGGGCGCCCGCGATCGGACGCTTGTCGGGATCCGTCACCGTGCCGGCCAGCCTCGCTGTGGCGGGCGCCAGGAAGATCGTCACCTCTTGCACCTGGCCCGGGCTCACCCTCAGCGAGCCGGCTGCGTGGACGGCGCAGGGGGCCAGCTTGCCCCCCGGCGGCGCCTCGATGGCCAGACCCAAGCTCTTGTTCCCTGGGATCTTGAGGCTGAACGTCCCCCCGGCCGAAGTCGTTGCCGACCAGGACTCCTTCGGCGCGTCGGGCATCTGGTAGGTGAGCGTAACCTTCACCCCGGCAACGGGTTGGCCCGAGGTCGAGAGCGCTTTCCCGCGGACCTCTGCCTGGCCCTGGCTGGTCGCGGCCAGCGCTGCATTGGCCACGAGAACAACAGCGCCAGCGACCCTAACTAATTGGGGGAACAGATGTTGTGAAGCAGCACCCCGCCGCCCGCAAGCCACTCCGCTCGCCATGTCTGGTACCCCGCCGAAGGTGACAGGTTTCCGGCCTGGCCACACTCCCCCTTAGCATGTTAGACGCGCCCACCGCCAGCGGGTTCCCACCTAAATAGGGACAGGCACCTATTATTCCATGCCCATGCAATTGCTTTCCCGCCTCTTTCTCGGCCTTCCGACCGGAAACGGCCGCAGGCGACGGCCGAGGCGGGCCTCCAGCTTGCTCAGGAAGGTGTCGGCGCCGAGGGGCCGGCCGCGAGTTGTGCTGCGGCGGAGCGCGTCGGTCGCGTCGGCGTCCTCGCGGCCGCGGAGCAGCTCCCTCCAGACATCGGGCGGCCAGTGCTGCCGCCAGGCCGCGAGGTCCAGCGGCCCGCCGCCGGGCGCCGTGCCCGCGTGGGGCGCCGCGCTCGACCAGCGATACGTCCAGGGCAGGCGACAAATCCCCGCGCGCACGGGGTTCCGCTCGATGTACGCCATAGCCACGACCAGGTGCCGCTCGTCGAGCGCGCAGGAGCCGAACCGCCCCTGCCACAGGTGCCCGACCCGCCCGTGGAGGCGATTGATCGCCTGGCTATAGACCACGTGGGTGCGGCCCACGGCCTTCGCCAGCGAGTCGTCGGCCGCGGGCACGGCGATGAGGTGGACGTGGTTGGTCATCAGGCAGTAGCCGAGGACTTGGAGGCCGTGGCGGCCCGCCTCCCGCGCGAGGAGGTCGAGGTACAGCTCGCGATCGTCGTCGGTGAAGAAGACGTCCTGGCGGTTGTTCCCGCGCTGGTAGACGTGGTGCGGGATCCCGGGAATCACGATGCGGGCGACGCGTGGCATGGCACAATGCTAGCATGGAAATCGCTGTTTATCAACCAGAATGGGCATATAAATAATAGGTGACTGTCCCCATTATCCCATTATCCATTATCGTATAAATAATAGGTGACTGTCCCCATTATCGGCACCCTTGTGTTTGCCACGGCGGGCGCCTACAATGGCAGGACAGGGGAGGCCGCGAGGTGGCGCGTGGAGCAATCAGGACTCAGCCCCGTGGTCTGGGGCGGATACGGGCGCGGCAACACGGGCGACTGGCTGGCCCTGGCGGCGGCCATTCACGACTGCTCGCAAGGGAGTGCGCACGCGGTGGCCGTGCTGAGTCCTGACCCCGACCTGACGACCCGGCTCTTCCCCCAGGCACAGGCGGTGCTCTACCGGCTGCGCCGCCCCTCGTGGCTTTCGCGGAGAATCCGCGCGCTGGCCCGACATCTCGGCCCGCTCGTGCCCGGCGACCGCTGGCGGTTCCGCTACAGCCTCGACGAGCAGATGAGCGACCGCGCGGGCGGCCGCGCAGAGTGGGTCGAAGCGCTCGGGCGAGCGGACCGCCTGTACCTCGCGGGAGGCGGATACCTGACCGACCTGTTCGATCTCGAGCGCGCCGTGATGCCGCTCCTGGCCGCGCGGCAGCTTGGCCTGGCCGTGGAGACTGCGCCGCTCGGGATCGGGCCGTTCCGGTCCCGCGCGGGCGAGGCCCTGGTCGCCGAGGCCCTCCGCGGCGCACGGGTTACGGTGCGCGACGCCGGCTCCGCCGCCTTCTGCCGCCGGCACGCGATCCCCGCCGACCAGCGCCCCGACGATGGCTTCCGCGTCCGCGAGCTCTACCCCACGCTGGCCGCGACCCGCGCGCGCGCCGAGGGGCAGCCCCTGACGGTCGGGGTGTGCGCCCACCGCCAGCACGGCAGCGAGGCGCCGACGCGGGTGCAGGCCTGGTGGGTGGATTTCCTCCGAGGGCTCCATCGGGAGATGCCCCAGGCCAGCCTGCGCGGGTTCTGCTTCCACACCGACTGCGCGGCCGACTATCGCACCACCTGCGAGGCATTCGAGCGCGCGGGCCTGGAGGCACGCCGCGTCGAGCCGCCTCGCCCGGACCCGCAAGAGGCGGTCGAGCGCCTGCTCGCGTGCGACGCGATCGCGACGACCCGGTTCCACGCGGCCGTGGTCGCCGGCGCATTCGGCCTGCCCTGTGTCGCCGTCGCGTCGGGCGCCTACTACCGGGCGAAGATGGAGAGCGTCCGCGAGGCCGTCCCGCGGACGACGAGGGTGGTTGATCCGAATCTCGACGCCACCGACGGGGCTCAGGAGGCGCTGCACGGCCTCCTGAGCCTGTGGCGCTGAGCCGACCCGTGTGCCGAAGGAGCTGTGCCCGTGGGAACGGAGGTGCAGGTCTGGCCCGAGGGCCTCTCGGAGCACGCCGGGCGGGTTCGCGCCCAGGCGGCTATCGAGATCCCGGGCCGGGAGCGCTTCGTGCTGTGGTTCGACGTGCCCCAGGCCCACGCGGGCCTGCTGGGGGACACCTGTGACCCGTTCCTGCTGGCCCTGTTCTTCACCGCCATGCGGCGCGGGGTGGGGATGCGGGTCCACGGCACCGTCTCCCCGTCGCTCCTGCGGAATCTCGGCGACTTGCAGGTCGTGTGGAACGCCTGGTGCCCGAGGCACTACACGCCGGTGGAGTTGGCGGCCGACGCCGAGGAGGAGCCGCCCTGGGCCGCGGAGCCGCGGGGCACCGTCGTGGGCTTCTCGGGCGGCGTCGACTCCAGCTTCACCGTCTGGCGCCACCGCACGGGGCGGGCCGTGCGCCGGGTGCGCGACATCCACGCGGCCATGATGGTCCACGGCTTCGACATCCCCCTGGAGCGCGAGGAGGACTTCGCCGGGGCCGCCGCCAAGGCGAAGGTCATGCTCGACAGCGTCGGGCTCCCCCTCCTCACCGTGGCCACGAACCTGCGCGCGCTGCGCCAGCGGTGGCCCGACTCCTGGGCCGTGTCGCTCGTCGCATGCCTCGCGCTCTTCCAGAAAGCGTATTCGACCGCCCTCGTCGCCGACGAGTTCGCGGCCGACTGGCATGGGCCTACCCCCAGCGGCCCACTCACCGAGGGCCTCATGTCGTGCAACGCCTTGAGGGTCCTCAGCGACGGCGCGCTGTTCACGCGGACGGACAAGCTCCGCGAGCTGGCCCAGTGGCCGGAGGCCATGCGGCACCTCCGCGTGTGCTACGCCGGCGAGCGCCTCGACCGCAACTGCGGGAGATGCAGGAAGTGCACCCGCACGATCCTCGCCTTCCGCGCCCTGGGGCTCCCCCTCCCCGAGTGCTTCGAGCGCGACGTCACGACGCGCGACATCCTCCGCCTGCGCCGGCTGCCGGAGGAGAGCGTGTACCTCACCGAGCAGGTTCTGGCGCTGGCCCGGCACACGGCGCCCGGCGCCGGGTGGGTCCGCGCCCTGGGCTACGCCGTCCTGCGCAGCCGGCTCCGCCTCGCGCGCAAGGCGGCCTTCCGCGAGCTTCGGCGCCTCGCCTCCGACGCCTTCGCCCTCGTGCGACCCAGGCGGGCCAGCCGCCGGCCCGCCCGGGACCCGGGAGAGTCCTCGGGAGAGTCCTGACGCCCTCGTCGGGTGCGTGTAATCTCCTACGGTCAAGGGTGCAACGTGAACGCCCGTAGGGCGTGGCGGAGTACAGCCCACGGTGCAGCGAAGCGGAACCGTGGGTTTGCGTCCGAGAAGAAGACCCAGCCCCCGAAGGGGGCGGCGGAG
>DATKZY010000222.1:0-22335 GCA_035527715.1 Planctomycetota bacterium | reverse complement strand
CTCCGCCGCCCCCTTCGGGGGCTGGGTCTTCTTCTCGGACGCAAACCCACGGTTCCGCTTCGCTGCACCGTGGGCTGTACTCCGCCACGCCCTACGGGCGTTCACGTTGCACCCTTGACCGTAGGAGATTACACGCACCCGCCGGGACCCGCGACTGGACTTGACACGATGCCTCCGGTACGGTACCAATAGTGGTAAGAGACTTCCGCCGGCCGGGACGACGCGGCGGCCGGGCGCACCGGATGCGGCGAGCAACCTCAAAGGGGACAGGGCATGAAAAGGCTGAGCATCGAACTGTGTGTGGGGACATTTATGGTGGCCGCCCTGGCGCTGTTCGCCTACTTCACGGTGCGGATCGGCCAGGCCGATTCGCTGGGCGGAGGCGCGTACGAGCTCACGGCGCGGTTCGCCGACGTGGGGGGCCTCAAGCGGGGCGCCGACGTCGTGATCGCAGGGGTGTCGGTCGGGCGGGTGAAGCGGGTGTCGCTCCTGGACTACCAGGCCAACGTGGAGATGGCCATCGGCGGCGACGTGAAGGTTCAGGAGGACGCGATCGCCACGGTGAAGACGCGCGGGCTGCTGGGCGAGACGCTCGTCGAGATCAGCCCCGGCGGCTCCGAGGTCACCCTGGGGCCTGGGCAGCGGATCCGCGAGACCCAGCCCGCCCTCGACCTCTACGGCCTGGTGGCCAAGTACATCTTCAGCCAGAACTCAGGAGGCGGAATCGAGTGAACCGGCGAGTGAGAATCGTGTGCGGGTGGGCGGCCGCGGCCGCCCTGGTGGCCGCGGCGGCGGGAGGGCCGTCGCGCGCGGCGGCGGGCGAGGTCGGGCCGATGGAGCAGATCCGCGAGAGCACCGACAAGCTGCTCGCCGTCCTCAGTGACCCGGCGCTCAAGACGCCCGAGCGAAAGGCCGAGCGCCACGAGAAGGTCTGCGCCGCCATTGACGAGCGGTTCCACTGGGCCGACCTGGCGCAGCGCACCCTCGCCCGCCACTGGGCGCCCCGCACGCCCGAGGAGCGCGAGGAGTTCACCCGGCTCTTCCACCTGCTCCTGCGCCACAGCTACCTGTCGAAGATCGAGAGCTACTCGGGCGAACGGATCCACTACAAGGGCGAACGGATCGAGGGGAACTACGCCCGCGTGGAGGTCGTGCTCGTCACAACAAAGAACGTGGACATCCCGATCGAGTACAGCGCGAAGAAGTACGACGGGGGCGGCTGGCTCGTCTACGACGTGGCCATCGAGGGGGTGAGGCTCGTCAACAACTATCGCACCCAGTTTGCCAGCATGCTCAACAGCATGAGCTACCCGAAGTTCCTCGAGAAGCTCAAGGCCAAGGTCGCCGAGATGACCAAGGAGGACTGAGCCCTGACCGGGAGAACCAACGTGAAAGCAGCTCGTGTGGCGGGCCTCGTGGCGGCGGTCCTGGTGGCCCTGGGCAGCCCGGGGCAGGCGCGGGCCGGGGCGCCCGGCACGGTCGAGCGCGCGGAGGCAGCCGACGTGGATCCCTTCGAGAAGAAGGAGGCCACGGAGCCGGCCGTCCCGCCGCTGCCCGACCCCCTCGAGGGGATGAACCGCGCGTTTTTCGCGTTCAACGACAAGCTCTACTTCTGGTTCCTGCGCCCCGTGGCCGGGGCCTACAAGTCCGTGGTCCCGCGGCCGGCCCGGGTGGGCGTGCGCAACGTCTTCAGCAACCTGGGCGCCCCGGCGCGAAGCCTCAACTGCCTGCTCCAGGGCGACCTCAAGGGCTCGGGCACCGAGCTGGCGCGCTTCGGCGTCAACACCACCGTGGGCGTGCTCGGCTTCGGCGACCCGGGGAAGCACTGGCTCAAGCTCACGATTCGCAAGGAGGACTTCGGCCAGACCCTGGGCGTGTGGGGCATCGGCATGGGCTCGTACTCCAACTTCCCGATCCTCGGCCCCTCCTGCACCCGCGACACGGTCGGCTTCGTCGTGGACGTGCTGCTCGACCCGCTCACCTTTATGCCGGGGGTGGGGCTCGTGTCGCGCGTCAACTCCACGTCGCTCAGCCTGGGCGAGTACGAGGACTTCAAGAAGAGCGTGCTCGACCCCTATGTGGCCATGCGCGACGCCTACAACCAGCACCGCCGCCACGCCGTGGCAAGCTGGGACTAGCCCGCCAGTTCCCCTCCGCCGGTCCCATGCGTCAGGCGCAACGCGCCACCCCCTTGTCATGCTGAGCCTGTCGAAGCACCTTTCAGGCGGGCCCGCTCCGACGACGGCTGCCTGGTAGCCCACGAAGTGGGCGAGCCAGCCGTAGCCCGGGGCGACCCCCATTCGGGGGCTGCGCGGCGCACATTGCTTTCGCAGAGGTCAATAGCAGGGGCGGGTTCAGCGCAGCGCGTCGAGCTTCGCCTTGGCCTGCTCGGCGAAGACCGAGTCGGGGTAGGCCTCGATGATCTTGTGGAGCGCAAGGCGGGCTTCGCCGGTCCTGCCATTGGCGATGTAGTTGTTGGCCAGCATGAGCCACCGGCGGCATTGGGCTTTCATCTTCGCCGCGGGACTCGCCTCGGCGGGGGCTTCGGCCTCGCCCGCGTCACGCTCGGCGGCGGCCTTGACGGCTTCCTCGAGGGACTTGAGGCGCGCCGCGGCGGCCTCGGCGACCGGCGTGCCCAGGAACTGCTCGTGGAGCGCCTGGAGGGCCTCGGCGGCAGCCGCGGGGTCGCTCTTCGCCTGCTCCTCGACCTGGGCGAGCTTCGCCTTGCCGGCGTCGTAGACCTGTTGGAGCAGGGCGTTGGCCTTCCCGATGTACTCGGCGTTCGGCTTCAGCTCGAGGAGCTCCCTGGCCGCCAGGGCGGCTTCGGCGTACTTGTTCTCCTTGAGCGCGGCCGTGGCCTTCGCGAGCGTCGCCGTGGCCTTCTGCCGCTCCCAGGCGTTCATCCCCGTCGTGAGCGTGAGGAAGAACTCCTTCGTCTTGTCGCGGGCCTGCGGCGAGAAGGCGTGGCCGACGCCCTTGGGCCAGTTTGTCTGGACTTCGAACTTCTTGCCCTTCAGCGCCTGGGCGAACTTGCGGGCCTCGCCGATGCGGTTCGGCTTCTTGTCGTCCTGGCCGCACGTGACGAGGAAGGGCACCTGCCGCGCCTTGGGGTCGGGGGCGTCCCACTTGTCGGCCGAGTGGGCGGCGCAGCCGAGGACGAGCGACGGATTGTCCGCCGCGAACCGATAGGCGAAGGCCGCGCCCTCGGCGAAGCCGACGAGGAAGACCTTGGGCTGAACCTTGCACTCGCCCGCCACCTCGCGGAGGATCGCCTTGAGCTTGTCGCCGGAGCCCTTGGCGGGGTTCTGGAAGTCGCCCTTGAAGGTGGGGGCGAGGACGATGCAGTGCCCCTCGTCGGCGAGCTTGTTCAGCCCGAGCGCGCCGGCGCCGCTGCCGTTCGCCGCGTGCACCGCGACGAAGAGGTAGTACTCCTGCTTCGGGTCGTGCTTCTTCGGCAGGTAGAGGTGGTATTCCTGCTTGGGGTCGGACTTCAGCTTCCTGGGCGCGTCGGCGGGCGCCCCAGCCAGGGCGCCGCAGGCCAGCCCCAGCGCGACCCCGAACCCGATGGCCCGCTGCATGGCTCTCATCTCGCCGCCTCCTGGACCCTCCGCCCGATTATACCGCGCGGTGCGGGCGGCGCAAGGGCGATTCCCCGGATCGGCTCCCCCACCAGAGAAGAGAGTGGACAGTAGACAGTGGACGGTGGACAGTCTGCAATCGTCCTCGTCCTCGAATCCCTTCCCTCGTTGCGAAGCTCCCGCCTGCGCCGGGCCGCGGCGGGCGGGCCGGCTTCGCAGGGGGGAGCGTGCGGCTCCTGCCGCAAGGGGTTCGAAGCGGGAGCTTCGCAACCAGAGGACTACCGGAAGGGCTGGGACTTCACCTCGTAGGCCATCGCCGCCGACGCAGCAGCCCCAGGCCGCCGAGGGCGAGGAGGGTGAGCGTGGCCGGCTCGGGGATGGCGGCAGGGAACGCGATGCCGATCTCGCCCGTGGTGTAGAGACGCGACGTGTCCCAGGCGTAGCCCTGTGGCAGGAGGACTGAGTCGAAGGTGCCCGTCAGGAGCAACGGGTCAACGTCCAGGATGTCGAACGTGTTCCCCGCCGAGGGCAGCAAGCCACCGTACAGTTCCACCCGGAGCGTGCCGTCGTAGCTCCAGTGCAGCCCCACGTTCATCGTGCCGCCCGCGCCGACGTTGATCGCGGGGGCGGCGAGTGTGCCGCCGGTCCAGTCGAACACCCCCGTGCCGCCCAGGCCGACGTTGAGGGTAGCGACGCTCAGGTTGCCGCCGGCCTGGAGCTGCACGGTG
The DNA here is from genome assembly GCA_035527715.1 of Planctomycetota bacterium. Taxonomy (GTDB): domain Bacteria; phylum Planctomycetota; class PUPC01; order DSUN01; family DSUN01; genus DSUN01. The sequence continues at coordinate 18,029 of DATKZY010000222.1, read as the reverse complement.
CCCGAGTCGCCGGGGTTCTCGCCGAGGGTGAGGATGTCGCCAACGGCGCCGGGGGCCGCGATCTGCGCCGTCCCGCCGTTGTTGATGTACACTTTGTCGGATGCAAGGGGCGGCAGGATGCTGTCCCAGTTTGCTGCGTCGGCCCAGGAACCGGGGCCGCTGGCCGCGGGGCGCGTCCAGGTGCACGAGTCCGTCAACTCGAAGATGTCCACCACGTTGCTGTAGCTGCCGCTGTAGCCGCCCCCAAAGAGCGCGAGGTCCCCCACCGTCGTCGCGGCGAGGTAGCAGCGCGCCTGCGAGAGGGTGGTCGTGCCGATGCGCGCGCCAGTCGCGTCGAAGATGTCTACCACGTTGCTAGAGGAGGTGGAGATGATACAGAATGGGGGGAATGGCGAGAATCGCCATTTCTCGCGACTCTGCCATCGTGTATCAATCCCCGGAGGGAGCCGAAATGATACACAATAGGCAAAAGGTGGGGCTGGGGGCGGGTCGTAGGAATCCGGTCTTATCCTCGCTCCTGCGGGGGGCCGTGGGAAGGAGAGGGTGCGAAGACCGCCTGAAGGCGGAACTACAAACGAAGCTGCTCACGACGGGGACGCTGGTCACATGCGCAGGAGGGCGGAGGCCCAGACGAAGCCAGAGCCGAAGGCGACGAGGAGGACGAGGCCGCCCTCGGGCGCACGCCCCTGTTTGCGCGCCTCGTCGAGCGCGATGGGGAGGCAGGCGGAGGCCATGTTCCCGTATTCCTGGACGTTGATGAAGACCTTCTCCTGGGGCGCGCCGACCTTGCGGACGATTTCCTCGAGCATCCGCAGGTTCGCCTGGTGCGGGATGAGGAGGGCCAGGTCATCGAACGTCAGGGCGTTGGTCTCCAGCGACTCGATGACGGCCTCGGACATTCGGGCCACGCCGTTCTCGAACACCGCCCGGCCGTCCATGCGGAAGTGCACGCGGCCCGCGTCCACGTCGTCCTTCGTGATGCACTGCATGCAGCCGAGGGCGCTGCCGGGCGCGGCGGTGTAGAGGGCCTTGGCACCCGTGCCGTCGGCGTGGAGGAGAGTGGAGAGGATGCCGCGGTGCGGGTCGTCGGACGGCCCGACGACCGCCGCCCCCGCGCCGTCGCCGAGCAGGATGGCGATGTTGCGGCCGTCGTAGGAGCCGTCAATCCGCTTCGAGAGCACCTCGGAGCAGGCGATGAGGACGTGGCGGAAGGCGCCCGTCTTGATGAAGCTGTCGGCGATGGCCAGGCCGTAGAGGAGCCCCGCGCACTGCTGGCGGATTTCGAGGACGGCGATGCCGGGCAGCCCGAGCTTGGCCTGGAGGAAGAACGCGCTGCCGGGGTCCGCGTGGTCGGGCGTGATGGTGTTGAAGATCAGGAGGTCAATGTCGCTTATCGCCAGCCCCGCGTCGGCCACGGCGGCCTGGCAGGCGGGCACGGCGAGGTCGGTGGCGGATACGTCGGCCTCGGCGTGGCGCCGCCGCAGCACGCCCGTGCGTGTGACGATGAACTCCTCGGTGGTCTCCATCATCTTCGTCACGTCGAGGTTGGTGACCACCTTCGGCGGAAGATGATGTCCGGTGCCAAGGATTCTCGATGCAGCGGCAGGCTTGTTTCCCATCGTCCTCGTCCTCGTCGTCGTCCTCGTCGTCGAACCATCGCGGGGCAGAGACGCCCCACCCACAAAGTCCCTGTCATCCCTCCATCGCGATCCCCTCGTGTTTCAGCGATTGCTTGACGAGGATGGCGCAGTTCTTCTGGAAGAAGTCGAGGGGGAGGAGTTGGGTCCTGGCGTGGACCTCGGCTCCCAGGGCCTCGGCGATTTCGCGGGCGCTCTTCCCCGCCTTGGCGTCGGCGACGATACGCTGGTGGTAGGCCACGGTCGCGGCGAGGGCGTCGCGGAGGTAGGCCGCCGCGGCGTCGGCGCCCGCGACGACGCCGTTGTGGCTCAGGCAGAGCACCTCGGCACCCAGGCCCGCCAGCCGCTCCATCGAGCGGACGTAGGTGGCGTAGTCGCCGAAGTAATTCGGCCACCAGTAGCCGTCGGGCACATAGTAGCCGGTCGCGTCGGAGAGGACGAGCACTCGTTCCCCCGGCTCGAGGAAGCTCAGGTCGCCGTCGCTGTGGCCGGGCGTCTCGAGCACCTGGAAGGCCACGCCGCCGCCCACGGCCACGGTGTCGCCCTCCTTGAGGATGCGGTCCACGGCGATCTGCGGCGCCGCAAGCGGCTGAGGGCGATGGCGGTCGGCGATCAGCCCGGCCTGAAGGAGCGACTGGGTGAGCATGCCGTCAACCTTGGCGAAGAAGCCGACCGCCTTCTCGATGGAGAGCGTCTTCGCCGCGGCCGCGGACGCCAGCACGGTGACGTCGGGGAAGGCCTGGCGAAACAGCGGCACGGCCATCACGTGGTCGGGGTGGGCGTGGGTCACGACCACCTGCTTCACGGAGTCCTTTGCGATGCCGAGCCCGTCAAGCTGTTCGAGCAGGAGCGGCCCCATGGCGCCCACGCCGCCCTCGAAGATCGTCGCTCCCTCATCGCCTCGATAGAGGAAGAGCGGGTACGCATTCGTCCCGAGCATCCACAGGTGGTCAGTGACTTGGACGGGGGGATTCTGGATTAGCACGGGCACGCTCCTTCTTGTTCCTTCGCGAAGAGTGCTGCGCCGAATGCGCCAATGAATTGCGGGTCGGGCGGCACGAGGGGCTGGGTGCCGAAGGCTTCGCCCGCGAGCGTCACGAGCAGGGGATTGTGCGCCACCACGCCCCCCGTCAGCACCAGGGTCTCCTGCACGGTGTCCATCTCGATGAGGCGCTTGACGACGGAGCGGAAGGCGCCCTTCACGATGTCCTCGACCCGTTCGCCGGCGCGGATGCGTGCGAGGATTTCGGTGGCGGAGAAGACGGTGCAGAAGCTGCCGAGCGTGACCTCCTTCGTCGAGCGTTCGGCGAGGGCGTTGAGGTCCGAAAGTGGCAGGTCGAGCCGCAGGGCGATCTCTTCGAGGAACGCCCCGGTGCCCGCGGCGCACTTGCGGTTCATCTTGAAGGCGAGGCGGCGGCCCGCGTCGTCGAGGTGGATGACCTTGCTGTCCTGCGCCCCGATGTCAATGACGGTCATCCGCCGGCGGAAGTGGAACCAGGCCCCCTTGCCGTGGCAGGCGATCTCGGTCATCCGACCGTCGGCCCAGGGCACGTTGTCGCGGCCGTAGCCGGTGGACACGACTCGTCGGACCTGTTCCCGCGCGAGGCAGGCGGCGGCCAGGGCTTCGGCCAGATTCGCGTCGGCGGCCGCCGCGTAGTCCACGCCCGAGCGGCGCATCGCCTTGGCCACCACTTGCGCCTCGGCGTCAATGAGGACGAGCTTCGCCGTGGCGGCGCCAATGTCTATGCCACAGAAGTAGTCCATCGTGGATCTCGGTTTGTAGTGCGGCCTTCAGGCCGTATCCAGGATACGGGCTAAAGCCCGCACTACGAACGTTCACGCCTCCGCCAGTTGCTCGGCGAATGCCTCGATGTTGGTGCGGGCCTGCTCCTCGGAGTAGAGCCGCAGGTCGTTGAGGTCGCCGTGGATGATGAGATAGGGGATGCCGAGCTTCGTCTGGAGCCGCTGCGGCATCATGTAGCGGCTGTTCGAGTTGTTGGGACAGGTCTTCGCGTCGTGGTAGAGGATGCCGTTGACCTTGAACCTGGCCACCATGGCCTCGATGTACCTCTCCTTCTCGTCGTCGGAGCGGCAGATGAAGATGCTGGAGTAGGCGCGGGCCATGCTGCGGAACGGGTCGGCGGGGTCGAGGGCGTCGAATACCCAGCTATTGCAGTAGGTCGAGGCGGCGACACAGGTCTTGAGCGCGGCGAACTGCTCGGAGAGGCTGCGGAGTTTGCCCCAGATGGGCATCCCCTCCCAGTAGATGCGGAAGCGCTCGCCCGGCACCGCCGCCACGCCGTCGGCCGCCCGCTGCCGCAGCTCGGCGAGGAGCACGCGATAGTAGTCCACGGCGTCCTGCGTCCCGCGAAGGACGACGGCCGGCCCCATCTGAATCGTGCCGTCGAAGAAGGTGATGGGCGACGGAATGCTCGCGGCGGTCTCCAGCACGGCCCTCCACAGCTCCGTGCATTCCTTGGAGAGAGCGATGGCCTGGCGGAGCCGTTCGGGGTCGAGCTTCGCGCCCGCCACGCTCTCCAGCGGCGCCACGAGGGCCTCGGTCTGCTTCGCCACGTCGGCGAGGATCGAGTCGCTCAGCTCGCCGATGGCGCGCGGCGTGTGGATGCCAAGGCAAGGGACGCCCCACTCGCGGGCGTAGAACTGGAACCAGTCCTTGACGTCGCGGCACTGGTTGGTGTTGAACACGAGCACGTCGGCCTTCGGCGGGCCGGCCATGCCCATCTTCTGGAGCGGCGTCTTGTTCGTGAGGTACGAGCCGATGTCGCTCGTCAGATAGGAGCAGATGTCGGGCGAGAAGCCGCGGGCGTTGGCCGCGGGAATCAGGTCGGTCGCCGTGCGGGTCGCGCCGAGCATGGCCCCGTGGTTCTCGGGGAAATAGACGTTGAAGCCGAGGGCGCGGAGGAGCTCGGCGGGGCCGACGCTCGTGCACCAGGCGGTCTTGTTGCCCGCCTGGGGGCCGGCCGCCAGCTCCTTGAAGTACTTGCCCATCACGGCCTTCATCTTCTGCGTGGACTCAAGCTCCTTCCGCTCGGGGGCGGCCATGCTCGCTCTCCTCTCGGTTCATTGCCTCAAAAGAAGGGGAGGAATGGATGGGTGGATGACTGGATGGTTGTCAGACAAACCACCCGTCTTCCCTTTCATCCATTCATCCAACCATCCAATCATCCTCTCACAAGGTCACACGGTGCGAACCGCGGGCCGAAACGCTGCGAAAGCTCATCGAGCTGCGCCCTCACCGCGCTCAGGCCCAGGTCGCGGGCATGCTTGAGCACGCCTCCCCGGAAATCGGGGAAGCCGGTGCCGAGGACCATCGCCACGTCAATGTCCGATTCCCGCTGGGCGATGCCCTCGTCGAGGACCCAGAAGGCTTCCGCGGCCATCCGCATCACGAGGCGTCGCGTGATCTCGGCGGCGCCGACCTCGCGGCTCGACTGCCGTATCCCAGCCACGATGCGGACCGTGGCCTCGCTCGGCCGGGGCGTGTGATCGCCCACCGCGTAGTCGTAGACCCCGCCGCCCGTCTTCTGGCCGAGGCGTCCCTGGGCGACGAGTTGGGTGACGACGTCCGACAGGCCGCCGTGGCGCGGGAAGGCCCGGCTCAGCACGGCGTCGGTCGCCGCCAGGATGTCGAGGCCGGCCATGTCGATCAGCGCGAGCGGCCCCATCGGGAAGCCGAACTCGGCCATCGCGGCGTCGATCGCGGGCGCCGCCGCCCCTTCCTCAAGGAGCGAGAAGGCTTCCTTCAAGTACGGGATGAAGATGCGGTTGACGAGGAAGCCCTCGCGGTTGCGGACGAGGACGGGCGTCTTGCGCAGGGTCTTGGCGAGCTTGAGCGCCGCGGCGATCACCTCGGGCGGCGTGGCCTCGCGGCGGATGACCTCGACGAGGGGCATGACGTGGGCTGGATTGAAAAAGTGCATGCCGATGAGCCGCTCGGGGTGCCGCATGCCCTCGGTCAGCAGGTCGAGCGACAGGGTCGAGGTATTCGACGCGATGATGGCGTCGGGGCGGCAGACCTCCTCGAGGCCCGCGAGCACGGCGCGCTTGGCCGACGGCTGCTCGAAGACGGCCTCGGCGACCCAATCGGCATCCGCGAGGGCCGCCCAGTCGGTCGTCGTCGAGAGCAGGCCGAGCATGCGCTCAGCGCGGTCACGGCCGAGCTTGCCCTCGGCCACGCGCTTCTCGACTGAGCGGGCGATCTTCTCCCTGCCGCGTTCGAGTGCGGCCCTCTCCTCATCGAGCGCCACCACGGGCAGCCCGGCGATGAGGAAGGCGTGCGCGATGCCCGTGCCCATCGAGCCCATGCCCACGACCGCCGCTCGCCGGACCTCGGATCTCATTCCGCAATCCACGGCCTTGGCGGCCTCGCGGGCGGCGAAGAAGACGTGGAACTTGTTCTGCATCCCCAGGGTGGCGCGGCACTCGGCGAACCCCGTCTGCTCCTTCTGAAGCGCCGCGTCGAACGACTCCTCGACCCCCGCTCGCACGGCGTCGAGGATCTTCCACGGGGCGATCAGCTCGGGGCGGCCCTTGGCTAGGCGCTTCGCCGCCGCGGCGAAGGCGGAGTCGTTGGCTGCCTTGTCGCGGACCTTCTCGGTGCGCTCCCGCGTGCGCGGGACAGGGACATCCCGCCTACAGGCAAGCTCTCGCGCCCGCTCGATCAGCTCATCCGCTTCGCAAAGGGCGTCCACGAGGCCAAGGGCCAGGGCCTCCTCGGCGCCGATCGGGGCGCCCGTGAGCAGCATCCGCAACGCCTGCTCGACGCCGATGAGCCGGGGCAGCCGGGCGGTGGCGCCGGCGCCGGGGTTGATGCCGAACGTGACCTCGGGCATTCGGAACTCCGCGCCGCGGACGCACACGCGATAGTGGCAGGCCGCGGCCAACTCGATGGCGCAGCCCATCATCTTTCCCGCCACGGCGGCCACGACCGGCTTGGGCGAATCCTCCACCTCCCCGAGCGCCTCCTGGAAGACGCGCGACATCCGCACCGCGTCGTCCGCCGTGCGCACCTCGCGGAACAGATTCACGTCGGCGCCCGCGCTGAAGTGCCCCGCGTCGCCCGTGAGCACGATGCCGCGCACCTGGGGGTCCGAGGCCGCCTGGCGCACGGCGCCCCGAAGCTCGTCCAGCAGCGCGAAGGTGATCGCGTTCACCGGTGGCGCGTGAAGGCGCAGGACGCAGACCCCATTGGACACGCTCTGTTGAATCATGCCGGCGGCTTCTCGTGAGGCATCATCGTTGAGCTGGCCCAGAGGCCAATAGGATACCGGCCGGCGACGGATCGATCAAGGCAGGGGCGGGACGCTGACGGGCTTCCGCTACCGCAACTCACAAGACTCCTCGCGTTCGGCGGCGAGCCGCACCCGCACGACGCGCATGCCGACGGTGTCGTTGATGTAGGCATGGGTGTCGCTGACGGCCACATAGGTGGGCCAGGCCAGCGGAATCTCGGGCTTCTTCACCCGCGCGTCCGGGCCGCCCGAGTCCTGGTTGCCGTATTTGCCAAAGGTGGTGATCAGGTTGTTGCTGTTGTCGAGGACCTCGATGCGGAACTGGCACAGGTTGGGGTAGAAGACGCGGCCGAAGGGGTCCACGTCGAAGCCCGTCCCCTCGCACATGCACACGGGCGTGCCGGCGCTGTAGGTCTCGGAGTAGGGGGAGTAGCCGAACCGCACCCACTCGGCGCCCTGCACCTCGCAGAGCTTGTGAGGATAGCGCCCGCCTTGAAAATACTGGAACTTGACCTTGGGCCTTGCCGCGATGGCATCGGGGAGGCCCGCCAGGTCGTTCTTCTCGCGGTCGGTCTCGACCCAGTGGAAGGCGCCGCCCTCGGGCGGGAACTTGACGATGGCGCCGTACATGTAGCCGTACCAGTAGTGGCCGTCGCCGATGTGGCGGAAGTAGTCGGGGAGCTTTGCGAGCTTGCCGTCGAAGAACTCGGGGAAGTCGCGGTCGGGTGGGCGGAGGGGGACGGTGATGTAGATGTTGCCCTGGGCGTCGAGGCGGGGGCAACTGCCGCGGCGGACGTTCCAGACGACTCGGCGCTTGTGGCGGAGGGCCATGTCGTAGACGTCGAGGTGGTGCGGCCCCTTGACGGGCTTGATCACGTAGATCTCGTCGTTGCGAATGGCCATGTAGTTGAGCTGGAACGTCATCATCCCGCCCCAGTCGGTGCGGTGGGTGTCGAGGCCGTCCCAGCGGAAGGGCTTGAGGTCGCGCGTCCAGCGCATCAGGCCGGCCTTCTGCCCCCAGCAGTGGGTGATGTAGTTGCCGGCCGAATCGAGGCCGAGCTGGGCGCCGGAGGAGCCCATGTACGGGCCGCCGTCGTTCTTGGGGAACCGCACGGTGCGGACGAGCTTGCTGCGCCCATCGCCAGCGATGGGCACCCGCTCGTCGAGCTGGTGCCACACCTCGCCCTGCACTTTCACATATAGCTCGCCGCGCGAGCGGTCGAGGACGAGGTCGCGGGGGCCGTTGCCCCACGGCTCCCTGGGCTCGGGCAGCTCGACGGGCTCGAAGGCGGCGCCCGTGTCGCGGTAGCAGGCGATGCGGCGGCCCGTGCGAGCGTAGGGCAGGCCGGGCGCCCAGAGCAGCGGGGGCTCCGCCGTCGGGTCGAGGGCGATGCGGTGCGTGCCGTCGTTCGGGCTCAGCCCGGTGCGGGGCAGGGCCAGTTGGTAGGCCGGCTGCTCGGCCTTGTAGCTGGCGAACTTGAGCAGGTTCGCATCCTTGATCCGGCACTTGCCGTCGTCCCTGGGCTTCTCCTCGGGCACGTAGCTGACCACGTAGACCGCCCCTGTCTTGGGGTGGACCTGGACGATGTGGGGGAGGACGGCCTTCATCTCGGCGACGAACGAGCGGTCGGCTTCGCGGAAGATGGCGATGCGGCCGGCGTCGGGGTCGGCCACATAGAGCAGCCCGCCTGCCACGGCCACGCCGCGGGGGCGGGTGAAGAGCGTGCCCTCCTTCCCCGTTTGGTCACGCTTTCCAGCGAAGACCTCGGCCTCGCGGGTGGCCAGAGAGATGCGGAAGACGCAGGGGATCGGGGCAGACTTCAAGCCCCACTTGTCGGCGGAGGCGACGATGCCCGCGGCATAGAGGTGCTTGCCGTCGCCGCTGAGGGCCAGGGCTGGCATGCCCATCGGGCAGGGCGAGTCGGGGAACATCGGCGGGCCGAGGAACTCGTCGTACGGAATGCCGCCATCGGCGTCCACGGCGCAGAGGCGACCCCCGAAGATGATCCAGTAGACGCGCCCGTTCGCGTCCACCACGGGCTGGCTGAAGGACGACATGCTCCGCCCGCGGTCGAGGATGGTGTCGGGGTAGAAGTTCAGCGAGTGCCAGTTATGGCAGTGGGGCACCACGTCGCCGTCGGCGTCCTGGAACGCGCCCGTGGCCTTCACCCGCTCGTAGGCCAAGTCGGCGGGGAACGGGACGATCTGGCGGAGGTGCCTGCCCTGGCGGTCAAGGACCTTCACTTTGATGCCGCCCTGGTTGCCGTTGGCCGTGGGGTCCTGGTAGAAGGCGTAGACCTCGCCCTTCGGGCCGATCGCGAGGCTCTCCACCTCGGGCGTGGCGTCGGGGTCGTCGAGCAGGAAGGAGTCGAACTCCGCCTTCATGCCGAGCCTGACACGCGCCCTGAACGACCCGCCCGCGGCCGGCTTCCCCGCGTCGTCCTTGCCGTCCCATTCGAGGCTTTGGGCGAGGCCGGGCTTGAGCGGCCCGGGCGGCGGCTTCGACCCGCCGAGCACGCCGGCGACCAGGTGACGCACCACGGCGCCATCGGCGTTGAGCACGGCCACCTCGACATCCGTCGGCGCCGCGACGGCGAAGGTGATGCGCACCTTGTCGCCCTCTCTCGCCGCCGCAGGCTTCGCCTGGAATGCGGCTTCGCCGGCCAGCGCCACTGTCGAGAGGGCGACGAAGCCGGCTGCAATGGCTGCCCGCTTTCTCATCGGACCTTTCCCTTCGTGTCGTCTCCCGCGGCCTCGGGTGCAAGCGGCTTGCCCTCCCTGAGCCAAGCCTCGTCGAAGGCGACGCACCCCATGCGGCTGCCGAACAGGTAGATGACGCCGTTGGGCGCCTGGGCGACCGACATGTAGCCGCCCACGCCCTCGACCTTGCGGACGTGTGGCCACGTGCGGGCGCCGTCGAGCGACAGGGCGGCGAAGACGCCACCGCCCACGACCGCCTTCTTCGTGTCGTGGGAGCAGAGCAGGACGGCGCCGCCGGCTAGCTTGAGGGCCGCCGCCTTCTGGCCGACGTTGATGCCAGGGAACGCTGTGACGCCAGCCTGCCAGGTATCCCCGAAGTCCGACGAGGTGAACATCGGCATCGGGTTCGGCCCCCGCGTGAAGGCGATGACGCTGCCGCCGTCGAGCAGCACGGCGGCCGGGTGGATGCCTTTCATGTCGCCCTTGCCCACGCGCCAGGTCTGGCCGCCGTCGCGGCTCGTCATCAGGCGTTCGCGGCCATGGCCGCTGCCGTCCACCGCCAGGCCCAGCAGGCCGTCCGGCCCCACGAAGGCGGAGCACGACTGGCTGAGGTGGTCGGGGTCGTGGCGGGGCAGGATGATGCGGGGCTTCGACCAGGTGGCGCCGCTGTCGTCGCTGGTCCGCATCAGAATCGAGGTGTCGTTCCAGCCGGCGAGGGCCTGGGACGAGAAGTGCCAGATGCGCTTGCCGTCGCACAGCAGCACGGGGGCGTGGTCGTTCACGTCGGGCACGTCGAAGAAGAGCGACGCCGGCTCCCATCGGTCGGCCCCGACGCGGAGGCGGCTGCCGGCCAGGGCCAGCTCGCGGCCGCTCTCGGACTTCGTGGTGTACCAGGCGGCCAGCACATCGCCGTTGGGGCACGCGCACAGGGCGGTGAAGTGGTTGTGGGCGCTGAAGATCGGCCCCCAGGTGTCCTTGGGGATCGTCGGGTTCCTCTTCTCCGCCGCGAAGTTGACGAAGTAGGGCTTGGAGGGGTCCGGCCCCTCGCGGGGCGCGGCAGTTTGCTGCACGTCGCGCTCGTGGAGGGGCGGCTTGGCGGCGGGGAGCGGCGGCGTGGCGGGCATCTCGCCGAGGACGATGCGAAAGCCGGTGCAGCGGTTCGCGTCGTCGGGCAGGTGGCCCGAGCGATTGGAGGAGCGGCAGTAGCGGGCGTTGTCGGGGGACCAGGAGGCGATGCTGTGGCTGCCGCCGCGGGTCACCTTGGCGAAGCCGTCCGCCCGGCCGGTCGGGTCGGCCCGCTCGCCCGGCTCGTAGGGGCCGAACCAGTCGAGGCACCACTCCTCGACGTTTCCGTGCATGTCGCACAGGCCCCAGGCATTGGGCGGGTAGCTGCCGACGGGCACCGTGGGCACTTTCTTCTTGCCGTCCCTGGCGAGGCCGATGTTGGCCTGCTCGGGCGTCAGCGTGTCGCCCGTGTTGTAGACCGTGGTTGTGCCCGCGCGGCAGGCGAACTCCCACTCGGCTTCGGTGGGCAGGCGATAGGGCTTCCCTTCCTTCTTCGACAGCCACTCGCAGAACCTCACCGCGTCGTGCCAGCTCACCATTGTCACCGGCTCGTCGTCGGTCGTGGACACCCTTCCCTGGCCGTAGGCGCCGAACTTGCCGCGCAGTTCCTTGTGCTTGGGGTCGAATTGCTCGTACTGCTTGTTAGTGACCTCGTGAACGGCCATGTGGAAGGGCTTCGTGATCTTCACCTTGTGCGCGGGCGCCTCGTCCCAGTCGCGTTGTTTCCATTCGGCCTCGGTGCGGGGCGGCTGTGTGCCGCAGCCCATGAGGAACTCGCCGGGCTCGATGCGCACGAGCTTCATGCCGAGCGAGTTGGTGAGCTCCTTGCCTCCGGGGGGCTCGCCGGCCACGGCCCAGGCGCCCAGCGCGATGGCGGCCAACAGGTGGATTGCTCGCCTCATCCGTTCAGCCTCCTTGTTCCCCAGGATGCGTCGTTGCGGCCGCTCCGGGCACGTAGCGCATCAGCCAGGTGTGGACCGGCCCCGTGTTCCCGCCGCAGAAGAGGACGAGGACGTCGAGGCCGGGGTCATAGACCATCGCGGTGTTGGCATTGACCTGTGCGCCGGCCGGGAGCGGGATGCGGGTGTTCGCCCACCTGTTGCCGGCCGCCAGGTCGCAGGCGAACAGGCCTTCCGTGTTCAGGTTGAGGATGCGGTCGTGCCTGGCGAGGTAGACGCTCTCGCGGTAGAAGGCCCGGGGCGGCTCGCCGGCCAGGTCGAGCTTCGCCCAGGTGGTTGCGTTGCCGGCCAGGTCCCAGGCGTACAGGGCCGGCCGGGCCTCCTTGCCGCTGCCCTCCTGGCTGACGAGGACGAGATGGTCGCGGGTCGAGTCGTAGACCATTCGGCACTTCTCGGGGCAGGGGACGGTGGCCTTTCCGCCGCTGAGATTGGTCCACTTCCGCTCCGTGGCGTCGAGCCGGAAGAGGCCCACCTCGGGGCTTCGGTGGTCGCCGGGCGTCAGGTAGTCGAACACGCCGCGGCGCGTGGTGACCGCGGCGCCCGACACCCCCCATCCGCCGATGAACGGCTGGGGAAAGCGGGCGACGAAGTCGCGCCGCGCCGGGTCGTAGAGATAGGTCCAGTCGCCGCGCGGCACGCAACTGATGGACTGGGTGAAGACGACCATCCTGGCGACGGGGTCGTAGGCGTAGCTCGTGCGCCCGTGCTGGACCCAGGGCCTGCCGCGGAAGGTGCGGCAGGCGATGAGGAAGCTCGACTCGTCGCCGTAGAAGCCGTTGTAGGGCGCGGGAGGAAACTCGGGCGGGAAGCTGGTCGTCCAGCGCAGCGTCTTCAGCGACAGATGGCTCACGTCGGTGCCGCAGTAGCCGCAGTGCCCGCCGCCCCAGTAGACGACCTCGTGGCGGTCGGTGTCCACGGTCGCCGAGCCCCAGGTGCGCATCATCCCCTCCCTGGGGAAGGCCAGCTTCGTCCACGTGTTGGGCTCGAGCGCAGCGATGAGCTTCTCGCCCGCGGCCTCGTCGGCCGGCGGGACGCCTTCGGTGTACCACGCCGGGCCGCGGTACTTGGCAATGGGCTCGGGCGGCGCGGTCCGGCCCTCGCCGGCCGGCGCGAGGCCCGGCACCCAGGCATAGACGCTGCTCTGCTTGGGCCACTGGCCGGGGGTCTGGTAGAGGATCGCGCGGTCGCGAGCGGCATCGTAGGCCAGGCTGCACGAGAAGGCGGCAGGGAACTTCCCTGCGACGCGGGTCCAGGTGCCCGTGGCGGCGTCGAGGGTCCAGGTCTCCTCGCTCGCGGCGGCGAGCGCCTTGTCGGGCACCGTGCCGCCCATGAGGAAGACGCCGTGCTTGTCGAGGAAGCAGAGGGCCGGTGCGGTGCGTGGGCAGGGCCTCACGTTGGTCTTCAGCTCGCGCCAGCGGCGGCGGGAGCAGTCGTAGACCCAGGTGTCGGCCAGGTAGTGGTCCTGCGCGTCGCCGCCGAACAGGGCGATGAGGCGGTTCTCCGGGTCGCAGGCGAGGGGCGCGTTGCAGCGGGGCGGCGGCTGCTCGCCCAGGGGCTGGTCGAGCTTCCGCCAGTCCATCGCCTTCGGGCTGAAGAGCCAGGTGCCCGGGCGGTTCTCCTCGCACATGGCCCCGCCGCCGAAGAGCACCACCTCGTCGTTCGCCGGGTCGTACTCCATCGCACTCCAGACGACGTGCGGGGGACTCGTCCTGGGGGTCAGTTCCTCCCACGTGTTCGTCTCGGGGTCGAAGGCAAGGTGCTTGCCGCCGACGAAGAGGAGCACCCGCTTCATCGTGGGCACGTAGGCCGCCTGGTGGAAGTAGCACATGGGGATGGGCTGGAGCAGGCCCTCGGGGCGCTCGAGGCGGATCGCGTGCCCCCAGCGCATCCCTGTGGCGTACATCTTCGGCCGCTGCTGGAGCCAGGCCTCCTTGCCCCTGGGCACGAGCGGGTGCCAGGCGTTCGCGGCCGGGTCGAACGCGACCGAGCACCAGTCGGTCGAGGCGTTCGCCGCCGGCGGCCCCCAGAGGAAGAGCCGGCCGTCGGGGAGCGCCACGAGGCGCGCGAAGCCGCGCGCGCCGACCTCGGCCGACGGCCTGGTGACGATCTCCACCCACTCCCCGGCGTCGCCGGCCTGAGCGGGCCGCGGGACAGCAATCGCTGCGGCGAGCACCGTAGCTGCCAGGGCCGCCGAAGCAAGCCACCTTGTCATTCCCGTGCTCCAATCCGGCCGCCGCCGGCTCTGGGCTCACTCCGCTGCATCGAGCTTCACGTAGTCGAGGCCGAACATGTGGCGCTTGACGGCCGCCGGGTTCGACCCCGTGATTTCGACCGTGAGCTTGTGCTCGCCGGCGTCGAGCGTGGCCGCGCCGACCACTCTCGGCCCGGTGGTGACGACGCCATTGTTGTAGAGGTCAATTGCCTCCCCCAGCTTCTCACCGTCGAGGCGGAACTGCACGATCCCATAGTCCACGGCCTTCGTGAGGTTGGCCGCGACGGAGTACTTGCCGGCCTTGGGCACGGGGAGGGCGAAGGTGAGCTTGTCGCCCGGCTTGGCGTCGCGCCACCAGAGCTGGCGGTCGCCGCTCCAGTTGTGCTGGGTGATGTGCTGGGTTTCGGTGACGCCGCCGGTGCGCTCGACGATGCGGAGGGTTTCGCCTTCGAGCGCGCCCTTGACCTTGACCGGCTGCGGCGGCTGGGGGATGGCGCGTGCCGCCTCGTCGGGCAGCGGCCCGCGGTTGCTCTTCGCGCCGGGGCGCGCGTACCAGTAACTCGCCACGGCGTAGGCCACCTGGCAGCCCTTCCAATGCCACACCTCCATGTCCATCTTCAGGCTCTTGGCGAACGGAATGGCGTCGAGGGAGCGGGTGCGGGTGACGACCGTGTGGCCCAGGTTGCCCGGCCCGTCGCAGCGCACCTGGTTGCAGAACGGCCCCTGGAACAGGCTCGGGTTGCCCCAGGCATAGCCGTAGTAGTCCTCGCTCCCCGTGCCGAAGTGCGAGGGGAAGCTCTCGCCGTCCACCCAGATCTTCTCGTCGCCCTCGCCCCACCAGTCGCGCACGGGGTTCATCAGCGACAGCGTGTCGCCCAGGTAGACGCCCTGGCCTGTGACCTCGACGTAATTCCAGTCCTGGAACGGCCTCGTGGGGATGGGGAACTGCTGCCGCCAGGTGGCGTGGAAGTGCATCGAGTTGTCGAGCCATTTCCACTTGCCGACGATGCCCTTGAGCTTCACGCCCACCTTCTGCGTGCCGAGGTTGACGACGGAGAGGCGGCCCGACTTCTCGTAGGGCATCACCCAGCGGCAGGCCATCGCGCCGTCCTTGGCGACGGCGCGATGCCAGTTGCTCAGCGCGTTCAGGCCCACGCCGCTGCCGAAGAAGTCGCCGAGAGGGCACCAGACCGTTTCCTCGCCGTCGAACGTGGCCCGCAACACGGTCGAGCGGAGCGCCTGCTCGACCTGGTCGGCGGGCACGCCGTCGAGGCGGGCCTCCAGCACCCGCACCGCTCCCTGCTTGAGGGGCAGATCGGTCGAGGCTTCCTGGCCCGGCTCCAGGGCGGCATCGAGGGCGAAGTCCCAGCCCCCGACGAGTGCGGGCGGTTCGAGGAGCATCTTGCAGACCCGCTCGATGGTCGCTTTGCAGGCAGCGTAGTCGTCCATCGTGAACGACTTGACGCCGGTGCCGGCCGGATAGCTGCGGTATTCGATGTTGTACCAGCGGCCGGGCGGCGGGGCGTTGGGGTTGCCGGGGCGGGACTCGTCGTAGGTGATCTTGCAGTGCTTCGCGTAGGGCACGGGCAGGTAGAGGTTCAGGGCGTTGCCGGCGTTCAGGATGGCGAGGGGAGGGGGCACGAAGAGCTTGCCGCTCATCAGGTCCTGCATTGGCGCCTCGATGGCCGGCTGAGCGGCGCCGTCGAGGTAGAAGCGGAGCTTCCCCTTCGGCTGCTGTCCGCCCGACCAGAATCGCACGATGCAGCCTGGCCCTTCGACGTCCAGGAGCACGCACTCGCGGCGGCCGCCCGCCTCCTCCCAGCGAAGCGACGCGCCGCTGCCGTCCATGTTGTCCGTGTTCGCGAACCAGCCGGCGGGGTCGTCGGGCGACTTCGTGCGGCGGTCGTAGCTGCTCGCCTGGCGGCACGTGTACGCCGGCTGGGGCCAGCGGGCCACCGCCTCGCGGTCCACCATCTCCTGGAGCAGCGCCTCCAGCGTCACGGCCCGCTCCTCCGCCCAGGCGCTGGAGAGCAGGAGCCCCGCAGCCAGTGCAACCCAACGACACTGAAGCAATGCCCGCATGCCCGCGTTCTCCACAGGAAGGCCCAGCCTGCCGATGGCAATGTTACGACACGGCGAGCGAGGCTGTCAACCCCTCCCCGAACACCGTCGCGGTTGACAGCCGCAACCAGGCCCGGTACCCTCAGGCCATGACGATCGTGACCTGAGAGGCGAGACGTGAGATTTGTGCGCACGATCCCAATCGCTTGTGCCCTGTTCGCAGCGGCGCACGGCGCGGAGCAGGTGAAGCTCGACCGCGTGGAGCTGATGCCCAACCTGCCCCAGCCCTTCGCGATGCGCGACTGGAAGAAGGTCGCCCGCGACTACGATGCCCTCGTGTTCGACTTCAACGCCAAGGGGCAATACCTGCCCCTCATCTGGTGGGACGACACGAAGCACAACGCGCTCCTCCGCGGCTTCGGCCTGCCCTCCTACGTCGGCTCGCCCCGTCAGACCGGCGGCCGCCACCACGAGGCCATCAACTGCATGGCCGCCGTGGTGGGCGCCTCGCTCGTCGGCATTGACAAGGCGAACCAGGGCGGACGCAACTTCGTCGCCATGTGCCAACGCTACTTCAACCGCGACAACGGCCTGAACCTCTATATGAACAGCGTAGCGCACGGCACGGGCGGGTCGTTCTGGTATGAGACCTATCCCAGCCTCCTCTTCGCCCAACTGCTGCACCTGGTTCCCGGCGTCGGCGAGTTCGGCCAACACCTGCGCCTCTCCGCCGACCGAATGCTCGGCGCGGTTCGCGTCCTCGCCGGCCCCGAGGGTGTGCCCGACTTCAATCACACGGCCTTTGACTACTCCAAGATGGCCCCCGCCGACAACGGCCGCTGGAAAGAGCCCGACGCCGCGGCCGGCTACGCCTGGTTCCTCTACGTCGCCCACGTGAAGACGGGCGAGGCGAAGTATCTCGAAGGCGCCGACCTCTGCCTGCGCTTCCTCGAGAAGCACCCGACCAACCCCTTCTACGAGATCCTCATGCCCTACGGGGCCGTCCTCGCCGCGCGAATGAATGCCGAGCTGGGCCGCCGCTACGACGTCCACAAGTTCCTCACCTGGTGCTTCGGCCCGAGCGTGTCGCGGCCCGACTGGGGCGTCGTGGCCGACAAGTGGGGCGGGCTCGACGTGGCGGGCCTGGGCGGCAGCCTCAAGGACGGTGGCGGCTATGCCTTCGCGATGAACACGTTCGATGCAGTGGCGACCCTCGCGCCGCTGCCCCGCTACGACGCCCGCTACGCCCGCGCCATCGGCAAGTACATCCTGAACGCCGCGAACTCCGCCCGCCTCTTCTACGCCAACGCCCACGACGACGCCCATCAGAGCTGTGCCGCCTGGGCGCGCCAGCACGACCCCAACTCCTGCGTCTCCTACGAGGGCTGCCGCAAGACGGGCCGCCATGACGGCGTCGCACGCAGCCCCTATGCAACAGGCGACGCGGTGGGCCGCAACGGAGCCACGACAACCAACTTCGCCCTCTACGGCGCCAGCCACGTCGGCTACCTCGCCGCGGTCGTCGAGAAGACCAACGTCGAGGGCATTCTCCAACTCGACCTTCTGAAGACCGACTGGCACCATGCCCCCGCCTACCCCACGTTCCTCTACTACAACCCCCACGCCGAGGCGAAGCAGGTCGAGATCGAGGTCGGCCCCGAGCCCCGCGACCTCTACGACGCCGTGAGCCACGGATTCGCTGCCCGCGGCGTCCGCGGCAAGGTGCGTTTCGCTCTCGATGCCGATCGCGCGCGCATCGTCGTCCTCGTCCCAGCCAACACCCGCGTGAGCCGCGAGGGAGAGCGAGTCCTCGCCAATGGTCTCATCGTGGACTACGGGAGAGACGGCCAGTGACGCGGGTCGCCGCTTGCTCCCTGTGAGTCTTGCTCTGTTGAAACGCTCGCGGCGCACAGGCTGGAAGCCTGTGCCACTCCCAGTCCCGGGTTATGCCGCCATTCGCTCTCGGGACGCAGAGCTTGTCCTCGGGCCATTCGCGCGCGCAGGGTGCGTGTAATCTCCTACGGTCAAGGCATCCGCGTCTTGAGCCTCCGAAGGAGGCGACGGAATAAAGCCCACGGCGATGCTTGGGGAGCCGTGGGTTGACGATCCTCCCATGGCCCAGCCCCCGAAGGGGGCGGCGGAG
>DATKZY010000221.1:0-2906 GCA_035527715.1 Planctomycetota bacterium | reverse complement strand
CTCCGCCGCCCCCTTCGGGGGCTGGGTCTTCTTCTCGGACGCAAACCCACGGTTCCGCTTCGCTGCACCGTGGGCTGTACTCCGCCACGCCCTACGGGCGTTCACGTTGCACCCTTGACCGTAGGAGATTACACGCACCCTTTCCTGCCCGTCCGACGGGGGGCTGCTTGCCCGTGAGGCACCTGACGCCTCTCCGGGAGGGGCCGCCCTGCGCGGAGTCGCGCCGTGCTCAACCCAGGGGGCTACTTTTCCCGCACCTTGATGCGGACGGCGGCGGAGTAGCAGAGGCGAGGGTCGCGGTGGAAGCGGGCGCTCTCGAAGAGCTGCTCGATGGAGCGCTGGACCGTGCCGTTGAAGACCAGCTCCCCGTTGGCGACGATGCGCACGGGCTTGTCGAGGTCCACCATCTGGTCGTCGAGGAAGACGGTGAGCTCCTCGATGTGCCGGGTGACGAGGTTGATGCGGTTGCCGGGGACGACGGCGGCGATGACCTGGCCCATGCCCCTTGCGATCTCGCCGAGGTAGATCATGCGGAGCTGATCGGCGTCGTATTCCTGGCCGAGGGGGGCCTTGATGTTCACGCGGCGGTCGGGGTCGAAGGCGGTCGAGGCGAAGCGCTCGACGCAGATCCAGAAGGCGCTGGCGTTGGCGTGGTCGAAGCTCACGAGGCGGACGCGCGGCGGGTAGGGGCTGCGCGTCTTGTCCTCCAGCCACGCGAGGACCTTCGTGTTGAGCTCGGGCAAGGCGGGGTTGCGGGCGTAGCCGGGGACCTCCTCGCGCTGGACGTCGTAGCCCCAACTGTCGAGGGCCTTGTACGCCTCGCGCTGGGAGCCGATGATGTCGGGCGGGGCGTGCTGGCTCACGATGAGGTAGGTGGGCAGGTCCACGGCGGAGCGCAGGTAGAGTCGGCTCACCTCGTCGAGCGAGGCATTCCGTACGATCAGGGCGGCAAAGCGGTCGGGCCAGCGGAGGGCGACGGCCCACGCCAGCAGGCCCCCGGTGCCGGTGCCCTCGAGGTACACGCGGTCGGTGTCTATGTTGTAGACCTTCATGGCGTGTCGGAGCGCGGAGAGCGGGATTCCGATGTGGGCGGAGCGCCAGCCGGCCTTGGTGGGGCTGCACGGGAACAGGAGGATGTGCTGCTCGCCGGCGGCGACTGGCTCCCAGTTGTAGTAGTATTCCTTGGCGGTTTCGCCGTCGCGGTGGAGGGCGAGGATGAGGGGCCAGGGGCGCCGGGGGTCGTAGCCCTTCGGCACGTAGGCCACGTAGTTGGCGCGGAGGAGCAACTCGTCCACCAGAAAGGTGCCCTCGACGAGGCCGGTCTTCTCGGGCTGCCGCTCGGCGCACTCGCGGAGGGCGCCCTGGATGGCGGCGAAGGAGACGCCGCTGCGGGCGACCTGGAAGAGGAGCCTCTCGCGCTCCGCCTTGTCACGCGTGGCGAAGGCGCGGGGGACGAGGAGGAGCTTCTCGATGCGGGCGCGGCGCCGCACCAGGTCGTCGTCGGCCGGGTTGGCGGCGACGAGCTGCTGGTAGATTTCGAGGGCCAGGCGGATGCGGCCGGTCTGCTCGTTGTGCTCGACGAGGAGCTTGAGCAGCTCGGGCTCGCGGGCGCCCGCGTCGTAGGCGTCCTGGAACCGCTGGAGCGCGCGCTCGCGCTGGCCGAGGCGCAGGAGCACGCGGGCCTCGGCGGCGAGGGCGGTGGCGCGGCTGGCTTGCCCAGCCGTGTCTGGTTTGGCTTCCTGGAGCTTCACCAGCTCGCGGAGGGCCTCGGCCCGCTCGCGCAGGCGCTTGGCGTGCTCGGCGTCCTTGGCGGCCCCGAGGGCGCGCTCGGTGAACGCCACGGCGTCGGCCCACTTGCCCGTCTCGGCGGCGGCCTGGGCGGCGCCCTCGTATGCCTCGGAGAGCGTGTCGTCGAGGGCCAGGGCGCGGCGCCAGCGGGTGAGGGCCATGTCATATTGCTTGCGCGCCGCAAAGCCCACGGCCAGCAAGTGCTGGGCCATGGCCGCGTAGGAGCTGTCGGGATACTGCTCGAGGATGGTGATGAGCGGCCCCTCGGCCTCCTCGAACTGGCCTTGCGCCTGGAGGCGTTTGGCCTCGCTGAGGAACGGCAGGGCGCGCTGGTCGAGGAGGGGCACGAGCTTCGCGCGGGCCTGGGCGTGGTCGCTCTTCAGCTCGAGGGTGCGGCGCAGCTCGGCGATGGCCTCCGTGTAGAGGCGGTGTTCGATGCAGTATTCGCCGAGGGCGAAGTGGCCGTCGGCGTCGTCCTCCTTCAGGGCGCCGGCCCGCCGCTTGTAAACCTCGTGGGGCGATTCGCCGCGCTCGATCTCGGCGATCTGGGCGCGCGGCACGGTGATCTCGGACGCCCCGGTGCGGATCCGGATCTCCTGGGCGCCCTCGACGACGATCTTGCCCTCCAGCACGTTGCCGTTCTTCAGGCGCACCACGTCGGCCCGCGCCGATGCGAGCAGCGCGAACAGCAGAACCAGGCGGCGCACGGTCGGGGCCTTGCTCATGCCGGCATTCTAGCAAGGCCCCGGCGGGAAGTCAAAGAGGCTGGCATGCGGAGGGAGAGAGGGGGCGGCTTTCGGCAGAGCATGGCCCCCGGTCATGGTGAAGCCCTTGTTCTTCTGCAATCGTCCTCGTCCGTCGTCCTCATTCTCGACTCTTCTCCCCGCACACCAGGGGAATCGAGGACGAAGGACGAGGACGAGGGACGAGGACGATGCGAGAACCGGCTGGTTACCATAGCGGGGGGCCATACTCGTTGGGTGCGTGTAATCTCCTTCGGTCGGAAAAGCCAGTTGCGCGATACTATCGCGGGCACCCCCAATCCCGCAGCTGACCCAACGCCCGCAGGGCGTGGCGGAGTAAAGCCCACGGCGATGCTTTGGGAGCCGTGGGTAAGG
>DATKZY010000220.1:0-46272 GCA_035527715.1 Planctomycetota bacterium | reverse complement strand
GAAAACGACCGCCAAGGAAGATGAGGACGCCAAGAAGAAAGAACAAGAGGAAAGACAGCGGCAGGCGGAAGCGCGGCGGCGAGCAGAGGCCGAGGCGAGATTCGCCGAGGCAATGAAGCCCGTCGAGGCCCTGGTGGCCCGCTGGGACTTCGCCGCCGCCCTTGAAGCCCTCTCCAAGCTCTTACCCCCAACCCCCAACACCGAACACCTGACACCGTTTTCCTCCCGCCTCGCCACTCGCCGCGACGAGCTGGAGCGATTGGGCAAGCTCAAGCTCAAGATGATCGAGCGGATCAACACGGCCACGCCCAAGCTGCGCAAGGGCTCCCTCCTCATCCCTGGCATCAACGCCGACCTGGTGAAGGCCGACGACAAGGCCATCACCGCCCAGTTCGAGACCGGCAAGACCGAGAGCCACGAATGGCCCGAACTGAGTGCCCGCTCCGTGCAACGGCTCCTCAGTCTCACGGTGGACTCCGACAGCGCGGACGACCACCTCGCGGCGGGCATCTTCCTCCTCTCTGTGGGCGGGGCGTCTCTGCCCCGCGATCCTGCGGCCGCCGAGGCATTCTTCCACAAGGCCAAGGCATTGGGCGCCGCGATAGACCGCTATCTTGACCCCCTGGCCGCGGCCGCCTTTGCCTCCGCCAATGCCCTTCTCGACAAGAAGGACTTCTCCGCCGCCGAGTCCGCCCTGGCCGCCATTGAGAAGAAATATGAAAAGTCCCCCTGGCTCGCCGCCCACAAGGACGACGTGGCCGCTGCCCTCGCCGCCGCCAAGGCCGGCATCGCCGAATCCGAAGCCGAGAAGCTCTACGCCGAGGCCGTGAAACTCTTCGAGAAGAAAGAACTCTTCGACCTCAAACCCCTGATCGAGAAGCTCAAGACCGACTATCCAAAGACCCGCCCTGTCACCGACGCGACCCGCAAGCCCGCCTTCGCCGAAATGCTCAAAGCCACCGAAACCCTCGGCAAGTTCCTCACCGTCCGCCAGGACGGCAAGGGCGATTTCAAGACCATCCAAGCCGCCATTGATGCGGCACCCCCGAACAGCCTGATCGAGATCCAGGACAGCGCCACATACGCTGGGGTGAGGATCGCCAAGCAGGGATTGACTCTCAGAGGCGGTAACGCGTGTTGGCCTGTGCTTGACCTGGCCTTTGAGAAGATCGGGCCCATTCCCGTAACAGCCGCAGCGCGGGACGTGTCCGTGGGACATCTGATCGCCCGGTACAGTCAGGGGCACGGCAGTAAGCCGCTCGGACGGGGAGCTCTCGCCGGAGCAGCCGGATCATTTCGAATGTACTCCCTGATCGCATACGCGGCCGGTAGCTTCTTCAGTCTTGAGACGGTCGAAGGCGTGGAGTGTACTGTCGAAGACTCCGTGCTTGTCGGGATCGTCAGTCTTCGCGGGCCGACTGAGATCCGCGACTCTCTCTGCCTGCAGATGATGGTCGAGGCAAGCGCGAGGGCCCGGCTCGACAACATAGTCGCGCCCTCAGTTCAGGCGAGCGCCCCTTGCGAGATGCGGTTTTGCACAGTCACTGGCTCGGCGCAGTTCGCACAGGAGCCCAACGTGCTCCTCAACTCCATAACCGGCCGGGTGGACTCCGTCAGAGAGGGTACACGGGTGGACTGGTGCGACGTGTACCACGGCAAGAGCGGCTACAAGTCGCTCGCGAAGCCTGGCCGGTCTTGTTTCAGCGCTGATCCTCAGTTCCGCGACCCGGCGAACTTCGACTATCGTCTGAAGCCGACCAGCCCGTGCCGCGGGAAGGCGAGCGATGGGGGGGATATTGGGTGCCGGTATACGCCCGAGATGATCGAGGTGCTGGAGAAGGCGCTGGAGCTGAGGAAGAAGGGCATCATCAAGTTCTGATTCTCATTGTGGGCGGGGCCTCCGTGCCCCGCGCGTCTTCTCCACCGTTCGCCGGAAAGAGGACGCGGGGCAGGGACGCCCCGCCCACAATGCAAGGGCAAAGCCGACCCGCGCGTGCTCCAAGAGAAGATACGGCCTGAAGGCCGCACTACGAACGGGCATTTCTCACCAGCCTGGCCCGGACGCGCGCTCAGAACTATGTCATTCCGAGCGGAGCCCTTCGGCTTCGCTCAGGGCAGGCTCCGCGAAGTCGGGGACCTCTCAACGGAGTGAACCACGGCAAGAGAGCACACGCCCTGTTGCCGTAGCTCACTCCCCTGAAAGGTACTTCGGCAAGCTCAGCATGACAAGAGGGGGGCGTGCGTCGCTACCGGCGCCTCGGCCGGTGAGAAGCGCCGGCGAACGGGCATCGCGTGCGGAAATCGCCACTTGCGCCCTCGGAACGCCGGGCGTATGCTGTGCGGAACTCCGAGGACTAGGGGCATGCGGCACGAGCGACGGACGAAACTGGTGTTCCTGCTGCCCGCGGTGGTGTGGGTGCTGTGCTTCACGATCTTCCCGCTGCTGTACGGCCTGCGGCTGTCGCTCTACAATGTGAAGATGGGGGCGGCCGACGAGTTCGTGGGCCTGGCGAACTTCCGCCACTTCTTCGCGGATGAGCGGGCGCTGAACTCGCTGGCCGTGACGCTCATCTTCGTGGTGTGCGGGGTCACGGTGCAGCTCGTCCTGGGGATCGCGCTGGCGCTGCTGTTCAACCGCGCGCTGCCGATGCGCGGGCTGCTGCGGACGCTGGTGACGGCGCCGCTGTTCGCGACGCCCATCGCCGTGGGGTTTCTCTTCGTGACGATCTTCTACGAGGAGGGGGGCCTGATCAACGGCCTGCTGGGCCTCAAGGTGCCGTGGCTGTCGCACCCGCACTGGGCGCTGGCGTCGGTGATCCTGGTGGACATCTGGCAGTGGACGCCGTTTTGCTTTCTGATCTTCCTGGCGGCGCTTCAGGGCATCCCGGCCGACTACTATGAGGCGGCGGCGCTCGAGACGAGGCGGGGCTGGACCGTGTTCCGCCACATCACGTTCCCGGTGCTGAAGCCCACGATCGTGCTCGTGCTGCTGTTGCGGATCACCGAGGCGTTCAAGGTGTTCGACATTCCGTTCACGCTCACGACGGGCGGCCCGGGCACGGCGACGCAGGTGCTCTCGATGTATGCGTATCGGGTGGGGATGCGGTTCTTCAACTTCGGCTACTCGTCGAGCATCTCGATCATCCTGTTCCTGCTGGTCACGGGGATCATCCTCGTGCTGTTCAAGCGGATTCGGCAGGCGTATCAGTAGGGGGAAGCCCGATGGGGGCGGCTCGGCGGCGGAAGCGGCGGCACGTGGCTCGGGCGGGGTGGTCGCTGCTGGCGATCGCGGTCGCAGCCGTGGTGTTCCTGCCGTTCTACTGGGCGATCAGCCTGAGCGTGCGCGACCCGCGCGAGACGTTCACCGTGACGGGCCTCGGGGTGCCGTTCGTGCAGTACAAGCCGACGCTGGCGAACTGGCGGACGGAGCTGGCGACGGGCGAGACGCAGAAGGCGCTGGCGAACAGCCTGGTCGTGGCGGTGGCGACGGCCGTGGTGGTGCTCGTGGTGGGCACGCCGGCCGCCTATGCCATCGCTCGGTTCAAGTTCCGCAGGCCGTCGAACCAGGACATCACGCTGTGGTTTCTCTCGCAGCGGGTGCTGCCGCCGGTGGCGACGGCGATCCCGCTGTTCCTGATGATTCGATGGCTGGGGCTGCTGGACACGCGGACGGGGCTGGTGCTGCTGAACGTGACGTTCTGCCTGCCCCTGGTCGTGGTGGTCATGCGGCAGGCGTTTCTCGACCTGCCCGTCGAGCTCGAGGAGGCGGCAATGGTGGACGGCGCGAGCCACGGGACGATCTTCCTGCGGATCTGCCTGCCGCTGGCCGCGCCGAGCCTGGTCGCCGCCGTGCTCATCGTCATCGCGTTCACCTGGAACGAGTTCCTGTTCGCCCTGATGATCGGCTCGCTGAACGCCAAGGTCATCCCGGTGCACATGGCGGGCGGGGCGGACACGCGGGGCGTGCAATTCTGGTTCGTGGCCGTGCGCACGCTCATTGCGATGACGCCGCCGGTGGTGCTGGCGCTGCTGGCGCAGCGGTATATCGTGCGGGGGCTGACGTTTGGGGCGCTGAAGGGCTAGGCTGAGCCGCCCGGGGGAATCCCGCCGGGCGACGGAACTCCCCGCCGGTGTTTGCGTCTAAACCCTAGTGCTGCAATAATACGGGGTCAAAGTGAACCCCCACCTGCCGAAGGAGCCCACGATGGCAGAAGCCGTGGAAGCGAAGGCCGAGGCGACCCCAGACCAGGACGTGCAGGAGCTGGAGCGGTTCCGCGGCGCGTGCGCGCAGCTCCGCGAGGAGATCCGCCACATCATCGTGGGCCAGGACCAGGTGGTCGAGGAGGTGCTCCTCGCCATGTTCTCGCGGGGCCACTGCCTGCTCGAGGGCGTGCCCGGCCTGGCCAAGACGCTGCTGGTGCGCACGCTGGCCCGCGTGCTGTCACTCCAGTTCCACCGCATCCAGTTCACGCCCGACCTCATGCCGTCGGACATCATCGGCACGGAGATCCTGCGTGAGGACAAGACGACGGGGCATCGGGCGTTCGAGTTCGTCCACGGCCCGCTGTTCGCCAACATCGTGCTGGCGGACGAGATCAACCGCACGCCGCCGAAGACGCAAGCGGCGCTCCTCGAGGCGATGCAGGAGCACCGCGTCACCGCCGGTGGCAAGGAATACTACCTGCGCGAGCCGTTCCTGGTGCTCGCCACGCAGAACCCCATCGAGCAGGAAGGCACCTATCCCCTGCCCGAGGCGCAGCTCGACCGCTTCATGTTCCACGTGCGCGTGGACTACCCGAGCTTCGACGAGGAGATCGAGGTCGTGCGCCGCACCACCACGCTGCGCGATCCCCAGGTGAAACACGTGCTCACGGGCGAGGACATCGTCAAGCTCCAGGACCTCGTCTACCGCATCCCCGTGCCGGACCACGTGTACCGCTATGCCGTGACGCTGGTGCGCAGGACGCGGAAGAAGGAGGCGGACGCGCCGGACTACGTGCGCGAGTGGGTGGCCTGGGGCGCGGGGCCGCGGGCCTCGCAGTATCTCATCCTGGGCGCCAAGGCCCGCTCGATCCTGCTCGGGCGCGGCTACGCCTCGGTCGAGGACGTGAAGGCCGTGGCCGCCCCCGTGCTGCGGCATCGGGTGCTGCTGAACTTCAACGCCGAGGCCGAAGGCATCACGTCCGACGACGTGGTGGCCCGCCTGCTCAGCGAGGTGCCGGCGATTGAGGCGGGAGCATAGGACATGACTCGTGACGCGTGACGCGTGACAAGACGGAGAGGAGCAAGCCCCGCTCTTGTCCTCTCACGCGTCACGCGTCACGAGTCCGGGCCACACCACGACACCACACGGGGCTTTGCCTGTGCCTGCAAGCAAAGAACGAGAGATTGATCGAAGAGCCGTCGCCAAGATCAGCCGGCTGGAGCTGCGGGCGCGCCAGGCGGTCGAGGGCTACTACTCGGGCATCCACAAGAGCCCCTACCACGGCTTCAACGTGGAGTTCGCCGAGTTCCGCGAGTACTCGCCCGGCGACGACCCGCGCTACATTGACTGGCGGGTGCTGGCCCGCACCGACCGGTTCTTCATCAAGCAGTTCGAGGCCGAGACGAACCTGAGCTGCTACATCCTGCTGGACGCGAGCGGCTCGATGGACTTCACGACGGCGCGGGAGACTCGGCTGGACTACGGGGCGGGGCTGGCGGCCTGCCTGTCGCTCCTCATGCTCCGCCAGGGGGATCAGGCGGGGCTGGTGGTCTTCGACAACGCGGTCCGCCGGTTCATCCCCCCGCGCGGCAACGCGCGGCACTTTGCGGCCATCGTGGACGCCCTGGAGCGGCTGAAGCCTGGCGCGGACACGGACATCGCGGCGGTGCTCCACGAGATCGCCGAGCGCATCCGTCGGCGGAGCCTCGTCATCGTCATCAGCGACTTCTTCGACAAGGTCGAGGAGCTGCTCCACGGCCTCCAGCACTTCCGGCACCGGCGCCACGAGGTCATCGTGCTGCACCTCCTCGACGACGCCGAGATCGACTTCCCCTACGACCGCATCACCCTCTTCGAGGGCATCGAGCGGGGCGAGGAGATCGTGGTGGACCCGCGCGTGATGGCCGAGAGCTACCGCGCCAGGTTCGCTCAGTTCCTCGAACGCCTCCGCAAGGGGTGCACCGAAAAGGGCATTGACTACGCGCGAATGCAGCTCTCGGACCCCTTTGACCGGGCGCTCACGGCGTACCTTGGGAGGCGAAGGTAGACAGGAATCGGACCTATGGGACGAATGGGACACGTGGGACCGTGACCATCGGGGTCCCATGGGTCCCATAGGTCCCATTCGTCCCATCACTTCGACGGGTTGCGTATGCAGTTTCTCCACCCCGAACTCCTCTGGCTGGCGCCGCTGGTCGCGTTGCCGATCCTGATCCACCTGCTGAACAGGATTCGCTATCGGCGGGTGCGGTGGGCGGCGATCGACTTCCTGCTGACGATGGAGCGACGGGCGGTGCGCCGCGCCCGCCTGAAGCAGCTTCTGCTCATGGCGCTTCGCATCCTCCTTCTGGCGGCGGCCATCGGCGCCCTGGCTCAGCCCATCCTTCGGGGCGGCCTGGCCGCCCTGCTGGGGGGAAGCCGCCAGGTGGCCGTGGCCCTCGATGCCTCGGCCAGCATGTCGGCCTCGGGGCCGGGCGGCTCGGCCTTCGAACGCGGCAAGGAGATCGTGGCGCAGACGCTGGACGATTTGCCTCGAGGCGCCCGGGCGACGGGCGGCACGTTCACGCAGAGCTACCACTCGCCCTTCCGCGAGCCGCTCCAGGACCGCGCGGCCGTGGCCGCGGTGCTCAAGGACGCCCGTCTCACGGGCGGCCGGGCCGACGTGCCGCGCGCCCTTCGCGCCGCTGCTGAATCCCTCGAGCGCAGCGGCGGCGGGGGCACGATCTGGCTCCTCACCGACCTCCAGGCCAGCGGCTGGCGAGCCGACGAGCCGGGCGAATGGCAACTCGTCCGCCAGGCCCTCCAGCAGGCAGGCAAGCCGCAGATCGTGATCACCGACCTCAGCCCCGGCGTGGAGAGCAACCTGTGCGTCGCCGCGCTCAAGGTCTCGCCCGCCGTGGTGCTCGAGGGCGACTCGCCCCGCGTGACCGCGACGGTGGAGCTCCGGGCGAAGAGCGCGGGCCACGCCGTGGCAAACGTCGCCCTCTACCTCGACGGCCGGCGCGTGGATGCGCGCACGCACGAGTTCCGCGAGCCGGGCAAGGCCGACGTCGTGTTTCACTTGCCGGCCCTCAAGAGCGGCTCGCACGCGGGCCGGCTGGAGCTGAGCCCCGACGCCCTGCCTGGCGACGACCAGCACTACTTCGTCCTGAACGCCGCGGCCAGGTTCCCTGTGCTGATTGTGGAGGGCGCGCCGTCGTCGGTGCCGTTCGAGGGCGCGGGCGACTTCGTGAAGCTGGCCCTTCAGCCCCCCGAGTCGCGGCTGGGCGAGCGGTCCTTCTACACCGTGCAGACCATTCCGTCGCAGGAGCTGGCCGGGACCGATCTGTCGAAGTTCGTGGCCGTGGTGCTCGCCGACGTGCCGCGCCTGGCCCCCGAGGCCCTGGCGCGCGTGAGCGACTACGTGAGCGCGGGCGGCTTGGCCCTCGTGTTCCCCGGGTCCCACACGGATACCGCGGCGTGGAACGAGTCGGCCTTCCCCGGCATCCGCTTCCAGTCGCTCATCGAGGCCGAGGGGGAGAAGCGGATCGCCCTCGGCGCGGTCGCGCCTACCCACCCGGTGGTCGCCACGCTCCCCGCCGAGGGGCTGGACCGCGTGCTCGTGGCGAAGCTGTACCGCCTCGACGCGCAGGGCCGGCCCGCCGACACGCTCATCCACACCGAACGCGGAGAGCCCTTCCTCGTCCGCACGCAGATGGGCAGGGGCAAGGTCTACGTCTTCGCCGTCTCCGCCCAGTCCGACTTCTCGAGCTTCCCCTTCACGCCTCCCTTCCTGCTGGTGCTGCACCGCGCGGTGCACACCCACCTGGTGGAGGCCGCGGCGCCGTTGTCGCTGCCGACGTTCACCGAGCTGAAGCTCGCGCTGCCGCCGGGCGCCCACCTGATGCTCACGCCCGACCGGCGAGCCCTGCCCGTCATGCGGCCCGAGGAGGGCGACGTGGTGTTCACCGACACCGAGCTGGCAGGCATCTACCGCCTGGTGGCAGGCACCGTTGCGCCCGAGGACTCCGAGGCCGCGCCGCCCACCGCGGCCCTCAACGTGCCGAGCCAGGAGTCCGAGCTTGACCGCGTGGACGCCGCGACGATCCAGGGCCTGCTGCCCCAGGCATCCGTGAGCTATCTGAGCGTGGACGGCGGGGCGACGAGCCTGGGCCAGGGGACCGGGGGGCAGACGGCAGCCTCGACGTTTCCCCTGGCCGTGCTGGCGATGGCATTCCTCCTGGGCGAGGTGCTCCTCGCCTGGACGATGGGGCGCCCGAGCGCCGCGGGGAAGCAGGAATGAACACGACGAAGCTGGTCTTCGATTGCCCGTTGCCGCCGTGGGCGGTCGCCGCGGCCGCACTGGTCGTGCTGGGCGTGGTCGTCGTGTTCCTGCGCCGCGATGCCGGCCACCTCAGGCCGCTCGTGCGCCGCGGCATCCTGGCCCTCGTAGTCGTTGCGGCGCTCCTGCTCACAGGCATCGTCCTCAGCCCGAAGATCATCCGCACGTGGCCCGACCCGCACAAGCCGCTGTGCACCGTGCTGGTGGACGGCTCTCGCAGCATGTTGCTGGCGGACACCTATGCTGGCCGCCTTGTGGAGCGGCTGGGCACGAAGGGCGACCCGGCGGCCCCCGCGGGGCCGCGCGAGGTGACGCGCCGGGACGTGGCGCGGCTGCTCCTCGACCCCGGCCCCCAAGGCTGGCTCGCCACGGTGCGGGAGAGCTTCGACGTGGCCGGCTGGCGCTTCGCGGGCGCCCTCGACGCCTTGCCGCTCGCGGCGGACACGCCGCCGTTCGAGGTGAACCCTGAAGGCTACGTGACGGCTCTCGGCGAGGCGCTCGACGAGGCGGCCCGCGGGGCCGGCGGCGTGCGCCCGCGGGCGATCGTGCTCCTCAGCGACGGCGCGTGGAACACGGGGCGCGACCCGTCCGAGATCGCGCGGGTCCTCGGTCGCATGAACATCCCGATCTTCGCGGTCGGCATCGGCAACCCCAGCCCGCCGCGGGATGCCGCGGTGACTGCCCTGCGTGCGCCCAGGAGCGCCCTTCTGGGCGACGAGGTGCTCCTGGCCGCCGAGGTCGCCACCAGCGGCATGGGCGCCGCCCGCCTCACCGTCCAGCTCGCCAGCGGGGCCGATGTCCTCGCCGAGAAGCAGGTGGTCACCCTGCCCTCGGGCCGGCCCGTGACGGTCAGCTTCTCGTTCATTCCCGACACGCCCGGCCTTCGCTCGTTCACCGTGCGAGTGCCCAGGCAGGAGGGCGAGCAGGACGCGTCGAACAACGTGGCCCGCGCCAGCATCGAGGTGGCGGAGCGCAAGATACGCGTTCTGCTGGCCGACGCCGAGCCGCGCTGGGAGTTCCGGTTCCTGCGCAACGTCTTCGAGCGCGACCCCGCGGTGCAGCTCACGGTGTGCCTGCTGCGGCCCGGCCTGGGCCCCATCAAGGGCGAGGGCTACCTGGAGGCCCTGCCCACGCAGAAACAGCAGATGGCCGACTACGACCTGGTGATCCTGGGCGACATCGCGCGCGAGCACCTCCCCGACGACTTCCTGAAGGAGTTGGTCGAGCTGGTGAAGGCCCGGGGCAGCGGACTCCTCGTGATTGCGGGCCGGCGCCACAACTGCCGCGGCTTGCTGGGCACCCCCCTCGCAGGCATCCTGCCCGTGGCCATCGAGGGCGCGCTGGGCGACGGGCGGGGCGAGCCCTTCAGCGTCGAGCTCACTCAGGACGGCGCCGGCCACCTGGTCACCCGCCTTGCCGCCGACCCGCAGGAGAACGACGCCCTGTGGTCGCGGCTCCCCAAGGTCCGCTGGTCGGCCAGCGTCGGCGGCTTGCAGCGCGGGGCCACGGCGCTCGTCGTGCACCCCTATCGCCTCGCCGGGCCGTCGAAGCTCCCGCTGCTCGCCGTCCAGCGCGTCGGGGCAGGCAAGGTGATGTTCTGCGGCATCGAGGAGACCTGGCGCTGGCGCCAGGAGGTGGGCGACAAGTACCACTACCGCTTCTGGGCGCAGACGGTGCGCTGGATGGTCAAACGCCAGTTCGCCGAGGGCGACCCGCGGGCCCGCCTGTCGCTCGACCGCGCGGAGTGCGATTCGGGCGAGGCGGTGGAGATCGAGGCATACTGCCTGGCCCCCGACGGCTTTCCGCTCGAGAACGCGCGCGTGTGGGCGCGGGTCGAGGCCGAGGACGGCGCGTCGCAGCGGCTGGCCCTGGCTCCCGCGCCGGGGGGCTGGGGCATCTACCGGGCCACCTTCAAGCCGCAGAAGCCCGGCAAGTACACCCTGCGGCCCATCGTCGCCGCCTACGGCGACGAGCCGCTCGCCTCCGCCGCCACGCTCACCGTGCTGCGCGCCGACCTCGAGAAGAAGTTCCTCGCCCAGGACATGAGTTCCCTGAATTCTATTGCATTAGCGAGCCGAGGGCAGTATCTTAGAATAGATGAGAGCGACCGGCTGCCCAGCCTGCTGGCGGGGAGCGTGGAGCGGCGCCTGCTGACGGCGGAGTACTCGCCCTGCCGTCATTGGCTCTATTACTCGGTGTTGGCCCTGCTGCTCGGGGCGGCCTGGCTCATTCGCAAGAGGAGTGGGTTGGCATGAGCACACACGCCCGACCGCGTCTGCCGAATGTCCTGCGGCGGCTGATTGACGGCTACCGCCGCCGCTGGCGCCTGATCTACACCCACACGGGGCTGTTCATCACCCTGGCGGTGCTGTTCTGCACCGTGGGCGCGGCGATCGCCGCGGACCGGCTGTTCCGCCTCTCGCCCCTGCCGCGCACGGTCGCGCTGGGCGTCGTCCTGGCGGCCTGTGCTGTGTGCCTGGCCCGCTGGGTGGTGTGGCCCGCCATGCGGCGGATGCGCGACCAGGACACGGCGGCCCGCCTCGGACACCACTTCCCCAAAGTCGAGGAGGACCTCGTCACCGCGGTCGAGCTCAGCTCCGAGGGCTTCGACGAGCAGGGGATCTCGCACGGCCTCGTCCAGTCGGCCTTGCACCAGATCACCGAGCGGTCCCGCTCGGTGGACTATCGGGCCGCCGTGCCGTTCCGCCCCCTGCTGAAGGCGGGGGCCATCGTGCTGGCCCTGCTCGCCATCCTCTTCGCCGCCTACCAGATTCGCCCCGAGGCCATCCGCAACGCCCTGGCGCGGCTCTTCAGTCCTGCCGCCGGCGTGCCCTACTTCTCCTACACGAATCTGTCGGTGCAGCCAGGAGATCGCGTGGTGCGCGTGGGCGATGCAGTGGACATCGTCATCGCCACGTCGGGCCAGCTCGCCACAAGCGCCCGGCTGGATGGGTCGAAGGGCGACGGGGCCGAGGCGTCCGACCGGATCAGCCTCCGCCTCCCCTGCGAGGCGGGGGCCGCGCGGTGGAACACGGGGCCTCTGTTCAAGGACCTGTCGTACCGCGCTTCAGCGGGCGACGCGCTGTCGCCCTGGCACCGCATCCGTGTCGTGCCCCCGCCGTCGCTGAGCAAGAAGGGCGCCGTCCTCACCCTCCCCAGCTACGCGGGCGGGCTCCAGCGCACCATCGAGGCGATCGAGGGCAGCCTCCAGATCGTCGAGGGCACCGAGGTCGTGGTCAGGTGCATCCCTGTCGTCCGCGGCCCGGAGCCGCAGTTCCAGTGCACGGGCGAGCTGCGTGTCGGCGACCAGGCTATCCCCCTGGCCCGTGATCGCGCGGGCGTGCTCGCGTCCAAGCCCTTCCGCCCCAGGGGGAGCGGCGAGTGCACGATCACGCTGTGCGACGGCTACGGCCTGACGAATCGCTCGCCGGAGACGCTCGCGATCAAGGTCTCGCCCGACCGGGTGCCCGTGGTGAGCGTCGCGAAGCCGGGCCATGACCTGCTCGTGCTGCCGGGCGAGAAGGTGCCCGTAGAGCTGGCCGCGCGCGACGAGTTCGGCATCCGCGGCCTCGTGTTCGCGCACCGCGTCATCAAAGGCACCGAGGGTGCCGACACCTCGGAGCGCTGGCAGCGGCGCCAGCTCAAGGAGGGCGGGCCCGCCGTCGCCGAGCTTTCCGCGGCCGAGGAGATCGTCGTGGACCAGCTCGGCCTTGTCCCGGGCGACGTGCTCGAGTACAAGGCGGAGGCCGCCGACTATGCCGACGACGCCGTGCTCCGGCGCGGCTCGTCGCCCGTCTACCGCATCGCGGTCCTCAGCGAGCTCGAGCACCTCGAACGCATCCTGAGCCGCCTGAAGGAGCTCCAGCTCGAGATGATGCGCCGCGCGGCCACGCAACGCGCGCAGAGCGCCCAGGCCGACCGCCTCGCCAGCGCCCAGGAGGCCGCCGACCGCGAGGCCAAGGAACCGGCCGCCAAGGGCAAGGAAGCCGACAAAGGCGGCGAGCCCGAGAAGGGCGGCAAGGAGGCGAAGGACACCGAGGCCCGCGAGGGCGCACGCCAGGCCCACGAGCGCCAGGCCGAGGAGACCCGCGCCACCGAGCACCTCGCCCGCAAGCTCGAACGCCTCATCCCCGAAATGACCCGCAACCCCGCAACGCCCACCGAAATGCTCGCCCAGATGGACCAGCTCGGGCGCGGCGTGCGCCAGACCGCCGACACCCAGATGCAGCACGCGGCCGACCAGCTCGCGAAGGCGGCCCAGGCCCAGCAGAACCAGCAGGGCGAGCCCTCCCCGCTCCGCGTCGCCCAGGGCGAGACCCAGGAGGCGGCCCGCCGCCTCGAGCAGCTCGCGCAGCTCGCCGAGCGCATGCAGCGCCGCGGCCTCCTCGAAAAACTCGCCGCCGAGGCCGAGGCCCTCGCCGCCCGCCAGCGCGAGATCAAGGACAACCTGGTCCCACTCGCCAGGGAGACCCTCGGCACCGACCCCAAGGACATGACCGACGAGCAGAGGCGCAGGCTCCAGCGCATCACCACCACCCAAGGCTCGATCAAGGAGGGCGTGGACAACCTCGGCAAGGAGATCGAGAAGGCCGCCGGCGCCCTCGCCTTCTCGAACCCCAGCGACGCCGCCACCGCCGAAGAGGCCAAGTCCAAGCTCGACGAGGAGAAGGTCTCCGACAGGGCCGCCAGCATCGCCCGCCGCCTCGGCGAGAACGCCCTCTTCTCGCAAATCCCGGAGCAACAGAAGGTGACCAACTCGCTCCTCGCGGTGGCCGACATCCTGCGACGCCGCAGCGAGGAGCTCGAAGCCTTCATGAAGGAGCTTGAGGAGTTCATCCGCCGCCAGAAGGCCATCAACGCCGGCATCGAGTCGGCCATCAAGAAGGTCGAGAAGGCCAAACGCCCCGCCGAGCTGGGCAGCGACCAGGCGGTGCTCCAACGCGACGTCTCCGAGCAGGCCAGCGCCCTGCACTGGCTCGCCAACGAGATCGCCATGTTCCGCTCCCAGGCGGCCGCGAAGCTCGACGCCGCCTCGAAGGAGATGGGCGAAGGGGCGACCGACCTCTACGCCAAGGCCCTCCCCGAGGGCCTCGAGCACGGCAAGCGGGCCCTCGCCCTCCTCGAGGACGCCCGCGAGCGCCTCACCCAAGAGATGCAACAGATGCAACAGGCGGCGATGAGCGCCCAGATGATGCGCG
The DNA here is from genome assembly GCA_035527715.1 of Planctomycetota bacterium. Lineage (GTDB taxonomy): Bacteria > Planctomycetota > PUPC01 > DSUN01 > DSUN01 > DSUN01. The sequence goes on along the minus strand of DATKZY010000220.1, from coordinate 32,549 downwards.
CCCTCCTCCTGCTCCAGCGCTGCCTCGTCGGCCAGAAGCGCGTCAACAGCGGCACACTCCAGGCCGAGGTCCTCCGAGCCCGGGAGGCCGAGGCATTCGACGCGCAGACCGCCGCCCTCACCAAGCGGCAGAGCCGGGTGCACGTGGACGCCAAGAAGCTCGAGAAGCTCCTCGCCCAGTTCCCTCCCGCGGCCGCCCTCGTCAACAAGTCGGCGGAGAAGATGGACCTCAGCCGCATCGCCCTCGGCGGCGCCGACACGGGCAAGGAGACCCGCGAGGTGCAGCGCATGGCCCTCGCCCTCCTCGAGAAGCTCCTCCAGGACGCCCAGGGCGGCGGCATGGGCGGGGCCATGGGTGGGATGATGGGGGCACGGGCACAAGCCATGATGCAGATGATGGGCGGCGCCGGCGGCGGCTTCGACGGCGGCACCAATGCGCCGATCATGCCCACCAACCCCAACGAGGCGAAGGGCGAGGACTGGCGCCGCATCCGCTCGCGCTTCGACGAGCAACTCGGCGCCGCCTTCGAGGGCGGCTTCCCAGCCCAGTACCGCGACCTGCTCAACTCCTACTTCGACCGCCTGCGCAAGGAACCGATTCGGTGAGGATAGGACAGATAGGACAGATAGGACAAATGGGTCCCATTCGTCCCATGGGTCCCATACGTCCCATTGGCCTGATGCTCGCGCTCCTGTGCGCCCCCTCGGTCCTCGCCGGCGAGGACTGCAAGGTGACGCCCGAGCTCGAGCGCGCCGTGACCCGCGGCCTCGACTACCTGGCCCGCACCCAGAAGCCCGACGGCTCCTGGCCCGACTCCTACGGCCAGGTGAGCGGGGTGGTGGGCCTGTGCATGCTCGCGTTCCTCGCCCACGGCGAGCTGCCGGACGAGGGGAAATACGGCTCCGTCATCCGCCGTTGCGTGGACTACATCGTCAAGGGCCAGCAGGCCAACGGCCTGCTCTCCGGCCAGAGCGGCAGCCCCATGTACAGCCACGGCTTCGCCCTGCTCGCGCTCGGGGAAGTGTACGGGATGATTGACGACCCCCGCATCGGCCCCGCCCTCAAGAAGGCCACGGGCCTCCTCGTCAGCTCCCAGAACCGCCTCGGCGGCTGGCGCTACAGCGTGAACTCGGCCGACGCCGACACCACGGTGTCCGGCGCGCAGATGATGGGGCTGCGCGCCGCGGCCAACGCCGGCATCGAGGTGCCCATCTCCACCATCCAACGCGGCGTCGCCTTCTACAAGAGCTGCTTCTGCCCCGGGGGCGGCTTCGGCTACACGGGGGCCGACAGCCCCAGCCCCGCACGCAGCGGCATCGGCCTCCTCGTTCTCAGCCTCTCCGGCGCCTATCGCTCCCCCGAGGCCAAGGCCACCGCCAACCTGATGCTCGCGGGCGGGGGCGGCTTCGGCTACTCCGGCTACTTCCACTACGGCTGCTACTACGGCTCCCAGGCCATGTTCCAGGCAGGCGGCAAGTACTGGCGGCACTGGAACAGCACGATGACGCCCATGCTGATCAGCCTCCAGGCCCCGGACGGCTCCTGGGCCGACCGGGGGAGCAGCGGCGGCGTGGTCTGCGCCACGGCCTTCTCGCTGCTCTCGCTGGAGATCAATTACAACCTGCTTCCCATCTACCAACGGTAGCCGGAAGGAGACACCTCATGCGCCCCCGCTCGACCCTGCGGCGCGCCGCCGCGGCCGCCCTGTCCTGCCTCCTCGCGTGGCTTCTGGCCAGCCTTGCCCTGGCCAAGCCCATCCTCCTCCAGGCCGACCAGGAGGGCGTCGCCCTCGACCTCGACGTTGCCCAGGCGCAGGCGGAGGACGACGGTGGCGAGCGGGGGATCTTCGTGCCCCAGCCCCGCGGAGCGGGCGACACGCTGGACGACTCGGCCAAGCCCGGCAAGGCCGGCACCGGCGACATCGTGACCACCGTCCGGGGCGACAAGATCGTTGGCAAGGTCCTCACCATCGAGACCGGCGGCAAGCTCCGCCTCACGGCCCCCCACTTCGAGGGCGAGGTCGTCGTCCTGACCTCCGCCCTCGACACCGTGGAGCTTCAGCCCAAGGAGAAGACCAAGGGCGACGACGTCGTGGAACTGAGCAACGACGACCGCATCGTGGGCGAGGTCGCCGCCATCACGCCCCAGGCCGTCATCGTCGAAACCAAGGCCACCGGGCCCACCAAGATCGCACGGAACATCGTCCGCACGATCAACTTCGCCCGCGGCGTCCTCACCGCCATCGAGAGCAACTTCGAGTCGGGGAAGTTGGACCCCTGGACGGCGCGCGGCGCCTGGACCGTGGTCAACGGCGCCGCCCAGTGCAACACCCAGGGTAACAGCGAGACGCTCTTCGCCAAGTTCGACCAGAAAGAGGCCATCACCATGGAGGCCAAGGTCGCATCCACCATGGGCCGCTACATCCACATCGAGCTCATCCTCGCCGCCGACAACACCCAGGGCCAGTACGGCACCAACAGCCTGATCGCCCGCTTCTACGCCAGCCAGTTCAACCTGATGACCATGCAAAACGGGAACATGAACTCGTTCATGGACCGCCACATCGGGCGCATGATGACCCAGGCGACCGTCCGCGTCGGCTATGACCCCGCCGCGAACAAGATACGCGCATGGCTCGACAACATGGACCTCGGCGAATACGCCGTCCCAGGCAACCTGCCTCCCGGCAAATTCGTGATGCTCAACGCCCGCTACCCGTGCCGCGTCTCCCGCCTCCGCGTTATCCAGGGCATCAGCGGCCCCGCGAAGACGGAGAAGGAGGACACGGCCGACGCCCACGTCATCCACTTCGTCAACCGCGACCGCGTCGCCGCCACCGAGATCGGCCTCGCCGACGGCAAGGTCACGCTCAAGACGGCCTTCGGCGACATCTCGGCCGATGCCGCAAAGGTCCAGAACATCGCCTTCCTCGCCAAGGCCATCGAGAAGCCACGCAGGCAGAAGGGCGACGTGATGGTCGAGACGGTTGACAGCTGCTTCACAATTCAGTTCGAGCGACTCACCGACGAGCACCTCATCGGCAGGTCGGCGTACCTGGGCGAGGTCAAGGTCCTGCGGTCCTGCCTCAAGCGCGTTCGCTTCAACATATACAAGTAGGCGACCCCCCGTGAACTACCCCGCAGCCGTCTCTGTGGCTCTCCTGTCGTTCTCCGCGTCCGCGCTCGCGGCCACGCCGCGCATCGGCGCCGACACGATCACCCAGGCCGTCATCCGCGACCTCGGCGCCGAGCGCTACGACGTCCGCGAGCGCGCCACCGACCTCCTGCGCCGGATCGGCCAGCCCGCCCTCGAGGCCATCGAGAAAGCCGCCGGGTCGGACGACCCGGAGATCCGCCTCCGCGCCCGCGACGTGTTGGCCGACGTGCGGCTGGGCATCGGCCCCGAGTGGCCCGCGGACGTCGTGCTCCTCGTCCGCCACTACGACCAGATGCAGGAACACGAGCGCAGCAGCGCCATCAGCCGCATTGCCAACCTGGGCGCGAAGGCCGTCCCCTTCCTCATCCGCCGCATGGAGACCGGCTCGCCCAACGAGGCCAACTGGGCGCTCAATGCACTCCAACGCCCCAGGGGCTCCGACGTCCACGAGGAGATCGTCCGCCTCATCCAGGAGCCCAAGAACGACCAGCTGGCCCGCGCCCTCGCCTGGGCGCGCTCCCAGCACAGCGAGGCCCTCGAGGGCATCGAGGCCCTGGGCGCCCGCCAACCCGTCGAGCTCAAGCCAAACAAGCCAGCCGAGGACGCCCTTCAGGACGTCGCGGCAAAGCTCGCGGCAGGGAAGGCCCAGGAGGCCCTGGCCGCCGCCGAGGCACTCGCCCGGCGCGAGCCCGCCGACCTCCGCCCCCTCTACCTCCAGGCCGAGGCCCTGGTGCCGCTGGACAGAGGCAAGGAGGCCATCGCCCTGCGCGACAAGGCATTCGCCCTCGCCGCCGACAAGGAGCTGCCCCACTACGTCGCCGCCGAGTTCCTCACCCGGCTCGGCCTCTACCGGAGCGCGGTCCGCGAGTGGCAGCGCGTCGTCGAGATCGAGCCGAGCGGCGGGCCGTGCGACACCAACGCCTACCTCAGCCTCGCCGCCATTCACTCGGCCAACGGCCTCTTCGAGGCCGCCGCCCAGTACCTCGAGAAGGCCCTTCAACTCCTCGTCAAGATCGCGGACCAGCAGAAGGTGAAGGCCGTCACCGGCGCCCTGCGTATGGAGGTTGACCGCCTCCGCCAGCGGGCCGCCTCCTTCCCCATTTCACCCGAGGCTGCCGTCGAGGACGCCATCCCCGCCAGCGAGCTCCAGCTCGAGGTCCAAGTCGTCCCCGTACAGGGCAAGCTCGAGGACCTCCAGCAGGCCATCGCGGCGACCGCGGCACAGTTCCAGGTTGGCGTCGCCCTTCCCGACGTGCCTGTCCTCGACCTCCCCGGCGCCTCCGTGAGATACGACAAGGCGGCCAAGGGCATCGTCCTCCTCCTCCACGACACGCCCGCGTGCCAGCCCCTCCCCTTCGAGCTCAAAGGCAACGAGGCCCGCGTGGCCATCCACCTTCCTGGATGCACATACATTTACAGGGTGGACGCTGCGACCGGCGCGGGCGAGCGGCTCGCCCGCTTCGAGAAGAACTACACCGTCGCCCTCAAGCCCGGCCTGAAGGTCTCGGGCTTCGCCAATCCGATGGTCCGGATCAACGGACGCCCCTCCGAGTGGAGCAAGGCCCTCGCCGGCATCGCGTTCGACCGCCTCCCAGACCGCTTTGACATCGTGGTCGAAGGCTCGGCCCCCCTGGGCCGCCGCGTGACGGTCAGGGCCAGCGTCGAGGCCCTCGAGCCCCCTCTGGAAGCGCCCAAGAACCCTGCCCCGACGCCGCCCCCGGGACCGGCCGCCAAGCCGAAGACCTGAACAGCCGGCGCGGCGTAGAGCAGAGGGGTCGGGCGGGTGGTCAGCGCGACTCAGGCGGCTCCTCGCGCGAGGCGGTCCAGCGCGCGAGCCAGCCGGCGGCGAGAGCGGGAACCACGCGACCCGCCGCAGAGGCGAGGTTGGATAGCAGGGAGCGGGTGAACCTGCGGCCGAGCGACTCCCCGGCTGCCCCCGCCGCAACCGGCGGCGCAACCGAGGAACGGCGGCGGCGGTGGAGGAGGAAGCCCACGAGCGCCGCCGCGGCCCCGGCAGCCGCCAGGGGGTGCCGCCGCACGACGTTGACGGGGTGGACGCTGGCCCGCAACTCGGCGCCCGCGGCCCGCAACTCGCCCCACATGCCCTCCACGTGAGAGCGGGCCAGGCGCTCGAGTTCGTCGGGCGAGAGAGCGCTCAGGCGAGGCTTGGCATCCGTCATTGGCGCCTCCCGCTGCGCCGCACGAGCAGCACCACGAGCACGGCCGCGATGAGTGCGGCGCCGATGGCGAAGGGGCCGGCGCCCGGCGTCGCCGTCCGGCTCTCGACGTACGTAGCGAGGCCGACAGCGATGAGCACGACGCCCAGAAGCCCCAGGCCGGCCAGGAGCAGTGCCCACACGGCCTGGACGACTGCGGCGGAGACCCGCCGTTGCGCCTCGGCGGCGAACAGCGCGAGGTAGCAGCGCACCGCGTCCTCGGCGTGCCTCAACGCCCGCCGCAGGTGCCCAAGAGGGCCGCTGGCCTCGGGCTCTCCGCCTGTGTCGGAGGACAACTGCTCGATTCCTCGAAAGCGACTGGTCGCGGATGCGGCCGGGGGCTCAGCCCCGGTTGCGTCCGATCAGGAGGCCGACGGCGAGGCCGATGCTGGCGCCCAGTCCGGCGGCAATCGCCAGGGCCGCCATCGGGTGCTCCTTGGTCCACTCGGTTGTGCCGGTGACCACCTTGTCCTTCGCGAGCCGTGCGACCTCGCCGAGGTCCTTCCTGAGGTCGGCGACTTTCCCGCGCAGTTCCGCTACCTCGGTCCTCTCAGTTGCTTCTGCCATGAGCCTACTCCTTCCAGTGCGAATGGTCCCGCCCCACTGCTTGTCACCATGGCATTATAGCCCTTCTGCCGGCGGAAGGCAAGCGCCACGTTCAAGGGGACGGTTTCCGGCCAAGGGCAGCGATGCTCGTTCCACCATCCGGGCTTGACCCGAAGCGCGGGTCCGCCTAACATGGCGGCATCATGATCCACGCCATCGAGTTCGCCAAGCTGTCGGGCAGCGGGAACGACCACATTTGCATGGACAACCGCGATGGGCGGTTCGATGACCTGTTGGCCTCGCCCGAGCGGGTGGGCCATCTGGTGCGGACGCTGTGTCCCCGGGGCCTGGGGGTCGGAGCCGACGGGGTGATCTTCGCGGGGCGGCCGCGGAACCCCCAGGAAGCCGACGTGGCGGTCCGCCACTTCGACCCCGACGGCACGGAGGCCGAGCTGTGCGGCAACGGCAGCGCCTGCCTGGTGCGATGGGTGATTGAGGGCGCCTGGGTCACGGGCAGAGAGGTCCGCATCGAGACGCCGTCGGGCATCGTCCGCGGCCGCGAAGACGCCGACCGCTACATCCACGTCTGCATCCCCGAGCCGCACGACCTCGCTGCCGACATCCCGATCACGACGGCCGGGCGGCGCTGGACCCTCGACTACGCGGTGACTGGCACGCCGCACGTCGTGGCGTACGTGGACGACGTGGAGAAGGTCAACGTCGCACGGTGGGGGCCGGCGATTCGCCACCACCGGCGCTTCGCCCCGCGCGGGGTGAACGTCAACTTCACCCAGGTAATGGGCGAGGGCGAGCTGGCGGTCCGCACGTTCGAGTTCGGCGTCGAGGCCGAGACGCTCGCCTGCGGCACCGGCTCCGCCACCGCCGCACTGATGGCCGCACGCCGCTTCGGGTGGCCGAACGACTACTTGTGCCAGGGCGAGCCGGTCCGCGTGCGCGTCCGAAGCGGCGACATCCTCAAGGTCTACTTTCTTATCGAGGCCGACGGCACGATCGTGAAGGTGTGCCTGGAGAGCGTCGTGCGCTTCCTCTACAACGGAAGGCTGCATCCTGAATTGGCAGGGAGGGCAATTGGGGGCGGATGAATGGATGGGTGAAAGAAGAAGGCCCGCTGCTCTGACATTCATCCAATCATCCAACCATCCATTCATCCAGGTCTTCGCATGTTCAGCATTGATCAGAACTGCCACAGCCTCTGGGACACATTGCCGAAGCTCCACGCCCTCGCGGCGCACGGCCACCGCGTGACGCATTTCATCGAGGACATTGACGTGGCGTTCACGGCCATGGGCGCCTCGGTGGACGACGCGGTGCTGCACCTGGCCCGCGAGCGCTTCCACCGCAGCGGCGGGCAGGACTGGGGCGCGGCGCTCTTCTACTCGGACTTCCTCGGCAGGCTCGCAGTTGAAATCCGCCACTGGGAGCCGCTCACGGGCCTCCAGACCAAGACCCTCGCGAAGCAGCTCGGCCGCTCGGTGGACGACTTGTACGACGCCTTCAGCCCCGGCGACACCTGGCAGCTCATCGGTTCGAGCTATATCGGCGACCGCGACCACCATCGCGTCATCGGGGATCTCGCAGTTCGCGAAGTCCGAGATTTCCTACTCGACCTGGTGCAACGGGCGAAGGGCGACATGCTCCGCGCCTTCCCGCAGCGCGATTCTCAGCAGCGGCTCAACGACTGGTTCCGCGAGGAAGAGGCGCGCGTGGCGCGCCTGCTCGAACACCACGCCGCCGATGGCCTGGTGGACCTGTACCGAGGCTGGCTCGGCGAGCATCTCAGCACCGACAACGTGTCGCTCGCCCTCACGTCGTCGCTCTTTGCGTGCGGCGACGACGCCACGCGCACGGCCTTGCTCGACGGGTTCGTGGCCGACTACGAGCGCGGCGCCCGCCTCTACAACGAGGCCCTGGCGGAGGCGGGTTCCGACCTGCGACCGCTCGACACATCGCGCGGCGAGCTGCCCTTCTTCGCCATCCAGGACCACCAGGGCCACCTGGTGCGCACCGCCGCGTACCTCCGCGGAAGCGAGGTGCAGCTTGGGCGCCAGAGCTTCCCAGTGCGGGACGGGCGGCTGCCCGCGGGGGCCATGGCCGAGGCAGGCATCCGGTGCCTCGCCGGGAAGGCGATTCTGCTCGTCACTCAGGCCCGCATCGGCCCGAAGGGCGCGCCGCTCGCCCTCCCCTACCGCGGCTCGCTCTACATGCCCGCCGCCCATCGCCTCGCCGCAAAGCTCGCGGCCAACGGGCTGCTGCCCGGCGCGCTCCAGCCCATCGTGCGAGTGCGCTTCCGCTTCCTCGACCAACTGAGGCGGCTCGACACGACGATACACCTGCCCGACCACCTGGCCGACTGCTTCGGACACAGCGAGATCCCGGCCCAGGAGCTTGGCAGGAGCTGGGCCACGCTGGCCGAGGAGGCAGCGAAGAGCCTGGCGATGCTCGGCGAAGACGCCTCGCGCAAGCGGTGGCAGGCCGACCGCTTCCCTGAGCTGACGGGCCGCATCGCCGAACTGGAGGCCCGGCGGAAAGAAATGTCACAGGCCAGTTGCACCCCCGAACAAATGAGTGGGATCTGGAAGGAGACCAAGGGCCTCCAGGCGCAACTGCTCGACCAGATGGTTCGCCGAGTCGCCCGCGACTGGCAGGTCCGCGAGCTCGACTACTGGGATTCGCGCGGCGCCCTCCTCCCCTGGAGCATCGCCCTCGGCGGACGGGAGTTCTATGACCACCTGGTCGCGAACGCCGAGATCTCCGAAGAGCCGCACAGTCTCCCTGCCTAGGCGGGGCGCGTGGAAGCTCGCCGCCGCTTTCGCCGCAATCCTTGCCGCAATCCTCACCTGGTTCCTCACCCCCAGCCGGCGTGCCTCCGAGAAGGAGCCCCGCGCGCTCCTGATGCAGCCGCACGAGCAGAAGAAGGCTATCCGCTGGATGGCCGGGCAACCCCTGCCCTGGCTGAAGAAGCACCTCGAGGGCGATGACCGCCTCTTCCGCAACGCCGCCATCCTTGCCCTCGGGCACCGCAAGGGCGACCGGGAGGCGACCCGCCTGCTGCTCGCGCTGTGCGACGGCGACGACGTGGACGACGCCGGCTCGGCGGCAATTGCTCTTGCCATCCAGGGGGAGCCGGAGGCCAGGGAGGTCGTCGCACGCTTCGCGGCGGCGGACGACCCGCTTCTCCGCGAGGGCGCGGTGAACGCCATTGCGGAGAGCCGGGATGAGTCCCTCTACCCCCTTCTGAGCGTCCTCGCCGAGGATGCCGACGCCCGGGTCCGCTCCGCCGCGCAAGACGCCGCCGCCCGGCTCAGGGGCCCGGCGCGGCCTGAGCACCCGGGTCCGGCCCGGCAGGAACCCCTGTGACCCGATTGCATCCGGGCGTGGGTGCGGGGGCGGTATTTCTCGCGGCGCGCGCAGATCGGGCAGTTGGTGGGTCTCGCAATGACGCTGATCGTGGGCGAGGTGCTCGATCTCGCCACCCCCCTCGGCGACGAGGTGCGGCGGCTCATCCGCTTCGGGCGATGGGCCTACACGCTCTCGCGCTGGCGCCTCCTGCGCCCGCTGCTGCGGCTGTTCCGGTAGCTTGCACTCAACCGCATGCGCAGGTAGAATCCCTGTCAACCCGAACGCAAGAGTCCCAGCATACGCCCAGAGAGGGGCCGCTGTGTCCGCGCCCGAAGATCAGCCCAACAACGCTCCGGCCGACTCCGCGCCGCTCAAGGTGCGCGAGGCCATGTGGCGCCTCCGGGTCGCCTGGATGTTCGGCGCCGCCTGCATGCACATCACCACGGGCGTGGCCCTGAACCTCTATGCCACCCAGGTGATGCGGATGGACCTCTTCTGGCTCGGGGTGCTGGGGGCGCTGCCGCTCATGGGGGCCGTGACGGCGCTGCCGACGAGCTACTTCCTCGCGCGCTTTGGGCACCGCAAGCGGATCTTCCTCATCGCCGGCATCGCCTACCGCTCGATGTGGGTGCCCATCGCGCTCATCCCGTGGGTGCTGCCGCAGGCCTGGTGGTGGCGGGCGCTGCTGGTGCTCCACGCGCTGGCCTCGCTGGCGACCCATGTGATGAGCCCCGCGGTGCTCTCGTGGTTCGCCGACGTGATTCCGGCGCGGGTCCGCGGCCGCTTCTTCTCGGTGTGGAGCCAGGGCGGGGCCATCGTGGGGCTGCTGGTCGGGCAATTCGTCGCCTGGCTGCTCGACCACGCCATGAGCCAGGAGGCCCTCACCCGCACGATCAGCGTCGCGTTCGCCGCGGCAGCCGTCCTGGGGGTGATCGACTTCCTCTGGCTGCTTCCCATCCCCGACGTGGGGCACAAGGCGAATCCGCGAATCACCCTGCGCGAGCTGTTCCGCGAGCCGCTGGCCGACCGCAGCTTCCGCTGCTACCTGGGCTTCAGCGCGACCCGCATCCTCAGCATCGGCTTCCTCGGGCAGTACATCTGGCTCTACCTGTTCGAGGTCGTGCGGGTCACCAGGAGCACGGCGAACGTGATGGTGGTCGTCATGCCCATGCTGGTCGCCATCCTGGTCGTCCGAGCGTGGGGCAGGCTCGTGGACCGATGGGGCTGCAAGCCGACGCTTCTGGTCGGCACAGTGCTGGTCCTCCACGGAGCCGCCGCCTGGGTTTTCGTGACGCCCGAGCACCCGTGGGGCGGCTACGCGGGCGTCCTCGTGTCCGTCGCGGCCTGGTCGGGGGTCGAGGTGGCGAGCTTCAACCTGATGCTGCGCATGAGCGCGTCCCACGGCGGACGCCGACAGGGGAGCGCCTACCTGGCACTGAACAGCGTGACGATTGCGGCGGCCGCCGCCCTCAGCGGCGTCCTGGGCGGCACCGTGGCCAACTGGCTGGGCAGGGACTGGTCCGGCAGTCTCCTGGGGCTGCCGCTCACGTACCACGGCGTCCTCTTCCTCATCTCCAGCGGCCTGCGGTTCCTGGCGCTGCCGTGGCTCATCCTCCTCCAGGAGCCCGAGGCGCGGCCGACCTGGGCGGCGGTTCAGTATGTCTTCGCCGGCGCCTTTGCCAGGCTCCGCCTCCTTGTCCTCAGCCCCCTGGCCGTCTTCCGACGCGACGGCGCCAGAGAGGCCGACCCGGCCCATGAGGCGCGTGACGAATAGGAGAACGCTATGGCCTCTCGAGGGCCGCTTGCCGACCTGCTGGTGCTGGACGTGACGCGGGTGCTGGCCGGGCCGTTCGCCGGCATGGTGCTCGCCGACCTGGGGGCCGAGGTCATCAAGGTCGAGCGGCCGGGCGGCGGCGACGACGCCCGAGCCTTCGGCCCCTTCCGCAACGGCGTGAGCGCCTACTTCGCCAGCGTGAACCGCGGCAAGAAGGGCATCACCCTCGACCTCCAGAAGCCCGCGGGCCGCGACCTCTTCCTCCGCCTCGCCGAGAAGGCCGACGTGGTGCTCGAAAACTTCCGCCCCGGCATCATGGCCCGACTCGGCCTCGGCTACGAACTGCTCCGCGAGCGGAACCCGCGGCTCATCTACGCCGCCGTCTCGGGCTTCGGGCAGACCGGCCCCTACGCCCATCGCCCGGCCTACGACGCCGTGATTCAGGCGATGGGCGGCATCATGAGCCTCACCGGCGAGGAGGGAGGCCGGCCGGTGCGCGTCGGAGTCTCCATCGGCGATATCACGGCGGCCCTCTGCACCGCCATCGGCGTGCTCGCCGCCCTTCACCGGCGCACGATCACCGGCGAGGGGCAACTGGTGGACGTGGCGATGCTCGACTGCCAGCTCGGCATCCTGGAGAACGCCATCGCCCGCTACTTCGTGAGCGGCGACGTGCCGGGCCGCCTCGGCTCCCGCCACCCGAGCATCACCCCCTTCCAGGCGTTCGACACGGCCGACGCCGCGGTCGTGGTCGCCATCGGCAACGACAAGCTCTGGGCGCAGTTCTGCCAAGCGGTCGGGCGCGACGACCTGCTGGCCGACGCGCGCTTCGCCACCAACGACCTCCGCACGCAGCACCACGCCGCCCTCGAACCCCTGATGCAGGCGATCCTGCGGGCGCGCCCGACCGCCGAGTGGCTCGCCGCGTTGGAGCGCGCTGGCATCCCCTGCGGCCCGATCAACACCATTGACCGCCTTGCCGCCGACCCCCAGGTGGCCGCCCGCGAGATGATTCAGGATGTGCTCGACCCGGTGGCTGGGCCGATGAAGATGGCTGGCGTGCCGATCAAGCTCTCCGCCACGCCCGGCGGCATTGCCGGCCCCGCCCCCGCCCTGGGCGAGCACACCGAAGAGGTGTTTGCGCGGTTGCTGGGGCTGAGCCCAGAGGCAACTGCCCGCCTCCGCAAAAATGGGGTCGTGTGAAGGTGGGGCCGCATGAGGGACGAAAGGGACCCAAGGGACCAAAGGGACTCAGGATAGGCAATCTCGGGCGTCCCTTAGGTCCCTTTAGTCCCTTTGGTCCCTTCTGCAGTCTCAGCCGCGGCCTCTTTCGCCTCCGCCACGTCGTGCTCGGCTCCGCACCGCGGGCACTTCACCTTGCCCCGCGTGTAGCCAGGCGGGATCTTCAGCTTCGTGCCGCAGGCGCAGGCGAGGAAGAGGAAGCCGCCCAGGCGGCGGAAGGTGTCGAGGGCGCCGTGGGCGCGGCGGAGGCGGTCCTCCTTGGTCTCCTGGGACGACGGCTTGCCGGCCGCGGCCCGCACGGGCAGCGGCGGCGGGGCTCCCGCCAATGCCTTCGCCGAGGCGAGGCGCTGGCCCTGGTGGTAGCGCTGCCAGGCGGTCTGGTAGTCGCCCATCGAGGCCGTGTGGCCCATGTTGCGCAGGATGGCGATCCGCTCCTGGATCGGCGGATGGGTGCTCATCATGGCCGAGGCCTTCTCCTCGAGCGAACGGACGGGATGGACGATGTAGAGGTGGGCGGTGGCGCGGTTGGCGGTCTCGAGGATTTCGCGGTCACCGCTGAGCTTTTCGAGAGCGGACGCCAGCCCCTCGGGGTAGCGGGTGAGCGCAGCGGCCGAGGCATCGGCCAGGTACTCTCTCCGCCGCGAGCAGGCGAGGTAGAGGAGCCGGGCAATGAGGGGGGCCAGGATAGCCACGATGATGCCGATGATGATCAGGATGGCCTGGGCGCCGCCCTGGTCGCGCGACGAGCGCCGCCGCCGCCCCCCCGCCCCCGAATACCACATCCCCCGCAGGAACAGGTCCGCCAGCAGCACCACGGTGCCGACCAGGACCACCGCGAGGGTCATGTAGAGCATGTCGCGGTTCTTCACGTGCGACATTTCGTGGGCCATGACGCCCTGAAGCTCGTCGCGGTTGAGCTTCACCAGCAGCCCCTTGGTGATCGCCACGGCCGCGTGCTGCGGGTCGCGGCCGGTCGCAAAGGCGTTCATCGCCATGTCGTCAATCAGGTAGACCTTGGGCATGGGGATGCCCGCGGCGATGGACATTTCCTCGACGACGTTGAAGAGCTGCGGGCTGTCCTTGTGCTCGATCTCTTTCGCGGCGCTCATCGCCAGCACCATCGAGCCGCCGCCGTAGTAGGCCAGCAGGTTCATGAACGCGGCGATGACGACGGCGATGGCCACTCCGACGATGCCCCCGCCGCCCGGCGCCACCACCTCGCCGATGATGAGCCCGAGCACCACGAGCACGCTCGTGAGGCCGAGGATGAGGATCCAGGACTTGATCTTGTTCGCGCGGATCAGCTCAAACATGGCAGGTCCAATGACCAATGACCAGTGACCAACGACCAACTACCGGTTGCTGCGAAGGTGGCGACAAGGCCACCCCACGGGTCATTCTGAGCGAAGCGAAGAATCTCGCCGGGGTGGGCCCTGCGCGTCCTTGGCGAGATGCTTCGCAGAGCCTCAGCATGACCCCTTCACTATCACGTCCGCAGATGCTCATAGGGCCAAGCCCTTCCGCGGATGGTCATTGGTCATTGGTCATTCGTGACTTACCGAAGGTTCACCTTCGGGACTGCCTTCTCCTCGTCGGGCGTCTGGAAGAACTCGGCTTTCTGGAAGCCGGTCATGTTGGCGATGATGTTGGTCGGGATCACCTCGGTCTTCGTGTTGTAGACCATCACCGAGTCGTTGTAGTACTGGCGGGCGAAGGCGATCTTGTTCTCGGTCGAGGTCAGCTCCTCCTGGAGCTGCGAGACGTTCTGGTTGGCCTTGAGGTCGGGGTAGTTCTCCATCACGGCATAGAGCCCGGTGAGGGCGCGGCTGAGGCCGGCCTCGGCGGTCGCGGCCGCGGCAGGGCCCTGGGCGGCCATGGCCACGTTGCGGGCCTTCGTGACGTTCTGGAGGACCTCCTGCTCGTAGCCCATGTAGTCCTTCACGACCTCGACGAGGTTGGGGATGAGGTCGTGGCGGCGCTTGAGCTGCACGTCAATCTGCGCCCAGGCGTTCTTCACGTTGTTCCTGGCCCGCACGAGGCCATTGTAGGCCCCGACGAACCACAGGATGAGCACTACGACTACGCCAAGGGCAATCCAGCCAGCGATCATGCTCGGCCTCCTATTCCTGGTTCTTCTGAGGGGACGGACGCGGTGCGTTGAAGAAGCCCCGGAGCGCCCCTGCCCCGTGGTCGTCGTGGCCCTTTGGCTCGCCGGGCGCCTGGGGGTGGGCCGCGAGGATCTGCTCCAGCTCCCCCGCGTCGAGCCAGATGCCGTCGCCATGGGGGCACTTGTCAACCACGACCTGTGTGCGGCCGTAGCGGTCCTTGGCGAGCTTGTGGACGCAGATGGGGCAATCGCGGTCGGGCGGCCCGAGGTCCGGGTCGGGCGTGGCCTTGGGCGGGACGGCGGACCCTACGAGGGCCTCAAGCTCCCCGCCGTCGAGCCACACGCCGCCGCAGCCGACGCACGTGTCTATCTCCACGTGCTCATACTCGGCCACGATCATCGGCTCCAGGCACACCGGGCACTTGAGCACGCGCACGACACACCTCCTTGTGCCGCCATCATAGTGTCCGCCGTCGGGCCTGTCAAGCGAAACGAATGAATCTTCGTTAATGACCCAGAGGCGATTTCAGGCCCTTCCGCGCGCGAGGCGTGTCGAATGGCCCGACTCTGCAAGCATTCACCAATGCTGTACTTACGGAAGCGCCGTTTCGCCATCGTGGCCCAAAGGTGTCATAGGTCTAAGGGGCACTCGATCGGGGCTGTACGGGGCATTTCCGGCGGTTTTTCCGGAACCGGATACGACGACGCAACCCGTTGTTGAATCTACACATGCAACTATGGGATAGCGCGAATGGCGACGCTCGGCGCCAGCGCCTCCACGTGGCCGGCGGAGAGCTGTCCTGGGGCCTCGGCCAGGGCCTGGGCCGCGCCACACGCGGCGGCGAGGCGCACCGACTCGTCGAAGCCCATGCCTCGCCACAGCCCTGCCAGGTAGCCGGCGAGGAAGGCGTCGCCGCAGCCCACCGTGCTTCGCGCCGCGCCGACTTCCACGGAGGCGGCCACCGCCTCGCCCTGTCTCACCGCCAGCGCGCCATCCCGCCCCCGCGTCACAAGCACGGTCCCCGCACGGTCGAGGAGCGAGCGCGCGGCGGCAACGAGTACCTCCTCCCCTGCCCCACTCAGGTCGCGGCCCAGGCACTCGCCCAACTCCTCGACGTTCGGCTTGACGACGAGCGGCCCTGCCGCCAGCGCGGCGGCAAGCTGCGAGCCATTGAGGTCGGCGGCCACCTGCGCGCCACGAGCCTGGCACGTGGCGAGAAGCGACGCGAGGTCGTCGTCGCTCATCCCCGGCGGCAGGCTGCCGCAGAAGACGACCAGCGCCCCGGGCGTCGCGAGGGCCTCAAGCCGGGCTCGCAACGCTTCGACCTCGCCAGGCGTCACGGCCGAGCCGGTCTCGCGGATATGCGTGTCGGTGCCCAGCTCGGGGTCGAGGAGCGTGGTGCAGGTGCGCGTGGGCTGTGCGGCAGGCACAAGCTCCACCGTCGCGCACGTGCCTGCGAAGCTGTCGCGGAAGAGCGCCAGCTCCGCGGCGCCGACGAGCCCCGCGACGACCGACGGCACGCCGAGCGCGGCCAGGCACCGCGACACATTCACCCCCTTGCCGCCCGGCTGCAAGCGGACGATTCGGCCCTTGAGGTGCCCGCCGACCACCAGGTGCGGCACCTCGAGCGTGCGGTCTACCGAAGTGTTGGGTGTGACGGTGACGAGTTTCAAAGGCGGCTATTTCTTCTCGGGCTCCGCCGCTGGGGGCGCGGCGTCCTTCGGGGGCGGCTGCTCTTCCTTCACCGGCTCCTCGGGCTTCGCGGGCGCCGCTGGCTTCTCGGGCACGGCCGGTATGCCAAGCTCCTCGCGGGCCATGCGGCGGAACTGCTCGCCGCGCTCGATCAGGCCCACCTTCATCGCCGTCTTCTCATCGTCCGGCACGTCGTCCATCGGCAGTTCCCTGTCCAGGACGACTGGGTAGGTGCGAATGTCGTACAGCCGCCCGGGCCAGAGCAACTCCGAGAAGAAGTCAATCGGGAACTGCTCGTACCAGGGCGGAGCCATGTGGACGAAGAGCCGCTCGCGGAAGTAGCCGGGCTTCTCGACGATGATCTCGTGGGTGCCATACCAGTCGAAGGGGAAGCGCGCCGGCGAGCCCTGCTCGAGCACCTGGCCGTCGAACTCCACGCGAGCCCCGGGCGGCCGGGTCATGATCTCGATCTCGCGGTGCACGCAGCCGCCCAGGAGCACGAGCAGCAGCCCCAACGAGGCGGTTCGCACGCGGAGCATGGCGGGCCCCTCACACATCCAGGATCGAAGCATCGAGCGTATCGAGGTCCAGCATGGCCACGGTGCATCTGCCTTCGACCCACCCGCAGCACTCGCCCGGGTTGAGGAGGAGCGGCGGCCCCTGCTCGACGTGGGGCAGGTGCGTGTGCCCGAAGACGATGACGTCGGTGTCGGTCCGCTCGTCGGCCGGCAGCTTCGTGAGATGGTGCACAAGCGTGATGCGCCGGCCGCCCAGCTCGAGCCGAAACGGCTCGGGGTGAATGTCCGTCGTCAGCCTGGCGATCCCCGCGCGCTCGCCGTCGTTGTTGCCGAACACGCCGGTGAAGGGGATGCCGCTCTGTGTGAGCACCTTGACGGCGAAGAGGGCCACGTAGTCGCCCGCGTGGACGAGATACTGAGCGCCGCGCCGTCGGAGCAGCTCGACCGCGGCGCGCAGCTTCGGCACGTTGTCGTGGCTATCCGAGATCACGCCGACGAGCACGCTGTTCCCTTTCACACAACGGCCTTGATGGTAGCGCGCCCCGTGCCGCGTGTCAAGCGGCACGCTCCTTGATTTGCCGTGCGCCCTGCCGTAGAATGCCCCCTGGAATCACGAGGAACGGGAGCAGAAAAGGGGCAGCATGGGCCACATCGTGAGGATCGAGGGAAGCCCGAGGGACGCAGGCCGCTGCTATGGCGAGCTGGCGGCCGCGGCCTTGCGCGAACGCGTGGCGGAGATGTGGGAGGCCAGCAAAGCTTCTCGCTGGGGGGCCTCGCAGCTCGACGAACGGGGCGAGCGCTTCCGCTGCTTCGTCGA
The DNA here is from genome assembly GCA_035527715.1 of Planctomycetota bacterium. Lineage (GTDB taxonomy): Bacteria > Planctomycetota > PUPC01 > DSUN01 > DSUN01 > DSUN01. The sequence goes on along the minus strand of DATKZY010000220.1, from coordinate 15,120 downwards.
GCGGGCCGCGCCCGAGTGGCTCGACGAGGCCGAGGCCATTGCCGCCGCCTCGGGGGTGAACGCGACCGACCTCTTCGTCCTCAACGCCCTGCCCCCAGGCTTCTGGCAGCCGCCGGGCGCGGGCTGCACCTCGTGCCTCGTCGCCGGCAGCCAGTCGGCCACGGGGCACACGCTCCTCCACAAGAACCGCGACCTGGTGAACTCGACCCAGGACTTCCACGTGCGCCGCACTGCCGACGGGCGGCAGATGTTCGCCTCGCGCGACATCGGCAGCCTCGGCCTCGCCCACTTCCACAGCGACCGCGCCCTGGCGGGAGCCAACAACACGGGCTCGCACATCAAGCCCGAGGAGCTCCGCGACTGCGGCCTTGCCTGCACCCATCTGCTCCGCCTCATCGCCGAGCGGGCCGGCACATGCGACGAGGCGCTCGCCGTGCTCGACGAGGCGCTGTCCAAAGAGGTCGCGGGCGGCTCCGGCGGCCATCGCGGGACGATCTTCCTCATCGCCGACCCAGGCAAGGGTCTCGTTGTCGAAATGACCTCGAAGCGCCTGGCCAGCCGCGAGGTGCGCGACGCCACGCTCATCCGCACCAACCACTTCCTCCTCGACGAAATGCTGTCCACCCTCTCCGAGCCGCCGCAGCAGAACACCCTCCGCCGCTACGAGCGCGCCCACGAACTCCTCGATCCCTTGCCGCTGAAGAACATGGCCGACCTGGTCCGCCTCTCTCGCGACAACAACGATGGCCCCGACTCCATCTGCTCCGACAACTGGCAGCACCTCCACATGACCGTCTCCGCCTGCACCCACTCCGTGCGCGCCGACACGAGCGACCCCCTCGCCCACAGCCGCGTGCAAATGGGCAACACACGGAACACCATCGCCATCCCCGTCCCGCGAGCGATTGACGGCTTGCCGGTCGAGTGCGTGGACGGCACGATGCACAGCCTGGCCCGTCAGCTCTACGCGAGGCACGGCGTCGGCGACCACCTCGCCCAGATTCAAGACGAAATGGAGCGCGGGATCGCCCGCCAATTTGCCCGGGTCGGCGCCGCCGCCAAGTTCGCCGACCCCACCCGCATCCGCGAGCACCTCACCGAATTCGTCGCCCGCACGGTCGAAGCCGTCCGCGCCACGCTCGAAGCGCTCCTTGCCTGACCGCGCCGCACCAACCCCTTGACATGGCCAGATACCGTGTGGCACAGCCGTGGTCGCTGGCCAGCTTGTCGCGCAGAAATCCACTTGACAAGGGGGGGGGTACACTATACTAATGCCCGCGCGCATGACGCGCCGGCTGGCTGGGCGAGAATGCCGTGAGAGCCAGCATGTGCTTCGCCAACCCAGATGGGGAAGGAGAGACGAATGCGGCGGGTGAGCGAAGGTTCGACATCTTGGACATGCGGGAGGTCCGTCATCGTGTGGTCGCTGGCACTTGCTCTGGCAGTCGCCTTCTTGCCCAAAGCAGAAGCGAACCAGATCATGTGGACGATCAACCCAACGCCGGTGATGGGGCCCGGGACGCCGACCGGCGTGCCGGTCGATGACCTGACTGTCATCAAGGACGGGGCCATCTACAGGGCATGGCACAATAATGCCTCACCAGGCACGGACTTGATTATGTACACATCTTCCGCGGACGGCCTCACGTGGGCGCCAGCGCAGGTTGCGTTCGTGCCCCGCTTGAACGATGCGGTGCCCCGCGCCGTGCTGAAGTCCGGGACGTACTACCTATGGGTAAGTCGAGGGGGACCATCTTACCCTTCAGTCTCAAACAAGGAAGTTTGGACTTCCGCCGACGGCATGCTGTGGCAGGACCTGGGTGACACACAGGGGATCACTATCTTCACAATTTCCATCCTGCCAACACTAACAGGCTTCGAAGCCTTCTACCGCGAGCCAGTGACGACCGAAGGTTACCGGAGAGCGACGTCAGCCGATGGTCTTACCTGGCAGGACCAGGGACTGGTCATGCCCAAGGGAGCGCCTGGGTCATTCGATGAGGATCTCGGCGCGATCGCGGTGACCAAGAAGGACAACACGTACTACATGTGGTACTCTGCCCTTGGCCCTGGCCAGCCTGATGCCTTGGCGTACGCTACCTCCATGGATGGCATCAACTGGACGAAGTACGGATTGGTCCCTGAGTTTTCCGGCCGCGTGATGCATGACATGCCGGTGATATACGATGGGGATCGTTTCCGCATGTGGTTCTACAACAATTGGGACGACCATGCCTACTATGCTGAGGGGCTGATCGTCCCCGAGCCCTGCTCGATGGCGTTGCTCGGGATGGGGCTCGCCGCGGTGATCGCCCGTCGCGCTCGCCGCCGGAAGTGAGCAGCCTCGTGGTCCTCATCGTCTTGCGCCTACCATCCTGATGCACCCGCTCACACGGCACAGCACGCATGGCCAACGGCCTGCCTCCGCGCTCTGCACGCTGTACGCGGCTTGACTTCCGCTCTCATAGTGATATGCTGGTGGAGGATGAAGTACCCGGCAGAAGCGGAGCGCCAGGCTATGACGACTCTCGCCGTTCCAGTGCCCGATGAACTAATGGCGTACCTCGGCTCCGAGGACGAACTGGTGGAGGGGCACAGCGAACTCCGCGCGGCTCCCAGCGGTGAGGAGGGGTCATGAGCGCTCTGGATGACGTGCAGAAGCTCCTGACAGGGCTGAAGGCGGCCGAGAAGGCTCAGGTGCTCCAGTGGGTCGCTCGCGAGCTTGGCGATTCGTTCCCCGGCATCGAGAGCACGCCCGGCGTCTGCGGCGGAGAGCCCTGCATCGTCCGCACCCGAATCCCCATCTGGGTCCTCGTCCAGGCCCGCAACCTAGGCACCATCGAGGCAGACATCCTTCGCTGCTACCCGACTCTGCGCGCCGAGGACTTGGCCAACGCCTGGGCCTACTACCGCGCTCACAAGGCCGAGGTTGACCAGCAAATCCACGACAACGAGGCGGCATGACCTCGCTCCCCTTCCCCACTGAGTGGTCTTCCGCTATGAAACGCACGTTCTGCCTCGCTGTGGCACTTGCTGCCCTCCTCCCCTCGCGGCCTATCCTAGCCGAGATGTGCAACATCAAGGTCGTCACCGACGCCTCGCCCGACTACGCCGACATGGAGAGCATGATCCACAGCATCACGAGCAAGTGGCCCACGCCCGCCGAGAAGTGCTGGGCGATGTTCTACTGGAACCACATCGCCCGCCGCCAGACCGCGCCGATGCACCTCCACGGCCTCGACCTCACCGACCCCATCCGACAGTTCAACGACTACGGCTTCACCATGTGCTCGACCATCGCGGGGATCAACTGCTCGATCTGGGACGCCATGGGCTTCAAGACGAAGTACTGGGACATCAGCCTCCACACCGTGCCCGAGGTCTTCTACGACGGTCGGTGGCACATGTACGACAACTCGATGTCGGCCATCTACACCCTCTGCGATGGCAAGACCATCGCGGGAGTGGAGGACATTGGGAAGGAGGGTGCCTGCGCCGCCTCGGGCGGCAAGGTCGAGCCCGGCCACGTCGCCCGCCACCACTGCCTCAACGCCACCAGCCCCCGGGGCTTCCTCACGGGCGCCGACTGCGAGCGAAGCCTGGAATCCGAGTACGGCTGCTTCAATCCCAAAGGACTCAAGTACCGCTACTACTTCTACGATTGGGATCGCGGCCATCGCTACGTCCTCAATCTCCGCGACCGCGAGGCGTACACGCGCCACTACAAGAGCCTCGGCACGTCGCAGGAGTTCTACGTGCCCAACCGCGGCAAGGACCCCGAGAGCGTGAACCCGCGCTATCGCATCCGCGGCAACGGCATTCGCACCTGGAAGCCCACGCTGCCGCCCGGCGGCATCACGGGCGCCGACGCCGTCTTCAAGGTCGAGGGCGCAAACGTCATCACCGCCCTCGCCATCAAGGCCGCCTTCGAGCGCAAGGCCGAGGCCGATCTGGCCGCCCTCGCGGTCAGCACCACCAACGGCCTCACCTGGCAGGAAGTGTGGAAGGCCGACAAGACGGGCGACGTGCCCCTCGACACCAAGCTCATCGAGCCGCTGAATGGCGCGTATGAGGTGCTCGTCAAGGCCACGCTCAAGGGCCAGGCGACCCTCAAGAGCATCGAGTTCGCCACGACCACGATGCTCAACAGCAAGACCCAGCCGAAGCTGCTGCTGGGCAAGAACACCGTCTACGTCGGCCTCGGCGAGCAGACCGAGTCCATCGTCCTTTGGCCCGACCTCCAGGGCGACGCCTACAAGCCCTATGTGGTCGAGGAGCAGAATGTCACGACGAAGGCCAAGCACCCCGGCTACATGGGCGTCATGCACGCCGCGAAGCCGAACGAGGAAGCCTATGCCGTCTTCCGCATTGACGCGCCGACCGACATCACGCGCGTGACCTATGGCGGCCGCTTCTACAACCGAGCGCCCAAGAGCCACATTGACCTCCTGCACTCGTTCGACGGCGGCAAGACGTGGGCAAAGACCTGGTCGCTCACCGACACGAAGCCGCCGTGGGACGTGATCCACTACGAGAAGGTCGAGCAGGTGCCCGCCGGCACGAAGTCGGTCATGATGAAGTACCTGTGGAACAGTTCCGCCGCCGGCACCGACGCGTGCAGCATCTACGCCGTGCGGATGGAGGCCAACCACAACCTCCCGCAGGTTCCAAGACCTGCGGGAGGTTATCCGATTGGGGTCACCTTCAATTGGAGCGAGCGACAGAAGGACCACTCGCTCGTCGAGCGCAGCCACACGCAGATCGTCGAGAAGGTGCCCTTCCGCTACACGATCAACGTTGGCGGCTACGACCACCCCATCGTCAACTCCCTCCGCATCGCCCCCCTCCCGAAGGTTCCAATACCTTCGGGAGGTTACTCGGACGGCAAAGACGCCGGCGGCGAGAAGTGGCTCTACAAGTGGGTCACCTACGGCAAGAACCTCGCCGAGGGCAAGCCCTACACCTGCACCGTCCCGTCCGAGACCAACTGGGGCGCGGGCGACCCCGACGGGAAGAAGCTCACCGACGGCGTGGTCGGCCCGCCCTACGCCGGCGGCGGAACACCCCGCTTCGGTGCCGCCTGGAAGAAGGGGCAAAAGCCGGTCGTGACCGTGGACCTCGGCCAGCCCGAGTCCTGCGGCGCCTTCCGCATCCAGATCGGCGCCGGCTGGCCCTGGTGGGACGCCCTCAAAGGCGAGGTGAAGGACAAAGCCGAGGTACTCACCTCGCTCGATGGCAAGGAGTTCGCGAGCCAGGGCTTCTTCGACTTCGATCTCTACTGGAAAGACATCCCGATCAACCACTTCATGCCCGACGACGAGCAGGCCCGGGGCTACACCTTCGCCCTCATCCCACCCAAGCCCGTGCAGGCCCGCTATGTGCGGTTCGCCATCACGCCCGAGCGCATCCTCACCGTGAGCGAGGTGCAGGTGCTGGACTTCATCAAGTTCGAGCCGTTCGGCCTCCGCATCGCCCTCCCCGACGAGAAGCCCCTCTCGCCGCGGAGCGACGCGAAGGGAATGACCAATGACCAATGTCCAATGACCAATGGGGCGAACACCGCTGACTCTTCTCATTGGTCATTCCCTCATTCCACGACGGCGGCAGCGGTCGAGCCGACCCCCGGGCCGCCCGCCGTGGGTCCGACGGATACCACCCCCACCGCCCCAGAGAAGGCTCCTCAACTGAAGGTCAACACGATCAGCAAGCCCCCGAAGATTGACGGCGTGCTCGACGACAAGGCATGGCGCGAGGCCAGCGGCGCCACAGGCTTCCGCCAGACCCAAGGCGAGCAGCCCGCCGCCATGACCCGCCTCTATGTCGGCCAGGACGACGCGGCCCTCTACGTCGCCGTCGAGTGCTTCGACACCCCCGAAGGCATCGAGAACCTCCGCGCCAAGGTCACCAGGCACGACGGCGCCGGACTCTACGAGGACGATTCGGTGGAGCTTTTCATTGACCCGGCTGGCGAACGCAAGTCGTACTACCAGGTGATGGTCAACTGCCGCGGCGTGACGTGGGACGCCTTTCACTCCGCCGCCGGCCAGCCCGACCTGAGCTGGGAGCCGAAGTACGCCGTGGCCGTCACCATCGGCAAAGAGGCATGGCAGGCCGAGTTAGCCTTCCCCTGGACGGCGTTCGACCGCGGCCAGAAGTCGGCCGCCGACTGGACATTCAACGTCCTCCGCAACTGCGCGAGGACCGGCGAGAACAACTACTGGTCGCCCGTCTACTGCCGCACGGCCCACACCCCCGACCGCTTCGGCACCCTCACCGGCATCGCGGGGAAGCTGCCCGCTCGCTGAACCGCGCACAGGGGGTGGCATCCTAAGTTGCCTGCTGCCCCCAGCCCCCATCTCGACCATCTCGACCATCTCGACCCTCTTGACCCTCCTGCCCCCCAGGCGGGAGACCAGATGGCGCGAGCAAACCGGGGGCGTGTCAGTTCCCAACTCACTTGACATGGGCGAGAATGTGTGATAGTATTCGATAGCGTCTAGTTGTCTCAGATAGTTATTGGACTTGCATTGCTTGAGGGACACATGGGCACCCCCTCAATGCAGCCGCTCGCCACAAGTCCTTATCCAATAGTGCTCTACGTCAATACGATGCTGGTGCGGTTCCCAGGCGGCCCCACCCACTGCGTTGCGATGGCCTCGCGCGACCGATCACCGCCTGCCACAAGGCGTTCATCGCGCGACTCTCCTCCCCTGCCCCCAGGAAAGGACAACAGCAATGCAGCCGAACGACACGCCTCCACACGGCGTTTGCCAAGGGGGCACACCCCTTCGGCCGCCGCCATTGCCCGCGCGGGCAGGCCCGCCCAACAACCACTGCGCGGCCGCGACGACGGGGCTGCTCGGCCGACTCGCCCGCCGCAACCCCGCCTACCTGGTCAGCGCGGCCTTGATGATCCTCGGCGTCTACACCATCGTCCAGCCCGGCAAGCAGGCCATCGGCAATATTCCGGCCATCCTGGCCACCTTCTCCACTCTCCAGTTCTACGAGCTGCTGCTCGTCGGAATTGCGGTCTTCCTGGTCTGCCGACGCCGGGTGATGGACGACGGGGCGACGCTGGTGCTCATCGAGGCGCTGTTCGCCATCGGGTGCTTCGTCGTGGCGGACGAATTGGCGTTCAAGGACAGCTATCGCTCCCTCGGGCTTGCCCTGGGGCTGGTCGCCACGGCGCTGGCCGCGGGGCGCCTGGGCGCGCTGGGGGCAGCGGCCGGCCGCGCCCTGCCCCTCTCCAGCATGGGGCTCCTCCTGGCGCTCCTGTTGTTGTGGAACGGCGCCACGCCGAGCTGGGTCGCAAGCCTTCACGACGCGGATAGCCAGTTCACCGACGCCGCCTCCCTCGTGGGCTGGTGGGCGCTGGCCATCGTCGCGTTCGGGCTTGCCCTCAGCTCGGCGTGGGAGGCGGGGCCGCTGCGCCGCCCCGGCCAGCCGTTTGTGCAGAGCCGACTCGCCCACTGGACAATCGCCGCCATCGTGGCGGGCACGACGGCTCTCCACCAGTACTGGGTCGGCTACATCCTCGACGCGCCGGCTCTCGTCGCCGATGTGTTGCCCCTGGCAACCGTGCTCGCCCTCGGCGTGGTCAACCTGTTCGTGGTCGGCCGCGTCCGTGCGAGCATTTGGGAGCACGTTGTCGTCGCGGTGCCGGGCGCCCTGTGCGTCCTGGCCTTGCTCACCGGCAGCTTCGAGCCCCTGGTGAGGACCGAGGGCGTCGTGCCGCTCCGCCACGCATTCGTCCACGAGCTTCGCCTGCTCACCTGGCCCACGGCGTGGCTCTCGGTGGCCGCTGCCGTGACGGTGCTGCACGCGTGGCGGCGTCGTTCGGTGGCCCTGGCCCACCAGGCCGCGGCGCTCCTGGCGCTGGTCGCGCTCTTCTCGAGGGCGAAGTCCCCCGCTGACCTCCAACCAGACGTGGACGCCTTTCTGCTCGCCCTGACGGCCTGGTTCGGGGTGGCGGCGACGGCGGCCCGGTCGGCCCGGTGGATGGCGGCGTCGCTCGCCACGGCAAGCATCTTCCTGCTCCGCCAATGGCCTGCGAAGGCCGTCATCGGGCTGTATGCCAGCCCGCCAGTGGGCGCTCTGGCGCTCATCGGCCTCTCGTGCTGGGCGCTGTGGCTCACCTTCCGCGACCGCGTGCCGCGTTGGGTCGCCCACGTGGGCGCCGTGTTCCTCGTCGAAGCGGCTCTTGGCTTCAACTTCGCCCCGAGCACGAAGGCACCCGGCTGGCTCCTGGCCATCTGGACGCTTGGCACGGCGGCGGGGCTTGCCGCGATGGGCCACAGGTTCCGCTGGTGGGCCTACCACGTCCTTGCGGCAGGCACGTTCCTGCTCACGCCGGCGCGGGAGTTGGCCGCCGCGAGACAGACCGTCGGCTCGCCTTCGGGCTGGATTCTGGTCATAGGGGCCTTCGTCGCCCTTGGCCTCGGGTTCCTCGTGAGCCTGCGCAAGGGCGCCGCTCCGCCCCTCCCAATCCACCCCTCCACCAATCGGGGGGACCCACCATGAAGCGGAACGAAGCCCCTCCCGAAGGTTCCAATACCTTCGGGGGGGTAGGCATTCGGAGGCACCACCCAGTAGCGAAGGAGGCAAACCACATGGCCAGCGGATCGGGTATCAAGCTCTCTCACATCCTCGTGCCTGTCGGGATTCTTCTCGTTATCGTCCTCGTCGCCGGGATGTTCATGCCGGCGCTGAACGTCTGCCGTGAGGACTCACGCCGCATCCGCTGCCGCAACAACCTGAATCAGCTTGCCAAGGGCATGGCGACCTATCTCAACGAGTGCGGCGAGAACGATTGTTACCCGTGGCCGGCAGGCCGCCCCGGCTGCGGCACCGTGGCCAACCCCGACTTCGGCGGCGCCGAATGGCTCGCCAGCCTCTATTGGACCAGGATCATCCCCGACCCCGGCGTCTACAACTGCCCCTCCTCGCCCGATTCCAACGAACAGGGCAAGATGCTCGGCAGCGTCGGTTGTCCGAGCGGCAAGCGGCTCGACTTGCAGGCCGTCAGCAACTTGCAGGCCGTCAGCTATGCCGCCTTCGGCAACCGGAGCGTCGGAATCTACATGGTGTCCAAGCAGGGCAAGGCCCCCGGCTACGCGAAGTCCAGCCTCGCCGTTCGCGAGGACTTCCCGGCCAACGAGCCAATGGCCTGCGACGACACCGACGAGCCGATCAACCACGGCGAGCGCGACAACGGCGGCATGGCGGTCCTTTTCTTCGACAGCCACGTCGAATACTGGACCCACACCCGCGTTGACCTCGAAACCGGCGTCGGCCAGGGCGACTTGTGCGCGCTGAGGAATTGAGTACGCTGTCCCGTGGGGCTCGGGGCTTGGCGGCAGCGCGCAGAATAGGACCGATAGGACGGATAGGACAGATAGGACAAGCGCACAGCCAAGACCGACGGGTCCTATCGGTCCTATCGGTTCTATCGGTCCTATCACCTCGTTGCAGGGCCGGAGCTGCGCAACGGGGGACAACGTCCGGGAGGGCGTGAGCGCCATCCCCGGTCGCCAAGGAGGCACAAGATGAGGAAACAGTCGGGCCTCACGCTGGCGGAGTTGCTCATCGGCGTCTTCGCCCTGGCGATTGCCATGAGCCTGCTGGCCTATGGCGTTCACTCCAAGCGCGACGAGGCAATGAGAATCCGGTGCAGCAACAACCTCGACCTGCTAGCGAAAGGTATGGCCCAGTACATGGGTTGGGATGACCGCTTCTACCCTTGGCCGTCCGGTCGAGGCGGCTGTGGTACAAAGGCGTCCCCACAGCTCGGGGGCGCCGAGTGGTTGGCCACCTTGTACTGGGTGTCCTGGACAGGAGTGACAGACCCAGCGGTCTTCAACTGCCCGGCCTCCCTCGACGACAATGAGATGGGTAAGAAGCTAGGCTCCAACGGCTGCCCGGGGGGCAGACCACTGTCCGAAGACGCAGTGAGCTATGCCGGAATGGGGGACGTGAGCATCGGCATTTACCTCGTCGAGAGGCTGGGCAAGAGCCCTGCCTACGCGACATCGAAGCTGGCCATCCGCGACGACTTCCCGCCCAACGAGCCGATGGCGTGCGACGACACCGAGGGCACGGTGAATCACGGCCGCGCCCGCAGCATGAACGTGCTGTTCTTCGATAGCCACGTCGAGTACTGGAGCGAGGACCGGATTGACCCCGAACGCGGCGTGGGGATGAAGGGAACCAGACTGGTGCACCTGCGGAACTGAGCCCCAGAACGGGGGAAGGAGCAAGAAATGCGTCGAACGCGCGGCCTCACGCTGGCGGAGCTGCTCATCGGCGTCTTCGCTCTGGCGATTGCCGCGAGCCTCCTGTGCTACGGCGTCCACTCCCATCGCGACGAGGCCATGAGGATTCGATGCCGCAACAACCTGAACCAACTGGCAAAGGGCATGGAGACGTACCTCAACGACCGGTTCTACCCCTGGCCGGTCGGCCGGGCAGGCTGTGGGACAAGGGCGAACCCCGACTTCGGCGGGGCCGAGTGGCTGGCGACCCTCTACTGGACCAAGATTCTCCCCGACCCTTATGTCTTCCTCTGCCCCGCCTCCCCCGACGACAATGGCGACGGGAAGGAACTGGGGGACCGCGGCTGTCCGGGGAACAAGCCGCTCTCAGAGGACGCGGTGAGCTATGCGGGGATGGGCGACCGGAGCGTGGGCATCTACCTGGTGTCGAAGCAGGCCAAGGCCGCCAGCTACGCGACCTCGAAGCTGGGCATCCGCGACGACTTCCCGCCGAACGAGCCGATGGCCTGCGACGACACGGAGGGCTCCATCAACCACGGCAGCCCCCAAAGCAGCATGAACGTGCTTTTCTTCGATTCCCACGTCGAGTACTGGACGCACGAGAAGGTGGACCTGGAGACGGGCGTCGGCCGGGGCGACCTGTGCGCGATGAGGAACTAGGGCGGCGACGGACCATGTCATTCCGAGCGGAGCGTAGCGAAGTCGAGGAATCTCTCCTGCTCTTGCGCCGGGAGAAGAGAGATACCTCGACAAGCTCGGCATGACAAGCCGGGGGCATCGGAGGCGGCCGCGGGCTTTACACGCCACACACAGCGGCTATAATGGGCAGCGGCTTCAGCCCCTGAACGGGAAGGAGGCGACGTGTGCCCACAATGAAAGCCGCCGTGTGCAAGGCGAAAGAGACAATCGTTATCGAGGACGTGCCGCGGCCCGCGCCGAAGCAGGGCGAGGTGCTCGTGGCCGTGAAGGCCACGGGGCTGTGCGGCTCGGACGTGGATGGCTACACGGGCCACCACCCGATGATCAAGTGGCCGATCATCCTGGGCCACGAGTGCTCGGGCGTGGTCGCCGAAGTCGGGCCGGGCGAAACGCGCTGGAAGCCGGGCGACGCGGTGGTGGTCGAGCCGTTCTTCACATGCAAGAAGTGCCCCGCCTGCCTGCGCGGGCAGTATAACTTGTGCGTGGACCTGAAGATCACGGGGCACCAGGTGGCGGGGTCGCTCGCGGAGTTCGTGATCGCGGAGTCGTTCTTCCTCCACCCGAAGCCGGCGAACCTGTCGTTCGCGGAGGCGGCGATTGCGGAGCCGGTGTCGGGCTCGCTCCACGCGGTGGAGCGGGCGAATCCGCGATTGGGCAGTTTTGTCGCCATCCTTGGCTGCGGGACGATCGGCGTCCTGGCGATGCAGCACTGCCTGAACAAGGGCGCCGAGGTCCTCATCGCCGAGCCCGCCGGCTTCAAGCGCAAGGTGGCGAGGGACCTGGGCGTCCACCACGCGCTCGACCCCGAGAAGGAGGACGTGAAGGCCCGCGTGAGGGAGCTGACGCGCGGCATCGGGGCCGACGTGGTGATCGAGGCCGTGGGCAAGCCCGAGACCCTCGCGGCAACGGTCGGCCTCGTCCGCCGCGGTGGCACGATCCTGCTCATCGGCTGGTCGGGCAACAAGACCGACGCGTTCGACCTCACGAGCGTGACGCTCGACGAGCTGACGGTGCTGGGCACGCTCGGCTTCTGCTGGGACCACAGGGCCGCCTTGAAGCTCCTGAGCCAGGGGAAGGTGACGGTGAAGCCGATCCTCAGCCACCGCCTGCCGCTGGAGCGGGTCGAGGAGGGCATCCGCATGCTGCGTGAGCATGCGCCGGGGGTATGGAAAGTCGCCATCACGGAAGAGCGGTGTTAGGTGTTGGGTGTTGGGGTACGGAGGAGAGGGGAAGAGGATGGGTGAGCTGCTGGCGGGGTTGGACATCGGGACATCGGGGGTCAAGGTCGGCGTGGCCGAGCCGGGGGGGCGGATGCTGGGCCTCGGGCGCGCGACGCACGAGAATGACTCGCCCCACGAGGGCTGGGTGCAGTGCGACCCCGAACGCTGGTGGCGAGGGGTCGCGGCCGCGCTCGGCCAGGCCTGCTCGCAGGCGGGCGTGGCGGCGGCGGACGTGCGGGCGGTGGGCGTGAGCGTGCTGTTCCCGTGCGTCGCGCCACTCGACGGCGGCGGCAGGGCTCTGTATCCCGCCCTTCTGTACTGCGACCGGCGGAGCTTCGCCGAGGCCGAGGCCATCGCGGCCCTGATCCCAAGGGAGCAGTACGAGGCCACCATCGGGAATGTCCTGGTCCCAGGCACGTGTGCGGCCACGAGCCTGCTGTGGCTGCGGAGCCATCAGCCCGATGCCTGGCGGCAAGCCCGGGCCTTCGGCTTCGCCAACACGGCCATCACGGCGCGCCTCACGGGCGAGTTCTGCACGGACCCGACGCAGGTGGCCCTCTCGGGCCTGGTGGACATCCGCGACCCGTGGCGGTGGGACGAGGGCCTGTGCGAACGGCTGGGGGTGGACATTGGCCGGCTGCCCCGCGTGGCGGGGGCCGCGGAGGTCGTCGGCACGGTGACTCGCACGGCGGCAGAGGAGACGGGCCTTCGCGCCGGCACGCCCGTCGTGTGCGGGTGCGGCGACGTGCCGGCGTCGGCCCTCGGAGCAGGGGCCGCCGACCCGGGCACGGTCGTCTACGTGGCCGGCTCGACCGACTGCGTGGCGGCGCCGACCCGCGCGCCGACGGCGGACCGTCGCTGGGTGAACTCGGCCTACATCCCTCGCGACCTGTGGCTGCCGATCGGCACGACGACGTCGAGCGGCGTCTCGGTCGAGTGGTTCATCCGGGAGGTCCTGGGCCACGCGGGCACCGACGGGCTGCGTGCGATGACCGAGTTGGCGGAACAGGCGCCTCTCGGTGCTCACCGGCTGCTGTTTCTGCCCTATCTCCAGGGGGAGCGGACGCCGATCTGGGATCCGCTGGCCCGCGGGTGCTTCTTCGGCCTGTCGGCCACGACGACGCGGGCCGACCTTGCCCGCGCGGTCCTCGAGGGCACGGCGTTGGCCCTGCGACAGGTCATCGAGTGCCTTGAGAGCGTGGTCGGGTCGCCGGTGGACGAGATTCGTGCGGTCGGGGGCGGGACGCGGAATGCGCTGTGGAACCAGATCAAGGCGGACGTGTTGCGTAAGCGCTTGGCAATTCTGGAGTTCCAGGAGACGAGCTCGCTCGGGGCAGCCCTCCTGGGAGCCATGGGCGTGGGCCTCCACGAGACGTTTTCGTCCGCCGCCGCGGCAGCGCGCTCGTGCAATCGGGCCGGCGCCGTCGCCCCGGACGCGTCGCGCGCCGATTCCTACGACGAGCTCTACGAGCAGTTCGCCGGGCTCTACCCTGCCACCAGGAAGATCGCTCACCGCCTCGCTGCGAGTGCGAGCGGCGGGTAATCCTGGCATTTTCCAGTTGAGTTATCGCCACGAAGCTGTACAATATAGTCCAGGCGGCATCCCCGGCCGCCCGGAGGCTGTTCACAATGAAGATGCGGCTGTTTCTCCCAGCGATCCTGGCGCTCTCGCTGCCCTTCGCGACCACGGGCTGCCCCGCCGTGCTCTTCGGGGCGGGGGCCGCCGCGGGCGCGGGGGCCCTTGGGTGGCAAGCCGGCTGGCTCCGAGGCACCATCGGCGAGCCCATCGAACGGGTCCACCGCGCGGCGAAGGCCGCCCTCTCCGACTTCAAGGCCAGGCAGGAAGAGGAGTCGCTCAAGCCGACGTCGGGCATGGTGGATGCCACGATGCCGGACGGGCGCCGGGTGGTCGTGGAGACCAAGTCCCTCGGCGCCAAGGAGACCCAGGTGCGGGTGCGCGTGGGCCTGTGGGGCGATCAGGCCGTGTCGCTCCAGATCTTCGAGCAGATCAAGAAGCATCTGTGAGCGGCAAAGCTCAATGACCAATGACCGCTGAGGACATTCGGGAAGCGCCCTCCGCGGAGCCTTGTCTGGCCGTTGGGGATTGGGCGTCGGGCATCGGGTTTCATGAAAAACGCAGCCCCGACACGCATGCATGTCAGGGCTGCGTTTCTGTTTCACACGGGTTGCTGCCGGCCCTGCCCTGGGCTCACCAGGAGGGGCGGCGCCCGCCGCCGCCACCGGATCCACCCCGGTAGCCGCCGCCACCGCCGCCGCCTTCGCGGCGATCGGTTTTGGGACGCGCTTCGTTGACCTTCAGGGAGCGGCCGGCCAGGTCGGTGCCGTCAAGCCCCTGGATGGCGGCCCTCCCCTGCTCGTCGGAAGGCATCTCGATGAAGCCGAAGCCGCGCGAGCGCCCGGTTTCCCGGTCCTGGACGACTTGGGCGGACGACACGTCGCCGAAGGGCTCGAAGGCGGCCCGCAACTGGTCGTCCGTCACGCTGAACGGCAGATTCCCCACGTAGATGTTCATAGACGAACTCCAACACCGACTTGGTAGGACCCCCCGCAGTCAGGCAGGCACGTGCACTCGTCAGGCATACGGCGCTTCGCCAGCAGCGGGCACAGCCGCGCGCGCCCGCACAACGCGGGAGCGCGAGCACGGCTGTAGAGCGTGAACGGCAACCACCAACACCGATGGCGAGCGCCTTGCGAACGGCAGGCCGTGGGAAATCGCACTCAAGTGTCGGCCCGGCTCCCATTCACGCCGCAGAATATAGCACGAGTTCCTCCCCAATGTCAAGAGGTAAGTTGCTGAAACTGCAACTCTTGGGGATACTGCCGACGGCCCTGCGGCCGGGCTCGGCGTGTCGCGGCGGGGGCATCGAGATAGTTTCTTAATGCTTCTCGTTGGCGGCGAAGGCGGCGTT
>DATKZY010000219.1:0-49932 GCA_035527715.1 Planctomycetota bacterium | reverse complement strand
GCGCGGAGGGCGTCGGGCTTGTCGGGGATCTCGATCTTCAGCCCGAGGCGGCGGTTGAATTCGCCGAGGATGCGACGGAGCATGGCCGCCCAGTCGCTGCTGTAGGGCGACGAGCCGATGAAGTGCATCAGCACGAGGTCGTCGGGATGCGCCGCGCGGTGCCGGAAGGCCCAGTTGGCGAGGAGGGCGGATTTCCCACCGCCGGATTCGCCGAGGATGACGAGGGGCGGGCCGTCGCCCGCGGCGTGGGCGTCGAGGCGGGCGAAGTACTCGCTGCGGCCGATGTAGACGCCTGTGCGGCTTTGGGCGAACGCCTCGTGGTCCGCGGCGTCGCGGTCGAGGGGGCCGGGCACCTCCTCGGGCGGGAACTCCTGGTTGATGGCGACCGTGAGGTTGTGGAGGACCAGCTCGCCGAGGTGCTGTGGATCGCGGTATCCCTCGATGGCGAGGCCGCTCTTGCGGACCCGTTGCTTGAGTGCGGCGAGCTTGGCGCGCTTCGCGGGGTCCTCCTCGACGAAGTCGGCGCGCTGGGCAGCGGGCACGCGCTCGATGTACGCAAGGTCGCGGAAGTAGAAGCAGGCGCGGTTGGCCATCGCGGGGTCGTTGAGGACGCCGTGGAGGATTTCGAGCTCGGTGACGCTCCTCTCGCGGTGCTCGGCGAGCCAGGGCTGCTGGGCGACGAGGTCGTCGGGAATGTGCTCGGGCACCCAGCCGTAGCGTTCGCCGAGGAGTCCGAGGAAGAAGGGGCGGCAGCGCCGGATCTCCTCGAGGCAGATGGGCAGGACCTTGCCTTCGGCCTTCCGCTCGTCGGGGATGCCCCAGCGGAGGTCCACGTCGGCGAAGGCGACGCCGCGGGCCTCGCAGAGCTTGCGAAGCTGCGGGAAGACGCGCTTGACCAGTTCCTCGCGCTCGTCGCGCATGTCGCGGAATGTGGAGGAGACGAAGACGCGGATGACGCGCGGTTTCGGGACCGCAGGGGGCTCGGCTCCGGCCACGGCACGGCCCTCGCAGAAGGGCGGAGAGCGGGACCTGTCTGCCTGCTACGCAGTCCTTGTACACGGATGGGGGCAGCGATGCAAGGGGCCGTGGGGCGTGGGGAGCCTGTTCCCGAGGTAACAGTAGGCCGGAGACCAACGGCCGAATATCCAATATCCAACACTCAATGTTCAATGTCCAAGTAGGAACGTGGCGGCTCAGGCTGGTTTCTTACTTGGTCATTGAGGATTGAGGGTTGAGGATTGGGTGTTGGGCTTCCGATGGTTCCACGCGCGCGCGAATGGCGCCGGAGTCACGACGGAAGAGTCCATTCGCCTCAGTCGCCCACCGCGGCCTTGAGCTTTGCGGCGAGGTCGGCGGCGGCGTTGCGGATGCCCTCGACCTTGAGGCGGTCGGGCTGGGGAAGAGGCGAAAGGAGCTTCTCGTCGGCGAGCGTCGCGATGTCCCGCTCGACGGAGAGGAGGACCTTCGCGACGACCTGGGGCTGGACTCTTCCGGCCGCGGCGAGCTTCTCGAGGAGCGGGAGGCGGGCAGTGAGGCGGGCCATGCTGTCCTGCACGGGCGTGAAGGCCATCGGCTCGTAGCAGGTGGCCATGCGCATTTCGGTGGGGCGCTTCTCCTGGACACCACGGACGAGGAGCGCCAGGTCCTGCCTGAGCAGGCCGGCCGCGGCGGCGCCCAGCGAGCCGTTCGACTGGAGGGCCTCGATGTCCTTGCCCGCGGTTTCGAGGGCGGCGAGGACGCGCTTCTTGCCGGCGGCGTCGAAGGGGTAGGGGCCGCGCTTGCCCGAGGCGATCTCGTCGGCTTCGCGCCAGGTGGCCTCGGTGCGCTGCCACTCGGGGGTGTCGGCGAGGGGCTTCGGGTCGGGCGCCGTCTTGGCCGCGGGCGCGTCGGCCGAGGAGCCGCAGGCGGGGACACCGAGTGCCGCGAGGAGCGACAGGCCCCCGCCCACGAGGCGCCGGCGCCACCGCGGGCCGGTGCCGGCGGCACGGAGGACGTCGCGGCCCAGGAGCGCCAGGGCGGCCACCATGAGGACGCCAGCAAGAGCGAGGAGAGCGTTCAGCAGTCGGTCGGGCATGAGGGGGGCCTCCGTTTCGCGTGTCAGAAGGCTGCGCGCGCCGTGCCGAAAATGCAACCCCAGTTCCGAAAATGCAACTCTTCAGGTCTGCCAAAGTGGCAGGCCGGGCGGCTTGTCACGAGGCGGCCAACTCGTCCTCGATCGCCCTTCGGACGCGTGCGGCGACGGAGGGGGCGAGGCGACCGTCGCGCTCCGCGGCGGCGATGCGCCTCAGGCGCCCCTCGAGGTAGCTCTGGCTCTTTGGCTTCGGCTTCGGGGGCGGCATGGGCGCGTAGCACATCGGGGGAGGGGGGATGAGCTTGCGGAGGCGTTGGAGGGCCCGCTGCGCCTGGTCGCGGGCTGCTTGAGCTGCCGAGCGTTCGTCTCCCCGCAGTTCCTGTATCTTCTTGGCATCGTTGAGGATAGCGAGGTCGGCCTCGATGCCGGCGACGATCTTGGCGCCCGCCACGGGGTTGACCTTGCCGCCTTCGAGGAGCTGTTCGAGCAACGGGAGCCGCTTGTTGAGCCGCTGAAGGCTCTGTTGCGCGGGGGGCAAGTAGGCCATGTCGTAGCACGTCACCTTGGAGTCTGTTGGCGGCTCGCGGTAGATGTCCTGCCGCAGATTGGCCAGTTCGACCGCCAACAGGGCGGCCTCCTGGGAGGCGAGTAAGCCCTGTGCTACCAAGCGCTTAGCGGCTTCGGCGGCATCTTTCATCTTGTCGTCGGCGGCCTTTCGCTGGGCGGAGGTGCTCCTGCCCGTCTTGGCGAGGGGGAGGGCGGCGGCCCAGGCGTCGTGAATCGCTTTCCAGTCGGCCGAGGCGTCGGGGTGTGCCTGCCTGGGCGTGTCGGGGGGAGCCGCGTCCGTGCTGCAAGCTGGTAAACCCAGTGCTGTCAAGAGCATGAGAGCAGAACTCACGAGGCGACGCCGCCAGTGCGGGCCGGTCCTTGCGGCCTTCCAGGCATCGTAGCCGAAGAGGACCAGGGCAGCGAGGAGCAGCAGGCCGGCCGCCGCGAGAGCCAGATTCAGCGTTCGCTGTGCCATGTCGTTGGCTCCATTGGAGTTAGGCCGTGGAAGGCATCAACATCCCGTCGTCTTAGACGACTGGTCGGCTGAAGCGGTTCCCCGAGCCTCATTCCTGGGGCGCGATCCGCTCGACGCCGCGCATGTAAGGCCTTAGCACCTCAGGGATTACGACAGTGCCGTCGGGCTGCTGATAGGCCTCGAGAATGGTGAGGACCAGTCGAGCGAGGGCGACGCCCGAGCCGTTCAGCGTGTGGACGAAGCGCGGCTTCTGCCCCTTGTCGCGAAAGCGGATGCCGGCGCGGCGGGCCTGAAAGTCCTCGAAGTTCGAGCAGGAGGAGACTTCGAGCCAGCGCTTGACCCCCGGCGCCCAGATCTCCAGGTCATAAGTCTTAGCGGAGGCAAAGCTTAGGTCGCCTCGGCAGAGCTCGAGGACGCGATACGCCAGGCCCAGCCGCTGGAGCACGGCCTCGGCGTTGGCGGTCAGCTTGTCCAATTCGGCGTACGAGGTTTCGGGGCGGACGAATTTGACGAGCTCCACCTTATCGAACTGGTGGACGCGGATGAGGCCGCGGGTGTCCTTGCCGTAGGAGCCGGCTTCGCGGCGGAAGCAGGGGGTGTAGGCCGTGTAGCAGATGGGGAGGCGCTCGCCGTCGAGGATTTCCTCCCTATGTATATTGGTGACAGGCACTTCGGCTGTCGGGATGAGGAAGAGGTCGTCCACCTCGCAGTGGTACATGTCCTCTTCCATCTTGGGCAGTTGGCCGGTGCCGGTCATCGAAGCGCGGTTGACGACCGCGGGCGGCCAGACCTCGGTGTAGCCGTGCTCGGCGGTGTGGAGGTCGAGCATGAAGTTGATGAGGCCCCGCTGGAGGCGCGCCCCAAGATTCGTGAAGAGGGCGAAGCCGGCGCCGGAGAGCTTCGACGCCCGCTCGAAGTCTATGAGTCCCAAGGTCTTAGCGAGGTCCCAGTGAGGCCTCGGCTCGAAGCCGAACTGCTGCGGCTCGCCCCACGCGCGGCGGACGACGTTTGCCTCGGGCGTCGTGCCCTCGGGCGTCGCATCGGACGGGCAGTTGGGGACGTGGAGGAGCCTGGCGTCGAGTTCGCGCTGGAGGTCGCCGAGTCGGGCCTCCATGCCCTTGATGCGGTCGGAGAAGTCGCCGAGGAGCTTGAAGGTGGCCGCCAAGTCCTCGCCCGCCTTCTTCTTGGGGCCGATGCTCTTGGACGCGGCGTTGTGCTCGCTGCGAAGGTCCTCGACCTGGTGGAGGAGGTCGCGGCGCTGGGCGTCGAGGGCCAGCAACTCATCCACGTTCACGCCCCCGCGCTTGTCGCGCACGGCGGCCTTCACCTTGTCGGGGTTCTCGCGGATGAAGTCCATTGACAGCATGGTCAGGTCTCCGGAAGGCATTCGGTGCGGGGACGGGGCGGGCCGGTCAACTGGCGAGTCGACTCTGGAACCAGGCGACGGTTTCGCGCAGCCCCTGCTCGAAGGAGACGCGGGGCTTGTAGCCGAGGAGGCGGCGAGCCAGCGCAATGCTCGCCTGCGAGTGCTTCACGTCGCCCTTGCGTGCCGGCTCGTACACTGGCTCGATGGCCGTGCCGAGGATCTTGTTCAGCAGGGCGACCAGGTCGTTGAGCGAGTAGCGCGTACCGCACGCGATGTTGACCGTCTGGCCGATCGCCTTGGGCGCCGTGGTGGCCAACAGGTTCGCCGCCACGCAGTCGGCAATGAACGTGAAGTCGCGCGACTGCTCTCCGTCGCCATAGATGACGGGCCGCTCGCCCGCGAGCATGGCCACGATGAACCGCGGGATCACGGCCGCGTAGACCGACTGCGGGTCCTGCCGCGGCCCATAGATGTTGAAGTAGCGCAGGCACACCGTCTCCAGGCCGTAGCAGGTCGTGAACGCCTGGCAGTAGTACTCGCTCGCGAGCTTCGACACGGCGTAGGGCGACAGGGGGCTGGGCAGCATCGTCTCCACCTTCGGCAGGTCGGGCTGGTCGCCGTAGGCGGAGGACGATGCGGCGTAGACCACCCGCTTCACCCCCGCGTCGCGGGCCGCGACCAGCAGCGTCACCGTCCCCGTCACGTTGGCC
Organism: Planctomycetota bacterium; assembly: GCA_035527715.1. Taxonomy (GTDB): domain Bacteria; phylum Planctomycetota; class PUPC01; order DSUN01; family DSUN01; genus DSUN01. Next base: position 44,761 of record DATKZY010000219.1, on the reverse strand, counting down.
GTGTTCGTGCCCAACGGGTCGTCAATCGAGCGCGGCACCGAGGCGAGCGCGCCCTCGTGAAACACATAGTCCACGCCGGCGACCGCCTTGCGGACGAGGCCGGCATCGGCCACGCTGCCTTCGAGGATGGCTGCCTTCCCCGCGAGGTCGGCCAGGTTGTCGCGTTTCCCGGTCGAGAGGTCATCGAGCACCCGCACCGAGTCGCCGCGCTCGACGAGCGCGCGCGCGATGCTCGACCCGATGAACCCCGCTCCGCCAGTGACCAGAGACGTTGCCACGTTGCCACACTCCTCCAAGGGGAGAGCCGCATTGCCTGACGCGACATTATAGCCTTCCCGCACGCGCCCTGCAAATCGTGCGATCTCCACCCGCCGCGGAGGGACGAGGGCATCTCCTCATTCCTCAACGCACACCACCTTGCATTCATCCCCGCCTTGGCGCTATGCTACGGGCGTCTGGAGTGGTTACTCAATCCCGTGGCGCAGGAGAAGTGATGATGACGCTATCGCGACGAGGGTTCCTGGGCAACAGCGCGATGGGTCTGGCGAGCGTGGCAGTGGCCCGCGAACTGATGGCGGCCGAGGGCGAGGCGCCGAAGATCCGCATCTCGACACGCCCGATGTCCGGCAACCTCGAGAGCGTGAAGAAAGCCGGCATCGAGGGCGTGGAGGTTGGCGTCGGCGGGCCGAAGGACACGCTCGACATCGCCGACCCCGCCCGCCGCGCGAAGATCAAGGAGCAGATGAAGGCGACGGGCGTCGTCGTCTCGTCCCTCTCGATGGACCTCCTCAACGGCAATCCCGTGGCGACCGACCCGCGCGGCCCGGCCTGGCTCGACCAGTGCATCGAGGCCGCGAAGGACCTCGGCGCCGTGGGCATCCTGGTCCCCTTCTTCGGCGGCAAGTCGAGCCTGCGCGACGGCAAGGGCCTCATCAAGGAGCGCGTGGACGCGTTGGCCGAGCGGATGAAGGTCGCCGGTCCCAAGGCCAAGGCCGCCGGCGTGACCCTCGGACTCGAGAACACCTGCTCGGGGAAGCAGAACCTCGAAATCCTGGACGCCATCGGCTGTGAGGGCGTGGCCTGCTACTACGACATCGGCAACTCCACCGGCGCCGGCTACGACGTGCCCGCCGAGCTTCGCGCCCTCAAGGGCCGCCTCGGCCCCTGCATGCACTTCAAGGACGGCGGCAGCTACCTGGGCGAGGGCAAGGTGAAGATGGAGCCGGTCGCCGAGGCCCTCAAGGCCATCGGCTACACGGGCTGGATCGTCCTCGAGACCTCCTGCCCCTCGAAGGACGCCGTGGCCGACTGCAAGCGCAACGCCGACTACATCCGCAAGCTCATGGGCATCGGCGCCTGAGCGCCGGTCGGCAGTGGACAGCAGACGGTGGACTGTTGACAGTGGGGAGTCGGCAGCAGAGCCAGTGGGTGGGCTGTTCTGGTTGTGTAGCTCCGGCTTCGCAACAGGGAACAAGGAACCGTCCAGGCTACAGGCCGCCACTCTCCCCGCCCCTGGATTTGGCGGTCTGTAGGTCTCGCTAAGCCGCCACCACACAAGCACTTAGGCCACGTCACTCACCGCTACAGACCGCCTGCGTCCCCCCTTTCCCTCGCCCGGATAGCCGGCGGTTCATGGCCTGTCGTCCGCTTCTGCTGCCGACGGGTTCCTGTTACCCGCCCCACGCGGTCCAGTCGGCGACAGGGTGGACTGGATGGACGCGGTGGACTTCGTGGACACACCACCTCAGCTTGCCGTGAGTACCTCGTGGGTGTCCACCATGTCCACATCGTCCATCCTGCCCACCTGCTTCCCCTGCCGTCTGCCTCCTGCCGACTTGCCTTCTGCCTCTTCCCCCGCCCCTCTCACTTGAACTCCCCCGCGTCGTACTTCCGCCAGAATTCCTCGGGCTTCAGCAGATGATCCTGGTGGTGGCCGATCTGGCGGATGCTCTTCATCTGACGCATGCCCTCAATCCCTTTCTTGATGTTTTTCGCCGGGAAAATGAACTGTTCGAGCTTCATGCCCTCCAGAGGCCCCAGGTCGCTCACGCGGGTCCAGGTGCAAAAGAGGCCCGTCAGGGGCATGCCCCTCAGAGGCCCCAGGTCGCTCACCCGGGTGACGGAGCAGTTGAGGCACGTCAGCGGCATGCCCTCCAGAGGCCCAAGGTCGCTCACGGGGGTGCTTGAGCAGTTGAGCGTCGTCAGTGCCATGCTCTTCAGAGGCCCCAGGTCGCTCACTTGGGTTTCGTTGCAGTTCAGCGTTGTCAGGGGCATGCCCTTCAAGGGTCCAAGGTCGCTTACCTGTGTGTTGCGGCACAACAGCAACGTCAGTCGCATGCCCTCCAGAGGCCCAAGGTCGCTCACGGGGGTGCTTGAGCAGTCCAGCGTAGTCAGTGGCATGCCTTTCAGGGGCCCCAGGTCGCTCACTTGAGCACTGTTGCAGTCCAGGGTCGTCAAGGGCATGCCCTTCAGAGGGCCCAGGTCGCTCACCTGGGTCCTGCCACAGTGTAGTTCCCTCAGGGGCATGCCCCTCAGAGGTCCTAGGTCGCTCACTTGGGTGGAATGGAGGGACAACGTCGTCAGGGGCATGCCCTTCAGAGGCCCAAGGTCGCCCACCGGAGTTGCGTGGCAGTCCAGCCACGTGAGGGGCATGCCCTTGAGTGGTTCGAGGGACCGGACCGACTGGTTACCCACTCCCACGCCTGCAATCACCCCCTTGTCAACTGTGCAGCTCACGCGAATGGGGGTGCCGTGGACTTCAGTGAACTTCGCGGCGATGCGCCGCTGCTGCTCCTCGACCGGCAGCTTGCGGATCGAGTCGTAGAAGCCGACGCAGAGGGCCTTCGCTCGTTCGTGGAAGATTCGGTCCTGGACCTGCGCTCTCCTCTTCTCCTTTTCATCGAGCAGCTTTCGCTCGACGGTGGGGTCTTTCTCCATCAGGGCGATGGCCTTGTCGTAGGCTTGGAGTGCGTCGGCTGGGGCGCCCGCTGAGATCAATGCTTCGGCTGTGGAGATGATGGTGCGCCAGTCCTTCGCCGCCTCGGCGCGCGCCAGCATGGCCCGCAGCCTGTCCGCTTCACCGGCTGCACCGAGAAGGCGGGAGAGGGCAGCCTTCGATGGCTCGTGCGAGGGGTCGCGGCGGAGGGCTTCGTCAATCTGCTCGCGCGCGGCCGCGGCGTCCTGCCGCTGCATGGCGATCTGCGCGAGGGCGTAGTAGCCCCAGGGGCCGTTGGGCAGAAACGTCCTTGCCGCCTCGGCCCGGGCGTCGGCCTCCGTCAGGCGCCCCTCCTCTGCCGCGCGGATCGCCTGGTAGCCGAGCACGCGCGAGGCATCGAGCGCGTCCTGGGCCTGCCTCTCGCGCGCCGCCTGCGCCTCTTTGCGCTGCGCATCGGCGACGTTGCGTGCGCGGACGGCTTCGTTGCGCTCACGGGTGAGGTTGACGAGGAAAATGGTGGTGACAACGATGAGAATGACGGCTGCGGCGGCGATGGCCGCACTGACGGGCTTGTTGCGCTTGATGAGCTTGACGGATGCCTGGGCAAAGGTGTCGGGCGCCGCCGAGACGCTACGGCCTTCGAGGTAGAGGGCGAGGTCGCGCTTGAGGTCGAGGACGCTGCGGTAGCGATGGGCTCGCCCTTTGTGCAGGCACTTCATGACAATCGCGGATAGTTCGCGGGGAACGTTGCGGCCGGGGGCGCGCTGCTCGGGCGGGACGATGCGGCCTTTGAGGACGTTGGCGAGGATGGCGTAGGTGGTGTCGCCCGTGACGGCGCGCTCGAGGGTGAGGATTTCGTAGAGGATGGCGCCCAGCGACCAGAGGTCGGAGCGGGCGTCAATGTGGTCGAGCTCGCCCTTGGCCTGCTCGGGCGACATGTAGGCGGGGGTGCCCATCATCGAGCCGGCGAGGGTCTGGAGGGCGGCGGCCTCCTGGCGGTCGGAGACGATGCGATCGGAAGACTCGTGACTCGTGACGCGTGACGCGTGACCGGAAGAAGCCAGGGGCGCCTCTTCACCGCCTACGGCCTCCGGCCGACGGCCAACGGCCTTGACGAGCTTCGCGAGTCCCCAATCCATGACGAGCACTTCGCCGTAGTCGCCGACCATGATGTTGGCGGGCTTGAGGTCGCGGTGAATCACTCCCCGCGAGTGGGCAAAGGCGACGCCATCACACACCTTGAGGAAAATCTGGAGCAGTTCGCCGAGCGAGGGCAGGTCCTGTGACACGGGCGCCCCGGTGGCACAGGCGTCCCGCCTGTGGCGCACAGGCAAGATGCCTGTGCCACCGGGCAGGGACGCCCCGCCTACAGCCGTCTTGAGGTCCTTCAGGATGTCGGCGAGGGACTTGCCCTGGACGAGCTTCATCGTGAAGTAGGCCGAGCCATCGGGCGAGCGGTCGAGCTCGTGGACGGGGACGATGTTGGGGTGCTCGAGCTGGGCGGTGACTTGGGCCTCCTCGACGAAGCGAGCCGAGCGGGCGGGGTCGGCGGCGGCCTCGGGGAGCATGCGCTTCAGGGCGATCTCGCGGCGGGTGTTGCGGTCCACGCAGAGCACGACCTCGCCCATGCCGCCGCGGCCGATGAGGCCCCGCTCGTCGTAGCGGCCCGGAGTGGGCGGGGCGGGAGCAAAGGTCTCGGTCGCGGCATCGTCGGGCTGGCGCACCAGGGTCGGGGTTTCCGAGCCTGAGGCGAGGGTGGGGTGGGCGAGGGCTGTCTCGGCGTCCTGAAGCGGGGGCAGGACCGCCCTCGCGCCGCACTTGGGGCAGGAGGCGGTTTCGCCGGGCTCCATGCCGGACTCGATGCGATACGCGGTGCTACACTGCGAACACGTCACACGGATGCCGTTTGCCAAGAGCGTTCCCTCCTTCCGGACTCCCAGCCCCCAGCGACCGCCGCCCAGTCTAGCGTTCCCCTGCCTCGGCTGCAAGCCGCGCTGTTGCTCGACCGGCGCGGCACACAGGCCGGGCCGGGCGTCGTCCACACCCTCGCCGAGCTTCTCCCTCGATTGCAATCGCGCGCCCCTTTGATATAATGTGCCCATCTGCCAACTCCAGGAGCAACTGATGGCGAAGATCGTGGTGTGCGACAAGCTGTCCCGGGCCTGGCTCGATGCGTTTGCCGCATTCCTGCGCGAGCGTGCGCCCGAGGGCCTGCCGCTCGACCTCGTCGCGTGCGACGCCGATCCCGAGACGCGTGACGAGGCGCTCGCGGGCGCGCACGTGCTCGTGGCCGGCCTGGTGGGCCAGTGCTGCGACATCGGGCGCGAGGCCATCGAGAAATGTCCTGAGCTGCGCCTCGTGCAGAAGGTCGGCAGCCGCGCCGCGGGCGTTGACCTCGCGGCCGCACGCGATGCGGGCGTGCAGGTGAGCCTGCTGCCCGCCCCGGCACACGTGGCCTGCGCCGAACACACGATGCTCCTCATCCTCGCACTCGCCAGGAAGCTCGTCGTCGCGCATCAGCGGGTCGTGAGGCGGCCGCTGAAGGAGACGGGGCCGCGGCCCCGCGCCGCGACGGCAGGCGACTACGCGTACAACTGGGCGAATCTCGAGGGCATCGGCGTCGTGGCGGACAGGACGCTCGGCCTGATCGGCGTGGGCGATATTGGCATCGAGGTCGCGCGCCGCGCCCGGGGCTTCGGGCTGAAGCTCATCTACCACGACAGTGAGGCGCTTCCCGCCGAGGAGGAGCGCGAGCTGGGCCTCGAGCGACGCGAGCTGGACGAGTTGCTGAAGGAGGCCGACATCGTGTCGCTCCACGTCGGCCTGAGCCCCGAGACGGAGAAGCTGATCAACGCCGAGCGGCTGGCGCTGATGAAGCCCTCGGCGCTGCTCGTGAACACGGCCCGCGGCGGACTCGTGGACGAGGCGGCCCTCGCCGATGCCCTGGAGCAGGGCCGCCTCGCGGGGGCGGCGCTCGACGTGTGGGCCGTCGAGCCCACGCCGAAGGACAACCCGCTGCTGAAGCTCGACAGCGTGGTGGCCACGCCGCACATCGGCGCGGGCACGCTGTCGAAGACGGCGCTCTTCGAGGCCATCCTGCCCAACATCCTGGCCGCGCTGCGCGGCGAGAAGGTGGCGGGGTCGCTCACGCCTGAGGTCGAGCCGAAGCCGGCGCTGCCCATCGAGGCCCCCCCGCCGGCAGAGGACACAGGCGGGACGCCTGTGCCACCAGAGACACCAGGGTCCGAGGCCGCTGGCGAGACGCCTGTGCCACCCTCCGGCAAGGCCGAGGAGAAGCCGGCTGCCGAGGGTGAGGGCGAGGACGCGGCGGCGGACGAGTCGCTCGACGGCGAGGACACGCCGCCCACCATCGCCGCCGGGCCTACGCCCTGAGCCAGGGCCCAAGCGCCCGAAGGGCCTGTTCGACGGAAACGGACTCGAAGCCGCCGGAGTGAGGGCTGCCGAGGACGGCGACGCGCTCACCCCGCGGCGCCCAGGTGGCGGGGTCGGTGGGCCCGAAAAGGGCGAGGGTGGGCGCCCCGATGGCGGCGGCGAGGTGGCTCACGCCTGAATCGTTCCCCACATAGGCCAGGCAGCTTGCCAGCAGCCCCACCAGGGTCGGCAGCGGCACGTCGGCGGCCACGGCGCCCACCTGTGAGCCGAGGCCCCGGGCCTCGTCGTCCTGGGCCTCGGCGGGGCCGAGGAGCCACACGACGGGGCGACCGAGGCGCCCCGCGAGCTCGGCGAACCGCTCGACGGGCCAGCGCTTGGCCCTGCCGCCGCTCCCGGGGTGAACCGCCACGAAGCCCCGCCCGACGCCGCGTTCGTCGAGCCACGCCCGTGCCGCGTCGAGCCACTCGCGGCGCGGCGGCAACGTGGGCCGCCGCTCGCCCGCCTCGACCCCAGCCGCGCCCAGTGCCCCGAGGAGATGATCGGTCACGTGCAGCCCTGGCTCGGGATGCGCTGGCCAGGCGACAACGGCTGTCACCCCACTCCGCCCCAGGTTGGCCACGAGAAGCGGGTCGGCGCGGCGCGTGTAGGCGATGGCGAGGTCGAAGCCGGCGAAGAGCGGACACGAGCCCCCCTCGGCGAAGAGGTCGAGGAGCCGAGCGTCGTCGAATGGCACGTGCTCGGCCGCCAGGCCGCACTCGACGGCGAGGCGGAACACCGGGTGGCCGACCGCGGTCACGCGAGCGCCCGCTGCGGCGAGCGACTGGAGCACGGGCAGGGTGAGAATCGCATCGCCCAGAGCGCCTGGGCGGATGACCACGATGCGGGCTGCACTCATGGCGTAGAGGATAGTGCGGAGAGGCGGGGAACGCAAACGCTGGGGTCAAGACGGCTGTCACCTGCCGGGCAGCTCCCATGTGTCCCATAGGTCCGATGTGTCCCATCGGAGGAATGGGACCTATGGGACGAATGGGACCTATCAGACCCGTCGCACGGAGCGGACGAATCGCGGTCGCAGTTGGTGCCGGTTGACTCGGATTGGGGGATTTGATACCGTTGCGTTGGCGAGGGGGTCTACCGGATTGGTGGAGACCATGGGACGACTGGCTTGCGCGTGGGCGGCACTGCTGGCGGCCGCCGGAGCGCTGGGCGGCGAAGGCTGGGGGCAGTACGCCGCCTGGCAGGCGCGACGCACCGTGTCCATCCCCGCGGCCGACCCCAAGCAGCCGAAGCTGCCCGATCTCGACTGCGTGTTCGTGAGCTTCCCGACTGCGGAGTTCCTCCAGCCCGACGGCGCGGACCTGCGGGTGGAGATCGGTGGAAAGCCTGCCCCGTTCAAGGTCGTGCACATCGGCTTCGGCGGCGTGGTCGGGCTCGTGGCCGGCATTGCCACGCCGTCCGACACGATGCATGTCTACTACGGGAACCCCGCGGCGAAGCCGCTGCCGAGCGATTGGGAGCCACACCGCGGCGTGTGGCTGGAGACCCGCCGCTTCAAGGGAGGCGAGCCGAAGAGCCTCGACGCCCTCCGCGCCGCCTGGGCCAAGGGCGGGCCGCCTTTCGGCGCCGCGCCCGTGCAGCGGATCTTCCACGGCTTCAACCTCTTCGGCCCGTCGGACAACTACATGAGCCTCTACAAGGGCTGGCTCGCCCTGGACAAGGACGCGACGATCACCTTCGCCCTCGTGGCCGACGACATCGCGTATCTGCTCGTCGAGGGGAGCGTGGCCGTCTCCAAGCCCGGCTGGGGGCCGATGCCGGGCGGGCGCCACCTTGCCGGCGAGCCGCTGCCGCTCACCAGGGGCATTCACCCGGTCACCGTGATCCACGTCGAGGGCACGGGGCCGCAGGCGATCGGCGCCGCCTGGTGGATGCCGGGCATGAGGCGGGGCGAGAAGTACCTGCACTTCCAGATCATCCCGGCCCAGGCATTCGCCCCCATGCGCTACGGGAAGCTGCTGGACTACGAGGTGCGCGGGCAGGCCGTGAGCGCCGACTTCTCGTACCGGAACGAGGGCGACGTGTTGCTGGACGACAGGAGGATGCTCGTGCGGTTCGTGTTCAAGGACCAGAGCCGCCCGGCGAACCGCGCGCTGCTGTGCCAGCCGCACTGGGACTTCGGCGATGGCACGACCTCGGCCTCGCGCGACCCCAGCCACATCTACCTGCGCCCGGGCGACTACCCCGCGACCCTCACGCTCAGGAGCCAGAACGCGACCTACCAGGTGCGCCAGACGATCCGGGCCGGGCCCGGCTACACGCGCGCCGCGGCGGCCCACTGGGACAAGTTGGCGGACTACGCGCCGCTCCTCGAGGACTACCAGTTCGAGAAGATGGCGACGGCGGATCTCCTGGTCGCGGCCGCGGCAGCCGCGGAGCTCGAGGACCCGGCCCTCATCGTGGCGACCTGCCGCCTCCTCTTCCAGCGGGGCGCGGAGCTCGACGACGAGGCATACGTCCGCTACTGCATCCTGCTCGGCCGCCACCTGCGCGACCTGAAGCCCAAGGACGAGGAGAAGGAGGACCCCAAGGTCGTCGAGCAGAAGGCCCGCGAGCGCGCCGAGGAGGCCCTCCGGGTCTTCTCCGCCGCCGAGCAGCGTACGAAGGACATCCACGCCAAGGCCCGCCTTGCCAACGAGAAGGGCGACGTCCTCTATTACTATCTCAACGACCTCGAGAAGGCCGAGAGGGAGTACACCAAGACTCTCACGCAATATGCCAAGGCGGCGGACGCCCAGGTGCGGCTGGCGCAAATCCGCATCGGCGACGTCTATCGCACCAAGGGCGACCCGCCCGCCGCACTGAAGGCCTACCAACGGGCAGCCGAGATGCCCATCCACAACCGCACGGAGGGCGTCGAGGCCGCCCGACGCGGCTCCTTCCCCCGCACCGTCGAGGACTACACGGCGCGCAAGCTCTACAAGGAGGCCCACGAGGCCCTCGACGAGTGGGACTGGGAGTTCCCGACCGACAAGCTGGCCGGCTACTCCTCGCTCCTCCGCGCCCGCCTCGCGGCCGCCGAGGGCAACAAGAAGGAAGCCGTCAAGCAGGCCGAGGAACTCATCCGCGGCAACAAGGAGAGCGAGTACGCCGACGACCTGTTGCTCTTCCTCACCGACTTCTATCTCGGCGACGGACAGCTCGACAAGGCGCTCGACGCCGCCTCCAGGCTGCTCGACGCCTACCCGGCGAGCGACCTCCAGGACGAGGCGCACCTGAAGCGCGCCGCCATCCACCTCCAGCAGGCCAGGCACGACGAGGCCGCGAAGGAGGCGCTCGACCTGGCCACTCGTAACCCCGACGGCACGAACGCCCCGAAGGCCCTGCTCCTGGCCGCCAAGGCCCAGGCCGCCGCGAAGAAGAAAGGCGAGGCGATCGCCACCCTCGAACGCCTCGCACAGAAGCACCCCACGGCCCCCGAGACGACCGAGGGCCTGAAGATGCTCAAGGAGCTGCGACCGCGGTGAGCCGACACGCCGAACGCCTCGACAAGCTCCGCCACGCGCTCCGCCAGGAGGGCCTCGACCTCTTCCTCGTCTCCGAGGGCGCCAACGTCACGTACCTGACCGGCTTCACAGGAGACAGCTCCTGGCTGCTGGTGAGCCAGGACCACGCGTGGCTGGTCGCCGACGGGCGCTACACCGAGCAGGCCGCCGCCGAGGCCCCGCAGTGCGAGGTCGTGCGTCACACGGTCTCGCTCGCCAAGTCCTCGGCGGAGCTGGCGAACGGCTCGGGCGCGAAGACCCTGGGCTTCGAGCCCAACGTCCTCACCGTCGCCACCCACGGCGACCTCACGAAAGAGCTTCAGGGCGTCGAAGCCGTGCCAGGGAAGAAGCTCGTCGAAACGCTCCGCCAGGTCAAGGACGAGGACGAGATCGAGCGCGTGCGCCGCGCGGCGGCGCTGGCCGACGCCGCGTTCCGCACGGTGCGCTCAGGGCTGGCCCCAGGCCTGAGCGAGGCCCAGGTAGCGAACGACCTGGAGTACGAGATGCGCCGGCTCGGCGCGCGCAAGCCCTCGTTCGAGTCGATCATCGCCGCGCGCCAGCGCAGCTCGCTGCCCCACGCCAGGGCCACCGACGCGGTGCTTGCGGCGGGCGACCCTGTGCTGGTGGACTGGGGGGCGGAGGTGGACCTCTACTGCTCGGACTGCACGCGGATGGTCTTCCTCGGCGCGCCGGACGCGCGGTGGCGCGAGATCCACGAGATCGTGCGGGAGGCCCAGGCGCTGGCCCTCGCGGCCATCGGGGCCGGCGTGGCCGGGCGCGACGTGGACGCCGCGGCCCGCACACACATCGCACAGGCGGGCTACGGCGACGCCTTCAAGCACGGCCTCGGCCACGGCGTGGGGCTCCGCGTCCACGAGGGCCCCACCCTCAGCGCCCGGTCCGACGACACCCTGGCCGAGGGCATGGTCGTCACCGTCGAGCCAGGGATCTACGTCGCCGGCTGGGGCGGCGTGCGCATCGAGGACGTGGCGGTTGTGCGCAAGGATGGCGCCGAAGTGCTCTCCTCCTTGCCGAAAACACTCGAAGCTGCTATCCTATAGGCGCCGCCCAGCGGATTGGGCGGCCCGACGCGCGTGTATCCGATTTCCGACAGGAGTGTTTGGCGGTGCCGATCATCACGACGAACGACTTCCGCAACGGGATCACGATCGTCTACAGTGGGAAGCTGTACCAGGTCGTCTACTTCCAGCACATCAAGCCGGGCAAGGGCCACGCCTTCGTGCGCACCCGGCTGAAGGATGTCATGACGGGCCAGGTGATCGAGCCCACCTTCCGGTCCAAGGAGTCCATCGAGCAGGCCTACATCGAGAAGCGGGCGATGGAGTACCTCTATCGCCAGGGCGACCACTACGTGCTCATGGACCCCAAGAGCTTCGAGCAGCTCCCCGTGAGCGGCGAGGCATTCAGGGGCAAGGACCAGTTCCTCAAGGAGAACATGGAGGTCCTCGTCTCCTTCCACGACGGCACGGTGATCGAAGTGCAGGTGCCCGACAGCGTGGTGCTCAAGGTGGCTGACACGCCGCCCGGCGTGCGGGGCGACACGGTGAGCGGGGCCACAAAGCCCGCGACGCTGGAGACGGGTGTCACCGTCCAGGTGCCCCTGTTCGTCGAGCAGGGCGGGAGTGTGCGCGTGGACACGCGCACGGGCCTCTACCTCGAGCGCGCGTAGGGGCGCCCCCACGTGGGCGCCCGAGCCGCGCGAGACGGGAGCAGGGAAATGGAGTTCGACAAGATCCGCGACCTGATCGAGACGCTGACCGGCCTGATGGAGGCCCGGCGACTCGACGAGTTGGAGATCGAGTGGGAGGGCCTGAAGGTGGCGCTGCGGCGGACCCGCGATGGCGGGGCCACGCCCGTCGTCGCCTCCGGCCCCGTGCCCGTCGTGGCCGCGCCGGCGGCTCCCGAGCCCGAGTCCGCACCCGCGCCGCCGCCGGGCGACGACGTCCATATCGTCAAGTCCCCTATGGTCGGCATCCTCTACCGCGCGTCGTCTCCCGAGGCGGACGTCTTCGTGGAGGTGGGCGACGAGGTGCGGCCCGATACCGTGTTGTGCATCATCGAAGCCATGAAGGTCATGAACGAACTCAAGGCCGAGGTCGAGGGCGTCGTGCAGTCCATCGAGGTCGAGAACGGCCGCACCGTCGAGTACGGCCAGCCCCTGTTCGTCATTGCGCGGAAGACCTCCTGACCTAGGAGCCCGAGAGCCGTGTTCTCGCGTGTCCTCATCGCCTCGCGGGGCGAGATCGCCCTGCGAATCATCCGGGCCTGCAAGGAGCTGGGCGTTCAGACGGTGTGCGTCTACTCCGAGGCCGACGCCGGGGCACTGTACCTGAACCTGGCGGACCACAAGATCTGCATCGGCCCGGCCGAGAGCGCGCAGAGCTACCTGAATATCCCCCACATCATCGCCGCGGCCGAGGTGGCCGATGCCGATGCGATTCACCCCGGCTACGGCTTCCTCGCCGAGGTCGCCCAGTTCGCCGAGGTGTGCCGCGACTGCCACATCACCTTCATCGGCCCCCCCGTCGAGACCCTCCAGATCCTCGGCAACAAGGTCGCCGCCCGCCAGCTCGCCAAGAAGAGCGGCGTTCCCATCGTCCCCGGCAGCGACGGCCCGGTCGAGAACGACGAACAGGTCCGCGAGATCGCCCGCACCATCGGCTTCCCCGTGATGATCAAGGCCGCGCGCGGCGGAGGCGGCCGCGGCATGCGGCGGGCCAACAACGAAATCGCCCTGATGAACCACGTCAACGTCGCCCGCTCCGAGGCCGAGGCCGCCTTCGGGAGCCCTGCCGTCTACATCGAAAAGGTCGTCGAGCGGGCCCGACACGTCGAAGTCCAGATCCTCGCCGACCAGCACGGCCGCGTCGTCCACCTCGGCGAGCGCGACTGTAGCCTCCAGCGCCGCCACCAGAAGCTCGTCGAGGAGTCGCCCTGCCCGGTCATCACGCCCAAGCTCCGCCGCCGCCTGGGCGACGACGCCATCCGCATCGCCACCGCCGCCAAATACCAGTGCGCCGGCACCGTCGAGTTCCTCGTGGACCCCGACGGCAATCACTACTTCATCGAGCTCAACAGCCGCATCCAGGTCGAGCACCCCGTCACCGAGATGGTCACGGGCATTGACATCGTGAAGGAACAGATCCTGGTGGCGTCGGGGAAGAAGCTGAGCTTCAAGCAGGAGGACGTGAAGCCGCAGGGTGCGGCGATCGAGTGCCGCATCAACGCGGAGGACCCCGCGGCCAACTTCAAGCCGTGCCCCGGCCTCATCACCCGGCTCTACTGGCCCGGCGGCCCCGGCGTGCGGGTGGACAGCCACGCCTACGCCGGCTACCGCATCCCGCCCAACTACGATTCCCTCATCGGCAAGCTCATCGTGCACCGCCAGACCCGCGAGGAGGCGCGCCTGTGCATGCGCCGAGCCCTCGAGGAGATCGTCATCGAGGGCGTCAAGACCACTGTCCCCCTCTACCTCGAAGTCTTCGGCCACAGCGCCTTCGTCAGCGGAAAGGTGGACACCTCGTTCATCGAGAACCTCGAACGGGAACATTGACAGGAAGGGAGCCTCGGCATGGGCATCAAGTCGCTTCGACGCATCGCCAACTGGATTGACTTCGCGGCCAGCATCCTCGCCGCGGCGTTCATCGTCACGGTCACCGTGGACCTGTGGCGCCAACGCCTCGACCCGCTTCTGGCCAACTACCGGGCCCTGCGGTCCGGCCGGATCACCATCACCGCGGCGGCAGCCACCCTGGCCATCCTGCTCCTCGTCGGCGCCATCCTCCGCGCCGTGCAGATCGTCACCAGCAGCACCCAGGGCCGCTACCTCCTCTTCGACACCCCCAGCGGCCCCGTGTCCTTCCGCGCCGCCAGCGTCGAGCAGGCCATCAACCGCACCGTCGCGGGCATGGACGAGGTGGCCGACGCCACGCTCGAACTCGTGCTGCCCAAGAACGCCAAGGTGCCCAGCGAGGCACGCCTCCGCTGCCGCCTCTTCGACCGCCCCAACCTCCTCGCCATCCAGGACCAGGTGCGCGCCACCGCCAGCGACCGCTACCTCGACATGTTCCCCGGCCAGGAGCCGCTCCCCGTGCGCATCAGCGTCGAGCGCATCGTCTTCGAGACCCCTGGCCCCAAAGCCGTCCCGCCCGCCGAGGGTCAGCCCGCGGGCGAGGCCAGCGCCGAGCCGCTGCCCTTCAGGCCCCAATACCCGGTGGGCGACTGAGCGCTCCTGTAGCTCCCATCGGTCCTATCGCCCGCGCGCCATGCGCGGCAGCGCCGCGCCCGCCACGACATACAGCGCGAAGGCCAGCAGCAGCACCAGCCCGAACCCCCACGACACGGCCAGCACCATCGCCAGCACTGCCCCCACCACCGACGCCGCGCCGTTGACCCCCCACGCCCACGGCGTCAGGGCCGGAAGCTCCTCGGCCACGCGCCGCAGGCCCGAGGGGAATGGCATGCCCATGAAAAACGCCAGGCCGCCCGCGCACGCCGTGGCGACCAGCGCACGGACGGCAAACGCCTGGCCCGCGAACCGCCCCAGCAGCCAGTCCATCCCGAACCACAGCAGCAACCCGACGCCCAGGATGCCGAGCACCCCCCGCGTCACCGCCACCTCCGGTGGCACAGGCATCCTGCCTGTGGCCCCTTCTCGCTCTCTGCCCGCCGCCAGGCTCCCCAGCCCCGAGCCGACCATGAACGCCGCCAGCACGATCGCCGCCGCGTAGATCGGGCTGGCCAGGAAGAGCGACAGCTTCTGCATCATCACGATCTCGATGAACATATAGGCAATGCCAAGGCAGGCAAAGTAGGTGAAAGTGGCAAGGGACCCGTGACGCGTGACGCGTGACGCGTGACAAGACTCGGAGGGGCCTTCTGTTGGGTCAGGGGTGTCGGACGCCCGAAGGCGCCCGAGGACGAGGGGGAGGAGGATGAGCAGGGCGCTGAGGACGACTGCCTGGGCCAGCGTGGCCCAGAGCACGATGTAGCCCCAGTCGGCATACCGCACCCACTGGTCGCCCAGCTTCTCCCGCAGGTGCCGAATCCCCCGCCACCGCTGCGTGAGCGAATGGTACGGCCGGTCGTCGGTCGTCGGCGAGATGTCGAAGGGATACGAGCGGATGAAACCGTCTCGCTCGCCACTGAGCAGCTTCATGGCAGCATCCATATAGTAGCGCGGCTCTTGGATCAGGTTGTACTCATTCACGCCTTTGGGCACGTCGCTTGGCCGGTTATCGGGTGTGTTGAGCCAAATGCAATCGTAGTAGATGAGGTCGAAGCACCTGTCGCGGCAGAAAGTCAGGGTAGCCACCTTCTGCTCCCGCGAGAACGGCCGCTGACGTGCGAGCACCGTGGCCGTGAACATCCCCCGAATGGCGACGATGTTCTCCGAAAACGGGAAGTCGCCCTTGCCTCGGAACGCCTCCGTCAGGGAGGAGAAGATGCGAATGAAGTCGCAGTCGGCCACGGGGTTGCGCAGCCACCGGGTGACGCAGAGGATGCCGTTGGGCGTCAGGTGATCGAGGTAGGCGCGGAATGCCTCGACGGTGTAGAGGTAGCTCTCGTTGAGGGCGGCGACGCCGGCCCCCGCCGTGCCGAAGGACTCCACGAGCGGAAGCTGGATGAGGTCGAACTTCTCGTTCGTTCGGGCGAGGAAGCCGCGGGCCTCGGCGACGACGAGTTTCACGCCGGGCTGGCTGTAGAGGTGTCCAGCGAACTCCGCCTGGCTCCCCGTCATCAGGCCGGCGATGGTCGGGTCGAGCTCCAGCGCCGTGATGTCGGGGCAGCCGTGGTAGCGGGCGAGCCACACGTCGCCCCCGCCGCCGGCGCCGATGATGAGGGTCTTCGGCTTGTCGAGGAGGTGATAGGGGAGGGCGCTCGTCGTGTAGTCGAAGACCTCGGCCTGCTTCGGGTCGGCGAGGTGGTGAATGGCGGAGGCGGAGCCGGCATCCACCACGATCGCCCGCTGCTTCGGCTGGTCCTCCTGCCAGGCGAGGCTCAGGCCGGGCACTAGGCGGATCATCGGGCCATCGAGCACCTGCACCGTGCCCAGCGGACTCGAGCATTCCTCGACCACTTGCGCCCCCATGTCGAGGAACCCCTTGAGCGCCTTATACTGCGAGACCCTGAGCTGGAGCGGGAAGATCGCCGTGAAGCAGGCAAGGACGGCGGCGAGGCCGCCGGCAACGGCGAGCGCCCACCAGCGCCGCGATGCGTAGACGACGCAGCCGATGGCCGCCACGGCGAAGGCGGCCAGGGGCAGCTTCGCCGGCGGCAGCACGAACATCACAGCGACAATCCCCGCCGAGCCGATGCCCGAGCCGAGCAGGTTCCAGAAATAGAGCGAGTGCACCCGCTTCGCCTCGTGCGTCAGCGCGAGCCCGATGCACGTGGCCCCCAGGAAGAATGGCACGAAGCAGATCAGGAACGAATTGAGGAGGTGGACATACTGCATGCGGTCCCAGGCGAGCTGGAAGATGTCGAAGGGCACGTCTTGCGCGAGGGCGAATGAGGCCGGGATCGTGATGGCGAAGGCGGCGGCGAAGACCGTCATGCTCGCTTCGAAGCGCTCTCTGAGCCATCTGCCGCACACTGAGAGGAGTGCGCCGCTGGCCCCGAACCCCAGCAGCGCCGTGCTCACGACCATGTAGGCGAAATGGTGCCACTGCGCGACCGACAGCGCGCGCATCAGCGCCACTTCATAGGCCAGGATGGCGGCGGAGACCGCTGCGATGAGGAAAGCAAGGCGCATGGCAGAATCCGTAATCCGCAATTCGTAATCCGTAACCAGACAAGACAAGGAGAGCCACACGGCCTGGCTTCCGCTTCTCCTGTTACGGATTACGCATTACGGATTCCTGGCCTCACCGCACCTCGCGCGTCAGGGGCACGAAGACGACGCCCATGAGGCTGCGGCTTCGCACCCGGCCCTCGGAGTCCTTGGTGATGAGGATGAGGTCCTGGCCGAGGCCGGGGGGGCCGACGGGGATGCACATGCGGCCGCCCGGCTTGAGCTGCTTGAGGAGCGGCGGCGGCACGCTGCCCGCGGCACAGGTGACGATGACGGCGTCGAACGGCCCCTTCTCGGCCCAGCCGTGATAGCCGTCGGCTACCTTGCACTCGACGGTCTTGTAGCCGAGCTTCTCCAGGCGGGCCTTCGCCGCGTCGCCGAGGGCCTTGACGATCTCGATGCTGTAGACGTGCGGCGTCAGCTCGGCCAGCACGGCGGCCTGGTAGCCGGACCCCGTGCCGATCTCGAGCACCTTGTTGCCCGCCTTCAGGCCGAGGGCCTGGGTCATGTAGCCCACGATGTAGGGCTGGGAAATCGTCTGCCCGCGGCCGATGGGCAGGGGGCAGTCGTCGTAGGCGCGGCGGGCGAGCCCGTCGGGCACGAACTCGTGCCGCGGGACGGCTCGCATGGCATCGAGGGCCGCGCGGTCGGAGACGTCGCGTCGCTCGAGCTGGGTGCGGACCATGTCGCGCCGCTCGTCGGCCCGGGCCTCGAAGCGGGGGCGGTTCCACTTGGGCGGGGGCGCCGCCTCCTCCTTCTGCGGCGGGGGCTCGGCGGCGACGCCCGGTTGGGCAGGCGCCCTGCCGACGAGCCACGCGCCCAGGGCGAGAAGCCCTGCAACGGCCAGCATGCCCGCGATCCACTGCCGCATGCGTCCATCTCCTCTATCCTTAGCGTAGACATCCGCCCACGGGATGTCAAGCGAGAACGCCGCGTGTCGGAAGGCCGGCGACGCCCCGCGCGGGCGGAGGCGACTGTGGTGGTCGCAGGAAATTTGCGGTTGACAAGGATCGGCCCAGAGGGTACAATTGACCATCTACGCTCAACCCGCGTGGCTGTCGGGGTGAGCGATGGCGTTTCTGGCCGTTGTGCCGTGCGCGGAGGAGACTGGCAGAAATGACGAAGCAGGAAGTCGGCTCTTTCAGGAAGCTGCTTCTGGAGCGGCGCCGGGTGCTCGCAGGGGATGTGAATCACCTGGAGGAAGGGGCGCTCCGCAGGTCGAAGGACGACGCCGCGACGCTCGATATCTCGAACTTCGCCGACCTGGGCAGCGACAACTTCGAGCAGGACTTCATGATCGGCCTGATCGAGAACTCGGAGGAGACGCTGCGCGAGATTGACGCGGCCCTCCAGCGCATCGAGGACGGCGCCTACGGCACGTGCGAGGAGGGTGGCCACCCCGTCGGCAAGAACCGCCTGAAGATTCTCCCCTGGGCCAGGCTGTGCATCGAATGCCAGCGCAAGGCCGAGCAAGAGACCAAGGGGCAATGAGGATTCGCCCATTCGCCGCGCTCGGCGCGGTGAGCCGTCGCGCGTTCTGGCTCCCGGCCGTCCTGGCCCTCGCCGCCGATCTCGTCTCCAAACACTTCGCCTTCGCCTTCCTGAGCCAGCTTCCCCCGGATGCCCACGGCCGGCTGCGCCATCCGGTCCTGGAGCCCTTGCTGGTGCTCCAGCTCGAGAAGAACACGGGCGGCGTGTTCGGCCTGCTGCGGGGCAAGGGCTACCTCTTCATCGTCCTCACCCTCGTCGCCCTGGGAGCGGTCGTCTGGATGCTGCGGAAGGCCGAGCCGGGGCAGCGCCTCCTGCCCGTGGCCCTGGGGCTCGTCGCCGCGGGAGCCGTGGGGAACCTGGTGGACCGCGTGTGGTTCGGCTACGTGCGCGACTTCCTCTACGTCGAGATCATCAACTGGCCGGCCTTCAACATCGCCGACACCTGCATCTGCGTCGCCGCAGGCCTGCTGGTGCTCGAAATCTTCAGGGTTGAAGCCAAAGAGAAGAAGGGCTCATCGCCTGAAGCGATCACCCGGAGCGGCCCACCCAGGCGCCCGCGCTAGGCGCTCACCTCCCATTGCGCACACGTGAGCGCCTAGCGCAACTAGCTGGCTGCGTGGGACCCTCCACTGGCTGTAACCTTCGGCAGATTGGGCTCTTACGGCTACCACGGCATTGGCTCAGCCGCCCTCCGCTAGGCGCTCACCCCCCCTGGCGCACGGGTGAGCGCCTGGTGGGCGGGACGCGGGTCGAGAGCCGCGCGGATGATCGCTCGGGGCGCATGAGCCAGAAGAAGGAAGGTACGACTCGGAAGGCGCAGGGGCAGGCGTCAGTGGAGGGGGCGGACCGGCCTCAGCGGATCAGGCGGGCGTTCGCCCAGTCGAGGTGGTCGCAGATGTCGAAGTCGGCGCCGAAGTCCACCACGAGGGTGAGGCGGGCGGCGCCCGCGACGTCCACGGTCACGGCCAGGGGCTCGTCGCGGCCGGTGAGGGCCTTCCGCTCGAACTTCACCTTGCCGTCCACGCGGACCTCAATGTCCACGTTGCCCTTCTCTCCCACCTCTTCGTCGAGGCCGACGTCGGTCTGGAATCGGGCGTAGGTGCCGCCCAGGGCGTAGGTGAGCTCGCAGCGCGAGTGGACGCCGAGGCCCTTGCGATAGGTGCGCTCGCCGATGCGGAGGGGGTTGCCATCCACGCTCGCGTCGCGGCGGTAGTGCCACACGAGGTCGAAGAAGGGGGTCTCGCGGGCCTCCGCGGGCTCGAGGTCCGAGAGGTAGACGAGGCGGCCGCCGCGGAACTCGAGGCTCAGGAGCCGTGCGAGGCGCAGCGAGAGGGCGGCGCCGAAGGCGGCCTGGAGCTCGACGCCGCCGTCCTTCAGCCCCTGGAGTTGGCCCGAGAGGGTCGTGCCGTCGTCGGCGTGCGCGATGGCGACGACGCCCTGGGAGGGCTTCGGCGGCGCGCCGGCCTGGGTGGCGAAGACGACGGCGGCGAGGCGGTCGAAGGCGACGTCGAGGTCGCCGAGCAGGGCGGAGCGGAACTTGATGCCCTTGGCGTCGAGCGATTCGAGGGTGCCTTCGATCGTCTCGTTGTTGCGCAGGAGCAGCCGGTCGAGCTTCTCGGCGGCCTGGAGGGGGCGCGGGGGCTGCGGGACGGGGAGCTCGATGCGTGCGACGGCCTGGAGCGGGCACTCGGCGGTGCCAAACACGGGGCTGTGCACGGTGACGGCGCGGGAGCTTCCGCCCTGGATGGCGCCGCGCAGGCAATCGCCGTTACGCAGCACGACGGCGGCATCGGTGCGGCTGGGGACGGGTTTGCCCTGGCGCAGCTCGAGCGCCAGGAGGTCGGCGCAGGCGACCGTGCGCGTGCCCGTCTCCACGCGCAGCTCGATGGCGGGTGCGGGGTGAATGGCGAGCAGGCCGCCCTCGATGGCCTCCTCGGTCACGGTGACGGCGCGGACGGGGAGGGGACGCGGCTCGGCGGCGTGGGCGAGGAGGGGGAGGAGAATGAGGGCGATTGCGGACCGGAATCCGGAACGCGCACAGGAATACGCCATCCGGTCTACTCCTCGGGGTGTCCCTCGGGCAACTCGTCCTCCTTGTCCGGCTCCTCCTTCGTGAGGGGCAGGGAGGCGAAGGCGCGGTACTCGGGGATGGTCTTGGGGTCGAGGGACTTGTTGTTGCGGAGGACCTCGATGATGGCGCGCTGGAGCTGGTTGTCCTCCTCGTAGTCGCAGGCGAACTCGGCTCCGCGGTCGTCGGCGGCGACGATGCGGAGCCAGGCGCGGAGCAGCCGCCGGGCCTTGTCGCGGCCGATCTCCGCGGCCATGGCCTTGTGCCAGGCGTCGAACTCGGGATACGCCGAGGGGTCGAGGCCGTCGAACTCCGCGAGCTTCTTGAGGGCGTCCTTGTGCTTGGCCCAGTGGGCTGCGGTGTAGCGATGAAAGGCGCCGGTCTCGCGCAGGTGCTCGAAGTCCTTGACGGTGAAGGGCGCCTTGTAGCTCACCTTGACGTCGGGCTCGACGCCCTTGCCGTGGATGCTGCGGCCGCTGGGGAGGAAGTACTTCGCGACGGTGAGCTTGAGGCCGCTCTGCCCCGCGGTGGCCTGGAGGGGGAAGAGCTTCTGGACGCTTCCCTTGCCGAAGGTCCTCGTGCCGACGAGGACGGCGCGCTGGTGGTCCTGGAGGGCGCCGGCGACGATCTCCGAGGCGCTGGCGCTGCCGCCGTTCACGAGCACGGCCATCGGGTAGTCGGGGTGCGTCGTCGGGTCCTTCGTGCGGTACTCCTCGCGCGGGGCGATGCGCTTGTTGCGGCCCTCGGTGTAGACGATGAGCTTGTTGTCCTTGAGGAACTCGTCGGCGATCTCCACGGAGGCCTGGAGCTGGCCGCCGGGGTTGTTGCGCAGGTCGAGGACAAGGGCGGCGATGCCCTGCTTCTCGAGGGCGCCGAGCGCGACGTCGAGGTCGCGCGCCGTCGAGTTGCTGAAGACCGTCAGCCGCACGTAGCCCACCTTGGCCGGGAGGAGCTGGTGGCTGACGCTCGGCACGTCAATCTCGGCCCGGGTGACCTTGAGCGTCTGCTTCTCCGTCGAGCCGGGGCGGGTGATGGCCAGCTCGGCGTCGGTGCCGGGCTTGCCGCGGAGGAGGCCGATGATCTCGTCGGGCTTCTTCCCCGTGGTCGGCTGGCCGGCGACCTCGAGGATGCGGTCGTAGGAGCGGATGCCGGCCTTGTAGGCGGGGCCGTTGTAGGTGGGGCGCACGACGGTGAAGACCGGGGTGTCGCCCGTGTCGAAGTGCTTCATGAACTGGACGACGGCCCCGATGCCTGCGTAGCGCCCTGCGATGTGCTCGCGGAACTTCTTCCACTCCTCCTCGTCGAAGAAGGCGCTGTGGCGGTCCGGGTGGTCCCCGCGCTGGAGGGCGCCGACCATGCCTTTGGCCGCGGCGTCCACCAGGATCTGGTCGGGGAGCGGCTCCTCGACGTGGAACATCTGGATTCGGGCCTTCACTTCCTCGAGGAGCTTGTCGTTGAGGGAGCCTTCGCGGCTCCTGGGCTTGAGGAGGAGGGTGCGCAGGCTGCGGTTCTGGAGCAGCGCGTGGGCGAGGCGGCCCGCCGTCGTCGGCTCCCGCTCCATCACCTTCAGGGTGTCCTCGACCGGGGGATGGAAGTCGTCGATCTCCGCGAGGGCGAGCGCGCAGTCGCGCCGCACGGCGTCGTCCTTCGCGGCCACCAGGAGGCGGCGGAGGGCGGCGTTGGCCTTCTTGAGGCTCGCCTCGGTGGTGGCGGTGAAGTAGAGGGAGCGTGCGACGGCCCGGGCGACCTCGGGCGCCAGCGTCGCATCGTCGGCCAGGCGCAGGAGCTCGCGCTCGGTGGCCGGGAGGTCGCGGGCCGGCTCCTCGCCCAGGACCGCGGCGGCGACCACCCCGAGCTCCGGGGCGCGCCGGGCCTCGATGAGGGCGACCAGTGGCCCCACGGTTTCCTCGGGGCTGCCGAGGGCGCAGAGGGCCTTGGCCAGGGCGAGCTGGGCCGGCGGCTGGGCCTTGGCCAGTTGGCCCTTGAGGATCGGCACGGCCTCGGCGCCGAGCGCGGCGAGCTGCCGCTCGGCGGCCAGCACCTCCTCGATGCTCGCGCGCCGGAGCCTGGAGATGATGGCGTCCACCTGCTTATCGAGGTCCGGCGCGGCGGGCAGGGCGGGACGGATGGCGCACAGCGCGGCCAGAAATGCGAGGGCGAGGCACGGGCGACGCATCAGCTCATTTCTCCTTCGACGGGCGGATCCGATAGACGCGCAGCGGGTCGTCGCGCGCGGGGGGCGGCGGAGTCCACAGGGGGGCAGGGCCGGCCTGCTGCCCCGTGAGCAGCACGTCGCCAAACAAGGCGGGGGTGAAGCCCCGGATCATCAGCATGCGGTCGCGGTCGAGAATCATCCCAGGCGTCCAGGAAATCGCTTTCACCGCTCGGTCGCCATCGTCGTCGGTCACGGTGATGTTGAAGCCAAAGCGCAGGCCCGGCCCGGGGTTCTCGATGCCCAGGTAGTCCCAGGGCACGGCGACCTCGTAGATGGCGCCCGAATTGTCGTCCTTGAGGCGCACGCGGTATTCGCCGCTGGGCTCGTCGTCGCCCTCGTCGTCGTCGCGGCGTTCGTCCTTGCGGGTGAGGGCGAGGGT
This sequence comes from Planctomycetota bacterium, assembly GCA_035527715.1. Classification (GTDB taxonomy): domain Bacteria; phylum Planctomycetota; class PUPC01; order DSUN01; family DSUN01; genus DSUN01. The sequence goes on along the minus strand of DATKZY010000219.1, from coordinate 21,924 downwards.
GAGGAGGAGGTCCTTGCCGGTGAAGCGGTAGCCGTAGCCGCCGTCGTTCTCGCAGTCCACCGAGATGATCAGGCCGTCGCCGACCCACGTGTCGCTCTGGCCGGTGTAGGTGCGGTGGACGTCGTCGCTGACGTCGAGTGCGAAGTAGAAGTGCTTGGCATCCCAGCCGGTGTAGAGGACGGCGGAGAGGTCGCTGGGGGAGCGCCAGCGGGCCTCGGGGATGGGAATGCCCTGGACTTCGTCAATGTAGGCGGGGCCATTGAGCCGGGCGGCCAGGTCGGCGCGCCAGGGCTCGTCAATGGCGCCGTCAATGTTCGGCGGCACGAGCATCTGCGCGGTCTCGAGCGTGGCCGGCTCGCGCGAGGCGAGCGACTCGCGCAGCGAGTTGAGGAGGTCCTTCAGCGTCGCGTAGTCGGCGGCGGGCAGGGCCTCGTCGCTGAGGGCCTGGGCGAGCAGGGCGATGGCGCGCTTCTCGTCGCCGCGCTGGTAGAGCGCGACGGCCAGGGGCGCCAGGGCCGACCGGTCGCCCTGCCGCGCCCGGGCGCTCAGGGCGGCCACCCGCTGGTCGAGGCCCTCGGCGTCCGAGGGGCCGTAGGCGAAGATGCCGCGGTCGGAGCCGAGGACCAGGAGGTCGCCCGCGAGGGCCGCCGAGAGCTCGTTCGCGCCCCTCGGCTCCGCGTCGCCCAGGAGGCGTCCGTTGGCTGTGGCGATGAGGACGGCTGCGCGCTGTCCCGCGTGGCGGCCCGCGACGGCGAGAAGCCCGTCGGCCAGGGCGATGCCCGTGGGCTGCGCGAGCTGGAGCGGCGCGGTGCGCCACCGCTCGCTCAGGTCCACCGCGTCCAGGGCCTGGATCACCAGGGCGTTGTCGTTGTCGCGCTCGGCCACGTAGAGCGCGCCGGGCCCCAGGACGGCATCGGTCAGCGAGCCGCCGAGCACGGAGCGGCGGCGCCGCACCTTGCCTGTGTCGGGGTGGAGCGACACGATCTGGGCGTCGTGCAGGAAGACGTCGGGAATGGCGTAGCAGAACTCCCCGTCGTCGCTGGCCAGGATGCGGTTGATGCTGGACTCGAGGTACGCTTCCCAGAGGCTGCGGCCCTGGCGCAGGTCGAGGGCGTGGACCGTATGGTCGTCCACGACCACGTAGAGCCTGCCCAGGACGGGCACGAAGGCCGGGCGGTCGGTGATCCGGGGCACTCGGAAGGCCGCGGCGTCGCGCTGGAACACCACGGTGTCGTTGCCGGTTCCGTCCTTCTCGCTCAGGGCGTAGGCGGCCCCCGGGCTCTCCGCGCAGGCCCAGACCCTGCCGTCGTGGACGAAGAGGGCGCGGGCCAGCAGCACCCTGGCGTCGAGCTGGCGGCTCCAGAGCTTCGCGCCGTCGGCGAGTCCCAAGGCGGCCACCTCGCCGCCCATGAGGCCGGCGTACACGGCCTGCGGGCCGGCGGCCAGGGCGACGATGCGGCGGCGCTCGGTCCTGCGCCGCTCCCACGGCCTCCACGGGCCTTCGCCCGGCTCGCCGAGGCGCGCGCCCGGGCGCCGTCGCGGGGGCGGAGCGGGGTCCTCGGGCTCGAGCTTCTCGACGGCGACCGGCTCGGCCAGCGACACGCGCCAGCGCGTCGCGCCGCTGAGGGGGTCCAGTGCGAGCACTTCGTCGAACGTGGCGACGAGAAGCTGGCCGCCGGCGACCACGCCCAGGGTATCCCATTCGCTCAGCTCGCGCTGCCACACGAGCTGCCCGGTGTCGGCCTGGCGGCACTCGATGCTGTCGAAGGGCATGGCCCGCTCGAACGAGCGCCGGGCCGTGGCGAGGTAGAGACGGCCCGGCGGCGCGCCGGGCAGCGGCACGACCTGGATGCGCTGGTGGGCGATGCGGGTCTGCACCTGCCAGCGAGGCGTCATGGCCGTGGCGTGGGCCCGCGCCGCGTCGGCGAGCGCCTTCAGCTTTGCCTCGACGGCGGCCCGGGCCTCGGACGCAGGGTCCGCCGCCATCGCGTGAGCCAGGGCCGACAGGTGGGGCGCCATGGCCCGCGCGTTCGGCGCGGCCAGGAGGCGCAGCATGGCCCGCTCCGCCGCGGCGCTGTGCGGGAAGCGGCGGACGATGCTCTCCAGTTCCGCGTCGGCGCGCGCCGCGGCGAGCCGCCTGGCGGCCTCGGCCTCGACGGCCTCATAGGGCGCACGCCCCAGTTCCCTGAGGATGCGGCCGATCTCGGCGCTGGCCAGGGCGCCGGCGGAGACCCTCAGGCCCTGCTCCGTGCGGCCCGTTGCGCCCGCGTGCTCCCCGAGGATCCTGTGGCATGCGGCGATGGCCTCGGCCGCGCGTCCCTGCCGCTCGTGGAGCCGGGCCAGCGCGAGCAGCACGGCCACGCTGTCCGCCGGCTCCGGGGCGTGGGCGAGGGCCTTAGCCAGAGCGGTCGCATCGCCGGCCTCGCCCAGGGAGCGGCAGGTATCGAAGACCGCCTGCCGCGCGCGGCGGAGGGCATCCTCGTCCTTCCGGGCGCCCGCCAGGCGCAGGGCCTCCTCCAGGTGCGGCAGGGCCGCGGCGTGGGCGCCGCGGGCGGCCTCGTGGAGGCCAATCGTCAGGGGCACCACAGGGTCCGCGGCATCGGCCTGGCGACGCCTGGCCAGGCCGGCCTCCGTGGCTGCCCAGTTGCTGAAGGCGTAGATGCGGTCGCGCGAGGCCAGGAAGAGCGCCCGGTCCACAACCGTGAGGTTCCCCGGCTCCTCGAAGGGCTGCCACACGCGGCAGACGGTGCTGGCGCCATCGGCCGTGAGCACCGTGTGCAACGCCCTCTCGGTGGGCACGTAGAGGCGGCCCTGGCACAGGGCCGGCCGGCCGGCGGCCCGCTCCGGAAGTTCCGTGCTCCAGAGGCGTTTCCCTGTAGCCTTCCCCGTGGCCACCACGTGCGCGCCGGCGGAGAAGATGCCGCGCCCCTCGACGCCCACCAGGTAGCGGCATCCGTCGCGCGGCGCCGACCAGGCGAGCGCTCCGCGCACAGCGTCCAGGGCCAGCAGCGACGATGCGTCCTGCGGCGCCACGAACACCAGGCCACCGTCCACGATGAGCGGGCTATTCGTCCACCGCTCGTTGCGCTCGACGATGCTGCGCCGCAGGTGGCTGGGGAACGACGGATAGCGGTGCACCCAGCGGATGGCGCCGGTCTGGGCGTCCACGGCGGCGACCGTGCCCAGGTTGGTCGCCAGGTACACCGTGTTGCCGGCGACGGCGGGGGGGCTGGCCGAGGCGCCCAGCCCCAGGAAGGCCGGGATGCTTCGGGAGCAGACGAACGTGCGCCAGGCCTCCTGCCCGGTCGCCGCGTCGAGGGCGACCACGCTCGTTCTGGCCTCCTCGCCCAGGTGGGTGAAGCCCACGAACACGCGGGGCCCCGCGACCACGGGCGGGGTGAGGAGGACGCGAACCTTGGTGCCGAGCAGCTTGCCCGTCTTCGCCCTGCCCTTCTTCTTGGGCGGCTCCTCGGGCTCGTCGTCGGCCTTGGGCTCCGGCTCAGGCTTCTCCTCGGGGAGGGCCTCGGGCTTCTCCTCGGCGAACGAGCGGCGCCAGAGCACCTGTCCCGTCGCCGCATCGAACGCCAGAAGCGTATGCGCCAGGCGCGCGAACGCCCGCCCGTCGGCGCAGGCCACGGCGTGGACCGTCTCGTCGAGGGCGGCAGGGGGACCGGCCTCCGGGGCGTCGGGGAACAGCCAGATGGGCTGACCCGTCTCGATGCTCAGGGCATACACGGCACTGTGGTCGGCGAGGAAAACGGTGTCCCCAACGACCGTTGCATGTATCGGCAGTGGAATGGGATAGGGCGAGAGGTCGCCTTCTCGATGGGACGGGCGGACCGCCGCGTAGGGGAGGGGGAACCGCCACGCCGGGCCGCCCACCTCGGCGAACCCCCGCATCAGGCGGGCGTGGGTGGCGTCGCCCCCGAGAGCGGGCCAGTCGCTCAGCGGGGCGCTCGCGACGGGTCGCACTTCCTGGGCGAGGAAGCGTGCCACCGAGACCTCCTCGCCGCCCGCGCGGAGCGTGGCGTCGGCGTGCCGGGTGCGGAGGCGTTCGGTGATGGCCTGAGCGGGGCCATCCTGGCCGAGCGCGCGGCAGCACACCCACATCCGAGCAAGGATCGGGGGCAGGGGCACGGTTGGCTCGGGGCACGTCTCCAGCAGGCGTGTCCAGGCCATCAGTGCGCCCGTGTAGTCGGCGCGCTCGAAGGCGAGCGAGCCGAGGGTGGCCAGGGCGTCATCGCCCCAGGAGGTCGCCAGGTACCGCTGGGCCACGGAGCCGAGCAGGGCGGCATCCCTGGCGGCCAGCGCGCGGTCGAAGACCGCCTTGGCGGCAGCGTCGTGCCCCTCGCGGTATAGGTCGAGCGCGGGGCGCGGGAGCCTGGCGAGTTCCTGGGCTGCCGCATCCTGGATGGGCAGATATATGGTAGCACCGGCTTCCGCGGCCACAAGGGGTTGTGCCCCGGCGCGGCCGGCGAAATCGGCCACCCGCTGATACGCCTCCACCGCCTGTCGCCAGTTGCCGGCCCGCACGGCGGCGCGGGCGGCCTCGAGGAGCTTCTCGGCATCCCGGTCCGTTTCGAGGTAGAGCGAGCTGTCTTCGGCCCTGGTCCTGCTTTCAGCCGCGAGCGCGTCGCACGTGGCGAGCACCACGACTGAGGCACCGAGCGCTGCAATGAGACGACGGACCACGAACGTATCCTCTACGGCGAGGGCGACTGCCCGGAGCGTGCGCCCGGCGCAGTGTCGGGCCATGAGAGAAAAGCTGGCCTTCCCGCAAGGAGTATAGCATAATAAACATGTAGGGTTCAACTGTTTTCAGGCGCGGGCCGGGCGTTGTGCTCGCTTGAGCCGGAACCACAAGGTCATGCGAAACACCTACTTGACAGGGCTGGGACCGGTGGTATACTAACAGTGCGCGCGGTGGAGCCGCCAAGTCACTGTTGTGGATTCACTTAGGGCAAGCGATGGGCAGACGTGTGGCACAGTTCGTGCGGCGCTTGCTCGTGGGCGAGACGGCCCAGGTGACGGTCGAGTACGCCATCGTCATCGCCGTCATCGTGGGGCTGCTGCTGGGCATCTCGACCATGGTGCTCGGCGGCCTCTCGGCCCATTACCGCGAGGTCACATCGGTAGTGTGTCTGCCGATACCGTAGCAGAGGAAGGCCAGTCCCTTTTCAAGGAGACGGAGTATGTTCTTGGGACGTTGGCGTAGGCGAGGCCAGTCCACGACAGAGTACATTCTGATCGTGGTGCTGGTCGCGGTGCTGTCGATCGGGATCATCACGGTCTTCGGCAACCAGATCCGCGACCTGTTCCGGGTGTCCACGGAGCGTCTGGGCGGTGAGACCGATGCCACGCTGGATTCGGGCATCACCGACAGCGCCGCGGGCAACGTCCGGCGCGGCCTCTCCGATCTCAAGGACAGTGGGCCGTAGCAGCGGCGCTGCCGCTACGACGATCAGGTGAGCGCGGCTCGCCGGCGCTGTTGCTCCAGCCTTGCCTCAGGCCTGTCGCGCGTGTTGGCCCCCGGCGACCCTTCCGAGGATCGCCCCCGACAGAGCTTCGGGCAGATGGCTTGATGCGCCTGCAAGGTCCGCTCGCTCCCCTGTGGGTTGGGGCCGCAGGCGGCAGAACCGAGGGTCCGCGCCCAGGGAAGCGAAGCCCGTGCTGATCTACTTCGACGCCGCGCGTGAGATCATCCTGCTGGCGGTGCTGGTAGCGGCGGCGTACACGGATCTCGCTTCGGGAAAGGTCCATAACTGGGTAACCCTGCCGGCGACGGTGGCCGGCCTGATGCTCGGCTACGTGCTCGGCGGGGTAGGCGGCGTGTCGCAGACCCTGCCGAGCGCGTCGGCGCTCGCCGCGAGCCCCGCGGTGGGAGGGGTGAAGCAGGACTTCTGTCTGGTGGACAGCCTGCTGGGGGTGGCTCTGGCGGGCGGGGTCTTCGGGCTGTTCTTTCTGTATGGGGCGTTTGGCGCCGCGGACGTGAAGCTGGCGGTGGCCATCGGCGCGCTGAAGGGGTGGTACTTTGCCCTCCTGGCGCTCATGGCCTCGGCCCTCGTGGGCGGAGTGCTGGCACTCGGCGTGCTCGTGTGGAAGGGCCAACTCCGCCGAGGGCTGCTCGACTCGCTGGTCGCCATCGTGCGGCCAGGCAAGGCCGCCAAGGCCAGGGAAGGCGCGAGCCCCGCGCGGTTGACGGTGCCCTATTGCTTCGCCATCAGCGTGGGCACCCTGTGGGTGTGGCTGGCGCGGGCCGGGGTGTTCTGAGGGGGGCGGGAAACCCGAGGGGCGCCTGAGCGGCGCGGAACGCGCCGCCCGGCGCGAATGGCTATGCGCATTCTGCGGGACGAGCAGGGGCAGGTGATGGTCGAGACGGCCATCGCATTCCCCATCCAGATGCTGATCACCCTGGCCATCATGCAGTTCTGCCTCATCGCCGTGGCAAAGCAGGTGGTGAACTACGCGGCCCACGCCGCCGCCCGGGCCGTGCTGGTGAGCGAGGACCCCGACCGCGCGGCCGCCATCGTGTGCAGCCCCATCGCCGGCTCCAACTGCACGGGCAACCCGGGAGCCCCCATCTTCATCCCCGGCTGGGGCAACCTCCACCGCTCGCCGCAGTCGCAGGCGAAGACATCCGTGGACGTGCTCAACGGCCCCGACGATGGCGACAAGGCCGTTGTCGCCGAGGTCAGCCACGAGTTCGAGCTGATCTTCCCCTTCGTCAACGCCACGCCGTTCCGGGACTGGCATCCCATCTGGGGGAGCATTGTCAAGCTCGGCCCGCGCGGCGTCGTCCACAAAGTCCTCACCCAGACCGTCAGCATTCCCCAGCCCTGGGATGGCGATCTCGATGGCGTCACCGGCCACGAGGTCATCCCGGACGTGACGTCGGACCCGACCCCGTGAGGGATGTTCGATTGCCGAATCCCGATTCCGTGGAAGGCAGGGCGACAATGGGTTCCAAGCTGAAGTGCCTGGCGTCGGATGAGCGGGGGCAGGCGCTGGTGTTCGGCGCCCTCACGCTGTTCATGCTCGCCGCGTCGGTGATCTTCGTCGCCGACTCGGGCATGGTCACGAGCACCCGCATCCAGGTGCAGAACGCCGCCGACGAGTGCGCCTACGGCGGCAGCCTGTACGAGGCCAACGTCATCAGCTCCGTCGCCTACCTCAACGAGGCCATGGCATGGTTCTACTATGACGGCGTGCGCTATGCGTCGAACACCACGATGCTGGGCGTGCTCGCCGGCCTCAAGCGCCGGGGCCCGCCGTTCCCCGCCGACAACCTGGTGTGGCAGGACGGGGCGATCCCCGTGACTGGCGACGGCGACCCGCCCATCCTCTCCGGCGACCCCGTGGCCGCCTACGACGCCGCCTACGCGCGGGCCCAGGAGTGGATTCCCCAGGTCGAGCAGACCCTCAACATGTTCGCCCGCTGGGAGTGGGGCATGTCGCTCGCCTGCGCCGAGCTGGTCAAGATGGAGGTCCACCGCACCGCCCTCAAGCACGGCATCGAGGCCGTCGCCATCTACCCCGACGTGGATTTCTTCCCCGGCAACGGCCTGCAGTTCGACCTCCACATCCTCAAGCTGATGGACGGCGGGCAACACGTCGGCTGGCGGGTCTGGACCGACGACCCGCCCTTCTACGTCGAGGCCCGCCAGCTCGGCCCCTTCCACTGGCTCATCACCAACACCGACCGCAAGACCTACGAGATCGAGCGGATCAGCGACACCACGTACCGCGTGAAGACCGACGACCAGGACATCACGGTCGAACGCATCAGCGACCAGCACATCAAGCTCACGCTCATCCAGCAGGACAAGAGCGGCACCACGACGACGAGAGTGGACGCGCAGTACCTGGACGGCCTCGGCTGGGCCGTGGCCATGAGCAGCGACGACTACTCGATCACCTACAAGCCCATGGACCAGGCCGGCGGCTTCTGGATCAGCGTCTCGGGCAAGGCCGGCTCCGGCTCCGCAGGCGTCCGACGCGACCCCGACACCGGCCACGTCCAGCAGTGGGACGGCTCGCAGTGGAACGACGTGCCCGGCCAGCACGACACGGTGACCGTCGGGGGCATGAAAATCCCCGTCCAGATTGACACCCGCATCAACCTCGCGCCCGACACCTGGTTCAACATCCCGAACACCCTGCACCTGCGCGACGTGACGTACCACATCCCCAACGTCTTCCAGATGCCCAACATCTGGGTCACCATCCTCCAGGATAGCTGCCGCATTGACGCCTTCATAGACATCCGGACGCGCGGCGGCAGCCGCCGCCTTCGCTTCACCATCGAGGAGAACGACCCCGAGTTCCTCAGCATCTACGGCCTCATGGGCATCAACTACCGCGTGCCCGGCAACACTACCTGCAAGTGGTTCGCCAGCGCCGACGGCAACGAGCGCGACCGCATGTGCCGCGACTGCCAGCTCCTCGAGCGCCACTGCGACACGCCCGAGAGCGAGGAGACGCAGTGGACCTATCAGTACCGCCTCGGCAGGCCCTACTTCATCAAGGAAGACCTGCGCCGCTTCGCCCACCACGCCCTGTGCGACCGCGACCCCTTCGCCCGCGCGAACAACTTCACCTACCCGCCCTGGACCGAGTGGTACGACACGGCCCAAGGCGCGCCCAGCGGCCGCGACTACTATCAGACCCGTCCCCAGTGGGGCGCCCCCGCCAACTACGACTACGACGGCGACGGCACGAACGACTCGGTGCGCATCTATGCCTCGGACCGTGGGGCGCTCAACCGCGACGACACGCGGAACTTCGACCCCTTCTACCAACAGGTCAAGCCCTGGCAGCTCCACGACGTGGCCGACGCCTCGATGCGCTACGCGCCGCCCGTGCGCCTGAGCGAGGACTTCTTCTACTACGCCCTCACCGTCGGCTGCTGGAAGAGCCGCTTCGACAAGGAGAGCACCCCGCTCACCCTCTTCCGCAACCCCGGCTGGGGCTACATCGGCATCGCCAGCGCCCGGGCCGGCTTCCTCGAGCTGCGCAACGACGAGGACACCGAGCCCACCCCCCACTACCGCTTCACCTGGCTGTGGCCCAGCCAGGTCGAGGCATTCGTCAACGCCGGCTACGAGAACCTCTACGAGCCGGTCTGGACCGCTCACCTGTGGCCGCTCACCGACGCCATCAAGAGCGAGCACCTCGACGCCTACGTGGACAACCAGACGGGCCTCTCCTATCTCCTCTACGGCCTCATGCACACCCACTGGTACGAGCCGCGGCGGCCCGACCAGATGGGCGAGGAGCCGCGCCTGCGCACCGACGTCAACCACGCCCTCGGCCAGATGGGCCTCGACACCGACGACCCCCGCATCGGAGAGGTGATCGAGCACTGATTGCCGATTTCCGATTGCCGATTTGCGACTGAGAACAGCAAAGGCAGCCCACGATGAGAACGCCGCTTCTGGTCACGCGTCACGCGTCACGCGTCAGGCGCCGGGGCGCGATGGCCGCCGAGCTTGCCGTGCTCACCGCCTTCGTCTACGTCCCCCTCATCTTCGGCGCCATCTACGTCGGCTGGCTCGCCACGGCCCGCCAGCGCGTCCACGAGGGCAACCACTACAGCATCTGGGCCGAAGGCGACCAGAGCGAGGAGTTCCCCCCCGTCGGCGAGGTGCACGGCGTGGGCTTCCGTGAGTTTCCCGGCCAGGTCCGCGTGCAGGAGACCGATCCCCCCGACGCCGACGTGCCCGGGCCGAACGAGCTCCGCGACCTGTTCGAGGAGTTCACCAAGCTCATCCACTACCGCAACGTCTCCGCCCACGGCAGCTTCTCCCTCCAAGGCAGCCGGGTCGTCTACCGCGAGAGCGTGCACGTGAGCGAGGGCTACCGCATGCGTCCCGAGGGCCAGCTCGTCGAGGCCTGGGACCTCCTCGACGACCAGATCCCCGAGCGGATCACCGAGGTGCTGGTGGACTACATGCACCGCCGCCAGGCCCACACGAACTACGCGCACATGTGGTACCACGACAAGGACAAGGTGGTCGCTGGCGACCGCGACGTGGCCGCCTGGAACCTCCAGATCCCCAACGACGACAAGGTGACGAAGGACGAATGGTCGCCCGTGGCCGCCATTCGCTGGGACAAGACCCGCGAGGCCCGCGACCAGTCGCCCCCGGCCGCCCAGCAGCGTTCCTGGGTCGGCTGCGGCAACGACCCGCCGCTGGTCGAGCCCAACGACTACGATTTCTGGCACCCCTGCGAGGGCTGGGACACGACGCCCCAGCCCCCGCCGGGCGGCAACCCGCCCTGACCCTTGACGGAGCCGCGCGATGAAGCTCGATCGCCCCACCCTCGTCCGCTACGCCTGGCGGGCCGCGCTGATCGCGGCCCTGGCCGTCGGCATCCTGGCCTTCGGCTACCGCCACGGCAGGGCCTGGCTCAGCCCCAGGGCCATGCCGTCCCCAGGCCCCGCGCGCGTGCAGGCCGCCATCCCGTTCGAGGCGCTGGCCGGCTCCACGCTCCTGCGGTCGCACGAATGCGTGTTCAACGGCGAGAAGGCCACGTTCGCCCAGTTCCGCTCGAACGTCTCGGCCCGCAGCGTGGTCGAGCAGTTCGAGGAGCGCTTCGGGAAGCCGACCGATCAGGCCCCGCCCACGCGTGGCACGATGATGCACGTCGCCGCCAGGTCCTACGCCGCCGCGGGCGCGGTGGACTCGGAGGGCTGCACGGTGGGCATCGTGGCCTACGAGGACCCCAAGACCGGCGGCTCGGTCTACTTCGTCGGCCGCAGCAAGCCCGGCGACCCCAAGGGCTGGCGGCACGGTGACGTGCCGGGCGACGAAGTGCCCGGCATCCCGCGCCCGCCGCAGGCGCGCCGCGTGTTCTGCGTGGACGGCTTGGGCGGCATCCCCTCGCGGCTGCTCGTCTACGAGGGGGCCGGCTCGCTCGACGACGCTGCCCAGGTCTTCGCCGACGAGATGCCCAAGGCCGGCTGGACCCGCAACAGCGACGCCGAGAACGTCGTCCAGACGCAACTGCCGGGCAAGTTCCTCTCGTTCCTCCAGGGCACCCGCCGCGCGATGGTCTACATCGAGCGCGACCCGGGCACGAGCAAGGTGCGCACCGCCGTCGCCTACAGCGTGAAGGACTGGCTGCCGCCCGACCGCGGACTGTAGCTCGTAGTGCGGCCCTCAGGCCGTATCTGCGACCGGCGATGACCTGGAAGGATACGGGCTGAAGCCCGCACTACGAACCTGTCAGGAGAGGTGAATGCGAACGAAGCTGGCACTGTTGGCCGCCGTCATCCTCGGCTTCCTTGCCGCCATCGGCGTCCGACACTACGTCGAGCAGAAGGAATCCGAGATCAAGGGCAAGGCGCAGCGCGTCGCCATCATCGTCGCGCGCGAGGACATCATGCGCGGCAGCCTCCTGCGCGACCACATGCTCAAGGCGGTCGAGGTCGAGGAGATCGCGGTCAGCGCCATGCACATCCTCTACACCCAGGCCAAGGGCTACATCGGCACGCCGCTGGCCCGGCGGGTGAAGGCAGGCGAGCCCCTGATGAAGACCGACTTCATCGTCGAGTCTCCCATCGGCGAGGCGTCCGCAAGCGCCATCGAGTCGGGCTGGCGCGCCATCACCATCGGCGTGGACCAGATCTCCGGCGTCGGCGGCCTCATCACCCCGAAGAGCCGGGTCGACATCTTTGGCACCTTCCGCGAGCAGGCGGGCGGGCCCAACGTGGCGGCCAGCGTGGTCACGCGGGTCGTGGCCCGCAACGTCGAGGTCATCGCCGTGGACAATCGCACGGCGCTCAGCCTCCCCGCCCGCGGGCCGGGCCGCACGCTGCAGACCGACCGCGGCTACAGCTCCATCACCCTGCACGTCACCACCCTCGAGGCCGTGCTGCTGACCTTTGCCCAGGGAGCCGGCAAGCTCAGTTGCGCCCTGCGCCGCACCGAGGACGTGCAGGTGAAGGAGAGCACCCCCGAGGTCACGCAGTCCCAGCTCAACGAGATTATCGCCGCGGCCGCGCGCCAGCGCGAGATGCTCACCCAGCAGCGGTCCAAGGCCACGACGCCCCCGTGACGGGCACCGCCCCCGCGAGTGCGCACGGGCCGCCGGTGGCACGCCGGCCCGCCCGCGTTGGCGTTGCCGCGCGGCCTAGCTGAGGACCCCACGATGCCCTTCCTCCTGATCACCGATCGCGAAGCCACCCCTCCGACCCAGCGGCGCCTTGCGCTCACGAAGGCCACCTTCACCATCGGCAAGTCGCCTGCGAACGACCTCACGGTGGACAAGTTGGCCATCTCGCGCCAGCACTGCGAGATCGTCAACACCAACGGCACCTATGCCATCCGCGACCTCGGCAGCCGCAACGGCACCTACATCGAGGGCCGGCGCATCAACGCCGCGACCCCCCTCGCCGACGGCACCCGCATTGACCTCGGCCCCGTTCAGATCATCTTCTGCGCGGGCGAGGGCCAGGGCGCCCCGGCGGCCGCCGGCGCGGCCGACGGGGATCGGGGAACGGCCGCGCAGCCCCTCACCGGCGCCCTCGTCCGCGATCCCGGCGCCCAGACCCGCCGCCTGGTCCCCTCCGACCTCAAGAAGAGAATCCACGAGCGCCTGCTCATTGACCTCGACCTGCGCCACGTGGACATCACGCAGCAGAGCGACGAGGAGCTGCGGAAGAAGACCGAGGGCGTCGTCCGCAACGTCGTCGCCACCCTCGCCACCGACATCCCCCTCTGGCTCCCTCACGAGCAGCTTGTCAAGGAGGTCGTGGACGAGGCCGTTGGCCTTGGCCCCATCGAGGACCTCCTGGCGGACGCCACCATTGACGAGATCATGGTGAACAACTGGGACCGCATCTACGTCGAGCGGAAAGGCAAGATCGAGCTCACCGACAAGTGCTTCACCGACAACGCGCAGGTCATCCACATCGTCCGCCGCATCATCGCCCCGCTCGGCCGCCGCATAGACGAGAGCAGCCCGATGGTGGACGCGCGCCTCAAGGACGGCTCGCGCGTCAACGCCATCATCGCCCCCCTCGCCCTCACGGGGCCCACCCTCACCATCCGCAAGTTCGCTGCCGACCCCTACACCGAGAAGGACCTCGTCGAGCGCTTCGGCACCCTCACCACCCAGGTCGTCGAGTTCCTCAAGCTCATCGTCCAGTACCGAGCCAACACCATCATCTCGGGCGGCACCGGCTCGGGCAAGACCACGCTGCTGAACGTCGTCTCGTCCTTCATCCCGCGCGACGAGCGAATCGTCACCATCGAGGACGCCGCCGAGCTCAAGCTCCACCAGGACCACGTCATCAGCCTCGAGGCGAAGCCGGCCAACATCGAGGGCAAGGGCGCCATCCCCATCCGCGAGCTCGTGCGCAACAGCCTGCGCATGCGCCCCGACCGCATCATCGTCGGCGAGTGCCGCGGCGGCGAAGCCCTCGACATGCTCCAGGCCATGAACACCGGCCACGACGGCTCGCTCACCACCATCCACGCCAACTCCGAGCGCGACACCCTCTCCCGCGTCGAGACGATGGTGCTCATGGCCGGCATGGACCTGCCGAGCCGCGCCATTCGCGAGCAGATCTCCTCCGCCATCGACTTCATCGGCCAGCTCTCGCGCATGACCGACGGCACCCGCAAGCTCATCGGCCTCAGCGAGGTCACGGGGATGGAGGGCGACATCATCACGATGCAGCCCGTCTACCAGTACGAGCAGCGCGGCTTCGGCGAGGGGGCGAAGGTGTTGGGCGCCCTCAAGCCCACGGGCGCCATCCCCAAGTTCATCCACGACCTGCGTGCCCGCGGCATTCCCGTAGATATGACCCTCTTCCAGGACCTCACCGCCCCGCCCCCTCAGCCGCGCCCGCACGTCCACCGATAACCCTCCTCTGCATCGTGGATGGTGGAGGGTGAGGGAGGGGGGAGCGCCCGCCGAAGAAGGGCGTAGGCCGTAGGCCGTCGGCGGTCCTTCACGGCCTCCCGCCTACGGCTTCCTGCCTCCGCTCTTCTCCAGCCGGACTCTCCCCCCTCCCTTTGCCCTCGCAGGCGGTGGGAGCGGTGTAAGTCTCGAATTGTCAAAGAGCTACGCGGGCCTCGCTCCGGTCGTCGCCCATGCTTGGGACGCTGGATGCGAGCCTTTCGCTCGGCCTTTCCGCGTCTCGCGGTTCCCCACGAAAACGACCTCCGAGGTCGTTTCCTGGGGCGTGGCGCCTCGTCTGGGGTTGGTTGGCCGTGTCGGGGGCCGCCACTGGAGCGCGCGACGCGTACGAGGAACAGAGCGCCCGCCGCCGGCGGACACTCTCTCCCTCCACCTGTACAACGGCTTTCCCCCCTGATTCTGTTGGGTAATTTTTTGCAGAATCCGCAACCGCTTGCCAGCGCGGCGCTTACGCGCCCCAACCCCCAAAACACCTACCACCCAACACCCAACACCCAACACCGTCCTACAGCCCCATCGCCTTCCTCACCTCGGTCATAGTGGCGTGGGCGATGGGACGGCAGCGCTCGGCGCCGCGGCGGAGAATGGCCCACACCTGCTCCGGGTCGGCCAGAAGGGCCTGCGCTCGCCCGCGGATGGGGTCGAGGACCTTCCTCATGTTCTCATAGAGGGTCTTCTTGCACTCGATGCAGCCGATGGCCGCGGCCCGGCACGCCGGGGCGATCCGCTCCATGTCCTCGCTCGGCGAGAAGTAGCCGTGGAGGGTGAAGAGGTTGCACTTCGTCGGCTCGCCGGGGTCGGTGCGCCGCACGCGGGCCGGGTCGGTCACGGCGGTGCGGACCTTCTCCCAGATGCTCTTGGGGTCCTCGAGGAGGCCGACGGTGTTGCCGAGCGACTTGCTCATCTTCTTCGTCGGGTCGTCGAGGCCCATGATGCGGGCGGCGGCGGTAAGGCGCTCCTTCGGCTCGGGGAAGACCGGTCCGTAGCGGGCGTTGAAGCGCCGTGTGATCTCGCGGCTCAGCTCCAGGTGCTGCACCTGGTCCTCGCCCACGGGCACCACCTCGCCCTTGTAGAGCAGAATGTCGGCCGCCATCAGCACGGGGTAGTCCAGCAGCCCCGCGTTCACGCTCATCTCGTGCTGGGCGGATTTCTCCTTGAACTGCGTCATGCGGAACAGGTCGCCGACCGGCGTCACGCTGTTGAGAATCCAGGTCAGCTCCGTGTGCTCGGGCACGTGGCTCTGCACGAACAGCGTGCAGCGCTCGGGGTCAATGCCGCAGGCGATGTTCACCGCCGCTGCCTCCAGGATGCGGCCCTGCATCTCCGCCGGCTCGTAGGGCACCGTGATCGCGTGGTAGTCCACGATGCAGTAGATGCACTCCAGCTCGGGGATGAGGGCCACCCAGTTCCGGATCGCCCCGAGGTAGTTCCCGATATGAATCCCGCCGCTGGGCTGGATGCCGCTGAAAAGCCGCTTGGCCAATGCCTTCTCCTTTGCCTGAGATTCGCCAGAACGGGCAGATGATAGCAGAGGGGTAGCGCATCTGTCAATTCTGGCAGCCCTGGATGCCGCGGATCGCGGCCGGATAGCCGATGGCAGCGCGCGATTGGATCGTGCGCACGTCACTCTGGACTCAGTGCTTGAGTCTAACGGCGAACTGCTTCACCCGTCTGGAAGGCAAGTTCGGATGTCGTTCCGCCGACGATCATCGTTCCAGCTCTGCAAGCCACTTCCGGATCGTTTCCTTCTGCTTTGGATGCGGCGCGGTCCCTAGCGCCTGCTGTAGGCAGCTACTTGCAGCCGCGGGATCTCCCTTCTCCATATGCAATGCTCCGAGGGCGAAGTCAGCGGTCGGGTGGTTCGGATTCGCGTTCTTCGCACTTTCAAACAGTTGTTGCGCGTCCGCGGGGCGCTCCCTCATAAGTTGGCGACCCGCGCTAAGATGCGGATGCTGTAATGTAATCTCCAAAGCCTCACCGACGCGGCCGAGGCCCCGCAAGGAAGTTATCAGCGCATTCAGGGGACCCGATGGGTGGTAAGGCTGCTCGTAATACCAATGCAGTATGTCGCGTGCGTTGGCATGGCCGATGTGCGTGGAGAAGAGCGAACTGTAGGTCACCCGGCTTGGGGTGATGGCGGCTGCCTTCATCTCCTCAAGAAGGCCTGCGGCCTCGGCGTAGCTCTCGGCCCTGCTGACAAGCGTGTTGTAGGTCAACAGGTTCGGTGCGATCCCGGCGGCCTTCATCTCCGCAAGGAGCCGTGCGGCGTCCGCGTAGGTCTCGGCCTTGCTGACCAGCGTGCTGTAGGTGACCACGTCCGGCGCGATCCCGGCTGCCTTCATCTCCTCAAGAAGGCCCGCTGCCTCGGTGTAGCACTCGGCCCTGCTGACCAGCGCGCAGTAGGTGACTGCGTTCGGCGCGATCCCGGCGGCCTTCATCTCCGCAAAGAGCCGCGCGGCGTCCGCGTAGCTTTCGGCCCTGTTGAGCAGTGTGTTGTAGGTGCCCAGGTTGGCCGCGATCCCGGCGGCCTCCATCTCCGCGAGGAGCCCTGCGGCGTCCGGGTAGCTCTCGGCCTTGCAGGCCAGTGTGTTGTAGGTGCCCAGGTTCGGCGTGATCCCGGCGGCCTTCATCTCCGCAAGGAGCCGTGCGGCGTCCGCATAGCTTCCGGCCCTGTTGAGCAGTGTGTTGTAGGTGCCCAGGTTGGGCGCGACCCCGGTGGCCTCCATCTCCGCAAGGAGCCGTGCGCCGTCCGCATAGCTTTCGGCCCTGTTGAGCAGTGTGTTGTAGGTGTCCACGTTTGGCGTGATCCCGGCGGCCTTCATCTCCGCAAGGAACCGTGCGGCGTCCGCATAGCTACCGGCTCTGTTGAGCAGGGTGTTGTAGGTGCCCACTTCCGGAGCGATCCCGGCGGCCTTCATCTCCGCAAGGAGCCGTGCGCCGTCCGCGTAGCACTCGGCCCTATTGGCCAGTGTGTTGTAGGTGTCCACGTTTGGCGTGATCCCGGCGGCCTTCATCTCCGCAAGGAGCCGTGCGGCGTCCGCGTAGCTCTCGGCCTTGCTGGCCAGCGTGTTGTAGATGCCCACGTTCGGCGCGATCACGGCGGCCTTTATCTCCGCAAGGAGCCGTGCGGCCTCGGTGTAGCTCTCGGCCCTGCTGACAAGCGCGCTGTAGGTGACTGCGTTCGGCGCGATCCCGGCGGCTTTTATCTCCGCGAGGAGGCGTGCGCCTTCGGTGTAGCTCTCGGCCCTGCCAACAAGCGTGTTATAAGTGCCCACGTTCGGCGCGACCCCCGCCGCCTTCATCTCTGCGAGGAGCCGTGCGGCCTCGGCGTAGCTCTCTGCCCTGCCGACAAGCGTGTTGTAGGTGATCACGTTCGGCGCGATCCCGGCGGCCTTCATCTCCGCAAGGAGCCGTGCGGCCTCGGGGTAGCTCTCGGCCCTGCCGACAAGCGTGTTGTAAGTGACCACGTTCGGCGCGATCCCGGCAGCCGTCATCTCCGCAAGGAGCCGTGCGGAGTGCGCGTAGGTGCTAGTCTTGCTGAGCAGTGTGTTATAGGTGACCACGTTTGGCGCGAAGCCGTCATCCGCCATGAGCCGTTTGATCTCTAAGGCTCCAGAGAGATCCGGCGCCTTATTGGCTAGGATGTTATAGGTCACCACATCCCGAGGAACATGCTTCGCTCGAAGTGCCTCCACTAGGACCTGCGCAGCTGTGAAATCGGGGAGACTGTTCAAGACACGGTTCCACTCCTGGGCAGGTAGCAGCTGGCGTGAGCCGGTGGAGGGGCGCTGTTCCCCAGTTGTGACTGGCGTCTCATAGGGGGCGCCTGCATGCCATTGCTCTGGCGGCTGGGTGTCTCTGACCACCTCAAAGCGCTGTGCGATGGCGACAACGGCTTCAACAGATTCCTCTCGCTTCCCGATCATGCCCAGTGTGTAAACTATGTCAGCAGGCATCTCGCTGTCACAGGCCGCCCCAGGTTTGAGTCCCTTCAGCATGTGAAGAACGATCTTCTCCTCCCACTTAGTGGGCGTAGGGCGCTGGGTCAGAACGTCTTGTTCTCCGACATCAAAGTCACGGAGAATACATTCGCGCACCGCGTTGCTCACGAGAACTTCCCCGACGTTGCACACTGCCAAGGCGCGGTTCGCCCGGCGCGCGCTATCGCCGACGAAGTCTTGTTGTCCTTTGGGAGTCTCCACCTCGATGTCCCGACCGCTGCACACGGCTGTGCGAACAACTGGTATGTCCCCTTCGGGCAGTCTGCTCAGGCGCCCCATTTCGCGCCTGAATGAGGAAGCGAAGATCAGGGCAAGGCAACACAACTGAGATACTGCCGTTGGCGACATGACAAGCCAACCATCGCCAGTGAACTTGACAACAGCGTGTTCAAGCTGGAGGGCGCTGATGTGAGGCGTGATCTGTCCAACCAATGCGCGGTTGAACCGCTCCACCTCCCAAGAGCGCCATGAGAGCCCCTGCCGAGTCGATCCAACCAGATCCACCGCAAGGCAGTAGACAGTCTGCGGCTGCGATAGTTCCTCGGATGGCGACTGTTGGTCACCAGATTCTACGCTCATTCATCTGGCTCACAGGGTCGATCTAGTACGGTGCCCCTCGGACAATGACGCGTGACGAGCCGCCCAACCTCGCATGGCAGACTGATGATACCGCCGCAGGTAGCTCGTGTCAACCGGTTCCCTGCGCTACGCCTGGCTGCCCGCTTCTTGACTCACCTAGCCCGAAATGCTATCATCCCCCCTGGATTTGCAGAAGCAATCGAGGTCCACGATGGCGACGAAGCATCTCAGCATGAGGCTGCCCGCACAGGACGCGGCAGCTGTGACCTTCTCCTACGGGCACCACGCAGTCGGCGTGCTCCGCCGCGGCCCGGGCGCGGTGCGCCCAGTGGTCGCGGCTGCCGCGTGATGTCCGCTCCTTCCCCTGTAGAACCGCCTTCGCATGGAGTTGACCCCGATGGGACTTGATCTGCCAACGCGCTACGATCCGGCTTCGGTGGAGAAGCGTTTGTATCGCTTCTGGGAGGAGAACGGCTACTTCCAGGCCGATCCGGACCCGAAGCGGAAGCCCTATACGATCGTCATCCCGCCGCCGAACGTGACGGGGGTGCTGACGCTGGGGCACGTGCTGAACAACACGCTCCAGGACATTCTCGTCCGCTGGCGGCGGATGCAGGGCTTCAACGCCCTGTGGCAGCCGGGCACGGACCACGCGGGGATCGCCACGCAGAGCGTGGTCGAGCGGATGCTCGACGCGGAGGGCACGAGCCGCCAGGCCCTCGGCCGCGAGAGATTCGTCGAGCGCGTGTGGCAGGTCAAGGAGAAGCACAACGCCGTGATCAACGAGCAACTCCGCCGCCTCGGGTCCTCGCTCGACTGGCGCCGCGAGCGCTTCACGATGGACGAAGGGCTGTCGCGCGCGGTCCTCGAGGTCTTCGTGCGTCTCTACAACAAGGGGCTGGTCTACCGCGACAAGTTCATGATCAACTGGTGCCCCTTCCACGGCACCGCGCTGTCCAACGACGAGGTCGAACACCAGACCGTTCAGGGGGGCCTCTGGTGGATCCGCTACCCGTTCAAGGAAGGGCAGGGGGGTGTCACGGTCGCCACCACGCGGCCCGAGACCATGCTCGGCGACACGGCCGTGGCCGTGAACCCCGACGATCCGCGCTATAAGGACGTCATTGGCAGGACGGTCATTCTGCCGCTGATGAACCGCGAGATCCCCGTCATCGCCGACGAGTACGTGGACAAGGAGTTCGGCACGGGCGCGCTGAAGATCACGCCGGCGCACGACCCGAACGACTTCCGCATCGGGCGCAAGCACGGGCTGGCGGCCCCCTGCGTGATCGCGCCCGACGGCACGATGAGC
Source organism: Planctomycetota bacterium (assembly GCA_035527715.1). Classification (GTDB taxonomy): domain Bacteria; phylum Planctomycetota; class PUPC01; order DSUN01; family DSUN01; genus DSUN01. The sequence continues at coordinate 2,103 of DATKZY010000219.1, read as the reverse complement.
GAGGAGGCCGGGGCCTACAGGGGCCTCGACCGCTTCGCGTGCCGCGAGCGGGTCGTCGCCGACCTCCGGAAGCTGGGCCTCCTCGAAAAGCACGAGCCGCACGAGCACGAGGTGGGCCACTGCTACCGCTGCGACACGCTGGTCGAGCCCTACATCTCGCTCCAGTGGTTCGTGCGTATGAAGCCGCTGGCCGAGCGCGCCCGCAAGGTCGCCGAGGACAAGAGCGTCAGGTTCTGGCCGCCCCGCTGGGAGACGATGTACTACCACTGGATAGACACGGTGCCCGACTGGCCGATCAGCCGCCAGCTCTGGTGGGGCCACCGCATCCCCGCGTGGTACTGCCAGGACTGCCCCGACCCGAAGCTCGACCCCGCCGACCGCCCGGCCGAGCCGCCCTATGGCATCGGCGGCTACCCCGTCGTTTCGGCCACGCAGCCCGAGAAGTGCCCCCAGTGCGGCGGCACGCGCTTCGTCCAGGACGAGGACGTGCTCGACACCTGGTTCAGCTCCTGGCTCTGGCCGTTCTCGACGCTGGGGTGGCCGGACGAGACGGCGGACCTGAAGTACTTCTACCCGACCGACACGCTGGTGACCGCCCCCGACATCCTGGGCTTCTGGGTGGCCCGGATGATCATGGCGGGACTGGAGTTCCTCGACGACATTCCCTTCCGCGACGTCTACCTTCACGGGATCGTGCGGGCGGAGGATGGGCGGAAGATGTCGAAGAGCCTGGGCAACTCGCCGGACCCCATCGCGGTGATGGACGAGTTCGGCGCCGACGCCCTGCGGTTCAGCATCGTCCTCATCACGGCGAGCGGGCAGGACGCCTATTACTCGCACGACAAGGTGGCCATCGGGCGCAACTTCGCGAACAAGCTGTGGAACGCCTCGCGGCTGGTGCTCACGAACCTGGCCGAGTCGCCCGACGTGGCGGACATGGCCTACGGAGCGGGCGACCTCGCCCTGGAGGATCGCTGGGTCCTCAGCCGCCTGACCCGCACGATCGCCACGGCCAGCCAGGCCCTTGAGGGCTTCAACTTCAACGAGGCCGCGATGGCCATCTACGAGTTCGTCTGGCACGAGCTGTGCGACTGGTATCTCGAGGTCATCAAGCCGCGGGTCCGCAACGCGGCCCCCGAGGCCACGGCCCCGCGCTTCGCTGCCCAGGGCGTGGTCACGCACGTGCTGGACAACGCGATTCGGCTGCTCCACCCCTTCGCGCCCTTCATCACCGAGGAGGTCTGGCAGCACCTCGGCGCGCGGATGGCCCGCCGGGGCGCCCTGGCGGGCGAGGGCGCGGACGCGGCCGCGAGCATCATGGTCGCCCCGTGGCCGCAGGCCGACGAGCGCTGGCTCGACCCGGCCGCCGAGGCCACCTTCGCCCAGGTGCAGGAGATCGTCCGCGCCATCCGCAACATCCGCAAGAAGATGGGCCTGGCCGACCGCACGCCGCGGCTGCGCGTGACGCTCTCGCTCGCCGACCCCGCGGCCGAGGCGGGCATGGAAGCCTGTCGCGGCCTCCTGTGCGACCAGGCGGCGCTCGAGCACCTCGAGATCGGCGTGAGCCTGCCCAAGCCGCCCGCCTCGGCTGCCGCGGTGCTGCCGGGCATGGAGGCCTACGTTGCCCTGGAAGGCGTGATTGACCTCGACACCGAGCGGAAGCGCCTGCGCGACCAGCTCGCGAGGGCGGCGAAGTTCCTCGAAGGCTCCGAGCGCAAGCTGGCGAACGTCGCCTTCCTCGAGAAGGCCCCGAAAGAGGTGGTCGAGAAGGAGTACCAGCAGAACGCCCGGCTGCGCGAGGACATCCAGCGCCTCGAAGCCAACCTGGCGGAGCTGGAGTGAGGGCACTGCCCGGGTGCGTGTAATCTCCTACGGGCCAGGCGATCGCGTTTTCAGCCTCCGCAGGAGGCGAGGGAATGTAGCCCACGGCGATGCTCGGGGAGCCGTGGGTTGACGACCCCCCGTGGCCCAGCCCCCGAAGGGGGCGGCGGAGCCTCAAGCGGCTGGAGAGCTCCGCCGCCCCCTTCGGGGGCTGGGTCTTCTTCTCGGACGCAAACCCACGGTTCCGCTTCGCTGCACCGTGGGCTGTACTCCGCCACGCCC
>DATKZY010000218.1:0-19616 GCA_035527715.1 Planctomycetota bacterium | reverse complement strand
ACCTCGAGGTGGCGGCCGGCGAACACGTCCTCCGCATCCAGAGGGCCGGCCACGAGGTCTACCGCAGCTCGCTGCGGGTCGGCTCGAGCGCCCCGGCGCCGATCACCGTGGTGCTCAAGATCGCCGAGCGCGGCATCCTGGTCGTCGCCTCGAAGCCCGATGGCGCATCCGTCCACCTCGACGGCGAGTACCGCGGCAACACCCCCCTGCGCATCGAGGACCTCGAGCCGCAGACCTACAGCCTGCGCGTGAGCAAGACGAACTTCGCCGACTGGCAGCAGGAGGTCACCGTGAAGCCCCGCGACACGGTGACCATCGAGGCCAACCTGGGCCACCGCGAGGTCGGCTACTACGAGGCCGAGCTCAAAAAGGACCCCCACAACGTCGCCTACCGCGCCGAGGTGGCCCACCTGTACCTGCTCGAGCACAAGATCGAGCCGTGCATGGCCCACTTGGCCGAGGCCATCGAGAGCACCATCGCGGGCCGCGACACGTCGCGGCCCGGGGCCTACGCCAGCCGGCTGCTCCAGCTCCTGGCGAAGATCTACTTCAACGACCACTTCACCTACGGCGACGCGGCGTTCGTCGAGCGGATTCAAGGCCAGATTGACCTGATGCTGGCGAGCCTCGCGGGCAAGCACCCCGACAGCAGCTTCGTCGTCTCGGCGGCCCACAGCCTGTACAAGCGCGCGGGCACCTCGGTGGCGGCGAAGGCGGCGGCCTACGAGGCGAAGGCCAAGGCGGCGCCGACCGACCTGGCGCACTGCGCCACTGCCGTGGGCTTCCTCGTGCTCGCCCGCGAGCCCGCGCGGGCCGAGGCGCTCCTCCAGGGCGCCTGCAAGGCCCTGCCCGACGACCCGCGGCCCTACGTGGCGCTCGGCCGCTTCTACCTGGGCGCCCGGCGGCGCGGCGTCACCGGCGCCCGCGAGAAGGCCATCGAGGCCCTCAACGCGGCCCTCCAGCGCTGCAAGACCGAAGAGGATAAGGCCGAGGCCCGACGCCTCCTCGGCGAGGCCACCGGCTGATGTTCCCAGGCACCCGGCGGCAATTCTGTCACCGGTGCTGGACAGTGCGAGAGCGATTGGTATAATAGAAGCACCCCGGCGGGCCAGCGCCTGCGGGGTGTACCCAGGCCCAGGCCAGCGTTCCAGGAACCGCTGTTTGGGAAAGGAGCACGGGATGATGAGAGTGTGGCTGGTGAGCGTGCTGACGATGGCGATTGTCGTGGTTGGCTGCACTGGAGGCCCGGCCACGGCGGAGGCGGAGCCCAAGAAGGCCGGCGGCGCCGTGGAAATCCGCGTGCCCGTGGCCGAGAAGAAGCCCGCGGCCGAGCCGGCCGGGAAGCCCGACGACGTGAAGCCGGCCCCCGCCCCCGAGCCGAAGCCCGAGCCGAAGGCGAAGCCCGAGCCGAAGCCGAAGCCCGAGCCAAAGCCCGAGCCAAAGCCCGAGCCAAAGCCCGAGCCAAAGCCCGAGCCGAAGCCCGAGCCGAAGCCCGAGGAGCCCAAGGCCGCCCTCAAGGAGCTCAAGCCCGGCCTCCTCGCCGTGGACCTCAGCAAGCTCGTCAACAACGACGGCTTCAGCAGCGAGGACGACCGCAAGGACGCCGACCTCGACCAGTACAAGCAGTCCTTCCCCGCTGAGAACATGCCCGATGCCGGCCTCTTCGAGCCCAAGGACGTCAAGACGGCCTTCCAGTTCCCCGGCAAGGACAAGGGGACGAAGAACAACGTGGCCTGCGCGGGGCAGACCATCCTCCTCGAGGGCAAGGCCAAGGAGTTCCACCTCCTCGTCACCGCCACCGATGCCGACCAGCAGGAGAAGCTGACGATCAACTACGCCGACGGCACGGTGCAGGCCGACCTGAAGGTGACCGACTGGTGCAAGGACGCCCAGTTCGGCGAGAAGACCGGCGTCGAGAGCGCCCAGCGGGTCGCCGTGGACTCCGGCGGCAAGGGCGAGTACTCCAAAGAGGACAAGAAGTGCCGCATCTGGGTGGCGGTCGTGCCCCTCGATGCGAACCGCGAGCTGAAGTCGGTCAAGCTCCCCTTCTGCTCGCTCATTCACGTCTTCGCCCTCACGGTCGCCCGGTAGGAGCCGCCGCGCTCCCGACCGAGTTCCGGAGGGCCTGTCGCGGCAGGGCGCCCGTTCGGCGGGTCCGGCGTGCGCACGGGGGCGCCCTGCCTTGCCAAGGCTGCATTGGCGGAGGACTGTGTTCCGTTGCGCGCCACCGTCATTCTCCTCCAGGATGACAAGCCCGTCAGCCAGTTCGCCGCCGACGGCGAGCAGCCGGTGGTCGTCGGCCGCAGCGCCGACAGCGTGATCCAGATCCACGACGCGAAGATCTCGCGCCACCACTGCGAGATCCGCTCCACCCCCGACGGCTACTTCGTGCGCGACCTGGGCTCGAAGAACGGCACGTTCGTCAACGGCGCCCGCATCGCCGAGGCGCGCCTGCGGAACGGCGACCGCATCCAGGCCGGCCTCGCGCACCTGCTGTTCCGCTGCGAGACGCCCGAGCTGGCGGAGCCCGAACCCCAGGTGGCCCCGCCCCACCTGTGCGCCGCGTGCGGGCGGACGATTCCGCTCGACGCCCTCGGCGCCGCCCGGCAGACGCAGAGCCGCGTCTACTGCGGCGCCTGCGTCGCGGCCTGCCCGCTCCTGGGGCTCGTCATCGGGCGCTACGAGATCGTCCAGCCCATTGGCAAGGGCTCGATCGGAGCCGTGTTCAAGGCCGACCAACTCTCGATGGGGCGCCTGGTGGCCCTCAAGATCCTCTACGAGGGGCTCACCGCCGACGCCGACGCCATCGGCCGCTTCCTGCGCGACGCCCGGACCAGCGGCCAGATCTCGCACCCCAACATCATCCGCATCTACGACATGAACCAGGCCGAGGGCCGCTACTTCATCTCGATGGAATACGCCCAGGGCGGCGACCTCGGCACGCTCCTCCAGCGCCAGGGCCCGCTCCCCGTCAAGCACGTGGTCGAATACGCCGCCTCCGCCTGCGCCGCCCTCGCCCACGCGCACGCCGCCGGCATCGTCCACCGCAACATCAAGCCCAGCAACCTCCTTCTCACCCGCGACGGCATCCTGAAGCTCGCGGACCTGGGCCTGGCCAAGAGTCTCCACGTCGCCGGCCTCAGCACCCTCAGTTCCACCAGCTCGGCCATCGGCGCCGCGCTCTACATGGCGCCCGAACAGGTCGCCGACGTCGCGGCCTCCGACGCCCGGGGCGACATCTACGCGCTCGGCGTCACGGCCTACCGTCTCCTCACCGGCGAGTTCCCCCACCAGGTCACCTCCATCACCGAGCTGGTGCGGCTCTTCCACGCCCAGAAGATCCGGCCCATCCGCTCGTTCCGCGACGACTGCTCCGCCGAGCTCGACGCCGCCGTGACCCGCGCCATGAACCCCGAGCCCGCTCGCCGCTTCCAGACCGCCGACGAGTTCTGCAACGCCATCCGCGCCGCCAAGCACTGAGATAGTTTCGAGACGCCTCGCCACGCAATGCGGTTGACAAGTCGCTCCGCATGGGCATAATGATGAGGAACAGGCTGCGGCGGCCCCGCGCGTCGGGTGTGGGGAGCGGCACCCACCACGTCCACGCCCACGGGAGACGTATGAGATGATGGACGGCGTAGGCCGGGCGAGGCGGCACCTTCACGTGGCCCTGGTCTACAATGCGGACAGGGACTGCGCGCCCGAGCGCCCCGAGGACCGCGGTAGCACCAATGACCTGCGGGTGATGATCCGCGCCATGGCGCGCGCCCTCCGCAACGTCGGCTACCGCGTCTCCGTCCTGCCCCTGGCCCGCGACCTGTTCGCGTTCCAGCACAAGCTGCGGCGCCTCGGCCCCGACGTCGTGTTCAACCAGTACGACGACGTGGTGCACGGGGCGCTCTACGAGATGCGGGTGCCCGCCCTCGTGCGCATGATGGGCTTCCCCGTCACCGGCTCGCCCGCCCTTGCCATCGGCCTCACCCGCTACAAGTACATGACCGCCAGCCTCCTCCAGGGCGTGGGCATCCGCGTGCCCCCCTGCACCCAGCTCCTCGAGCGGGTGAGCGAGGTGGACCGCCATCGCTGGCAGTTCCCGCTCTTCGTCCAGCCCGGCCAGGAGCACGCGAGCATCGGCGTCGCGCGCGACTCGGTCGTGCACTCCAAGACCGCCCTCCGCGCCAAGATCCGCGAGATCATCCGCGAATACCACCAGCCCGTCCTTGCCCAGGCCTTCCTGCCCGGCCGTGAGTTCAACGTCGGCATCCTCGGCGGCCGGCGCCTGCGCGTCCTCCCCCTTGCCGAGGTGGACTATTCGCAGGTCCCCCCCCACATCCCGCGCATCCTGTCCTATGCCGCCAAGTGGATCGAGACCGCCGAGGAGTATGGCACGACGTCGGTCACCTGCCCCGCGGTCGTCGAGCCCGACCTGGCCCGTGAGGTCAGCGCTCTGGCCCTCCGCGCCTTCCGCGCCGTCGGGGCCTGGGGCTATGGGCGGGTGGACATTCGTTGCGATGCCGACGGCCGTCCCTGTGTGCTCGAGGTCAACTGCAACGCCTGCCTCGAGGACGGCCACGGCCTGGCCCGCCAGGCCGACCGCGCCGGCATCTCGCACCCGCGCCTGCTCCAGATGGTTGTGAAGTCCGCCTTCGAAGGCCCGCCCTACGACCTCGACATCCCCATGATCTGAGACTACCCCATCAGCCTTCCCGTATAGGCGAATTCCATGGCCAGCGCGGCCACCATGGCCGCAACGTCCATCAGCTTGCGACCCCTCTGGCGCGCCCGGAAGCGCAGGCGCAACGCCTGCGCCCGGTCCTCCAGCTTCTGGAGAATCGTTGTGGCCTCCTGCTCGTCGAGGGGGGACCAGCGCACCATGCGCTCGAGCAGGTCGTCGTGATGCTTCCGCAGGAGCTGGCGGGCCGGCAGCGTGGAGTTGCCCCGCAGCGGCGGGAACACGGCCCGCAGCCGGTCGTCCACGTAGCCCTGGGCCGCGGCCCGAAACTGCTCGGCCCGCTGCCCGTAGTGCTCCGCCAGCACCATGTCCATCTGCCCGATGGGATGGAAGAGCTTGCCACCCGTCCGCACCGGCTCCCGCCGGCGAATCCGGCCCATCAGCGCGTCCACGTGCTTCAGCTTCGCCAGCGCCGGCCAGGCCCGGTACCTCCGCCGCCAGGCCGAGCGCGGCGTCAGCCACACCGCGAACGTCTCCGCGAAATCCTCGTCGGGGTGCTTCTGCGCATACGTTCGCCCGTAGGGCCTCGAGAAGATGTGGCGGACGAACTGCCGGCTGAACGGCTCGGGCTGAAACGCCTCGCGGTAGGGCCGCGAGAACTGCCCGAACACCTCGGCCCACTCCGCATCCTCCCACAGCCGGTACGCGTAGTTCACCGCGTGCCCCGCCTCGTGCCGCACCAGCATCATCGCCATCTGGTCGTCCTCGAGCTCTCCCGTCTGCTCCTGCTCGATGCGGGCCAGACGCTTGTCGGCTAGGTAGAACGGCACGCCGATCACCGGCACGCGGTCGGGGCAGCCCCAGGTATCGGTGAGATAGAAGGCGGGCCGGAACGCGATGCCCTTGGCGGCGAACTCCCTGTGCAGCCGCCGTACGAACGGTTCGACTGGCGAGCCCTCGATCGTCAGGCCCAGGTCGCACACCCGGGTGTTGAGCAGCTCACAGCGTACCGTTTCCCACGCATTGAACGGAGATGGCTTCCGTGGCGCAGCCATTGGACTACTATGCCTCGCAAGCGAGGGCTCCCTCGTGCCGCACGCCTCTGTGGCCGAGACGCGCTGGGCCCCCTCGTGGCGCTGTTCCGATGAGTCTGATCCACAACCCGGCTCCCGAGCGGGGCGGCTGCGGGCTACCTGCCTCGTGGACCGGCCGCCCCTTCCATCAGCAGTATACGCCGATCCCGCCGGCAGTTCAAGTCGCGCCCTCGACCCGCCCTGGTGCGCCAGGCGATCGGCTGATGCTCTGGGAGCTGATCGCCTGGTCAGGCACTCGGAAGTGCTTGTGAGATAGAGACTTATGAGCCAGCCCTCCATGGGATCACCCGGTCGCGAGGCAGGCCCGATCGCCTCGCGCCCGGGCGGCAGGCCCGCCTCGGTTGACTTCCCGCCCGCCGCGCCGTATCATGGCCCCAGGCGTTCCCTCAACCACTGGTAGGAGGCACGGGCAATGGGCGACACTCACGCGTGGGTCGAAGTCTCCACAGCCGTCCTCGGCCTGCTTCTGCTCGCAGCGGCGCTCGCGTCGGCCGGCGAGGGCGAGGCCAAGGCCAAGGCCCCGGACGTTCCCGTCCGCGGCCTTCACACCTTCGCCCCCGCGAAGAAGGACCTGGCCGCCGCCCTCGACTTCATCCGCGAAGCCCTCCCCAAAGAGGGCGTCAACACCCTCATCATGGAGTTCAACTACGGCTTCAACTTCCAGTCCCGGCCCGACTTCGCCGACCCCGCCGCCCTCGGCAAGGCCGAGGTGGGCCAGATCGCCAAGGCCTGCCAGGAGAAGGGCATCCAACTCATCCCCCAGATCAACTGCCTCGGCCACCAGTCCTGGGCCGCGAACACCGCCAAGCTCCTCACGAAGCACCCCGAATTCGACGAGACCCCCGGCAAGTACCCCAACAACAAGGGCATCTACTGCCGCAGCTACTGCCCCCTCCACCCCGAAGTCCACAAAGTCCTCTTCGACCTCATGGACGAGTTGGCCAAGGCCTGCGAGGCCAAGGCATTCCACGTGGGGATGGACGAGGTGTTCCTCCTGGCCGACCCCGACTGCCCACGCTGCAAGGGCAAGAGCACGGCCGAGCTGTTCGCGGGTGAGGTCAAGACCCTTCACGCCCACCTCAAGCAAATCGGCTGCACGCTGTGGATGTGGGGCGACCGCTTCATTGACGGCAAGGCCACCAAGATCGGCAAGTGGGAGGCCGCCGAGAACGGCACCGCCCCTGGCGTGGACCAGGTGCCGAAGGACATCGTGATCTGCGACTGGCACTACGGCCGGGCGCCCGAGACCCCGCGCTTCTTCGCCGAGAAGGGCTTTCCCGTCGTCGCCTGCCCCTGGCGGAACTCGCAGGTTGCCCGCGCCCAGCTCGCCTTCATCCGCAAGCTCCGCGGCGGCGACGACAAAGCCGTGGCCGACCGCGCCCTTGGCATGGTCCAGACCACCTGGTGTGGCTTCGCCCCCTTCCACGCCGCCTACAAGGCCCAGGTCGGCGGCGCCGCCCCCACCAAGGACGCCCCCGGCGAATCCGCCGCCTGCTTCCGCAGTCTGCTCCAGGCCATGCGCTGAAACCCGGCTTGCGGCGCAGCGGAAGTCTGCTATACTCCACGCCAATGGCTTTGTCGCCCAAGCTACACGCTTGGCAGGGACGGGTCGTTCGGGCAATTCAACTGGAGACGCTCTATGCGGGTTCTCGTGACTGGGGCGAGCGGGCGATTGGGGCCGTTCGTGGTGGCGGAACTGGAGGGGGCGGGGCACGAGCTGGTGCTGATGTCGCGTCGGCGCCCCGCCGCGGCCGACCGCTGGCCGTGGGTGCAGGGCGACATCACGGACTTCGCGGCGTGCCGCAAGGCGACCGAGGGGGTCGAGGCGATTCAGCACTTGGCAGCGCAGCCCGGGCCGACCGATCACCCGGCGATGCGGAAGCAGGCCGAGGAACGCGGCCTGCCCTTCGACCAGACCATGCGCTCGAACACCCTGGGCACCTACTACCTGCTCCGCGCCGCCGTCGAGCGCGGCATCCGCACGTTCGTGATGACGGGCAGCAACTGCGCCCTTGGCCACGGCTTCCGCATCAGCCAGCGCGCCTTCCCCTTCCAGTACCTGCCCGTGGATGAGAAGCACCCCAGCGACGTCGAGGACTCCTACTCCTACAGCAAGCTGGCGGGGGAGGAGCTGCTGGCGAGCTACACGCGGGCGTACGGGATGCGGACCCACGTGGTTCGCGCGGCGGGGATCACGCCGCCCCAGCGGCGGGCCGAGATGGCCGCCCGCATCGGCCCGGCCAGGGGCTGGAACCCGTGGCTCTGGCCGTGGGTGGGGAGCGAGGACGTGGCTTCGGCCCATCGCCTGCTGATGGAGAGGGCCGACGAGATCGAGCCGCACGGGGTCTACTTCTGCAACGCGGACGACTCGACGGCGCTCGAGCCGACGATGGAGCTTCTCGAGCGCTTCAAGCCCGAGCTGGTGCCCCTGGCGAGGGGCATCACCGGCCACCAGAGCCTCATCTCCAACGCCCGCCTGAGGCAAACGGTCGGCTGGGAGCACAAGACCTCGTGGCGGACCGCTTCGAGCCAGACCTGAAACAACAGACGGAGCACGAGACGATGAGCGAACCCATCGGAATGGGCGTGGTGGGCGCGGGGGCGATTGGCATTCGTGCTGCGCTGATGCACCTGTCGCAGCCCGACGTGCAGGACCGCGTGCGCCTGGCGGCGGTGTGCGACCCCGTGCCCGGGCGGGCCAAGGCCGCCGCCGAACGCTACGGCGTCGCCGCCGCCTACGACACCTATGAGGAGCTTCTCGCCGACCCCGCGGTGGACGCCGTGACCCTCTGCTCGCCGATTGGCCTGCACCACGAGCAAGGCGTCGCCGCCATCGAGGCGGGGAAGCACGTGCACTTCAACAAGACGATGGCCACGACGGTCGCCGAGTGCGACGACCTGATGGCCCGCGCGGAGAAGACAGGCGTCCGCCTCGTCGCTTCGCCCGGCATGATGCTCATACCCTTCAACCGCCGCATCCGCAAGCGGATTCTCGGGGGCGACATCGGCCAGCTCACCTGGGCCATCGCCGGCACCTCCCCCGGCAACTACCATCTGAACGAAGAGTTCCGCAAGTGGGACGACGTGCTCACGCAGGTGGACCCGACCTGGTACTTCCGGCGGCCGGGCGGCGGGCCGATGTACGACGTGACGGTCTACTGCCTCCACAATCTCACGGGCATCCTCGGCCCCGCGAAGCGCGTGGCCGCGATGTCGGGCCTCGTCGTGCCGCAGCGCGAGTTCCGCGGCCAGGCGATTCAGTGCGACATGGACGATACGACGTTCCTGCTCGTGGACTTTGGCAACGCGCTCTTCGCCACGGTCTACGGCGCGGCCTTCGGCTCGGTGACGAAGGGCTTCCACCCGAACATCTACGGCACCGCGGGCGCCGTCATCGGCACGGAAGTCAAGGGCGAGCCGATGCAGCTCGAGGGCGACCACGAACCGCACGTCGTCGGCGAGCACGCCAGGCTCCGCGAGTCCCACGTCTTCGAGGACCTGATGCAGCTCGTGGACTGGGTGCGCGACGGCACGCCCTCGATAGCGAACGCCGAGCACGCCCGACACGTGGTTGACATCATCGAGTCGGGCTACCGCTCGGCGGCGACGGGCCGCGTGCAGGGCCTTTGCACCACCTTCGAGCCCCTGAAGCCCGAGGAGTGCGGATGAGCCGGAGACTGCTTGCGTTCCTTCTCGCCGTGCCCTGGCTGTGCCTGGCGGCGAGCCACAAGGACGAACTCAACCCGACGGGCGACCCGATCGGCGGCGGGCCGGGGTATCGCGACATCAAGTCGGGCGACACGGCGGCCTTCGTCGTGGGCACGCGGGAGGAACTGATCGAAGCTCTGCGCAAGGCCGAGGCGGGGGCGGTCATCTTCGTCCGCGACGATGCGACGATCGACATGACCGGCGCCGATGACCAGACAATCCCCGGCGGCGTCACGCTCGCCAGTGGGCGGGGCCGGGGCGGCTCACAGGGGGCGCTCATCTTCTCGAACAGCCTGACGGATGAGGCGAAGTTCATCCCCCTCTTCAAGACGGGTGGCAAGGGGGTGCGGGTCACCGGGCTGCGGCTGCGCGGGCCGTTCGCCGAGGTCGGCGACCACCACTACGACCAGGTGAAGATCGCCAACGGCATCCGCGCCGACCACGAGGGCCTGGTGGTGGACAACTGCGAGCTGTGGGCGTGGGACAAGTGGGCGATTGACCTCGCCGTGGCCGGCGGCGCCCACATTCACCACAACTACATCCATCACACCCGCCGCTGGGGCTACGGCTACGGCGTCTGGGTCCGGGGCGGCGGCAAGGCCCTCATCGAGGCCAACCTGTTCGACTTCTGCCGCCACCACATCGGCTCGGGCTCCCAGGCCACCAGCAGCTACGAGGCGCGCTACAACGTCTGCCTCTACCACGACGTCCAGCCCTCGTTCGACCGCCACGGCAACGCGGCGAAGGCGGGCGCCTCGACCCTCATCCACCACAACGAGTTCCGCAACCCCGACGTGGCGGCGATTCTCCTCCGCGGCACGCCGCTCGAGGAGGCCCGCTTCCACCACAACTGGTTCTGGCACGCGAGCCAGGGCGCAGCCATCCCGCTCCGCGAGGCCGTGAAGGGCAACGTGCACATCCACGACAACCATTTCGGCCCGCTCTCCGCCGCGTGCCATCCCGTGGCGGCAGGCACGGCGACCCCTGCCACCGGCCCGGCGCCCCTCGCCGTGGCCTTCGACGCTTCGGGCAGCCGCGACAGCGAAGGCGGCCAGATCGTCCGCTACCTGTGGAACTTCGCCGACACGCCCGATGCCGTCGGCCCCGAGGCTCACGAGCCGACTGCCCGCTACACGTTCAGTGACCCGGGCCGCTATCTTGTCGCGCTCACCGTCTCGAACGAGAGGGGCGTGCCCGGCACCACGTGGATTCCCGTCACCGTGACCCCGCCGAAGGGCGGCTGCGTGCTGAGCGCGTGGGTGAAGGACAGCTACTACGGGCCGCTCAAGGGCCACTACCGCAAGCAGGCGCTGATTGACGGCGAAGCGGTCTGGGAGGATGACGCCGAGGGCGACGAGGGCGGCTGGCAGCACCTCGTCCTCGACGTAGGCAAGCACGTCGAGGGCAAGAAGGAGGTGGAGCTTGCCTTCCGCCTGCGCGCCGACGCTGACATCACGGAACCCGCCAGGCAGATCGTCGAGTGCTTCTTCTACGTGGACGACGTCCACCTCTTCGGGGGCCGCGTGCGGAACGGCGACTTCGAGGCCGAGGGCGGCTGGTCCTTCGCGAAAGAGCCGGCCGGCGACGACGGGTTCCGCCTGTTCACGCCGAGCCTCTGGTCCGGCGAGGCCCGCAGCGGCAAGCGCGGCTGCGTCCTCGGCAACGGCTACGGCAGGACGATCCGCCGCGGCGCCTGGACGCAGGTCAGCCAGAAGATTGCTGTCGGGCCGGAGTAGCTCGGGTCGGTTGCACGCCTGTTGCAGGAGGACAAGCAATGGGAGCCTGGACGCTGGGCACGGCGGCGCTGTGCCTGGTTCTGGCGGGCATTGGAGTGGCCGGCGAGAAAGGGGAGACGGTGTTCAAGCTCTTCCCCATCGGAACGGTCGAGCGCGCGGAGGGGAAGACGTACCTGGTGGTGCAGGAGAAGTTCGCCCCGGGGCTGCTGGGGCTGGACGGCTTCTCGCACGTGGTGGTGCTCTACTGGTTCGACAAGAACGACACGCCGGAGAAGCGAAGCATTCTCCAGGTGCACCCGCGCGGCAATGCGGCGAACCCGCTGACAGGCGTCTTCGCGTGCCGGGCGCCCGTGCGGCCCAATCTCGTCGCCCTCTCCGTGGCCAGGATCGTCGCGGTCGAGAGGAACCGGGTGCAGGTGGCGGACATTGATGCCTTCGACCACACACCGATCCTCGACCTCAAGCCCTTCATCCCCGCCGACAACCCGACGCAGGGCGTTCGCCTGCCCGACTGGGCGACGAAGGGGAAGGGCGAGAAGTAGGGGGGCTGCCCAGTCCGATTGGTGCGACATGCCCGATCCCGCGCGTCGCGTAGCCGCCGGATCGGGCATTTGACTCTGCCCGTCCCCGCCCTAGAATGGTGGGCGGAGGCGAGCAAGGGAACTCAATGGCCCAGACGAAGAAGCTGTTCTCCAGCGACGACCTGCCCGAGGCCGCCACCCCGGCCATGCGGCAGTACGCCCGCTTCAAGAAACAGCACCCGGAGTCCATCCTGCTCTTCCGGATGGGCGACTTCTACGAGACCTTCTACGACGATGCGAAGACGGTCTCGCGGGTGTGCGGGCTGACGCTCACGTCGCGGCAGCACGGGGCGGGGGCCGTGCCGCTGGCGGGCTTCCCCTACCACGCGATTGACACCTATCTCAAGCGCCTCATCGTCGCGGGCCACAAGGTGGCCGTCTGCGACCAGGTGCAGGACCCCCGCGAGGCGAAGGGGGTCGTGGACCGCGACGTGACCCGCGTGGTGACGCCCGGCACGCTCACCGAGGAGTCGCTGCTCGACGCGAAGTCGAACAATTTCCTCGCGGCCATCGCGCCCTTCGGCAAGCACTACGGCATCGCGTGGGTGGACCTCTCGACTGGCCGGTTCCTCGTCCAGGAGGTCGAGCCCGGGCAACTGCTCGACGAGTTGGGCCGCATCGGCGCCGCCGAATGCCTCGTGCCCGACGGCCAGTACCGCACCGAGGACAGCGTGCTCGAGCCGCTCCGTCCCGTGCTGCACGCCCACTGGACGCCGCGGCCCGACTGGGCGTTCGACCCCACGAGCGGCCGCAAGACGCTCCTGGAGCACTTCGGCGTGGCGTCGCTCGATGGCTTCGGCTGCCAGGGCCTCAAGACGGGTCTCGGCGCCGCGGGGGCCGTGCTCGACTACCTTCAGGAGACCCAGCGCGGCAGCCTCGGCAACCTCACGAAGATCGAGCGATTCGTCCGCACCGACCACCTCATCCTCGACAAGGCGACACAGGCGAGCCTCGAGCTGGTCGAGACCCTGCGGACGCGGCGGCAGGACGCCACGCTGCTGGGCGTGCTGGACGCGACGGTGACGCCGATGGGCGGCCGCCTGTTCCGCCAATTGCTCCTCTACCCGCTCCGCGACGTGGCGGGAATCCTGCGACGCCAGGGGGCAGTGGCCGAACTCGTCGGCCAGCCGCTGCTCCGCGACGAGTTGCGGGCGACGCTGCGGGGCGTGCAGGACATCGAGCGGCTGGCCGCGAAGGTCGCCTATCGCCGGGCGAACCCGCGCGACCTCGTGGGCCTGAAGCAATCGGCGACGGCGCTCCCCGCCCTCAAGGCCCGCCTGGCGGCCTGCGCCTGCCCGCTCCTGGCCGAGACGCACGCGCAACTGGACACGCTGGACGACCTCCGCGAGCTGATCGAGCGAAGCATCGTGGCCGACCCGCCAACCTCGCTGACCGACGGCGGCATCATCCGCCCCGGCTACGACGCGAAGCTCGACGAGGAGCGCTCGATCGCCCGCGACGGCAAGAGCTGGCTCGCCCGCTTCCAGGCCGAGGAGATCCGCCGCACAGGCATCGAGTCCCTCAAGGTCGGCTACAACCGCGTCTTCGGCTACTACATCGAGATCACCAACGTCCACGCCCAGAAGGTCCCCGCCGACTACAGCCGCAAGCAGACGCTCAAGAACGCCGAACGCTACATCACGCCGGAGCTGAAGACATGGGAGGAGAAGATCGTCGGGGCCGACGAGCGGGCGAAGGAGCTGGAGTACGACCTCTTCGTCGCCCTCCGCGACCAGGTGGCCGCCGAGGTCGAACGCCTCCAGCGCGTGGGCAACCTGGTGGCGCAGGTGGACTGCTTTACCTCGCTCGCCCACGTGGCCGCCGAACGGGGCTACTGCCAGCCCGAGGTCGCCGACGACCTGGTGATCCAGATCGAGGAGGGGCGGCACCCCGTGCTCGAGGTCACGCTCGAGGCCGGCCGCTTCGTCCCCAACGACGTGTTGCTCGACGGCGAGGCCAACCGCCTGGCCGTCATCACGGGGCCGAACATGGCCGGCAAGTCCACCTACATCCGCCAGGTCGCCCTCCTCGTGCTGATGGCCCAGATGGGCAGCTTTCTGCCCGCGAAAAAGGCCCACATCGGCGTGGCCGACCGCATCTTCACCCGCGTCGGCGCGAGCGACGAGCTGGCCCGCGGCCAGAGCACGTTCATGGTCGAGATGATCGAGACGGCCAATATCCTCAACAACGCCTCGCCCCGCAGCCTCCTCATCCTCGATGAGGTGGGGCGGGGCACCAGCACCTTCGACGGCGTCTCGATTGCCTGGGCCGTGAGCGAGTTCCTGCACGAACACGTCGGCGCCCGCACCCTCTTCGCCACCCACTACCACGAGCTCACCGAGCTGGCCCTGCTCCTCGGCGGCGTGAGGAACTACAACATCGCCGTCCGCGAGTGGAAGGACGAGATCATCTTCCTCCACAAGATCGTCGAAGGCGGCACGGACAAGAGCTACGGCATCCACGTCGCCCGGCTGGCCGGCATCCCGCGGAAGGTCGTCGAGCGGGCGAAAGTCATCCTGGCGAATCTGGAGGCCGCCTCGCTCACGCCCAACGACAAGCCGCGCTTCGCCCCGACGCTCGACGAGGTGGGCGCCAACCCCAAGGAACTCCAGCTCACCCTCTTCGGCTCCTTGCACGCCGAGACCATCGAGGAGCTAAAGCGCCTGGAAACCGACAACCTCACCCCCCTGGATGCCTTGGCGACACTTCAGCGCCTCCAGCGAGGTGTCCTGAAGCGGGAGGGGGCGCCGAAGCGTCGGAAGTAGAGTCATTCGCCTGCGTTGCGCCGGGCGGCGAAAAAGGGTAGAATCTCCGCAGATTTGCTGGTTATCCAGCCTGGAGAGTGACGTGAAGCTCGTCGTCGAGCGCTCGGCCCTGGGCGGCAGCGTGCGTGTCCCGGGGTCGAAGTCGCACACCATTCGCGCCGTGGTCATCGCCTCGCTGGCCGAGGGGGTGTCCACCATCCGCCAGCCGCTGGACTCCTTGGACACCCTGGCCTGCGTGCGGGTGTGCCAGGGCCTGGGCGCCCGTATCGAACTGGGCGAGACCTGGCAGGTGGTCGGGACGGGCGGGAAGCTGGCCACGCCGAGCCAGGTGCTCGACGTGGGAAACTCGGGGACGACGCTCTACGTGACCCTGAGCATGGCGGCGCTGGGGCGCGGCTGGTCGGTCTTCACGGGCGACGAGCAGACCTGCCGCCGCCCCGCCGGGCCGCTGCTCGACGCGCTGCTGGTGCTGGGGGCCGACGCCTTTTCGACGCGGGGGAACGGCTGCGCGCCCATCGTCATTCGCGGGCCGCTCCAGGGCGGGCGCGTGGCCATCGAGTGCCCCACGTCGCAATACCTCACGAGCCTGCTCCTCAACTGTCCGCTCGGCGAGGGCGACACGACGATTGAGGTGCCGCTGCTCCACGAGCAGCCCTACGCGGAGATGACGCTGGGCTGGCTCGACCGCCAGGGCATCCGCTGCGAGCGCGAGGGCCTCAAGCGCTTCCGCGTGCCCGGCGGCCAGGCCTACAAGCCTTTCGACCTGGCCATCCCCGCCGACTTCTCGTCGGCCACCTTCTTCCTGTGCGCCGCGGCCATCACGGGGGCGGACGTGACGCTTCTCGGCCTCGACCGCGAGGACACGCAGGGCGACAAGGCGGTGCTCGACTACCTGGCCGCGATGGGCGCCCAGGTCGAGTGGCTGCCCGACGGCGTCCGCATCCGCGGCGGCGAGCTGAAGGGCGGCGAGTTCGACCTCAACGCGACGCCCGATGCCCTGCCCGCGATGGCCGTGGCCGCCTGCTTCGCCTCGGGCGTGACACGTCTCGTGAATGTGCCGCAGGCGCGCATCAAGGAAACCGACCGCCTCGCCGTGATGCACCAGGAGCTGGCGAAGATGGGCGCGCGGGTGATGGAGCTGCCCGACGGCCTGGTGATTCGCGGCGGCGGGCTCCAGGGCGCCGTGGTGGACGGCCATGCCGACCATCGCGTGGTCATGGCCCTCGCCGTGGCCGGCTTGGGCGCCGAAGGCCGCACCGAGATCACCACCGCCGAGGCGGCTGCCGTGACGTTCCCCAACTTCGTTGACCTGATGACCGGCCTGGGGGCGCGAATCGAGCAACGGTAGGGCGTGCATGCTTGCATGCCGAATCTCGACGACGACGACGAGGACGATTGGGTGAGCCTGACCTGGGAAGAGGAGAATCGGCCGGTGGACCTGCACGTCCACACAACGGCCAGCGACGGCGACGTGAGCCCGAGCGGCTGCGTGGACGAGGCGAAGCGCCTGGGGCTGGCGGCCATTGCCATCACCGACCACGATACCCTGGCCGGCAACGCCGAGGCCGAAGCCCGCGGCAGGGAGACCGGCATCGAGGTCGTCCCAGGCGTCGAGATCAGCATCCAGCACGACGCGCTCGCGGTCCACATGCTCGGCTACTACCCGGAACCGGGGACAACGGCACTCGACGACATCCTGGGGGGTCTGCGGGAGCATCGGGACGAGCGGAACTCGCGGATCCTGGCGCGCCTGGCCGAGCTGGGTTGCCCCATTGACCATGAGGAACTTGCAGCCGAGGCCGGCGGCGACGTGGTCGGTCGCCCGCACATCGCCGCCCTGATGGTGCGCAAGGGCTATGTCCGCGGCCTCAACGAGGCGTTCGACCGCTACCTCGCGAGGGGGGCGGCCGCCTACGTGGCGCGGGACAAGCCGACGGCCGACGCGGCCATCCGCGCGATCCTGGCGGCCCGGGCCGTGCCCGTCCTCGCCCATCCCGCCGCGATGGGCGCGCGGGGCGACGGCGAGGTGGAGGCCCTGGTTGCGGCCCTCAAGGAGATGGGCCTCCGCGGCATCGAGGCGTGCTACCACACCTACGGCCCCGGGCAGATCGCAGTGTGCCTGGGGCTCGCGCGCCGCTATGACCTGTTGGTCACCGGGGGCACCGACTACCACGGCCTCTGGAAGCCCGAGATTCAGATGGGCCGCGGCCCCGGCGGCATGCACGTGCCCTATCGCCTGCTGGCGCTGCTCAAGGCGGAGCGCGAGAGGCTGTGAGGAGATCTGAAATCGGCAATCGGCAATCGGGAATCGAAAACGCCCGCGTGCTTGTGACGGGGGGAGGCGGCTACGTGGGGAGCCACGTGGTCCTGGCCCTGCTCGACGCGGGCGTCGCGCCCGTGGTGCTCGACAACTTCGAGGCCGGCTACCGCGACGCCATCGCGCCGGGCGCCGAGGTCGTGGAGGGCGACATTCGCAGCGCCGACGACGTGGCCCGCGCCTTCGAGCGCGGCCCGTTCGGGGCCGTCCTCCACTTCGCCGGCCTGGCCAACGTGCCGCAGTCGTTCGAAGACCCCGAGAAATGCTATGCCGCGAACCTCACGGGCGGCCTGAACCTGCTCGCCGCCGCACGCCGCAATGGGGTCAAAGCGTTCGTCTTCTCCTCGTCGGCAGCCGTCTACGGCCCGCCCGAACGGACGCCCATCCCCGAGGACCACCCGCAGAATCCCATCAGCCCCTACGGCTTCACCAAGGCCGCCTTCGAGCGGGTGCTGCGGGACTTCGATGCCGCCTACGGCATCCGCTCGATCGCGCTCCGCTACTTCAACGCCGCGGGCGCCGACCCCGCCGGCCGCGCGGGCGAGCGCCACGATCCCGAGACCCACCTCACCCCCATCGTGCTCCAGCACCTGAGGGGCAAGAGGCCGCGCATCAAGGTCTTCGGCACCGATTACCCGACTCCCGACGGCAGTTGCATTCGCGACTACATCCACGTGAGCGACCTGGCCGAAGCCCACGTGCTGGCGGTGAGGGCGCTGGCCGATGGCGCCCCGACGACCGCGCTGAACCTCGGCGTGGGCCGCGGCTACTCCGTACGGGAGGTCATCGCCACAGCCGAGAGGGTGACAGGCCTGAAGGCCAACGTGGTGGAGGAGGGGCGTCGGGCCGGCGACCCGCCCGTGCTCGTGGCCGACGCCAGTCGCGCGAACAGCGTGCTGGGCTGGACGCCGAAGCGGGCCTCGCTCGAAACCATCATCGCCGACGCGTGGCGGTGGGAATCGCGGCACTGACAGGAGCCCATGATGGCCGATGAGTTTTTCGTTCACCCGACCGCCGTGGTTGACCAGCCCTGCCGGATCGGGAAAGGCACCAAGGTGTGGCACTTCGCCCACGTGTGCGCGAATGCCGAGATCGGCGAGCGCTGCGTCCTCGGTCAGAACGTCTTCGTTGCCAGCCACGTGAGAATCGGCAACAACTGCAAGATCCAGAACAACGTGGCCGTCTACGAGAAGGTGACGCTCGAGGACGACGTCTTCTGCGGCCCCTCGATGGTGTTCACCAACGTGATGAACCCGCGCTCGGCCTTCCCGCGCGACCGCGAGACGGGCTTCCTGCCCACCCTGGTGAAGCGGGGCGCCACGATTGGCGCCAACGCCACCATCGTGTGCGGCAGCACCATCGGTGAACACGCCTTCATCGGCGCCGGATCGGTCGTGACGAAGGACGTGCCGCCCTATGCGATGGTCTACGGCGTGCCCGCCCGCCAGCGCGGCTGGATGTGCGAGTGCGGCGAGAAGCTGGAGTTCGTGAACGGCCGCGCCCGGTGCGAGAAGCAGGGGACGGAATACGTCCTTGAGAATGGCGTAGTCCGCCCCCTGTAGGCGGGGCGTCTCCGCCCCGCGTGGGTTTCGACGACGACGACGAGGACGACGACGAGAACGAGAAAAGGAGAGGAAACGACATGAAGGTTCCACTGCTTGATCTCAAGGTCCAGTATGCGACGATCCGCGACAAGGTGCGCCCCGTGGTGGACGCGGTGATGGACAGCCAGTACTTCATCCTCGGCCCCGAGGTCGAGGCGTTTGAGAAGGAGCTGGCGGCCTACGTGGGCGCGAAGCACGCCATCGGCTGCGCCTCGGGCACCGACGCGATTCTGCTCGCCCTGATGGCCCTGGGCGTGGGGCCGGGCGACGAGGTGGTGACCACGCCCTTCACCTTCTTCGCCACGGCCGGCTGCATCTCGCGCGTGGGCGCAACGCCGGTGTTCGTGGACATCGAGCCCGACACGTTCAACATCAACCCCGAGCTGATCGCAAGGGCCATCACGCCGAAGACCAGGGCCATCCTGCCCGTGCACCTGTTCGGCCAGTGCGCGGACATGGACTCGATCCTGGCCGCGGCGGGCGATGTTCCGGTCATCGAGGATGCGGCCCAGTCGCTGAGCGCGGAGTACAAGGGCAGGAAATCGGGCGTGTTGGCCCGCGTGGCCTGCTTCAGCTTCTTCCCGAGCAAGAACCTCGGCGGCTTCGGCGACGGCGGCGCCGTGACCACCGACGATTCGGCCCTCGCCGAGAGGATCACCACCCTCCGCGTCCACGGGGGCCGGCAGCGCTACTACCACGACGAGGTGGGCATCAACAGCCGCCTCGACGCCCTTCAGGCCGCCGTCCTCCGCGTGAAGCTGCCCCATCTCGACCAGTGGAGCGACCGGCGAGCCGCCAACGCCCGCCGCTACGACGAGATGCTTGCCGGGGCCAAGGTCGTGACGCCCGTGGCAAGACCCTACGGCCGCCACGTGTTCAACCAGTACACGGTTCGCGCGGCGAATCGCGACGCCCTTCAGAAGCACCTGGCGGCCCGCGAGATCGGCAACGCCATCTACTACCCCGTGCCGCTCCACCTTCAGAAGTGCTACGCGAGCCTGGGCTACAAGGAGGGGGGCCTGCCGGAGGCCGAGCGGGCGTCGCGCGAGGTGCTCTCCATCCCCGTCTACCCCGAGCTCACCGACCAGATGGCCCGCCACGTCGCCGAGTCCATCCGCGAGTTCACGGGGTAGGGCGGG
>DATKZY010000217.1:0-18931 GCA_035527715.1 Planctomycetota bacterium | reverse complement strand
GTACACGATGTCGTCGCCGCCCTCCGTCACGTCGCCGAGGTCGAACTCGTCGGTGATGAAGGCGACGGGGATGCCCGCGACGATGCGAATCGTGCAGACGTATTCGCCCTTCGGGACAAAGGAGTAGCGATACTCGTATTCGAGCAGGGCCGGCCCGGCCTCCCTGAGCGTCCCGACGTAGCCGCGCACCTTCCTGCTGGACACGAAGGCGCTGGCCCCCGTCCAATCCCCCTTGGCGCTTCGCCACGCCTGGATGGGGGTCGGCACCTCGCTCGCCGCCTTCGGCTCGCGGAACTCGACCTTGCCAGTCCTGGCGACGCGGAGATTGTACAGGTCGTTCCCTGCCTCCTCGTAGCCCCGGCGCTGTCTGTGCGGAAGTTCGGGCAGGCGCGAGCTTTGCGTCGGGTCAATGCTCACGGTCATCGCCTGCCCCTTCGCCAGGGACAGGACGAGGAACAGTTCGGCCTTCGTCCCACCCTTCCCCTCGGTCGCGCCAGCCATCTGGGCGGGAACCACCGTGCCGTCCACGCGAACCAGCGGGGCCTCGGCGACCTTTGCACCCGGCGGCACGGCAACCGAGTGGCGCACAAGCTCCGGCCCCCAGTCGCGACCGAGTCGCTCCTTGAGCGTGAACGTCACCTCTGCCGCAGCCCCTGCCAATGCCCAGAGGAGAACGAGACACACAGCAGCCAACCGTTGAGTCGTCAACAACTCAGGTCTCCTACTGCAACTCGATGATTCGCACGCTGCCGGCGAGAACTTCGAGCTGGAGGGCGTTACCCTTGACCTCGAGCTTCTCGCTTGGCAAGAGGCGGTCGCGTGCGGAAGTGATTGGGAGGCGGCACCTTATGACCACGGAGCGATTCTCGCGGTAGTCGGTCGGCGTAATGCCCTGCTGGGGCTTGAGTTGGCCCGCTGGGTTGAGGAGTGTGACGAGCCAGCCCTTATCCGACCGGCTGACGAGCCACTCGACGTCGCCCTCGACCTCCACCGGCATCAGGCCGCGCGTCAGGTGGGCGAGCAGTCGGGCGAGCACGGGATGCGCCTCGCGGTTGATCCCAAGTCCATGTGGCACCGATAGATAGATGAGGCGCCCGCGTCCCCTGTCCTCGGAGGCGCAGAAGCTCGCACCATCGGGCGTGCGAGCCAGGACCTTGTGGCTCCACTCGGTGGCCCTGAGCCGCGTCGGGGCCTCAATGGGGCGGCAGCGGTAGCGCTGGGAAGGCTGCATGTCTTGTCCTCCCAGCCACTTATAGCCTTCCGCTTCAACTGGGTTACCCGTTTTGGGCAGGCTCAGCGCCGCCAGGCCGGGGCCGGAGAGGTGCGCGTCGGCAACGAGCAGCGTGCCGCCATTGTCCACATACTGCGCCAGGCGCCTGCCCTCGGGCTCGGTGAGTTCGATCTCGCCGGCCACGATGACGACGGGATAGGTGTCAAGTGTCCGCCACTTCTTGACTTCTGGATAGGCAAAGATCACATCGAAGATGTCGCCGAAGACGCCCGGCAGGTAGACCTCGTTGGTGCCGGTGATCGGCTTCTCGCTCTCGGGGCCGATGGGGTAGTAGGCCGTCCACAGGTACTCCTCGAGCATCTTCTCGTGGATGCCGAAGCGGAAGCGGTCCTGGTGGCCGTGCCAGTTCTTGAACGAGTTGGGCCAGAAGGGGGCAGGCTCCCAGCCGTGCGCGTAGTCCACCAGGAACGCCACGGGGGTGAAGGGGGTCCCCCTGTCGGGCGCGGCCGCGGTGAGGCGCAGGAAGCGGTCCACCAGCTTCCCCTTCGGCGAGAGCTGGACCTCGTGGATGCCCGCGGCGGAGGTGCCGCCCGGCCGCCACCACTCGTCGAAGCCCTGCTCGTGGTAGAACATCGAGGAGCCGGCCATGTACTGGTACCAGATGTCGAACTTGTACCAGGTCATCCCCGCGCCAGAGAAGACCGAGTAGTAGTTGTCGAGGAGGTTCTGCGGCGAGCTGAAGCTGCTGCCCTTGCTGAAGATGGTCGAGGCGTCGCCGAAGTTGCACGACCGGTAGGTGGCCGTGAGGCCGGCGTGCTGCCTCGCCGCGCCGCGCATGAATGCCCACCGCATGCCGAGGATCGAGCTGGTGCAGGCCGACGACTCGTAGCCGGCCGTGCGCGCGCCCCAGTCGAGGCACAGCGGGGCGAACACGATGTTGCCAATCGAAAGGCAGGCGATCACATCGGCATAAGGGTTCTTGTCGAGGTCCTTGCCATAGATCTTTCGGTACTTCTCGGCGTTGCACTCGAGCGAGAGCGGCGCGAACGCCTCGACGAGCTGGCGGCGGGTCCTGGCGTTGGCCGTGGCCTCCTGCATCTTCTTGCCGTCGGGGTAGAAGTAGCCGAGGCTCTCGCCGGCGATGGAGCCGACGTAGCGGTCGCGGTACTTGAGGAAGGCCGCGACACCCTTGTCGCCCACGCGTGCCCCGCCGTGGTAGTTCATCATCGTGGCCCAGGGGCGGCCGGGATGCTCGTCGAGCCACCTGGCGAACTTCTGGCCCGCGGGGTTCACGTCGCCCGTCTTCGGGTCGGTGGCGAAGACGCCGCCGCCGACGGCGTGGAAGGTGGGCACAATGCGGGGGTCGGAGAAGATCGGCACGTCGTCCTTCCCGCCGAACTTCTTCTCGAACTCCTCGCGGGTCTCCTTGTCGTTGATGTTGTAGGGGAATTTCACGCGGTCGGGCTTGTCGCTGAGCCACGTTTCGGCGGCGTTGGTGTGGCTGACGTTCCACAGGTAGAGGAATCCCTTGTCGCGGAAGGTGCGGAGCCGCCACTCCCTGGGCAGCGTGAAGTCGGGCTTCTTGCGCGCGAGGGGCAACAGGTCAGCGGGAATGCCCTTGCGATATTCCGCCAGAACGTCCCAGGCGTGCTTGTGCGGGCGCTCCTTGATGAGCGGACGATAGGCCGCATCGGTCGTCAGCACGATGACATCAATCTGCCGCGGCTCGGGGTCTTTGGTGGTCGAGAGCAGGCTGAGCCTGGCGGGGCCTTTCTTGAGCGTGGCTATTCGCTTGTCCCACGCGAAGGCCCAGCCCCAGTAGAGCTTCGCCTCGTTGTCCTCCTCGATGACCGGCTGCTCGCCGTAGCGGCCGAGCCAGGGCGCGGCGCCCTCCTGCTCGAGCTGCACCTGGAAGCGTTCCGTCTTCTCGCGCCAGTCGCCATAGCGCACCCACACGAAGTAGTCACCCGCGGCGGGAATCTCGATGTCTTTGTTGGCCATGGCCTTATCGTCGTCGGCGCCCGTGGCGATGGAGAGGAAGCCGCTTTCGCCCCCCTGATTCCACTCGGCGGCCCACCCTGGCCCCGACAGCGCCCAGTGTCCCTCCGTCTTCTTCATGTTCGGCTTGCCCATGGGCCAGCAGTAGCCGCGCACGCTATCGAGGTGCTCGGCCTCGAGCCACAGCGATTCGGCGGTGGCGGCAGAGGCGAAGAGGAGCAGCGCACAGAAGATCGCACGGCGCATCGTCAGCCCCCTTCTATTCCTTTGAAGGTCGGAAGATCGCGCCTACCTGACTCGGGGCAAGCGCTTTGGCGAAGAAGCGCAGGTCGGCCAGGCGGCAGGCGAGGAATTCGGGGCCGGCGAAGTGGGGGTTGCCGCCCAGGGCGAAATCCTCGGCGGAGGAGACGACGCTCTCGGGGGCCTTCGCGGCGGCGTGCGCAGCGCCGTTGATGTAGAGGGTGAGCCTCTCGCCCTCCTTCACCGCCGCGAGGTGAACCCACTTGCCCACCTCAACGGGGAAGCCGTCGGTGCCGAAGAACTGCCCCGCCTCGATGCGGGCGTGGAGTTTTCCCCCGTGGACGACCAGCCGCAGCGGGTCGTCCATCCCCTTGCACCAGGCGCTGAAGACCTGGCCATACTGGGTCTTGGGCAGCGCGGCGACGCAGACCCAGACGGCGACGGTGAAGTCGCGGTCGGGGAACTCGGTCAAGGCATAGGTGATGCGGCCCGCCTGGCCGTCCAGTTCGATGGCGCCATTCGGCTTGCCGTCGGGGCCGGGGGCGGGCTTCCAGCCCTTGGCGTCCTTCAGTTGGCCCCACTCGGGCTTCGGGTCGCCCTTGAGCGGGGCGACGACGATGGCGGCGTCCTTCGGCCGCTCGCCGTATTGGGTATCGGGCACGTCGGGCGCAGGGGGCAGCGAGGGATCAATGACGAAGTGCTTGTGGGGCGCGAGGCTCTCGGTCTGGCCGTTGGGGTTGCGGGCGACGAGCTTCCAGTAGTAGGGCGTGTCGGGCTTGAGCCTCTTCGCTTCCGAGGCAGGGAGGACGAGGGGCGGCTTTGCCGCGTCGCCGTAGCTAAGGATGAGGCGGTCGAAGGCGGGCGAATCGGCAATGGCGACGGCGTGTCGGCGCTCAGCGAGGGCCGCGGCGGCCGGCTTGCGGAATGTGAAGCGGATGGCGCCGGGCGCCACGCGGGCGCCGTCGGCGGGCTGCCACGGCACGGGCCTCGGCGGGCGAAGGCCCGTGGCGGGGAGCCAGGAGCGGTAGGCGCCGCCGTTGGCGCCCGCGCTGGCGAAATCGCACAATCGCAACGTCTGGCCGCCGGGGATGGGCACGTCCACGAGAAGCCAGGGGCGCTGCTTGCCCTCGCCCTTTGCAAGCTGCTCGTCGTGCGCCAGGAGAATGGGGCCGCGGTAGAACGATGCCTTGCCGTATTGCTCGAGGTCGCCCGCCTCGTGGCGGATGCCCATGTCGAAGCGAATCGCCACCGTGTCGCCGCTCTTCCATTCTCGCGTCAGGCCGAGATAGGCGCCCGGTTTCACGCCCGAGACGGCCTTGCCGTTGAGCGCGACCTCGGTCTTCATCGCCCAAGCGGGGATGCGGAGGGCGAGGGGGAATGAAGATTCCGCGTGCAGGTATGCACGCCCTACCAGCTCGATGGTGAGCTTCGTGCTGTCGCCGACGGGGTAGTCGCCCTCTTGCCTGAGCGTGATCGCCATGCCATCGGGCAGCGCGGTCTTCACCTCCATCGGGCCGTAGAAGTTGACGGCGAGGCCGTCGCCCCGCCGCATCACGGCCCATTCGCTCAGGGCGCCGAGGCCGCGGGGGCCGTTGACCGAGCAGCAGTTGAGGTGCGGCGTGTCGGGCCGGGCCTGGAAGTGGATCGCCACGTGCGACGGCACCCGCCGGCCGTTCATCGGCGTGTCGTAGGTGCACCATTCGCCCGAGGGGTGCTGGGCGCCGGCAGTGGCGTTGAGCGTCGCCAGCTCGATGTCGTCGGCAATCGTCGGATCGCCCGTCAGGCGCAAGGCATCCATCATCACGGCCTGCCAGGCGATGACGCAACAGGTCTCGATGGGCGTATCGGCGAAGGGATTGCCCGTGGCCCGCTCGCCCGACGAGAAGCCGCCGGTGTTCCGCATATCGAAGCGGCGGATGCTCGCCCAGTGGTGAAGGAAGGCCCGCTTGTAGCGGTCGTCGCCCGTGATGCGGTACAGCTCGGCCAGGCCCTGGACGGCGTGCAGGCTCTCCCAGCGGGGCCTTGGCGTGCGGAAGAACTCAACGCCCGCGAGGCCGGTGCGGAAGTAGTCGCCCGCCCGCTCGAAGTCCTTGAGAATCTCCTCGGCCATGCGCAGGTAACAGGGCTCCCGCGTCTTCTGATAGAGAAGGGCGAGGCCGTGGATGACCGACATGTTCATCTCGTGCGAGCCGGCGTCGAACACGCGGCGCTTCGTGTCGAGATAGGTGTTGCAGATCAGGTCGGCCATGCGGTGGGCGACCGTGAGGGCCTTCGCGTCGCCTGTGTGCTCGTGCCAGAGCAGGAGGCCGAACATCACGTGGTAGTGGCCCCAGAGGTCCCAGTGGCCGAGGAGGCGCTCGGCCTTCGGCCACGGGCCGAGATAGCCGTCCTCGGCCTGAAGCTCGGTGAGGCGGCGGACCACGCCCTGGAGCGTGTCGCGCAGGCGCGGGTCGTCGGATATCCGCATCGCCTGGACGCCCGAGATGAGGAACTTGCCCACGAACTCCCCGGCCCAGGGCACGAGATTGGGCGGGGTCACATCTTCATTTCGCACATGGCCGCCGTGTGCCAAATGAAGATGTGACCCCTCGCGGTTGGCGAACATGTCGAGTAGGCCGGGGTTGTTCCTCGGGGCGACGAGGAGCCAGTGCTCGACGTTGGCCTGGACCCGCTCGCCCAGCACGCCGCCGAAGCGCCAGGTGGCGCCGTGCAGGCGGTCGAGTGCCAGCCGCCCCGGCTCCGCCGCGACGGCGAGTCCCGCCGCCACGAGGAGCGCCGCGGCGAGACCGCAGGGGACACCATTCTCCACGCACACGGTGCGAGTCCTCCGAGACCCGGGTGAGCCACAGCGTCGCCCCAGAGATACCAGCGCAGCGTGGGAGAGTCAAGTGTCCGTCGTCGCGCCCCCGGTGCCGCTCACGGCTTGCGCCCTGGCTTGCGGCGGCGGTATAATGGCGACGCGGGAGATCGAGGTGTGGTGACTGCAGAAAGGAGCGGGGCAATGGCGGGAGCACACGCGACGGATCGCCGGGGATTCCTGCGGGCGCTTGCGGCGGGGGCCGCGGGGGTGGCGGCGCCGCTGGTGGTGCCGGCGTCGGCGCTGGGGCGCAGCGGCTCGATGTCGCCAGGCGACCGCATCCTCGCCGTGGCCATCGGCGCGCGAAACCGGGGCAACGACCTGATCCGAGGCGTCATCCGGAACAAGGACGTGACGCTGCTGGCCGTGTGCGACATTGACGAGAAGATCCGCGCGCAGCGCGTGGGCGAGTGCAACAAGTCCTACGAGGAGCAGGAGCGCGGGAAGAACGTCACCGCGGGCATCCACGACTTCCACGAGGTGATGGAGCGGACCGACATTGACGCGGTGCTGATCGCCACGCCCGACCAGCACCACGCGCACATGGCCATCGCCGCGATGCGGAGCGGCAAGGACGTGTATTGCGAGAAGCCGATGACGCTGACGATTGCCGAGGGCCGCGCGATGGCCGACACGGCGGCCCGCTACGGTCGCGTGTTCCAGGTCGGCAGCCAGCGCCGCTCGGAGGAGCGGCCCCGCCGCGCCTGCGAGGCGGTCCGCAACGGCCGCATCGGAAAGCTCCTGCGCGTCGAGGTGGGCGTGGGCATGCGCCCCGCGAAGGCGGAGGCCGACGTGGCGGAGCCTGTGCCGCCGGGCTTCGACTACGAGCTGTGGCTCGGCCCCGCCCCCTGGGCGCCCTACTCGACCAAGCGCTGCCACTACAACTTCCGCTTCGTCCGCGACTACTCGGGCGGCGAGATGACGAACTTCGGCGCCCACTTCTTCGACGTCGCCCAATGGGGCATCGGCGCCGACGACACCGGCCCCGTCGAGATCGACGGGAAGGGCGAGTTCTTCGATGGCCTCTGGAACACGTTCTCCAAGGTGGACGTGACGTACACCTACGCGAGCGGGGTGACGATCCACTGCACGCACAAGTTTGCCGGCTGCAAGTTCATCGGCACGGAGGGGTGGGTGGACGCCGACCGCCTGGTGGGGGAGCCGATGAGCGCGATCACCGCGCCGCTCGGCGCCAGCGACGTGCACCTCTACCAGTCCCGCGGCGGGCACATGGGCACCTTCATCGAGTGCGTGCGCACGCGGGGCACCACGGCGGCCACGGTGGAGATCGGGCACCGCTCGGCCACCGTGTGCCACCTGGGCAACATCGCGATGACGCTGGAGCGCAAGCTGCGCTGGGACCCCAAGGCCGAGGAGTTCCCCGGCGACGCCGAGGCGAACCGCATGCGGCTCCGGCCCTACCGCGAGCCGTACGTGCTCTGAGAGCCTATCGCTGCCGGCGGAGGGGATGGGTGGATGAGTGGACGGTTGGATGGATGTCAGACAGACGCGCGTCTTTCATCCATCCACTCATCCATTCCTCCATTCATCCCACCTGCATGTGCCCCATTCGTCCTACTGGCCCAGCAGCTTCGCCACGGCGTCGCGGAGGGCGTCGGGGTCCACCGGCTTCTCGACGTAGGCCTCGGGCTCGCTCTCGTAGTAGTCGCCCATCTCCTTGGCGTTGAAGCCGATGCCGGTCTTCTGGCGGACGCCGGTGAGCATGACGATGGGGATGCCCTTGGTCGCCTCGTCGCGCCGCAGGTCGTCGAAGACCTCGAAGCCGTTCTTCTTGGGCATCTGGACGTCCAGGATCACCAGGTCGGGCTTCTCCGCCCTGACGACCTCGAGGGCGGCCTCGCCGTCCGATGCCTCGAGGATCGTGTAGCCATCGTCCTCGAGGGCCGCCTGCACGAAGGCCCGCATGTCGGCCTCATCGTCGGCGATGAGTACCTTCTTTCCCTGTTCCGCCATGGACTCTCCTTTCGCCCCGGCCCACGTGGCGTGAAGGCCCGATCCTACGGCTGCCCCTTATAGACTCTTGCGTCTGGCATGTCAAGTGCGGGGCACGGCCCGGGGGCCGTCGCGAGGGTGCGAGGCGACCGCGTGTTGACTTTCCACTGGCGTGCCCCCATTCTATAGAGCGCTGGAGGAACACAGATGCACGAGCGGAGCCCCGCGGCCATCGGCCTTGGCGTTGCCTTGTCGCTCTTCGTCGTCGGTTGCCGCGCCCTGCGCGAGGAGAAGCACGTGCCCCCCAGATCCCAGGCGACCTTCTGCGTGGCCACGGCCGGCGACGACGCGGGGCCGGGCACCGCCGACCAGCCCTTCGCCACGCTCGCCCGCGCGCGCGACGCGGTGCGCCAGCTCGTCGCGGCCGGGCTGGCGAAGGATGTGAAGGTCCTTCTCCGCGGCGGCACGCACTATCTGCCGCAGGGGATCGCGTTCGGGCCAGAGGACTCGGGCACAGCGGAGCATCGCGTCGCCTACGCCGCCTGGCCGGGCGAAGCGCCCCTCCTCGTCGGCGGCGTGGCCGTCACGGGCTGGACGAAGCACGCCGAGAGCATCTGGCAGGCCGCGATTCCCGAGGGCATTCAGCCCACGCAGCTTTTCGAGAACGGCGAACGCCTCGCCCTCGCCCGCGCGCCCAACGAGGGCTACTTCCACACCGAGAACGCCGTGCCCGGCCAGCCGAAGGCGGCGTTCGTCTACCGGGCCAAGGACCTCGAGCCGAAGGGCTGGGACTGGAGCGAGGGCCGTGTGTTCATGTGGCCGACGCACGACTGGTTCTCGACCGACAAGCCGATCGCGGGCATTGACGCCGAGAAGCGGATCATCCGGCTCCAGGGCGAGGGCGGCTACGAGATCCGCGCCAACAACCGCTACTTCGTGCAAAACCTCCTCGCCCTGCTCGACACGCCGGGCGAATGCGCGATCAGCCTGAAGCAGCGCAGGCTCTGTGTCTGGCCGCGCAAGACGCCCATCGAGCAGCAGACGCTCGTGGCCGCCAGCGCGCCCAGCCTCATCGCCATCCGGGGCGAGGGGGAGCGAATCGTCCGCAACCTGCACTTCGAGGGCCTCGACCTCTCCATCGCCAACGGCGACGTGGTGAGCATCACGGGCGCCGAGGACTGCTCGATCCGCTTCTGCAAGATCGAGAACGGCACCCAGTGCGGCGTCGCCATCACGGGCCACGCCCAGCGAATCGCCCTCTATGGCAATCTCATCCGCTTCCACGGCCTCCACGGCGTCACGCTCCAGGGCCACGGGCCGGGCCAGCCCGACGTGAATCACCACCACGCCGTCGAGAACAACCACATCCATCACTGCGGCCGCCTCGTCGGCCACGGCTACGGCGTCCGCATCTCCCAGAGCGGCCACAACCGCATCGTCCACAACCACATCCACCACATGCCCCGCTACGCCGCCACCATCAAGGGCACCCGCTACCAGGTGCTCAAGACCCAGGTCAAGGGCGTCACCTTCGAGAACCGACACGACTTCCTCCACTCGCGCAACAACACCATCGCCTACAACCACATCCACCACGTCAACCAGGACAGCCAGGACACCGGCGCCCTCGAATCCTGGGGGCCGGGGCGCGACAACGTCTACGACCACAACCTCATCCACGACGTCGGCAACACCCGCCTCACCCTCCAGAGCGGACTCTACCTCGACGACGCGACCGACTACTTCACCGTGACCAACAACGTCATCTACGGCGTCACGGGCGCGGGCGGCGACCAGCCGATCTACGCCAAGGGCATCGGCAACCGCATCGTCAACAACATCCTCGTCGTCGCCCCGGCCAACGTGAGCGCCATTCGCTCGTTCTTCATGGCCGACGAGCGCTGCGACAGCCACGAATACGTCCGCAACATCATCGTCTTCGAGGGAGCCCGCGGCGCCCTCTACGACTTCAACAACTGGAGCGACGACCGCGTGGCCGCCTCCGACCACAACCTCTTCTGGCGACCCGACGGCAAGGTGACCATCAAGGGCGGCCCGGCCAACGGCTCCTACGACAAGTGGCGGGCGCTTCTCGGCGGCAAGTTCGACGCCCACAGCCTCGTCGCCGACCCGCTGTTCCACGACCTCGCGGGGCGCGACTTCCGCCTGCGGCCCGACTCGCCCGCCCTCAAGCTCGGCTTCCAGCCCATCGACCTGAGCGCCGTCGGCCTCGAGCCCGACTTCCCCGCACGGTTCGAGAGGGAGTAAGTGAGACCGGCGCGCGGCGCTTGTCTGGGGGTATCGCAGTCGTGTATGATGACAGGAAAGGCGCTAGAGGAGAAGCAAGATGGACTGGCGCGACCGGATCGAACTGAACCCGCAAGTCCTAGTCGGCAAGCCCGTGGTGAAAGGCACTCGCCTTGCGGTGGAGTTCATCGTGGACCTCCTGGCGCACGAGTGGAGCGAGGAGGCCATCGTGAAGAACTACCCGGGGTTGACCCACGACGACATCCAGGCCTGCCTGGCCTATGCCAGCGACCGGCTGCGCGCCGAGAAGGTCTACCCCGTGGAGGTGTGACCCATGCGCCTCCTGGCGAACGAGAACTTCCCAGGCGAAGCGGTGGCGGCCTTGCGGCAGCGCGGGCACGACGTGGCGTGGGTGCGAACCGACGCGCCCGGCAGCAGCGATCCCCAGGTGCTCGCGCGAGCGATGGCCGAGGGACGCGTCGTCATCACCTTCGACAAGGACTTTGGCGAGCTTGCCTATCACGCGGGCCTGCCGGCCACCTGCGGTGTCATCCTTTTCCGCATCTCGCCCGACTCGCCGTCGCGGGTCGCTCAAGTGGCCGTAGCCGTCTTGGAGGGTCGGAGCGATTGGACGGGGCACTTTTCCGTCGTTGAGGAGCATCGTGTGCGGATGGCGCCGCTGCCACCCGTGGCGCGACGGTGAAAGATCCCGAGATTCCCAAGCCATCCCCGGAGGCGCAAGGCCATGACCAGCCCATCCGCAAGTCTGCTCGCCAGGTCGCTTGCGTGCCTGCTGGCGCTGGCCGCGGCTTCTTGCCAGCGGGTGAAGGAGATCGCGGTGCCGCATCAGCCGGACACATTTCATGTTGCCCCCGAAGGAAACGACACCTCACCGGGCACCAGGAAGGCGCCCCTCGTGTCGCTGCACGCGGCGCGCGACGCGGCACGGAGGCTGGAGCCGGGGAAGCCGAGGCGGATCGTCGTCGAGGCGGGCGAGCACTTTCTCACAGAGCCGCTCGTGCTGACGCCCGAGGACTCCGGCCTGGCGATCGAGGCGAAAGGCCACGCCACCCTCTACGGCGGACAGAAAATCACGGGATGGGAGAGGGACGGCGATCGTCTCTGGGTGGCCAAGGTGGACGCAGCGAAGTGGGATTTTCGGATGCTTGTGGTGAACGGGCGCTTCGCCAAACGCGCGCGGCTGCCGAAATCGGGACACTTCACCCACCTGACGAGCTTCAACGTGCCCTGGATGTCTACGACGGGCGGCGGCTGGAAACGCAAGCCGACCGAGGCCGAGCTGACGACGATGCAGTACAAGCCCGAAGACCTCCCCGCCTCGCTCGACATCCGCAACGCCGAGCTGACGGTCTATCACATGTGGGACGAATCGGTCGTCGGCCTCAAGGCCAACGACGCCGCGACCCACACCCTCACCTTCTCGAACCCGGCCGGCCACCCGCCGGGGGCGTTCGGCGTGAAGGAGTACGTCGTGTGGAACGTCCGCGAGGGGATGACCCAGCCGGGCCAGTGGGTTCTGGATCGCACGGCGGGCAAGGTCGTCTACTGGCCGCTGCCCGGCGAGGACATGGCGAAGGCGGAGGTCATCGCCCCCACGATGGAATCGCTCATCCGCCTCCAGGGCACGAAGGAGAAACCCGTCCGCGACGTGACGATTCGCGGCCTGGCCCTCTCGGTGACGAACACGCCGCTCAAGGCCGGCGGCTTCGGCGCCGGGCACTTCGACGGCGCAGTCCACGTGCTCCACACCGAGAACTGCCGCCTCGAGGGGCTCACCATCCTCAACGTCGGCGGCCAGGGCATCAAGGAGTGGGGCGGCAGGGGCCTCCGCATCGAGCGCTGCCACGTGCACCACACGGGCGCGTGCGGCATCAAGGTCGGCGGCGAAGGCACGGTCGTGGCCGACTGCCGCATCCACGATGTCGGCATCACCTATCCCAGCGCCATCGGTCTATGGGCGAATGGCAAGCGCGCACAAGTCGTCCACAACGAGGTCCACGACACGCCCTACACGGCCATCGCCTCGGGCGGCGAGGACCACTTGTTCGAGGGCAACCGCATCTACGGCGCCATGCAGGAGCTCCACGACGGCGCCGGCATCTACATCACCTTCTGCAAGCGCGTGACGCTCCGCGGCAACTTCATCCACGACATCGCCGACACCGGCGGCTACGGCGCCAGCGCCTACTACCTCGACGAGCAGGCCGAGGACTGCCTGGTCGAGGGCAACCTGTCGCTGCGCGTCAGGCGCCCCTCGCACAACCACATGGCACGCAAGAACACCCTGCGGAACAACGTGTTCGTCGTGGACGGCGATGCGAGCCTCACGTTCCCGCGTTCGTCGGACTATCGCCTCGAGAAGAACGTAATCGTCGCCACAGGCAAGATCACCTTCAGCAATCCCGCCGCCATCGCCGCGTTCCCCGACAACGTGCTCTTCAGCGGCGCCGGCAAGGTCGAGGGGCAGGCGCTCAAGGACTATCGCGCCGCCGGCGCTGAGCCGCTCAAGCCGGGCGGAGGCTCGATCCTCGCCGACCCCAAACTCACGGTCTCGAAGGAAGGCAAGGTTACGTTCGCGCCGGACTCGCCTGCCCTCAAGCTTGGCATCCAGCCCATTGACGTGAGCGGCGCGGGGCCGCGGTGAGGCCCGCCTCCTGTTCTGCCCCCTCTCCCTCGCAGGGAGAGGACAGGGTGAGGGTTGGGCGTTGGGGCCGCCCCGGCGCGGGACCCTCCCCCAACCCCCCCTGAGAGGGTGGAGCTTCTGAAGGGCTTCGCGATTGTCGCGCTTTCGCGCGAAAGCGCGACGGTCCGCGGAGTAGCACGGGCAGGCGAGGCGGGAGTGTGGCCCCCGGCCCCGGTAGTCTGGCGCGTTCGCAGGCTCTCACCCTCCCCCGTCCCCTCCCTGTGAGCTCATCTTTGCCCACGTTTCGGGGGCTGGCCCGCGGACGGAGTGCTTCTCCTCCTGCGCCGCTCCGCTGGGACCCAAGGCGGCATCTCGATGCCGCACCCCACATTCCTCGCGCTCCACAACGGAGAGGACTGTGGAGTGCGGCGACGCAGTCGCCGCCTTGCATGCCAGCGAAGCTGGGGGAGCCAAGGGCGCGTGCGAGACGTGGGTAAAGACCAGCCCTGTGAGGGAGAGGATTGGGCTTCTGAAGGGCGTCGCGATTGTCGCGCTTTCGCGCGAAAGCGCGACGGTCCGCGGAGTAGCACGGGCAGGCGAGGCGGGAGTGTGGCCCCCGGCTCCGGTAGTCTGGCGCGTTCGCAGGCTCTCACCCTCCCCCGTCCCCTCCCTGTGAGCCCATCCTTGCCCACATCTCGGGGGCTGGCCCGCGGACGGAGTGCTTCTCCTCCTGCGCCGCTCCGCTGGGACCCAAGGCGGCATCGCGATTGTCGCGCTTTCGCGCGAAATCGCGAAGGTCCGCGGAGTAGCACGGGCAGGCGAGGCGGGAGTGTGGCCCCCGGCCCCGGTAGTCTGGCGCGTTCCACGGGCTGACGCCCGTGGCTACCGTCTATCGCCCTGTCGGGCTCAGAGAGAGAGGGGTCGGGCGGCGCCCTTCCGGCGGCAACCAGCGCGGGAGGGCGCGCGCTGGGCGCGCGGGGTGGTGCTGAGGGCAGGAGAGGGCGACGGAGAGTTTTCTTCTCTCCGCAAGCACAGCGTCCCGCTACACTTACGCCGCGGTGCGAGGGAATCTTCGCCACGAGGCTTGACATTCGTTTGTTATGTGGTATACTTATGGCGTGGGCAGTGGCCCAGCTACGGCCTCTGCCCAAAGGGTGTGCCGGCGGAACGGCTCGCCCAACGGTCGTCACGGACGATGGCCGCTGCATACTAACCCGATTCCGCAACTCCATACATGTCAGCGGATTATGGCCACACCAAGGCCCGCAAATGCCTTGGCCCATCGGCCATAGGAGGCGCCTATCGGCTGAGACGGGGCAGGAAAAGACACCCGGCAGGAAAAGACACCCGCTGTCTTTCTGCGACGTAGCGCATCGTCACACTGTTGGTGGAAAAAGACACCCGCTGTCTTTTTTCCGCCGAGATGAGGAGAAGAGGCATGAGCGCAAGACGATTCGGGCTGGCAGGGGCGATTGAGCCGCCTACCCACGTGTGGCTGACGCGGCTGGCGAACGTGGCGTCGAGGGCGGTGGACTGGCTGTGGCCCAGCCGCGTGCCGCTGGGCAAGGTGACGCTGCTGGTGGGGGATCCTGGGCGGGGCAAGTCGTTGCTGGCGCTCGACATGGCCGCTCGGGTGACCCGCGGTGCGGCGTGGCCCGACGCCGCGAGCGGCGCGGCGCCGCTGGGGGGCGTCGTCCTGCTGAGCGGCGAGGACGACGCAGCCGACACCATCCGCCCGCGCCTCGAGGCGATGGGGGGAGATGCCGAGCGTGTGACCCTTCTGCGGGCCATTCGCAAGGGAGACTCGGCGGACGACCTGCTGTTTTCGCTGGCCCGCGATCTCGAGGCGCTCGAGGCGGCTGTGCAGCGATGCGGGGGCGTGCGGCTGGTCGTCCTCGACCCCGTGAGCGCGTACCTGACGGGGACGGACGCCCACAGCAACGAGGGGCTCCGAGCGGTTCTGGCGCCGCTGCGGACGCTGGCTGAGCGCAGCGGGGTGGCGGTGGTGGCGATCAGCCACTTCACGAAGCGGGCAGGAGCCGCGGTGATCTACCGCGCGATGGGCAGCATGGCGTTCGTGGCCGCGGCGCGGGCCGTGTGGGCCGTGGGGCCGGACAGGGGGGCGGCCGGGCGGCTGTTGTTCCTGCCCGTGAAGTGCAACCTGGCGGGGGGCGTGACGGGGATGGCCTACCGCGTGGTGCCGTCGCCGCAGGACGCGCGGGTGCCCGTGGTGGCCTGGGAGCCCGAGCCGGTGGAGCTGACGGCGGCGGAGGCGCTGGAGGAGGCCGGCGTGGCCCTCGGCCGCCGCGAGCAGGCAGCGGCGTGGCTCGAGGAACTGCTGGCGGACGGGCCGCTGCCGTCGCTGGAGGTCGAGCGGCGCGCGCGCGAGGCGGGCCTGGCCCGGCGCACGCTGATGCGGGCCAAGGGCGACGCGGGCGCCGTGGCCTTTCGACAGAGCCGTCAAGGGGCCTGGCTGTGGGGGCTGGCCGCGGCCCGGCCCGACGCGGCGGGCAGCGTTTCTCAGGATGCCAAGCCCCTCGCGCCGGCGGGCCTGGCATTGTGAGCAGATCGGCCATCCGGCCTCGTCCGGCGGGGAGTTCACAGAGTGCCAACCCCTGAGAGAGGGAGTTGGCACTCTGTGAATCTGAGCGGCGGCGGGGCGGCCCGGGCGTGGGGGCCCGGCTTGCCCGGGTTTCCCCTTGACCCCGCGAGGGTCTCGGATTATGATACGGGCGGTGCCGGGGGCGCCATTCGCGGCCATCGCGGCAGGCGAGGCGTGGCAACTGCTCGGCGCCCTGTTGCGGAGGTGGACCATGAAGCTGCTGCGGTGTGCGGTGGTTGTGCTTGCCGGAGCGGTCGTGGTGGCGGGCCTGGCGCGGGCGGGCGAGGTGCCCGGGCTGAAGGAGCTGGAGGCCCGCCTGGCGATCCGCCGGGCCGAGGCCCTCGCGGAGAAGAAGCTCACCGAGCGGGCCGAGGCGCTGCTCAAGCGGGTGGCCGCGGCGCGGCCGGACCTCGCGGGCGAGGTCCAGAAGGCGTCGGAGGCCATCGCCGCAAGGTCGAAGGCCGAGGCCCCGCCGGCCGCGGCCAAGGACTACCAGGCCGCCCTCAGGGAGTCGCGCCGCACCGGCCGCCCGATCATGGCGCTGTTCGGGCGCGAGGCCTGCGGCAACTGCCGCTACACCAAGAAGGCCCTCGACGACGCGAGCCTGGCCCCGCTCCGCCGCCAGATCGTCTACGTGTCGCTCGACTGCGATGCCGCCGAGAACCGCCCGCTGATGAGCCGCCTGCGCCAGGGCAAGGACATCAGCATTCTGCCCTTCGTCTTCTACCTGTCGCCGAAGGAGGAGGTGCTGGACTACACGTCGGGCTCCCAGGGCGCCGACGCGTTGCGCGACAAGGTCAAGGCCGCCCTGGCGAAGCAGCGCCCCACCAGCGACGAGCAGCTCGCCAAGGCCGCAAAGGCCGTCGAGAAGGCCAACACGCTGATGGACAGCGGGCAGTGCGGGGCCGCCGCCCCGACCTATCTCGCCGTCGCCAAGATGAAATCCGAGTCCGCCCTCGTCGAGGAGGCCCGGGACAGCCTCGAGGTGATCACGTTGCTGTCGAAGGAACTGCTCGAGGCGGCGCGGGCCGCGGCCGGCGAGAAGGACTACGCGGGCGCGGCGGCCCGGCTCGCGATCGTGCGGCGGGACTTCGAGGGCTCGAAGGCGGCCGCCGAGGCCGAGGACGAGCTCGGGAAGCTGCGGGCCGAGCCCGAGGCCAAGGCGGCCCTCGAGGCCGCCGGGCTGGCCACTGCGGCGCCCGGGCCGAAGCCACCCGTGGACACGCCCGCGCCCGGCGCGGACCAGGAGGCGGCGGCCAAGCGCCTCTTCAGCATGGCGAAAAACTACCTCGCCAACAAGCTGCCCGACCGCGCGCGGCCCCTCCTCGAGCGCATCGTGAAGGACCACCCCGACACGGCCACGGCAGCGGAGGCGAGGGCGCTGCTCCAGACGTTGCAGTGAGGACGCACGACATGGCCAGGCGCGGGATCCTCCTCGGGTTGCTCATCGCGCTCGCTGCGGCCGCGCCTTGCCGCGGGGCCATGGTCCGCTGGTACGACGAGTACACGGACGGCTTCGAGGCGGCGAAGAAGACCGGGCGGCCCATGGTCGTCGTGTTCGGCGTGGAGGACGAGAAGACGCGCGGCTTCTCGAAGAAGCTCTTCGAGAAGGACCAGCTCGCCCCCTTCCACCGCCTGTTCGTGTTCATCTACATCGAGGTGGCCATCAAGGGCGGCGTGTTCTCGCACGGCCTCTTCAGCAAGTTCCCGCCCGGCGGCGGCGGCCACACGCTGCCGATCATCTTCTTCGCGGACGCCGAGGAGAAGGTGGTCTCGAAGGTGGAGGGCGGGCAGCGGACGAGTGAGCTGGCCAGCGAGATGGCCAGCGTGCTCAAGAAGACCGGCGTCGCCAGCCCCCGGAAGGTGCGCGACGCCCAGGAGGCCCTCGAGCAGGCCAACGCCCTGAACGCCAGGAAGCACTACGGCGCCGCCGCACGGCTCTACAAGGAGGTGATTGACCTCAACCTCAAGCTCCCCGGCACCGAGACGGCGAAGAAGGAGCTCGCCAGGATTGACGAGATGGCGAAGAAGCAGCTCCAGTCGGCCCGCAACGACATTGCGGACAAGGTGTACCCCGACGCCGTGAGGAAGCTCCTCGACCTCGAGGCGACCTTCAGCCCCCTGCCCGAGGCCCGCGAGGCCCAGGAGGAGCTGGCGCGGCTCCGCAAGATGCCCGAGGTCAGGGAGGCGCTCGAGAAGGCCGAGAAGAAGGAGGCCGTCGCCGCCCGCACCGCGCCCAAGCCCACGGACGACCCGAGCGACATCGAGGGCGACTTCTTCACCGAGGAGGAGCTGGACGCGTTGGACAGGATGGCCGGCGGCGAGGAGCCCAAGGCCGCGCAGAAGGGGGCCGACACCACGGCCGAGTGCCGCCGCCTGCTCTCCTTCGCCCGCGGCTGGATCGCCAACAAGCAGACGGCCAAGGCCCGCGAGGCCCTCGACACGATCCTCGCGAAGCACCCCGACACGGTCTACGCCGACCAGGCGAAGGCCCTGCTGGAGAAGCTGCGGTAGCTCGTCGCGCTGTTGAGGCGCCCGTCCGGTCGGAGGTGCGCCTCCCGCGCAGGCTTCCAGCCTGTGCTTGGCGGGCATCCCGACAGAGCAGCAACTCACGGCCGCCGCGTGGCGGCGGGAGGAGTCCCAATGGCGCTCCCGTGGCGACCCGCCGAGCCGGCCGACGGCGCCGGCCGCCGGCCCAGGTGGAGCAAGCGGGCGCTCGTGATCCTGGGCATCGCCGTCCTCCTCACCTGGGTCTTCGCCCTCTTTGCAGCCTTGCGCCTCGGCAGCGAGCGGCGCGAGTTCGAGGACGAGGCGGAAGCCATCAGGGCCGAGCTGCGCGCGGCCCGCAGGATCACGTGCCCTCCCAAATAGGTTCCGTTGCGGAAGTGGTTCCACGGGCACGCCCAAACAAGTTTGGGCGTGGCACCCAGGGTTCTCCTCAGGAAGACGGGGGTGCCACGGACAAACTTGTTTGTCCGTGCGTTCCGCGACGGGGACACAACAGGTCGCATCCCGCCTGGGTGCGTGTAATCTCCTTCGAGACAGGTGGCCGCGTTCTGAGCCTCCGAAGGAGGCGGAGGAATAAAGCCCACGGCGATGCTTTGGGAGCCGTGGGATGGTAG
This sequence comes from Planctomycetota bacterium, assembly GCA_035527715.1. GTDB lineage: Bacteria > Planctomycetota > PUPC01 > DSUN01 > DSUN01 > DSUN01. The sequence goes on along the minus strand of DATKZY010000217.1, from coordinate 37 downwards.
GCGCAAGAGGGCCCAGCCCCCGAAGCGGGGCGGCGGA
>DATKZY010000216.1:0-37275 GCA_035527715.1 Planctomycetota bacterium | reverse complement strand
CGCCACGGGCGACCGCTGGCACACCCCCGCCGCCATCCTCGCCGCGCAGGCGGGCAAGGACATCTACAGCGAGAAGCCCGTCAGCATCACCATCGCCGAAGGCCGCGCCCTGGTCGAGACGATGGCACGCTACCGCCGCGTCTACCAGGCCGGCCACCAGCGCCGCTCGGTGGACTCCTATCGCTTCCAGGTCGAGGTCGTCCGCCGCGGCCTCATCGGCAAGCTCCACACGATCATCTGCCAGAACTGGGCGGGGCCGGTCATCGGCCCGCAGGCGCCGCGGCCCGTGCCGCCAGGCATTGACTACGACATGTGGCTCGGCCCCACCCCCTGGCACCCGTACTGCCAGGCGCGCGTGAGCGGCTGGAACTACTTCTGGGACACCGGTGCCGGCCCGCTCGTCGGCATGGGCTGCCACTATACCGACATCGCGCAGTGGGGCCACGACAGCGACGACACGGGGCCGGTCGCCTACGAGGGCGAGGCGACGTTCGACCCCAACGCCTTCTCCGAGACGCCCGTCACCGCCGAAATCCGCTGCACCTACGCCGACGGCGTGAAGATTCTGCTCCGCTCGAGCGGCACCTTCGATGCCCGCTTCATCCGCTTCGTCGGCTCCGACGGCTGGGTCCAGGTAGACGACCAGACGAACGTCGTCACCGCCAAGCCCGACTCCATTCTGCGGATGCGGGGCATCTCGGCCCGGAGCTGGGCGCACACGGGCGACCACGCGCGCAACTTCCTCGACTGCGTGAGGACGCGGGCGAGAACCGTCTGCTACCCCGAGGCCGCCCACCGCGCGACCACGATCTGCCACGCCGCCAATATCTGCATCCGGCTCGGGCGGCCGTTCAAGTGGGACCCCAAGGCCGAGCGCTTCCTCGGCGACGGCGAGGCGAACAACATGATCTCAAGGGCCATGCGCGCGCCGTGGCACCTGTGACCGGAATCCGTAATCCGTAACAGGAACAAGAGAAGACGATGCGCACCTTACGCCTTGCGGCGGTTGTGGCCACAATCGTGCTGGGCGCCGTTCTGCCCTGCGGCGCGGGAGAAGCGGCGGCGAGCGAGGCTGACATCGAGACAGCCGTCGCCGCCCTCGCCAGCTACGATTCGGGGAAGCCCCGGAAGCCGCTCTCTGACGTCGAGCAGCTCATCCGCGACGCCCACGGCAACGCCGAGCTGACCCGCCACATCGAGCAGCAGCTCATCAAGGCGCTCGAAGCGCCCGCCGCGACCGATGAGGCGAAGCTCTTCATCTGCCAGCAGCTCTGGGTCGTCGCCACCGATGCCTCGCTGCCCGCGCTGGCGAAGATGCTCGCCGACGAGAAGACGTCGCACCCGGCCTGCTACGCCCTCGGCCAGCGGCCCAGCCCGAAGGCCGACGCGGCACTGCGCGCCGCGCTTGCCCTCGCGAAGGGCACGGCACTCGTCAACGTCGTGAACCTCATCGGCGACCGGCGCGACGCGGCGGCAGTGGAAGCCGTCGGCAAGCTCGTCGCGAGCGACGACCCCGCCGTCGCCGAAGCCGCCCTCGCGTCCCTCGGCAAGATCGGCACGGAGCCGGCGGCGAAGCTCCTCGCCGAGGCCAGGAAGAAAGTCGCAGACAAGCTGCGGCCCGTGGCGAACGATGCCTGTCTCCGTTGCGCCGAGGGCCTGGCGGCCAAGGGGAAGAGGGAACAGGCCATCGCTATCTACCGCGAGCTGTTCGCCGCCGGGGAGCCGAAGCTCGTGCGCCGGGCGGCACTCGTCGGCCTGATGGCGGTCGGCGCGCCGAACGCGGCCGAGCTGGCGACCGGGGCGCTCCGCGGCGGCGATCCGATGCTCAAGGCCACGGCCATCGCCAGCATCCGCACGCTCAAGGGCGAAGGCGTCACCGAGCGCTTTGCCGCCGACCTGCCGAAGCTCCCGCCCGACGTGCAGGCCCTCCTCATCGGCGCGCTCGCCGACCGCGGCGACCCCGCGGCCCGGCCCGCCATCGTCGCCGCCGTCAAAGCCCAGGCCCCCGAGGTGCGCGCCGCCGCGCTCCGCGCCCTCGGCAAGATCGGCGACGCCGCTTCCGTGGGCGTCCTCGCCCGAGCCGCCGCGGAGGCAGGCAGCATGGAGGAGGCCACCATCGCGCTCGCCAGCCTGCGCGCCCTGAGCGGCGAGGGCGTCGAGGCTGCGCTCATTCAGGCAATGAAGGCGGCCAGGCCGCCCCTGCGCGCCACCCTCATCGAGGTGCTGCACGACCGCAACGTCGTCGAAGCCGTCCCCGCCCTGCTGGACGAGGCGGCGGGCAAGGACGCCGACGTGCGCGTCGCCGCCTTCATGGCGCTGGCCCGGCTCGCCGGCCCGGAGCAGTTGCCCGCTCTCCTCAAGCTCCTTGTGGGCATGAAGGGCGACGAGGCGCGCGGCGACGCCGAGCGGGCCGTCGTGGACGTCGCCCGCAAGATCGCCGACGAGGCGGCCCGAGCCGACGCGCCGCTCGCCGCCCTCGGCTCGGCGACGGCTGTCCCCGCCCGCTGCTCGCTGCTGCGCGTGCTCCGCGGCATCGGGAATGAGAAGGCGTTCCAGGCGGTTCACGACGCAGTTGGCGATGCCAGCCCGGAGGTGCAGGACACCGCCGTGCGCGAGCTGGCCAACTGGCCCAACCAGGTGGCGGCTGGAATCCTGATGTCGGTCTTTGAGACGACCAGGAGCGAGGCCCACAGGGCACTGGCCCTTCGCGGCTTCGTGCGCCTGCTGAGCGCCCCCGGCCGCCACTCCCCGGAGGACCGCCTGATGCTTCTAGGCCGTGTGCTGACGTTGAAGAAAGCATACACGCCGGAGGAGAAGAAGCTCGTGCTCGCGGGGATTGCGGGCGTCGGCCATCCCGCCGGCCTGAAGCTCGTCGAGCCGCTTCTGAGCGACGAGGCCGTGGCTGCCGAGGCGGCGATGGCGATGCTCAGCATCGCGCGCACCATTCTCGGCTCGAGCCCCGCCGACGCCAAGGCCGCCGCCGTAAAGCTCCTTGCCGCCTCGAAGGACCCCGCCGTCCGCAAGCAGGCCGAGGCGATCATCCAGGTGGCAGGCAAGGTCGAGGACTACATCACCTCCTGGCAGGTGGCCGGGCCATACACGGAGGCGGGCAAGGAGTACCTTCAGCTCTTCGACGTGGCCTTCCCGCCCGAGAGGGCGGATGCCAAGGACGTGGCGTGGCGCGTGCTGCCATCCGGCACTGACCCGGCCCAGCCGCTCATGCTCGACCTGTTGAAAGCCGTCGGCGGCGAGCAGTGCCTCGCCTATGTCCGCACCTGGGTCCAGTCCGACAAGGAGCAGAAGGCCCGCCTCGAGCTGGGCACGGATGACGGCAACAAGGTGTGGCTCAACGGCCAGGTCGTCCACGAGTTCAACAAGGGCGGGAAAGCCGTCCCCGGCTCCTACCAGGCGCAGGTCACGCTACGCCAGGGCTGGAACCTGCTCGTGATGAAGATCACCCAGGCCACGGGGCCGTGGGAGTTCTGCGCCCGCCTCCGCGCCCCCGACGGCAAGAGGCTCGAGAGCATTCGCTGGGACTGCCTGCACGAAGAGAGGAAGTAAGCGATGACAGGATGGTGGCTCGTTGCCCTGTGCTGCGTGGCGATGGCGGCCGGCGTGTCTGCCGCGGAGAGTGACCTGATGCTCTGGTATCGCCAGCCGGCGAAGCAGTGGGTCGAGGCGCTGCCCGTGGGCAACGGGCGGCTCGGGGCCATGGTCTTCGGCGGCACCGAGAACGAGCGCATCCAGTTCAACGACGACACGCTCTGGGTCGGCCAGCCGCACGACTACGCGCACGTGGGCGCCGCGAAGTTCCTGCCCCAGGTGCGCCAACTCCTCTTCGACGGCAAGCAGCGCGAGGCCGAACAGCTCGCCGGCCGGGAAATGATGAGCGCGCCCCTCCGCCAGACCGCCTACCAGCCCTTCGGCGACCTCAAGCTCGTCTTCCCCGGCCACGCCGAGGCGGCCGACTACCGCCGCCAACTCGACCTCGATCAGGCCGTGGCGACGACCCGCTACAAGGTCGGTGGCGTGACGTTTCAGCGCGAGGTGTTCTCCAGCTTCCCCGACCAGGTGATTGCCGTGCGCATCACGGCCGACAAGCCCGGCCAAGTGAGCTTCACGGCGTCGCTCTCCAGCCCCCATCCCGGCTCGGCGGCGAAGGCCGACGCCAGCGGCCTGCTGATCCTCAACGGCCAAGTGAAGCCCTACAACTATGGGGGCACCGAGCCCAAGCCCCCGACCGGCCTGAAGTTCGAAGCCCGCCTCAAGGCCGTTGCCGAGGGCGGCGAGGCGAGGGCCACCGACGCCGGCATCGAGGTCAAGGGCGCCAACGCCGCCACACTCCTCCTCGCCGCGGCCACCAGTTACAAGAACTACCGCGACATCAGTGCCGACCCGGCCGAGCGCTCCGCCAAGGTCCTCGCCGCCGTCGGCGCGAAGACGTACGATGCCCTCCGCGCCGCCCACGTGGCCGATCACCAGGCCCTCTTTCGCCGCGTGAGCCTCGACCTCGGCACCACCGATGCCGCCCCGCAGCCCACCGACGCGCGGATCAAGGCATTCGGCCCGGCCGACCCGCAACTCGCCGCCATCTACTTCCAGTACAGCCGCTACCTCACCATCGCCGGGTCACGCCCCGGCTCGCAGCCGCTCAACCTTCAGGGCATCTGGAACGAGAGCATCCGTCCGCCGTGGGAGAGCAAGTGGACGGTAAACATCAACACCGAGATGAACTACTGGCCGACCGAGGCGGCCAACCTCGCTGAGTGCGCCCAGCCCCTCTTCGACCTGATTGGCGACTGCGCGGCCACGGGCCGCCGCGTGGCGAAGGAGCACTATGCCTGCCGCGGCTGGGTGCTCCACCACAACGCCGACCTCTGGCGCGGCACAGCCCCCATCAACGCCTCGAACCACGGCATCTGGGTCACGGGCGGCGCGTGGCTCTGCCAGAACCTGTGGTGGCACTACGAGTTCAGCGGCGATAAGGAGTTCCTGGCGAAGCGCGCCTACCCCGTGCTCAAGGAGGCGGCGCTCTTCTTCGTGGACTTCCTGGTGAAGGACCCACGGACGGGGTGTCTCATCAGCGGCCCGTCGAACTCCCCCGAGCAGGGCGGCCTCGTGATGGGGCCGACGATGGACCACCAGATCATCCGCAGCCTGTTCGGCTGGACCATTCGCGCCAGCGAAATCCTTGGTGTGGACGACGACCTCCGCCGCCAGCTCACCGACCTGCGCACCCAGATCGCCCCCAACAAGATCGGCCAGTACGGCCAACTCCAGGAGTGGCTCGAGGACAAGGACAACCCGAAGAACCAGCACCGCCACGTCTCGCACCTGTGGGGCCTGCACCCCGGCGACGAGATCACGACCCGAGGCACGCCCAAGCTCGCCGCTGCGGTGAAGAGGTCGCTCGAGCACCGCGGCGACGGCGGCACCGGCTGGAGCAAGGCCTGGAAGGTGGACCTCTGGGCGCGCCTCGAGGATGGCGACCACTCCTACAAGATGCTCAGCGAACTCATCGCCAAGAGCACCCTGCCCAACATGTTCGACACCCATCCGCCGTTCCAGATTGACGGCAATTTCGGGGGCGGCGCCGGCATCGCCGAGATGCTCCTCCAGAGCCACGCGGGGGCCGTGCACCTGCTCGCCGCCCTGCCCAAAGCCTGGCCGGCGGGCAGCGTCAAGGGCCTCCGCGCCCGCGGCGGCTTCGAGGTGGACATTGCGTGGAAGGATGGCAAGCTCGCCTCAGCCACCATTCGCTCGGCCCTCGGCGGTCCGTGCCGCGTGCGCGCCCAGGCTCCCCTCAGCGTGGCGTGCGACGGCGCGCCCGTGAAGGCCGACGCGCCCGAGGCCGCGGTTGCCGTCTTCCCCACCGAGGCGGGCAAGACCTACACGTTGGCGCCCCGCCCGTAGCGCCGCTGTAATGTCCGCCCGTTTCCCTCGCCGTTGTCTTGGCATGGAGCTTTGAGGAGAACGCCGTGAAGCACTTGAAGTGGGGGCTGTTGGCTGCGGGGCGCATTGCGGGGCGATTCGCCACGGGGCTGAACACGATCAAGGACCAGGCCACGGCTCTGGCCGTCGCCTCCCGCGACCTCGCGAAGGCCAAGAAGTTCGCCGAGGAGCACAAGATCGGACGCGCCTATGGCTCGTACGAGGAGTTGCTCGCCGACAAGGACGTCGATGCCGTCTACATCTCGACGCCCAACTCGCTTCACGGCGAGTGGAGCATCAAGGCGGCGAAGGCGGGCAAGCACATTCTGTGCGAGAAGCCCGTCACCAGCAACGCCCCCGAGCTTCAGAAGGTGCTGCGGGTGATCAAGCGGTGCGACGTGTTCTTCATGGAAGCCTTCATGTACCGCTGCCACCCGCAGTGGAAGAAGCTTCTGGAGGTCATCAAGGCCGGCACCATCGGCGAGGTGCGCGTCCTCCAATCGTCCTTCGCCTTCAACATGGGCCTCAACCTCGAGAACATCCGCCTGTCGAACCCGCTGGCAGGCGGTGGGCTGATGGACGTGGGGTGTTACTGCGTCTCCTTCTGCCGCCTCGTCGCGGGCGAGGAGCCCAAGACGTGCCACGCCGTGGCCCGCATCGGCAAGCAGAGCCGCGTGGATGAGTTTGCGACGGGCGTCCTCCAGTTCCCCTCGGGCGCCGTGGCCACCTTCGCCTGCGGCACCCAGTGCGGCACGCCCTCGGCGGCGAACGTCTACGGCAGCAAGGGCAGCATCGTCGTCGCCAACCCCTGGTTCCCCTCGGACGAGAACGCCAAGCTCATCGTCGCGGCCGACGGCAAGACCGAGACCATCGAGGTCAAGCACGGCCGCGACCTCTACGCCAACGAGGCCCTCACCGTCGCCGAGAACCTTCGCCGCCGCCAGCCCAAGCCCACGGCGATGACCTGGACCGACAGCCTCGGCCAGGCCCGCGCAATGGACAAGCTGCGTGCGAGCATGGGGCTCAAGTTCGACTGCGAGTAGGCAGGAGAGCGGGACACCCATGCACTACCTTTGGCTCGGCATCTTCTGGGCGATGCAGGCGATTGCCCAGCTCTTCTTCTCCTATGGCAGCCGCACGCCCGGCAAGGGAACCATCGGGTTCATCCTCGGCAACGTCTTCGGCGCGTCGAGCATCATCTTCCTGATGCTCCTCTACAAGGCGATGAACCCGAATCTGGCGCTCGCGCTGGGGAGCGCCGGCGGGTTCCTCTGCGCCCAGGGGGCCATCGCCTTGCTCTTCCGCGTCCAGCTCACCCCGCTCCAATACGCGGCCATGCTCGCCATCGCGGCGGGCATGGCCGCGTTCTCGATTGGGGGGAAGGTGTCATGAGGGCCGGGCCGGCTGAGCGGCGCGCCGGGGGCGCTTGGCGGGCGAGCGTGGCCTGCGCGTCTTCTTGCTGTCCAGGTAGAGCGTATCGGGACAGATGTCCTGCTCGTGCGGCCACGCGACCGTTTCGAGGAAGACACGAGCCTGGCGGAAGTATGCAGGATCACGCAACTCGCGGAAAACACCAAAGTCCAGAAGCGGCGCGCAGTCGAAGACCCCGACCTCGCCGTTCGTGAACTCTAGACGGAGCCTATGGTCTTTCAGGGGTCGGACCGACCGAACGCGCGGGTTCATATCTCGGGCTCCTACTTCAGGGGCTCAATCTTGTATGGCTTCCGTCCCGCCACCGCCAACTCCCAATCGGCAAGCAACTCGTCCCTATGGATCTCGACCCAAGCCTGCACCAGGCGCATCTTCGGGCGCGGGATCTCCCCCGCCAGCACATCTCCCTCTGGGATGCCGACCACGGCTTCCAGGCTCTGGTAGCGGGCATGGACGTGCGGTCGTTTGTGTTGCCGATTGTCCACGAAGTACATCGAGACGATGATCCCATAGAATGTGCTGAGCACAGGCATCACGGGGACCTCAAGGGTCAGGGGCAGCCACGGCTCGGAGCGCACTCACATGCGTCCCCGCTCTGCCCGACGGTGTCCCACACTCCCAAGTATACGCGGACACGCCAGAATGTCAACGGCGCCTCGCATTGCGTCCGCGGCACAGGTTGACACAAGGGACGGTTTGGTCCATGATTGCAGTGGCAGTTCGCCTCCGCTATCGCGGCTGGCATAGCCACGTTCTCGATTGGGGGCAAGGGAACATGAACGCTGATCGGCTGCCGCGCTGGGTTGCCACCGGGGCGATCTGGGCATTCCTGGCGTTGGGCGCGTGCACCGGGGGCCAGCGCGCGACCGCCGCCGAGACCATAGCTAACGTTGACCCGACCGTGGTGGCGTGCGACTGGCTGGTCAAGATCCAAGAGGCGGATGGAAGCTGGGACGCGGGGAAGTGGGGAGCGAAGACGCTTGGCCCGATTGGTGCAACCAGCCTTGCCATCCTTTCCGTGCAAAGCGTGGGATTCTGGGAGACGAGGGGCCGATTCCGCGCTCAATTGGCGAAGGGCCTCGATTGGCTCGAGACCCAGCAGCGCCCCGATGGCAGCTTCCCCTGGCGGTCGTTCGAGGAACAAGGAATGGCGACCCTTGCGCTGTCAGAGGCGTACATAATGGCCGGGGTCGCCTCGCGTGGGCAGGCGGCTCAGCGAGGGTTGGATTACATCTGCAAGGTTCAGCCCGTCCACGGCGGCTTTGGGGATCGCGGAGCGTGCGCCTGGCGAGATGCGGATGTCATTGTGACGGCGTGGCAATTCCTCGCCCTACGGTCGGGGATGCAGGCGAAGCTCAAAGTCCCCGACGCCTCCATTCAACGAGTGCGCGACTATCTGGCCGAGGCCAAGACGGCTGGGGCTGACGCGGCCAAGTCGAGCCGAACGGGTGCGCTCGGCTCACTCGCCGCCATAGCATGTTGCCGTCTGCTCTCTGACGAGGCGGGGAGCAGGAAAGCACAAGAGGCGGCCGATCTGATTATGAACCGGGAATCTCGGGGCGGGGACCCCGTGGAGGGCGGGCTGACCGCGGAGGCGAAGAACGACCTCTACTACCGCTGGTTCTCAGGGCTGACCATGTTACGCGTTGGCGGCCTCTATGGTGATCATTGGAGAACGTGGAGGAAGGTCCACAGGTCAGTCTTCTTCACCACGCAGGTGACCGAGAAGGAAGATGCACGGGGCCGTCCCATTCTGGGGTCATTTGACCCCGCGCACTGCGCGTGGGGCGACCAAGGCGGCCGCATCTTCGCTACCTCGATGGCCATCCTGGCCTCCGCGGTCCCCTTACGGTTTCTGCCCCTCAATAGGCTTGGCTGGAGTGTTGAGTAAACCGTGGTTCCTGGACACATGCATTGGGAAATGAGTGTGACAGCATGGGGATGAGTTCATCGCTATCGGGGAGGCGGCTCGTGCTATGAAAGAGGCGATGCCATGTCTCGCATCCTTTGGCGCTCCGCGTTCCTCTTTGGAGTTCTGATGATCATGGCCACGCAACTTGCCCGTGGTCTCACGCCCACGTCCGACGAGATGGCCAGGGTGCGGCAATGGGCAGCGGCGCGATTCGAGGCAGCGGAGCCGGCCAAACGGGTCGAGCCGGGGCTGCTGGTGCTGGCGAACAATGACCCTGTGATCAGGAACAGCCGCGGCGGGAGGCCGCTGACCCTCGCCGGCAAGCAGTTCACCCGCGGCCTCTATTGCCACGCGGTGAGCAAGGTGGTCGTGCGGCTGCCAGGGGCGGGGAAGGCATTCACCGCGGTCGTGGGTGTGGACTCGAACGACCAGACGAGCGGCGGGCGGGGGAGCGTGGTCTTCTCGGTGAGCATCGGCGGCAAGGAGGCATTCAAGTCGGGCGTCCTCCGCGAGGGGATGGCTCCCGTGCCCGTGGCGGTGGACCTCGGCGGGGCGATGGAGTTCCTCCTGGAGGTCGGCAACGCGGGCGACGGCATCGCGTGCGACCAGAGCGACTGGGCGGACGCGAAAGCCGTCCTCGCCGATGGCAAGGAGGTGTGGCTCGGCGACCTGCCCTTCATCGAGGAGCAGGGGCTTTCCGCCTCGGGGCCGCCCTTCTCGTTCACTTACGGCGGCAAGGCGTCCGCCGAGCTGCTGCCGACCTGGGAACTCAAGCGGGAATCGGGGCCGATTGAGGACCCCGCCCAGTGGCCGGGGCGAGTCCAGCACACCCTCACCTGGACCGATCCGAAGACCGGCCTCGTCCTCCGTTGCGTCGCCATCGAGTACCGTGACTATCCCACGGTCGAGTGGACCCTCTACTTCAGGAACACGGGCGAGGCCGATACGCCGATCCTCGCCGACATCCAGGCCCTCGATGCCCAGATCGTCCGCGGCGGCAAGCAGGAGTTCCTCCTCCACCACGCCGTCGGCTCACCGTGCAGCAAGGGCGACTACGGGCCGTTGCTGACCGAGCTGAAGCCGAACGCCACGAAGCGCATCGCCGCGGCGGGCGGCAGGCCGACCAACACAGATTGGTCCTATTTCAACATTGAATGGGGGTCGCGGGATGGGGACATCCCGCCTACAGCGAACAAGGAGGGCATGATCGTCGTCGTCGGCTGGCCGGGGCAGTGGGCGGCGACCTTCGCCCGCAACGGCGGCACCACGCTACGCATCCGCGCGGGGCAGGAGCTGACGCACTTCAAGCTCCTTCCCGGCGAAGAGGTCCGCTCGCCGCTCATGGTCCTCCAGTTCTGGAAGGGGGGCGATTGGATTCGCGCGCAGAATCTCTGGCGCCGCTGGATGATGGGCCACTCGATGCCCAGGCCGAACGGGAAGCTGCCGCCGCCGCAGTTCGTCGCCGCCAGCTCCCGCGCCTACAACGAGATGATCAACGCCAACACCGAGAACCAGATCATGTTCATCAACCGCTTCCTCGAGGAGGGGCTGAAGCTCGACTACTGGTGGATGGACGCCGGCTGGTACATTCAGGAGAAGGGCTGGCCGCAGGTGGGCACGTGGGAGGTGGACCCGAAGCGTTTCCCCAAGGGGCTCAAGCCGATCAGCGACCACGCCCACGCCAAGGGCATGGGCATCGTCGTGTGGTTCGAGCCCGAGCGGGTCGCCGACGGCACCTGGCTCGCGAAAAACCACCCCGAATGGCTCCTCGGCAAGCCGGGCGGCAACCGCCTCCTCTACCTGGGGAACCCCGAGGCCTGGAACTGGCTGGTCAACCACGTGGACAAGCTGATCACGGAGCAGGGGATTGACCTGTATCGCCAGGACTTCAACTTCGACCCCCTCGGCTACTGGCGGGCCAACGACGCGCCCGACCGCCAGGGCATCACTGAGATCAAGCATGTGACCGGCTATCTGGCGTATTGGGACGAGCTGCTGCGGCGCCATCCGAACCTGCTCATTGACTCGTGCGCGAGCGGCGGGCGGCGAAACGACCTGGAGACCATGCGCCGCGCCGTGCCCCTGTGGCGCAGCGACTACGCCTTCGAGGCCACGGGCCACCAAGGGATGACCTACGGCCTCTCGTTCTGGCTGCCCTACCACGGCACGGGCACGGTGGCCTGCGACAACGCGCCCTACTACGGCGGCGGAGCGACACCTGTCCAGCCCTATGCCTTCTGGAGCAACGCTGCCCCGAGCCTCGGATGCGGTATTGACCTCCGCGTGAAGGAGATTGACTACGACAAGCTCCGCAAACTCGTCGCCCAGTGGCGCGAGGTGAGCAAGCACTACTACGGCGACTTCTATCCGCTGACCAGCTACAGCCTCGACAACAGCGTGTGGATGGCCTGGCAATTCGACGGTCCGCCGCCGGGCGAGGGCGTCGTCCAGGCGTTCCGCCGGCCCGACAGCCTCTACGAGGCCGCCCGCTTCCGCCTCCGCGGCCTCGACCCCGCCGCCGAGTACACCGTCACCAACCTCGACGAGAACAAGCCCGTTCGGCTCAGCGGCCGTGCCTTGCTGGACGAGGGCCTGCTGGTTGCCATCCCGGACAGGCCCGGCGTCGCCACCCTCACCTACAAGGCCGCCGGGCAAGCCGCGAAGTGAAGCCGCCAGCAAGACGAAGCAGGGAAGCGCTCAGGGAGCGGGGGGCAGGGCGGGCATGAGCTGCTTGAGGAAGACGTCCACCCCGAAGTAGTGGCCGAGGACGAAGAGGAGCATGGCCATCCCCGCGGCGGCGGGGACGGTGGCGAGCCAGGAGCCGCAGATGTTGCGGACGACGCGGCGGTTGACGGCGCCCAGGCCGCGGGCCAGCCCCACGCCGAGGACCGCGCCGACGACGCAGTGGGAGGTGGAGACGGGCAGGCCCATCCGCGTGCAGGTGAGCACAGTGGCCGCCGTGGCGATGCCCGCGGCCACGGCACGCGACGGGGTGATCTCGGTGATCTCCTTGCCGATCGTGCGCATCACCGTGTAGCCGTAGGTGGCCAGGCCGAGCACGATGCCCACCCCGCCCAGGCCCAGGATCCAGAGCGGCACGGGCACCTCCTTCCGCACTACGCCGTGCTTCAGGAGGTCCACCACCGCGGCCAGGGGGCCGACGGCGTTCGCCACGTCGTTGGCCCCGTGGGCGAACGATACCGAGCAGGCGGCCATGACGGCGAGGGGAATGAAGAGGCGCTCGACGCGGCGCAGTTGATCGGCCAGGGGCAGCCCGGCCTGGGCCTGTGCCCTGCGGCGGAGGAGGAGCCACGTGGCCCCGGCGCACACCAGGCTGACCACGACCGCGGCCGCGATGGCGCGGCTGCCGGTGGCCCAGGCGGCGAGCGCGCCGCCCGGCTTGAGCAAGTTCTTCATCCCGTCGTAGAGCGTGGCCATGGCGAGCACGAGCGTGGTGAGGAACACGATGATCGGGGCGACGTTGCTCGCCGCGACCACCGGCTGCGCCCTGGTGAGGACCGACCGCAGGATGAACTTGAAGATGATGTATCCGAGGACCAGGCCGGCGATGGGCGAGATGAACCAGCTCGCGACGATGCTGACGATCTTGCCCCAGTGGACGGCCTGGATGCCCGCAGCGACGACGCCGAAGCCGGCGACGGCGCCGACGATGGAGTGCGTGGTGGAGACGGGCATGCCCATCCACGTGGCGACGTGGAGCCAGAGCGCTGAGGCCAGCAGGGCACACGCCATGCCCAGGCACAGCACCTCGGGGCTCTTCGCCAGGGCGCTGGGCTCCACGATCCCCTTGCGGATCGTGTCGGTGACGTCCGAGCCGACGAGCACGGCGCCGGCGAACTCGAAGATGGCGGCGATCACGAGGGCCTGGCGAATCGTGATGCACCCCGACCCCACGGCCGCACCCATCGAGTTCGCCACGTCGTTCGCGCCAATCGTCCACGCCATATACAGGCACAGGAGCACCACGCTCCCGGCGACCAGCCACTCCATCGCGTTCCCCAGACCCTTTCGCCGGCAGCCGCTCGGGGCGCCGACATTAGCTCTTCACGATCATCGCCCGCAACATGTCTCCCGTGTTCTCCGCCGCGTTGGCGATGCCGCTCAGCGACCGCAGCATCTTCTCGTAGAAGCTGATCGTGATGGGGTCAAGCTCCTTCTCCAGCCGGTAGATGTGCTGGCCGAGCTTGCGCTGCATGCGGTCGGCCTTCCACTCGCCCTCGCCCAAGCCGCTGATCTTCTTGAGCACGCTGTCGGCCTCGGCGCCGCCGAACGAGGTCTCGGCCAGCAAATCCATCTCCTGAGCCGCATTCGTCAGCGTCTCGCTCACCAGGACGATCTGGTCCACGAAGTCGGAGAACTCCTGGACCAGCTCCGGGTGGATCTTCGTGTTGCGCAGGATCAGCACCACGGCGAAGTCCTGGGCCGAATCGGCGATCTCGTCCTGGCTGTGCAGGTAGCGGTCCAGGTCCTCCCGCGCGACAGGCAGGAAGTACCGCCGCGTCAGGTGGTCGCGGATCTCGTGCTTCACCACGTCCGCCTCGTACTCCAGCTTCGTCACGGCGTCCTGGAGCCGGTGGATGCCCTCCCAGTCCTCGCGCACGCAGGCCTCGAGCAGGGGCCGCACGAGCTTCACGCACTCGTTCACCTTCTTGGCGTGCTCGACGAGGGGGCCAAAAGGCGACTTCCCGAACAGTTCGCCGATCAGGCTCATTGCCACGTCTCCGAACCGCTGGACCGCGGGACCCAACTGCGGATGCAACCGAAGGGGCGATGCCCAATAACTCTAGCAGAAACGGTGCCCTGAGGCAACTCCCTCAGGATGCGGATCGTCGGCCGGCTGCCGCCTCAGTCGCTCTCGGGGAAGAGCATCGCTTCGGCGAAGTGGGCCTGGAACTCGGGCAGGCCGCCGAGCTCGAGGTACTCGACTTCGCGCGAGACGGCCTCGGCCTGGGCGCGGTAGTCGGTGCAGGCGAGGACCATTTTGGCGCCGACGAGAGCGGCGTTGCCGATGAAGTGGATGCGCTCGTGCTCGACGGGGGGCAGGAGGCCGATGCGGAGGGCGTTGCGCCGGCGGATGAAGTTCCCAAAGCCGCCGGCGAGCAGGATGGCGTCTATGCCCGCGTCGTCCACGCCCAGGTGCTTCTTGAGGACTTCGATGCCGGCCCGGATGGCGCCCTTGGCAAGCTGGACCTGGCGGATGTCGGCCTGGGTCAGGAGGATCGGCTCCCCGAGGCTCGTCTCGGCCCGGTCGGCGAGGACGAAGTCGTTGCCGCGCTCGCCGGGCACGACGCGGCGGCGGATGGCCTTGGGGAGCCTGCGCGGCAGGTCGCCGGGGCCGCGGAGGCGCCCGCTGGGCTCGAGGATGCCGGCGCGGAGCAGCTCGGCCAGGGCGTCAATGAGGGCGGAGCCGCAGAGGCCGCGGGGCGGCGCGTCGCCGACGACGCTCGTCTCCACGTCGTCGCCGAAGCGCACCTGCTCGATCGCGCCGTCGGCGGCCCGCATGCCGAAGCGGATGCGCGCGCCCTCGAAGGCGGGGCCGGCCGCGGTCGAGCAGGCCACCAGGCGCTTGCGGGTGCCCAGCACCATCTCGCCGTTCGTCCCGATGTCCACGGCCAGCGTGGGCTTGCGGCGGGCCGGCAGGTCGGCGGCCAGGATGACGCCCACCGTGTCGCCGCCCACGAAGCCGGCGATGTTGGGCATCGTGTAGACGCGGCCCCGCGGGTGAATGGCGATGCCCAGTTCCGCCGCCGGCACGGTGAGGCTGCCACGAACTGCGGCCGGGAAGGGCATCTGGGCGATGTGGCGCGGGTCGAGGCCGAGGAGCAGATGGTTCATCGTGGTGTTGCCCACGGTGGTCATCTCGTAGATCGCCTCGCGCGCGATGCCCGCCTTGGCCGCCATCTCGCCGAGGATGTCGTTGATGCACTCGACGATCTTCGCCTGAAGCTCGCGCAGGCCGTCGCCCTCGGTCGCGCAGGTGATGCGAGCCACCACATCATCGCCGAAGGCCACCTGGGGGTTCGTGCGGGCGCCCAGGGCCACTTCGTGCCCGGTCGTGAGGTCGAGGAGCGAGCCGACGACGGTGGTCGTGCCGATGTCGAAGGCGGCCCCGAAGCACCGCCCGGTCGTGTCGCCCGGCTCGAAGGCGATCACGTCGTCGCCGTGGAGCACCGCGGTGATCTGGTGGTCGGCGGCACGGAGAGCCGCGGGGAGCTGACGCGCAGCCCCCAGGTCGAGGCGGCGCCCGGCGCTGCCCAGAGCGTCGAGCACGCGATCGGCGTCCGCGCGCGCCGCGTCGAGCGTCGGCTCCGCCACGCGCGCGGCCCGCTTGGCCACGGCCGGGCAGAGCCGGGTGACCCGCCGCACGCCCGTCGTGAGGATCCGCTGCTCGAAGAACCGCGAGGCGTCGGGCACCGTGATCGCCGTCTCGCGCACGAGCTTGGCCTGGCACGCGAGGCGGACGCCGCTGGCCAGCTCCTTGGGCTTCAGCAGCCGGCGCTCCGTGGCTGTAGGCGCCGCGCACCCGTCGCGGACCACCACGCGGCACTTCCCGCACGTGCCGCGTCCCCCGCAGGGCGTGTCCACGATGATGCCGGCGCGTGCCGCGGCCTCGAGCACCAGGCTGCCGGGCAGCACGTAGGCCGCCTTGCCCTCCGGCTCGAAGGTCACCTTGATGGTTCCACTCACCCGCGGGCCTCCTGCGACAAAGTGCCGCGATGCTAGCGCAAGGCCAGCAGCGTGTCAAACCCTTGCGTCGCGGGGCGCGATGCGCCTCGGCCCCGCGGAGGCTTGACTTGCGGGCCGCCTCCTGGCAGAATACGGTCAGTGACCGGGAGTGCGGCGGGGACGCCATGGCGAAGCTGATCAACCTGCGAACCAAGGAAGAACACGACCTGGGCGCCAAGGCGGCCGTCATCGGCCGCCACCCGTCCTGCCACATCCGCGTGATGGAGAAGCAGGTGTCGCGCGCGCACTGCCGCATCGCGCGCTCGGGCGACGACTGGGTGCTCACCGACACGGGAAGCATGCTGGGCACCTACGTGAACGGCGACTTCGTGATGAAGCCGCATCGCCTCGAGCCGGGCGACCAGATCAAGGTGGGCACGGAGGCCTTCGCCTTCGACAGCGCGGGCGACGGCCCCCGCAAGCACATGACCCTGCGGCCCCTGTCCGAGGCCGCCCCCGACGAGTTGGTGCCGTTCGACATTCCGGGCAGGCGGCGCGTGCGGCCGCTGCCGGTCGTCGTGGGCCTGGCCATCGTCGCCGTGGTCGTGGGCGGCTTCGTCGCCGTCCTGGCGCTCACGAGGCAGACGCCCAGCCAGGTGGTACGGCGCGCCGCCACCCTCCTCCGCACGCGCCAGGCCCGGCAACTCTGGGCCCTGATCACCGACGAGCGCCGCCAGGCCATGACCTTCAACGAGTTCGACGACGAGGTCCAGGCCGTGCCCGAGGATGGCCTCGCCGCCCTCCACACCCTCAAGCTCGGCAACCCGTACCGCACCGAGAACGGCATGGTCGTGCCCGTGTACGTCCAGATCCAGGACCGCCCGCTCTCCGGCGAAGTCGTGCTGTTCCGCGAGAGCGGCGAGTGGCGCATCCATTCCGCGCCGACGGCCTGGCTCGCCGCAGTGAACCGTTGATCCCGGCCCGCCCGCTGGGCTGCCGGAGGACCCCTCGCGTGCGTCGCACCGCGCCGGCCATCCTGCTCGCCCTCCTTGCGTGGGGCACTGCATCTGCCGCCGAGGCCCCGCCGGCGGAGCCGCCGCGCGAAGCGAAGGCCCGGCCCTGGGCGCCCCTGCGCTACCTCCACGAGCGGCTGGCCGACCTGCTCGACATCGTGGAACTGAACGTGGGCGCCGGACGCGGCGTCAAGCTCGACGTCAAGTATGGCGTCCAGTTCCTCGGCCTCAGCGACCTGCGCACCCGCCGCGTCGGCATCCTCGACCGCCGCGTGGGCGCCTGGCGCGAGATTGACAGCGAGATCGGCCTTCTGCCCTTCAGCTTCCTCGCCTACCCCGTGGAGCAAGTGGCCGGGCTGTGCGGCTGGCGGCGACTCGCCGGCGACGCCGCCTTCGTCCGTCACGCCGGCACCCTCGGCATTCAGTACCTCGACCGCAAGGAGCTCCACGGCGACCCGGAGTTCTTCATCAAGGACACGGTGGAGGGCCCGCTCCACACGCGCTGGGGCGACAGCTTTCCCATCGGGGCAGAGGTCCACGCCGGCGTGGGCATCCGCTTTCTCCTACGGCCCCTCCAGCTTGTGGACTTCGTGGCGGGATTCGTCGGCATCGAGCTCGACCCCTGGCTGAACGCCGAGCAGAAGAGGTGAGACACGCCGCGTGGCTATCGTGGCAGGGATAGACGAGGCGGGCTACGGCCCGCTCCTCGGGCCGCTCGTCGTCAGCGGCGTCGCCTTCGACGTGCCCGACGCTGCCGCGGGCGACGACCTCTGGGCTCGCCTGGCCGACGTCGTCACCCGCTCGACGCGCGACCCCGAGCGCGTGGCGGTGGACGACAGCAAGCGCCTCTTCGACCAGACCCGCGGCCCCCGCCACATCGAGCGCACCGCCCTCGCCTTCGCCGCCGCGGCGAGGGGGCCACATCTTCATTTCGCACATGGCGGCAATGTGCCAAATGAAGATGTGACCCCGGCCGCCACCTTCCGCTCCCTGCTCGGCGCGCTGGCCGACGTGGCGGGCGACCTGGACGCCTATCCCTGGTACCAGGGCGCGGACTTCGCCGTGCCCCTCGCGGCCGACGCGGGGCGGATCGAGGCCGACGCCGAACGCCTGCGGCAGGCGAGCGGCGCCCGCTTCCTTGGCGTCCGCTGCCTGCCCGTCCTCGTCGGCGAGTATAACCGCCTCGTGGAGGCACACGGCACCAAGTCGGCCACCCTCTTCCTCATGACCTCGCACCTCCTGGCGCGCTTCTGGCGCGACTGGGGCGAGCGGGGCCTCGTCGTGCACGCGGACAAGCACGGCGGCCGCAACCGCTACGGCCTGCTCCTGCACCAGACGTTCTTCGGCGCACGCGTCCGAGCCCTCACCGAGGGCGCAGGGGAATCCATCTACACCGTCACCGACGGTGCCCGCCGTATGACCATCGGCTTCTACGAGGGGGGCGACGCCCGCTACCTGCCGGTCGCCCTCGCCAGCGTCTACAGCAAGTACCTCCGCGAGCTCTTCATGCACGCCTTCAACGCCTGGTGGTGCCAGCGTGTCCCGGGGCTTCGCCCCACTGCCGGCTATGCCGCCGACGGCCAGCGCTTCCTCCGCGACATTGCTGCCGCCCGCCGCGGCCTCGCCGTCCCCGACGACCTTCTCGTCCGGATCGCGTGACCCGTCGGCGCGCTCAGGGAGTAGAGGAGACCGAAGCGTCTCTCGCATTGTCCAGCGGGGTGGTGGGCCACTCAGAACTTCACCTTGGGGGCTTCGGCGGCGGGGGGGGCGGCCTCGAAGTAGGCGCGCAACGGCTGGAGGCCACGCACGCTGGCGACGATGCTGGCAGGGAACTGCTGGACACGGGTGTTGTAGGCGCGGAGGGCCTCGTTGTAGCGCTGGCGCTCGATGGCGATGCGGTTCTCGGTGCCCTCGAGCTGCACCTGGAGGTCGCGGAAGTTCTCGCTCGCCTTGAGGTCGGGGTAGCGCTCGGCCACGAGGAGCAGGCGGCCGATGCCGGCCTCGAGCTGCGTGGCGGCCTGGGCCTTGTCCGCGGGCGTCTGCGCGGCGGCCCACTGGCTGCGCAGCTTCGTCACGTCCTCCAGCACGGTCTTCTCGTGCTTCGCGTAGCCCTTGACGGTTTCGACGAGGTTGGGGATGAGGTCGAAGCGCCGCTGGAGAACCGTCTCCACCTGCGCCCAGGCGGCGCTGCAGCCCTCGCGCAGCGCCACGAGCTGGTTGTTGGTCGCCACGAACCAGATGAGGGCCACGCCCACGACGACCGCGGCGACGATCAGGATGACCTTAGACTTCGACATCGCTGGACTCCTTGGGGTGGAGACGGCGGTCCACCGCGCCGATCACTTGCTCGATGGTTCCGAAGTAGTTCCCTGCCAGTTCGCGCGCGGAGACGCTGCGCGGCTTGAGGCGTCCCGCCTTCAGCTCCTGAACCGTGAGGAACACCTGGGGGTCGAATGAGATGTGGCCTGCCAGGGCGCGCACGGCGTCGAGCTTCTGCGTCGGCACGTCGCCCTGGTAGAGCCGCAGGGCGGCGCGGAACAGGACGAGGAACGACGAGAGCGACGCCGCAAGAAGGTCGAGGACTCGCCTGGGCCGGCCCGCGGCCAGCAGATAGCTTTCGCGGAGGTGGAGGAGCTTGGCTTTCAACTCGCGCTCGAGTTCCAGGCGCACGTGCTCGCGGCTCACGCGGACCCCGGCCAGGGGGTCCTCGCCGAAGAGGAGCCTGTGCGACTGCTGGATGTCGAGGATTTCGATGGGAAAGGAGTCGGCCGAAGCGGCGAGCTGCTCGGGCGTGAACAGCAGGGGCGGGCGGTGGCCGGCCCTGGCCCAGGCCCGGGCAGGCGCCGCGAGGGCATCCAGCTCCACCAGACCCAACCGGTCGGCCACGATGAGGACATTGTAGTCGGACCGCCCCGCGACGTGGTCGCCGGCGGCTGCGGAGCCGTAGAGTACCACAGCGCGTAGACCCGCGGGCAGGGCCTGCTTGAGCTGCTCGGTGAGTTGCTCGGGAGTCATTCTGAGGTCCCCTTTCGCTACCAGCCGCCGCTGGCGCCCCCGCCGCCGGACGAGCCGCCGCCGAAGCCGCCGCCCCCGCTGCTCGAGAAGCCGCCGCCGGACGAGCGGCCGCTCGACCCCCCGCTCGTGGCACCCCACACCCAGCCCGTGGCGCGCGTCGGCCCGCCGCCGGAGCGGAACCTTTTTGGATGGGTACGCCCCACCGACCGGCCGAACAGGAGCATCCCCACGGCGAACGGGCCCAGGACGCAGATCGGCGCCAGGTTGCCCGTCGCGGCCGCTGCGGCGGCAAAGAGCAGGGGGATTCCACCGAAGAACGAGCCCCAGAGCACCAGGAACCCGGCCTTGGCCCCCAGTCCCGCCCCCGCCATGAACAGGCCACCCCCAACAAAGACCGAGAGGAACACGATCAGGAAGACCGTGCCCGGCAGCCCCTCGGGGGCGTGCGACGCATCATCGGGCAGCTTCGCCGCGGGCTCGCCGCGCTCGACGATCGTGGCGATGCGACGCGCGGCGCGGATGAGCCCGTCGGCATAGCGCTCCTCGCGGAACGCGGGAAAGAGGTCCTCGCGGAGGATGCGGCCCGCCAACACGTCGGGCAGCACCGGCTCCAGGCCGTAGCCCGCCTCGATGCGCGCCTTGCGGTCGCGCACGGCCACGAGGAGCATGACGCCGTTGTTCTTCCCCTTCCGGCCCACGCCCCAGCGCTGGAAGAGCTTGTGCGTGAAGTCGTCCACCTGGCCGCCCTCGAGGGACGCGAGGGTGACGATGGCGACCTGGGCAGTGGTCCGCCGTTCGAGCCCGGCGAGCAGCCCGTCGAGCGCGTCGCGGTCCTGGGCGCTGAGGATCCCGGCAAAGTCGCTCACGCGGCCCTGCGGCTGAAGGCGCCCGAGCAGCGCGTCGGACGGCACGGCGGCGAGCAGGCGGCAGGCGCCCGCGGCCAGGCCGAGCGCAAGGAGAAGCAGCAGCGGAGCGGGCCGCCGCGGGCATTCGTCGGGTGAAATGGGCTTGGAGGGCCTCGCCAACATGTCCCGATGCTACCCCAGGCGCGGAACGCTGTCAAGGGACCTCACCGGGCGATGCCGATGAGGGTGACGCCGACCAGGATGAGGCCGCCGGCGACCAGGCGGATGCGGCCGCAGCGCTCCCGCAGCACCATCGTGCCAAGCAGGATGGCCATGATCTGGCTCGTCTGCCGGGCCGCCACGATGTAGCTCACCTTGCCCGTCTCCATCACGTAGAGCACGAGCACGTAGGCGCCGAAGTCGAGGAACCCCGAGATGGCCAGCGGCCACCACTCGGAGCGGAACAGGGCCACGACGTTGCGCACGCCGCAGCGCCAGGCGATGTAGGGCGCCAGCAGCAGCACCGTGGCCACCCAGTGGATGTAGTTGAAGGCGATCGGCTTGGCGTAGTGGGTCATTGCCAGCTTGTCTACGATCGAATAGGCGGAGACCATGACTGCGGCCAGGAGGGCGAATACGGTGCCGCGCGTGAGGAACGAGTGGTGGACGCGCAGCATGTGCCCGATGCTGGCGCCCTGGAGGTGCATGACGGGGATGGCGATGCAGACCACTGCGATGCCGAACGCGCCGAGGGCCGAGACGCTCTCGCCCAGGAATAGCGCCGCCCAGAACGGCACGATGGCGGGGGCGATGCGACTCAGCGGATAGGCGATCGAGAGGTCACACGTCCGCAATGCCTCCGCGAGGAAGATGATGTAGACCGCCTTGGCGGCCGCCGAGCCGAGGATGCAGGCCCAGGCCCCCGCGCCCAGGCGCGCGTCGAGGCCCTGCGCCAGGTACAGCGGCAGGTAGAACACCGCGCCCAGGGCGTAGAGGCCCCAGATGAAGGCGAGCTTGTGCTGCGACGACTTGGCGAAGAAGTTCCACATCGCGTGGCCCGCGGCCGACAGCAGCACGATGAGGAGCGGGACGAGTTCCACGCTATCTCCCAGCGACTTCGCTCAGCCCCAGAACACCCACACGAACAGGTAGCCCGCCAGCGTGGCGGCCAGCGTGAACGGAAGGCCGATGCGGGCGAACTGCCAGAAGCTGACCGCGTGTCCCTGCCGCCGCAGGGCGCCCACAGCCACGACGTTGCACGAGGCCCCGATGGGCGTGATGTTGCCGCCCAGGCACGCGCCGATGAGCAGCCCGGCCGCGTAGAGGAACGGGTCGCCGCCGACCATTTCAGGCGACGCCAGGTGCTTCACCACCGGCAGCATCAGCGCCACGTAGGCAATGTTGTCCACGAACGCCGACACGAGCACCGACACCCACACGATGAGGGTGTAGGCAGCGAACTTGTTCGTGCCCACCAGCCCCGCGATGCCGTCGGCGATGGCCTGCACCCAGCCGAACTGGTCCATCGCGTAGGCCAGGACGAAGATGCCGGCGAGGAGAGCCATGGTCGGGAAGTCATAGCGGGTGAGGATGCGTCTGGCCTCCTTCGGCTCGCGCCACGCGCCCCAGGCGAAGGCCAGCACGCCGAGCACCACGTTGCCCGTCCCCGCCAGCCACTCGAAGCCGGGGTCGAAGTACGACGACGAGGCGAGGAAGAGAATCATCACGGCGATGAAGCCCACGGGCACCCACGTCGTCGGCTTCACCACCTCCACCGGCTGCATCGGCTGCCGGTGCCGGCGGAAGACCAGGAAGAGCACGACGGCGCTCGCTGCCGCCCCGACCTGCATGGCGAAGAACATCGAGGGCTTGCCCGCGTGGAAGAAGAAGTCGTTGAACGTGAGCTTGAAGGCCCCCGCGAGGAGCATGCTCGGGGGGTCGCCGATGAGCGTGGCCGCGCCCTGGAGGTTCGAGCTGATCGCGATGCCGATGAGGATCGGCACGGGCGACACCTTGGTCCGCCCCGCGATCGCCAGGGCGATGGGCGACACCAGCAGCACCGTCGTCACGTTGTCCACGAAGGCCGACACGAGGCCCGAGAACAGGCACACGCTCACGATGGCCATTCGCGTCGTGCGGCAGTGGGCGACGATCAGGTCGGCCACGAGCAGCGGCACGCCCGAGGCCATGAACAGGTCGGCGATCAGCATCGCGCCCGCCAGCACGCCGATCACGTTCCACGACACGGCGTCGAAGGCCACCGCGCGCAGCGTGAGCGCGCCCTCGGCGTCCTGGCCGCTCAGCAGATACCGGGCGGCGACCATCGCCGCGATGCCCACCCACACCCCCACGGCGCGCCGCCGATGGCTCAGGCACAGGAAGGCATACGTGAGGGCGAAGACGCCCAGGACGATCCAGCGGAGAACCACGCCCCGTTCCTCGTGCTGTCGGGGGGGGGGGACCGGGCTTGAAAGTACCCGATCCTAGCGCCCGCCGGCGCGCCTGTCAAACGCCGCGCTCCGGTTGACAAGGGGGCCGGCTTGTGGTTTGATCGCGTGGGTGTGGCGCGATCGGTTTCCTCCCGGGAGGCCGCCTGGAGGTCCAACGACGGTGTGCCCTGTCCTGTGCGGTGGCGTGGCGGCTGCGGTGCCGTGGCACTCGAGCAGCCTGTTGCTGGCCGTGGTGGCCCTGGTGTGGCTGGTGCTGGCGTACCGCTGGTACGGCCGCCGCATCGAGCGGCGCGTGGTGCAGCCGACCGATGCGCCGACGCCGGCCCACGCGCAGCGCGACGACGTGGATTTCCAGCCGACGAAGCCGATCGTGCTCTTCGGCCACCACTTCGCCTCGATCGCGGGGGCGGGGCCGATCGTCGGCCCCGTGCTCGCCGTGGCCTTCTTCGGCTGGGGCGCGACCGCGCTGTGGATCCTCATCGGCGTCGTGCTCATCGGCGCCGTGCACGATTACCTGGCCCTGATGATCTCCGTGCGCAACCGCGGCGCGTCGCTGGCCGATATCGCCCGCGGCGCCGTGGGCGGCCCGGCCCGCGTGCTCTTCCTCGTCTTCGTGTGGATCGGCCTCGTGCTGGTCATCACCTGCTTCTGCAACGCGGCGACCGACACGTTCATCGAGGCCCCCGAGATCGTGCTGCCCACCTTTGCCCTGATGGGCATCGCGGTGTTGTTCGGGTTCCTCAACCAGCGCGTGAGGCTGAACACGGGGGTGAACACGGCGATCGCGCTCGTGCTGCTCTTCGCGGTGATCTGCCTGGGCTTCTGGTGCAAGATTGACCTTCGGGCGCTGGGCGTGCCGGCCGAGTGGGTGCGGCGGGTGTGGCTGCTCATCCTCATCGGCTACGGGGTGGTGGCCTCGGTGCTGCCGGTGTGGGTGCTGCTCCAGCCGCGCGACTACATTGCCACGTGGATCCTGATCCTCGGGATGACGATGGGCTTCGCGGGGATTCTCATCCAGGCGCCGGCGCTCGCCGCGCCAGCGTTCACCGGCTTCACGGCCAAGCCGGGGCCGGTCTGGCCCATGCTGTTCATCATCGTGGCGTGCGGCGCTGTGTCGGGCTTCCACTGCCTGGTCGCGGGCGGCACGACCTCGAAGCAGCTCGACCGCGAGCGTCAGGGCCTGGCCGTGGGCTACGGGGCGATGCTCACCGAAGGGGCGCTGGGCATCATGGCCCTCATCTGCGTGGCCGGCGGCCTGTACTATGCTGCTGTGCCCAAGGGAGCCGATGGCTTCGCCCTCCTGCCCATGCTCGCCAAGGGTGGCGGCGGGCCGATCGCCGCTTTCGGACGCGGCTTCGGCGAGCTGACCAAGTCGTTCCTGCGGGCCACCGGCGACTGGATCGGCGTGCCGCGCCTCGGGATGATCGTGGGCACGATCATGGTCAACGCCTTCGTGATGACCACGCTCGACACGAGCGTGCGGCTCTCGCGCTTCATCACCACCGAGCTGGGCGGCCAGCACGTGCGGGCGGTCCGCAACCGCATCGTGGCCTCGGTGGTGCCGGTCGTGCCCGCGTTCCTTCTCGCGCTCAACCCTGGGGCGTTCAGCCGCATCTGGCAGCTCTTCGGCGCGTCGAACCAGCTCATCGCGGCGCTGGCCCTGCTGGTGATCACCGCCTACCTGCTCAAGCGGGGGAAGCCGACCTGCTACACGCTGGTGCCCGCCATCTTCATGCTGGTGACGACCATGGCCGCCCTGGGCTGGCAGGCCTACGGCTACCTGTGCGTGGCGGCGAAGCGGGACTATGTGCTTGGCATCACGGCGGCGGTGCTGCTGGCGTTGGCGGCGACGATGGCGATCCAGGCCCTGCGCGCGAGGCGCGGGCTGGCGGGAACACAGGTTTAGCCCGCATTTTTCCCCGGCTCAGCGCGAAGAAGCGCAACACCATTGTCATTCCGAGCGTAGCGAAGCGAAGTCGAGGAACCTTTCAGGGGAGTGTGCCGACGTAATGCAGCGCACTGCGTCGTCGGCGCGAGTCCCCCTGAAAGGTGCTTCGACAGGCTCAGCATGACAAAGGGGGGCGCGCTCGGTCAGGCCGTGAGCATCGTGCGCAGGTTGGCCAGGTCCACCAGGTGCTGGCGCTCCTCGTCAATCAGCTCGTTCACCATGTCGGCGTCGCGGTCCGACACCAGGCCCTTCATCTCGCTGAGGAAGAGCAGGGTGTTCTTCTCGAAGAGGATCGCGGTGGCGACGGCCTGCACGTCGCCGCCGGCCTCCTGGGCGAGCTTCACGGCGGCTTCCTCGTTGGGGAAGGTCTTGCCGTTCATCAGCGCGTTCATGTAGTCGGCGTACTCGCCGGGATACGTCTCGGGCGCGGACGGCACGCCGAGGCGGTCGCGGAGGGCGGTGAACGCCTTCTCGTGGCCCTCTTCCTGGACGGCGAGGCGCTTCGCGGCCTCTTTCAGGACGGGACTCGTCGCGCACTCGGCCAGCGCGTTGTAGAACAGCGTGCCGTTGTGCTCCTCGTCAATCGCCATCTGCACCACTTCCGCCACTCTGAACAGTCCGCCATTGCTCATTTTCGCTCGCCTCCAAATGCTGCTCGGGTCAGGGGAAACGCGCCGTAGTCCTCAACTGCCATAATAGGGCAAGGCGTGTATCGAGTCAAGGTAGCGGACACGCGACGACCGCATTGAGGGAGGAGGGGACATTCTACATTTCCGGTAACACTTCAGCCGAGTGAAGTGCACGCCCCCACCGACCTCGTGTCGGTGGGGCGAAGGATTGGCCACTACGCGGAGCGGCCCTCACCCCCCATCCCCCTCTCCCCCCGCCCGCCGCGCGGCGGGCGGGGGGAGAGGGGGAGAAGAGGGTGAAGCCACGCGGCACGGTAGCTGCCAATCCCCGCTCCACTGGGACAAGCCCAGTGGGGGCGAGGACTTCGGTCGGCTGAAGTGTCACCATTTCCGGCTCATCGGCCTGAAGCGATCACCCGGAGCGGCCCGCCCAGGCGCCCCCCACTAGGCGCTCACCTCCTATTGCGCACGCATGAGCGCCTAGCGCAACTAGCTGGCTGCGTGGGACTCGCCACTGGCTGTAACCTTCGGCAGATTGGGCTCTTACGGCTATCACGGCATTTGCTCCGCCGCCCCCCGCTAGGCGCTCACTCCCCGTGGCGCACGGGCGAGCGCCTCTGAGCCACGTTGAGCCACACCGGCGGGCGGCAGAGATGATTCCACAGTTGCACCAGCGGCCGGAATCGGTATACTTCTCCGGGGAGGCGCCACGGAAAGCACATATGGTCCATCGCATCGAGATCGGCTATCGGCAGGGTGTGCGCGATGCCGGGGGTGAGGGGGCGGCCGAGCGGATCCGCACGTTCCTGGGGCTGCCCGTCGAGACGGTGCAGACGCGCACCGTTTACAAGGTCCACGCCGACCTGACGCCGGCCGAGGTCGAGGCGATCCGCCAGGAGTTCACCGACCCGGTGATCGAGCGCTCGGCGGTCGGCCGGCTCGATGCCCCGCCGTTCCACTGGCTGCTGACGGTCGGCTATAAGCCGGGCGTGACCGACAACGTGGGCCGCACGTCGAAGACGGCGGTCGAGGACATCTTGGGCCGCCGGCTGCCCGACGCCGATGCGGTGTACACCGAGCGGCAGTTCCTGCTGACGGGTGCGGAGCTGGGGCGGGCCGAGGTCCGGCGCATCGGCACCGATCTCCTCGCCAACGAGCTGATCGAGACGATTCACGTGCAGTCGGTGGAGGAGTGGCGGGCCTCGACGCCCGACCTCTCCATTCCCGTCGTCGAGGGCGAGCAGAGGCCGACTGTGCGCGAGTACGACCTCCAGGTCTCCGACGCCGAGCTGATGCGGATCAGCTCCGAGGGCATCCTGTCGCTCTCGCTCGAGGAGATGCACGCGATCCGCGACTACTTTGCGCGGCCCGAGCTTCAGGCCGAGCGGCGGCGCTTCGGCCTCGGGCCGAACCCGACCGATGCCGAGCTCGAGATGATCGCGCAGACCTGGAGCGAGCACTGCAAGCACAAGATCTTCAACGCCGAGATCGAATACTCGGAAGACGCGGGGCAGGGACGCCCCGCCCACAAGACCACCATTGATTCGCTGTTCAAGAGCTACATCCGCCGGGCGACCGAGGACCTGCGCGGCCAGTGCCCTTGGCTGCTCAGCGTGTTCCACGACAACGCCGGCGTGATCGCCTTCAACGACACGTGGAGCCTGGCCTACAAGGTCGAGACGCACAACAGCCCATCAGCCCTCGATCCCTATGGCGGCGCCATCACCGGCATCGTGGGCGTGAACCGCGACCCGTTTGGCACGGGGCGCGGGGCGCAGCTCCAGATCAACGTGTGGGGCTACTGCCTCGGCTCGCCCTTCCACGAGGGCACACTGCCCGAGGGCCTGCTGCACCCGCGCCGCATCCGCGACGGCGTGCACAAGGGCGTGATTGACGGCGGGAACCAGAGCGGCATCCCCTACGCGCGCGGCTGGGAGGTCTTCGACGAGCGCTACCTCGGCAAGCCGCTCGTCTACTGCGGCACCGTGGGCATCCTGCCCCGCACCATCCTCGGCCAGCCGTCCGAGGAGAAGAAGGCGAACCCCGGCGACCTCATCGTCATGGCCGGCGGCCGCATCGGCAAGGATGGCATTCACGGCGCCACCTTCTCGTCCGAGGAACTCCGCAAGGAATCGCCCGCCCAGGCCGTGCAGATCGGCGACCCGATCACGCAGAAGAAGATGACCGACTTCCTGCTCGAGGCCCGCGACCTGGGGCTCTACTCGTGCATCACCGACAATGGGGCAGGGGGGCTGAGCTCCAGCATCGGCGAAATGTCCACGTCGGCCGGCGGCGCCGAGCTCGACCTGGCCAACGCCCCGCTCAAATACCAGGGCCTCGACCCCTGGGAAATCCTGCTCTCCGAGGCCCAGGAGCGGATGAGCCTGGCCGTGCCGCCGCCCCACATCGAGGCCCTCCTCGACCTGGCGCGCCGCCGCGAGGTCGAGGCCACCGTGCTCGGCCGCTTCACCGACTCGGGCAAGTTCCACGTCCGCCACGGCGACCGCACCGTGGCCTGTGTGGACCTGGAGTTCCTGCACAGCGGCCTGCCGAAGATGCATCTGAAAGCCGTATGGACGCCGCCGCAGGCGCCCGAGCCGCCTCTCGCGGCCGCGCCCGCGGTCGAGGTTGTGCTGCCCGACCTGCTGGCCGACCTGAACCTGTGTTCCATCGAGAAGAAGAGCCGCCAGTACGACCACGAGGTCAAGGGCCTCACCGTCGTCAAGCCCTTCGTCGGCGTCTACAACGACGTGCCGTCCGACGCCTCGGTCTTCCTGGCCGACTACGAGGGCGTCGAGGGCATCGTGCTCACCGAGGGCATCAACCCGCACTACTCGGACGTTGACACCTATCACATGGTTGCCTCGATCATAGACCTCGCGCTCCGCCGCGCCGTGGGCACGGGCGCGCGACTCGACCACATGGCCGGCCTCGACAACTTCTGCTGGCCCGACCCCGTGCAGTCGCCGAAGACGCCCGACGGCCACCACAAGCTCGCGCAACTCGTCCGCGCCAACATGGCCCTCTACGACTACGCCACCGCCTTCGGCGTGCCGCTCATCAGCGGCAAGGACTCGATGAAGAACGACTCGACCCGCGGCGGGGTGAAAATCTCGATCCCGCCTACGCTCCTGTTCTCGGTCATCGCGAAGATAGACGACGTGCGGCGGGCGGTGACGATGGACGCCAAGTGCGCGGGCGACCTGGTGTACGTGGTGGGCGAGACGAAGGCCGAGCTGGGCGCCTCGGAGTACGCCCGCTACCTGGGGCGCCTGACCGGCCACCCCGAGCGGATCGGAGCGAGCGTGCCGCGCGTGTGCGCCTCGGTGGCCAAGGCCACCCTGGCCGCGATAGCGCAGGCCATCGAGAAGGGCCTCGTGCACTCGGCCCACGCCCCCGGCAAGGGCGGCCTGGGCGTGGGCCTCGCAAAGGTCGCCTTCGCCGGCGAACTGGGCATGGCCATTGACCTCAGGAGGGTGCCCGCCGTGCGCGTGGACCGCGATGATGTGCTGCTCTTCTCGGAATCGAACAGCCGCTTCATCGTCACCGTGGCGCCCGAGGACAAGGCGGCGTTCGAGGAGGCGCTGGGCGGCCTGCCGTGCGCCTGCATCGGCGAAGTGACCGACGAGCCGCACCTCCGCATCACCGGCCTGGACGGCAACCCTGTGGTGGACGCCAGTGTGGTTGACCTCAAGGCCCGATGGAAGGCCACGTTCGATGGCATCTGACGTGCGCGCGCTGATCATCACCGGCTTCGGCCTCAACTGCGAGGCGGAGACCGCCCACGCCTTCACGCTCGCAGGCGCCGCGCCCGAGAAGGTGCATCTGAACGACCTGCTCGACGGCCGCCGCGCGCTCGACGAGTTCCACGTCCTCGCCTTCATCGGCGGCTTCTCGTTCGGCGACCACATCGCCAGCGGGCGCGTGCTCGCCAACCGCCTGAAGCACCGGCTGGCCGAGCCGATCCAGCGCTTCATTGCCGACGGCAAGCTGATCATCGGCATCTGCAACGGCTTCCAGACGATGGCCAAGCTCGGCATCCTGCCCGGCCTCGATGGCGACTACCGCCGCCAGACCGTGACGCTGACGAACAACGACAGCGGGGTGTTCCGCGACGCCTGGGTGCGCCTGCGCGTCGAGCCCGACTCGCCCTGCGTCTTCACCCGCGGCCTCGAGCGGCTCGACCTGCCCGTGCGCCACGGCGAGGGGAAGTTCCTCACCCTCGACGACAAGGTGCTCGAGCGCCTCGAGCGCGAGCGCCTCGTCGCCTGCCGCTATGCCGACCCCGCGACGGGCGAGCCGACCGTGCGCTTCCCGCACAACCCCAACGGCTCCGTCGCCGCCATCGCGGGCATCTGCGACCCGACCGGCCGCGTCTTCGGCCTCATGCCGCACCCCGAGGCCCACCTGTTCCCCTGGAACCACCCGCACTGGATGCGTCGCGCGATCGCCAGCACCCTGCCCGCGGAAGGTGAAGGCGTGGCCATCTTCCGCAACGCCGTCGCCTTCGCGCGCGACAGCCTTGTGTGACAGACACGTTGCCGTCGAGCCCGGAGCGCTGGCGGCGGGCACTACTGAGCTGTTGGCTATCGCGATGCGGCGAGCTGGAGGCCCCAAGAATGGCCAAGTACCGCTGCTGTGGGAGCCAGGAATGGGAAGCCGTCGCCGACCTCGGCCACGCCGCAGGCGTTGACTTCGACTTGGG
The DNA here is from genome assembly GCA_035527715.1 of Planctomycetota bacterium. Taxonomy (GTDB): domain Bacteria; phylum Planctomycetota; class PUPC01; order DSUN01; family DSUN01; genus DSUN01. The sequence goes on along the minus strand of DATKZY010000216.1, from coordinate 6,709 downwards.
GCGGTGCAGGAACTGCGGCAGATACCTCATGGCGGTGGCCTACGTGGGGCCAGGCTCAACCTGCATCGTCGTCCGACGCAGCACTGCCGAAGCCTGGCTGAGCCTCCAGGGCACGGAGGAGCTCAGACGCCGGCTCAAGAAGTGGTTCGAGCGCGACTGAGCGAGAAGCGGCCAAACGGTTGACTCCTTGCTCTGCCGCGTGATATGATGCCGTAGGGCTTTCAGGGCAGGAGAGGCCATGGAAGCAGGGAAGGCGAGAGTGCGCAGCGCCCTGGCCGTGGGCACGGTCGCCGCCGTCCTGGCCGTTGTCCTGTGCCTCACGCTCACCCCGTCGGGCGCCGGGCGCACGGGGCCGCGAAGCCCTGCCCCAGGCGGGGCGTTTCCGCCCTGGGCGCAGCGCCTGCTGACCGCGCTGGGCGTGGGGGTGGCCGGGTTCGTCGCGGGCTTCGGCCTCCAGTTTCTCCTCTCGGGCCTCAAGCCCGACACGCAGCGGCCGGGGCAGAAGCGACTCGTCGTGCGGAGTTCGCCGGAACGGGAGATCGGCAATGTGGAAGAGATTGCTGCCCTGTGCGTTCGCCGTGCTTGCCGCCGCCGCGGCAGCCGCGGGCGAGAGCCAGAGCCCGACACCCGGGCCAAGACCCAAGCCCAAGGAGGAACCCACCCTCCCGACCCCGACGGAGGATGAGCTCGACAAGCCCGGCGGCAAGCCCATCGTGCCCCGCCCGACCCCGATCGCCACGCCCGACGCCGAGAAGGGTGGTCGCCCCGACCACGTCAACCCCTTCCGCCAGAAGGCGGCGATCCCCAAGTACGCCCGGCCCGCCCGCATCACCTTCTCCGACAAGAAGACCCTCGAAGGCCACGTGTGGCATCGCGCCGGCTCGCCCGTCCGTATCTACAACCGCGCGGCCAAGGCACACGAGGACTACTTTTTCTCCGACCTCAAGCGCATTGACGTGACGCCCGAGACCGAGAACTTCGAGCGCGACTGGCGCTGGAAGAACCAGGGCTCCAGCGAAAAGGTCTTCCTCGACACCGGGTACTTCTGGAACCAGTACGTCACCACCTTCACCCTCACGAACGGCGAGAAGCCGGCCGGCGACTGCTCGGGGCAGTTCACCATCCAGCTCCTCGACGGCGCGCGGGACAAGTGGTTCCTCTACAAGCGCCACAGCGCCCGCGAGGTGCCCGGCGTGCCCCACAAGAAGCGCGAGGACCTCGAGCCGCTCGTCTACGTCAAGAGCGTCGAGTTCACCGACGACTTCCTCAAGAAGCCCGAGCCGGGGAAGGCCCCGCCCAAGGATGCACCCGTCAAGACCTCCGAGGCCCCGGCCCCCCCGAAAACCGAAAACCGATAACCGATAACCGTTCGAGGACGACGACGACGACGAGGACGAGAAGACACCCAACACAAGGGGAATTGCCTTGAAACTCGCCTACTTCGACCCCTTCTCCGGCGCCAGCGGCGACATGATCCTCGGCGCCATCGTGGACGCCGGCCTGCCCGTGAAGGCCCTGCGCGAGGAGATGGGCAAGCTCCCCCTCGCCGGCTACTCCCTCGCCGCCCAGAAGACCCAGCGCGGCGGCATCGCCGCCACCAAGGTCAACGTCAAGCTCAAAGGCCACCCCCACGACGACCACCCCAACCGCCACCTGCCCGACATCCTCCGCGCCATCGAGCGCTCCGACCTGCCCGACGACGATAAGCGCCAGGCCTCCGCCGTCTTCCAGCGACTCGCCGAGGCCGAGGGACGCGTCCACGGCTGCCCCCCCGAGAAAATCCACTTCCACGAGGTCGGCGCGGTGGACGCCATTGTGGACATCGTGGGCAGCGTGGTGGGCCTGCGGCTCCTGGGCGTCGAGCGAGTCGTCTGCGGCCCCGTGCGCACGGGCATGGGCTTCGTCACCTGCGCCCACGGCCGCCTGCCCGTGCCCGCCCCCGCCGCAGCCGAGCTGCTCAAGGGCTTCCCCACCGTCGGCACCGAGGTCGAGGGCGAGCTGACGACGCCGACGGGCGCGGCCCTGCTGACCACTTTGTGCGACGCCTTCGGCCCGCGGCCGCTGATGACCGTCACCGCCGTCGGCTACGGCGCGGGCGCCGCCACGCGCGAGACCCCGCCCAACGTCCTTCGCCTCTTCGTCGGCGAGGTCGCCACCGAGGCCGAGGCCGAGGAGACCGACGAGGTGCTCGTCGTCGAGGCCAACCTCGACGACATCACGGGCGAGATCATCGGCTACGTCCTCGAGCGCCTCTTCGCCGCCGGCGCCCTCGACGCCTTCCTCATCCCCATCCACATGAAGAAAAACCGCCCCGGCGTCATCCTCCAGGCCATCGTCGAGCCGGGGAACGCCCCGGCCATCGAGCAAATCATCCTCACCGAGACCTCCACCTTTGGCATCCGCCGCACCCGCGCCTCGCGTAGAAAACTCCGCCGCGAATCCGTCGAGGTCGAGACCCGGTACGGCAAGATCCGCGTCAAGGTCGGCCACATGGGCAAGACCCTCGTCCACGCCGCCCCCGAGTATGAGGACTGCCGCCGTGCCGCCGCCGAGGCCGCCGTCCCCCTCAAGCACGTCTACGACGCCGCCCTCGACGCCTTCCGCCGCCGGTGAGGAGGGGCGGGCCGAGCCCCTCGGGATCGCCATTTGGCCGTTCTCGGCCTTCCGGCTCAGAGTCGTACGGGGTTCTCCATTTCCGGCGCACCCGTTTGGCGATTCTCGGCCATCCGGCTCAGAGTCGTACGGGGTTCTCGGTTTCCCGACTCGAGAATCGGCGATTCTCCGCATTCCGGCTCAGAGTCATACAGACTCTACAGAGTCGGCCACTTTTCTGCGCGGGCGGCCCCGGCTGCTGAGTATGGCCCCCAATCCTGGCGGCGGCTCCCCCTGCGAGCGCCACCCTCTCCCTGAGAGGGAGAGGGGTCTGGGACCCCCTTCCCTCAACAGGCTACAGGCCGCCAATCTCCCCGCCCCTGGGTTTGGCGGCCTGTAGTTTCCCTAAGCCGTTGCCGATCATGCGCTTAGATCACATCGCCCCCCGCCACAGGGTGCCAAGTGCCTCCGACCGCGTGGGTTCTGAGATAGTTTCTAAGACACGCCCAAGCACAGCTTGGGCGTGGCACCCCCTCTGGAGTTGACGCCCTTGAACCGCTCGGACGGTTGCAGGCGCGGCGCCAATCGGCTAGAATGCCCACAGACCGACAGATGCCAGGTTGGGCCAGGTGGCCTCAGAGGCTCGACTCAAGGGCTCTGGGAACTCCTGCGTCTGACAGGCGCACTTGACAGAGGAGGGCAGGCCATGGTCGTCGAGCGGCTCAACGCGTGGCAGTGGGCCGCGCTGGGTCTTGGCACGGCCATCGTCCTTGGGATGGTTCTCTATCCCCCGTGGCGCTGCTACACAAGCACGGGCTATAGGGTGCCCGGGAGCACCCTCAAACAGCTCTCCAAGGGACCCCTTCAGACGGACTTCCCGCCGAACGAGCCCATGCTCTACGATATCCACCGGTCCGCAGTGGTGTACAGTTGGCTCTTCCACCCGCCCACCCGCTTTGCGGGCATGCGGTGGAACGCTGAGATCGAATGGGGGCGCCTTGGCACACGCTGCGGGATCGTCCTGCTCGCCACGGTCGCGGGCGTAGTGCTCCTGCGTGATAGCGGCGTCCTGCGTCGCCTCTTGACCAGCCGACGCGGCTGAGTGTCGCGGTCACGCTCTGCGCTTGTTCTGAAGGGAGATTCTGGATGGAGCCCGAACGCCGAGAGGGGCGGCCCGCCGACTTTGGGTTCCGATATGACTGGCGCGAGGGCAGCCTGCCGCCGCCGTACCACTACGAGTACACCATCTCCGTCTCGCCCGAAGGCGAGGGGACGATTGTGTTCCGCCCCGACTACCCGGAGCACGACGTGCCGGCGTGGGAGGAGCGCTGCCGCGACCTGTGCGGCCCGCAGTGACGCGCCCGGCACGCCGGAGCATTGCGGGATTGCAGTGCAAAGACCAGCACGAGTTGGTATAATGAGGTAGCAACCCGGAATCGCCGGATGGGCATAAGGCGAGAAAGGAGGATGCACGATGATCACAGCGGGCAGAATCGAGACAGACCCGAACATCATGCTGGGCAAGCCCGTGATCCGCGGCACGCGGATCCCCGTGGAACTCATCCTCCGCAAGCTCAGCGAGGGCGCGACCGAGGCGGAACTGCTCGATGGCTATCCCCGGCTGACGCCTGAGGACATCCGCGCCGCGCTCGCCTACGCCGCAGACACCATCGGCCACGAGGAAACGCTCGCACTCACCTCGGCCGACTGACCGCAGGAGCCGGGTCACATGCGCTTCCTGGCCGACGAGAGCTGCGACTTTGGAGTCGTCCGCGCCCTCCGGGCCGCCGGCCACGAGGTACTCGCCGTCGCCGAGCTGGCCCCAAGCGCCGGCGACCCTGACATTCTCCGCCTCGCTCTCGCGGCAGAGCGGGTCCTCTTGACCGAGGACAGGGACTTCGGGCAATTCGTCTTCGCCCATGGCCACCGCGCCCACGGCGTGCTCTTCCTCCGCTATCCCAGAGCCGTCCGAGGGATCATCGCCAGCAATGTCGTCCGCCTGGTCTCCGAGGAGGGCAGCCGCCTTCTCGGATGCTTCGTCGTTATCCAGCCCGGCAGAGTCCGCATCACACGCCCACCGAACCAGCAGCTCTGAGCCGTTCCCGGGCACCTCACTCGAGCTTGCCCGGTCGCCTGTCTTGAAGGGAGACGCCGGATGGACCTCGAACGCGTGGAGCGCCGGCCCGCCGACTTCGGCTTGCGCTATGACTGGCGCGAGGGCAGCCTGCCGCCGCCGTATCACTACGAGTACACCATCTGCGTCTCGCCCGCAGGCGAGGGCACGATCGTGTTCCGTCCCGATTACCCGGAGGAAGGCGCGCCGGCTTGGGAGGAGCGCTTCCGCGTGAGCGGGCAGGCCCTCGACGAGCTTCACAAGATGATGGTCGAGCGGCGGGTCACTGCCGACGCCGTTTGGGAAACCGCGCCCGAATCCGACCATGTGGGCGGGGCTTTGGAGTGGCTCGAGGTCGTGGCGGGGGGCGAGCGATACGTGGTGCCATCTGACCTGTTGCACCCCGAGGCGATGGGGCCTGTTTACGCGTTCATCCGCGGGCTTGTGCCCGAGGCCATCTGGGCCAGGCTCCGCGCCCGGCACGAGGCATCCCAGGCGGCCTATGGGTCGATCTGAAGCCGCGTGGGAGTTCTTGAATCGTCGTCGTCGTCGTCCTCGTCGTCGAATGGGGAAGGAAGAAAAGCCCAGACACTCGACGACGACGACGAGGACGACGACGACGACGAGAGGAGGGGACACGAGAGGGGGCTGGGGATGACCTACACGGTCTACGTGGACGATAATTTCCACTACATGGACGAGGGCGAGCGCTACAAGCTCGGCGACTTCCCGACGGCAGAGGCCGCGGTCGCCGCCGCGAAGAAGATCGTGGACGAGTATCTCGACTCGGCCTATCAGTCCGGGATGACCGCCGAGGAACTCAACCACAGCTACGTGTGCTTCGGGGAGGACCCCTACATCGTCCCGCAGGACCCGGACAGCAAGTTCTCGGCCTGGGACTACGCCAGGGAGCGTTGCGGCGAGCTGTGCCGCCCGCGGTGACGCGCCCGGCGCATCGGAGCCAACATGCTTCAGAACACCTTCTGCCACATTCGCGGGATCGGGCCGAGGACGGAGCGGCACTTGTGGCGCGCGGGCGTGGGGTCGTGGGAGGCGGCAAGCGGAGAATTGCCACTGCCGCCCCACAAGGCCGAGCCGGTGAAACGCGGGGCCGAGGAGTCGCTGGCGCGGCTGGCCGAGCGCGATGCGGCCTGGTTCGCGGCGCGGCTGCCGAGCGACCAGGCGTGGCGGATGTTCGCCGAGTTCCGCGATTCGGTCGCCTATCTCGACATCGAGACGACGGGGATGGGGGGACCCGGCGACTATATCACCACCATCACGCTCTACGACGGGCGTCGCCTGCGCCACTACGTCCAGGGCCAGAACCTCTTCGACTTCCGGGACGACGTGCACGACTATCGTCTGCTCGTAACCTACAACGGCAAGTGCTTCGACCTGCCGTTCCTCCGCAACTACTTCGGCCTGCCGATGCGCCAGGCGCACATTGACCTCCGCTATCCGCTGGCCAGCCTGGGCTATCGCGGCGGGCTGAAGGGCTGCGAGCGCCAGCTCGGCCTCGCCCGCGGCGACCTGGCGGACGTGGATGGCTATTTCGCCGTGCTGCTATGGTGGGACTACCAGAACAACGGGAACGAGCGGGCGTTGGAGACGCTCCTGGCCTACAACACGCTCGACGTGGTCAATCTCGCGACGCTGATGGCGATGGCCTACAACCTGAAACTGGCCGCGACCCCGTTCGAGGGCAGCCACCGGCTGGCCGTGCCTACGCCGCCTCCGCTGCCCTTCGCGCCGGACCCGGAGACGATTGGGCGGCTGCGGGGCGAGCTGGCCTGGCGAATGGGGGAGGGCGGGTAGGTCGTCGCCCCCTCCGTCACGGGACGAGGAAGTCGTCGAGCCAGGAGGGGCGGTCGCGGGCGTCGAGGACTTGTCGGGTGTAGGCGTAGCCGGCGTCGGTGATGGCGCGCATGGCGTCGAACTGGAGCATCCCGTAGTGCGTCACGGGCGGGGTGAGGCAGAGGTCGGCGTCGCGCTTGATCTCCCGGA
>DATKZY010000215.1:0-47205 GCA_035527715.1 Planctomycetota bacterium | reverse complement strand
TTGCCTTGTCGGCCTCGCCTGCCGCCACGTACAGGGCGCCCAGCGCGATGCGGCAGGCCACGTTGCCGGGATTCAGCCGGACGAGTTCCTCGCGATGGAGGCGGTTCTCTCGTTCCATCGTCCGCACGTCGGCGTCCGGCCGCAGGTGCAGGTAACGCGCCTCGTATCGTGCCCCGAAGTCGGCCGCGGCGGCCGCGGCGAGCAGGGCCTCGGTCTTCTGCTTCCCCTCGGCGCCCCGCAACGCGAGCGCATCCTTGGCGGCCGCGATCCTCTTCGCACCGTCGCCAGTGGCGCCATAGAGCTGCATGAACTGGAGATACACGCGCGCTCTGGTCGGATCGTCCAGGCCCTTTTCCTTTTCGAGCGCGAGCAGTGTCTCTTCCGCCTCCGCGAACTGTTTGGCCCGTATCTGCTTCGCCGCAGCGGAAAGGCGGGCCTCGACGCCAGGGACGTCGGGGGAGAGTGCCCCGGCAGGCGCCGCCTGCCAAGCAATGGCGAGCATTCCGGCGAGCAACGTCGCGGCGAGGGGTCTTCTCATCGTGTGTCCCTCAACTCGTTCTCGGTTTCCACTGCATGAGTTGGCTGTTCCGGTCTCTCCACCCGCCCTTCGCGGTCGCGACGATCGCCCGGCAGTCGGCGGCGGCAATCACGAGCCGACCACGACTACCACCAAGCTTGATGGCGCAAGCACCATCGAGAACAGGTACTGGCCGCCTGCGCGCTCGACCTTGCCGGAGAATGGCCTCAGCTCGTCCGGGTTCGGGAGCCGCGCGAACTGGTTCGAGTGGTTCTCCTTGATCTGCTTGAAGAGCTCCCCCAATCGTCTTGACCGTTCCCTATCATCATCTGCCCCGGGCAGCGACCTGTTGATGTCTTCAACTCGCCTCGTCAGCCCGTCCTCGCAAAGCAGCCGATCCCTGAGGAATTCCTCCGTATTGGTTCGCGTGATGCCCGTGTATTGGACATTCTTGGCCCCGGCGGCGGGCAATAGCCGATCCGGCACTGGGATCGTGATCTGATCGCACGTGGTGCAGTACGGGTCGATGTTGTAGGTCGACAGCATGATGAACGAGCGGTCCCGGCATTTCACGGTGATGCTCTTGTATTGCGTTGGGTAGGCTTTCGTCGGCCGGTCCGGCCCCCTGTAGCGGCCGATCCACTCCAGTGCCTCCAGGTCTTTGGCGTCGGCGCCCAGCGGCAGCGCGCCCGCGGGCGCGGGAGCGATCTGCGGATGCAACAGGTACGTGTCGCCCCCGACCGTTTGGTCGAAGATGGAAAAGATCCAGTCGTTGTCCCAGCGCCACAGCTTGTCCATGCCTCGCTCGCGCAGCCGAACGACGTTGTGAAAGACCCACGCATTCTCCCGTGACAGCGGGTCGGCTCCGCACCGCCATTCGTGAACTTCGCGGGGAATGTCCCTGAAACGCGGGTGAATCGCCGAGATCGCATCCCAGAAATCTGCCTTGATATCCGCCTTCGCTTCCGGGTCGGCATCGATGGACTTGACGACCGCGCCATCTTCACCCACCCCGCGGTACCGGTAGTAGCAAGAGACAGCGATGAAGTCTAGCGGGCCGCCGATCCCGCCTGTGGCGTAGTTTTTCCCCGTTGCGCAGTGCTCGGCCAGCTTCAACGTATTGACATTGTGCATGCTTCCGGGTTCTCCGTCGCACCTGGCATCGGCCGCGACGACGTTGTAGGGTCCGAAGGCCGCCTCGGGCAGCACGCGCTTCACCGCGGCCGCTGCATGGTCATAGTGTCTGTAAAGCTGCTCCGGGGTGCCTTGGAAGCGGTGCGCCCAGTTGTACTCGGTCCCCAAACGGAACCGTAAGCGGTTGGCAGTCTCGGCACCGTATCGATTCAGAATCTCCCGGCACATCGCCTCGATGAACGCTTCCCACTCGCGAAAGTCGCGCGGCGGAGCCACCTGACCGTACCCGCCCACGCGCGCTTCTTCCGGGAAACACCACGGAATGTCGTCGAGCACGATCGTCAGATCGAGCCCTTGCTTCTTGACACCGACACCGACCCAAGTGTCGAGGGAACGATGGAGGCGATCCCAGCGATACTGGATCTTGCCGTCTTCATCGCGATAGGCAAGGTCCTGCTTGGGGCCGCCGGCACGTTTGCCCCAACCTCCCAGAAAGCGCACCAGCGTGACTCCGGTTCCCTCCGCCACGGGTCCCTCTTCCTCCTTCCTGTCCCATTGGCGAATCCACTGATCGCACTTCGGATGGTTCCGCTAGAAGGGCGTCATCTTTCCCAGCGGGACTGGCTCTTTTGTCTTGCTGCTCCGCCCCGCAGGCCCAGGCGCACGCCAGCACCACTGCAACAAGGGCCACTACACCGAGAGCGCCGTGTTGTATCAGGGCACGCATTGGTTTCCTCCTGCCGTTCGTCTTACGGTCAGTTTCAGATGAGTGTTGGCTTCATGCCTTGTGTTTCGGTCTTGAAGAAGCGTGGCAATTCGGAGGGTACGTCGGCAAACACCGTGCTCAATTCCTGGCGCGTTTGCCCCTCCGGCTGCGGACCTCGGGGCCGGGCGTCTGGGGGCGAAGAAGCGGCCCCAGCATGCCCCCCAGCCACCCGACGAAGGCATCGCTGGCAAAGGGCGACCAATGAGCTTGTGACGGTAAGCCTCTTCGGCCTCCTCGGTACCCAAGCCCTCGGCGCGGAACTCGAGCCAGTCGCCCACCCGCTCGAGCATCGGGGCAACGCGGACGAAGCTGCCATCCTTGCCCCGCAGGGGCGCCAGGCTGCGCAGCTTTGGCTGCACCAAGAGTCTGGCAGGCTTGGCACGCGGTGTCAAGTTGGTGAACCCTTTGGACAGCAGGCACAGTCAGGCCCAGATCAAAGAGGCGGCCGGGCCCTGCCGCGCAGCCGGCTCTCGCTGGCTTCTCGACCGCCTCCCCCAATGCGACACCGTGCCCCCTGCGACACGGTGTCGCAAAGACAGACGTGCGGAGGCAAGAAGATGGGAAAACAAAAGGGCCGCTTCAGGGTTCTTTGTGGGTAGCCACTACCCGTTGTGCCTCGTGGCTCGGGGCGGGGCTCCCGGCGCCAAAGCGACGGCCGAAGCTTCGGGGGCTTTGCCCCCGAACCCCCAGGATTTACCGCTTTACAGCCACCGCAGCCCGTGCTGCAATCCGCCTGCCGCTGAGGAGGATAGGGCTCCGGTGGGAACCGACCCGAGCGCCCCAGCGGCGCCGCCGCAGCAGGGGATGATCGCTCGACGCGCTCGTCCCCTCTCGGCTTTCTGGGCAGGCTGCGGTGGCTCGAAAGCGATAAATCCCAGGGGGTCTGGGGGACGGGTCCCCCAGGTCTTCCCCCCAACATCTTGGGGGCACCCACAAGAAACCCGGAAGAGCCTGCCTTCCATGACCACGGTGACTGGCTTGGACATGTCGACCAGCTTGTCGGTCAGGTAGAGGTCCAGCGCCGCCACGTGCTCGTTGGCCTGGACCTCGATGCGGTTGCCCTCCTTCACCCGCACGACAAAGACGGCTGCGCGCAGGGCGTAGGGCTTCTGCATGGCGCCAGGGAAGCCCGAAGCAGGGGGCGGCCCGTCCGGCGCGGCGGGAGGCTTGTCCAGGAAGCTCCCCACGAGGTAGCAGTCGGTCCAAAAGGCTCGGGCATAACGGGGATGGGTGACGACGTGCGTGACTTCCTTGGGGTAGGGGTCGAACGTGCGCTTCTCGAAGAACTTCGTCAGGAGCGAGATGTCCTTCTTGAATGGCGCCTCGGGCGTGTGGCCGCCGGGGTAGGTGCCCCACTCAACCGGGCAGTCGGCCGCCTTCATCAACTCGTGAACCCGCTGGCCGGTCCTGAGGAACATGTCGTGGTCGCCGTGGAGCAGGAGCGTGGGGGTGTTCTGGATGTGCTTGACGAAGAAGACCTTCGGCTCACTCCGCAGGTCGTTGCAGACCGGGGCGATGGCCGCGAACAGGTGCGGGTAGTGCCAGGCCTGCTCCAGCAGCTCGTGGCCGCCCCGCGAGAAGCCCGTGCCATAGATGCGGTTGACGTCAATGTTGTACTTGGCCACCAGGTCCTTGAGGTAGCTGTGGATCTTGCTGGAACACTCCACGCCGGTCCCGCCGGCATGGACCAGGGAGTACGGGCTTCTGGCCGTCAGGGCCGGGTCGGGGTTGTCCTGAAGCGAGACGATCACCGGCCAGGACTTCTCCGGGGTGTAGCTCTCGGGCACGCTCAAGACGCCGGCCGGAACGTTCAGGCCGAACGTCACGACGATCGCTATGACCACGGCGGCCCTTCTCAGCATGATGGCATCCCCTTTGTCCTTCGGGAGGCGGTCTCGCCTGTTCTGAGGTACCGCAACAGGGTGCTCGCGGTCATACCCGCGATGCCCAACTTGCGGAGGGTCAGGCCCTCTTTCATGTAGTCGGCTTGGCAGACCAGGTTGGCGATGTCCACGATCATCCGAAAGGTCGCCGTGGGGACCTTCAGCAGCCTGCCAAGCTCCACGATGGGGGGCAGGCCATAGGCGAGGTCCTGGCGGAAGACGGCGAAGTCGCGGATGCTTGGCATGGGGAAGACGTCTTTGGCGTAGGCGAGGTTGGTGCGCAGACATTCGTCAATCGTGTCGCCCGTCACGCTGTAGTCGGCGTAGTAGCGTTTCGTGGCGGCCACGCAGTCGAGGAGCTTCACGCCGAGCTTCCTGCCGATCGCGATGCGCTCGGCGTCCATCGCGTGGATGATCCTGCCAATCCCCGGCGACACGCCGTCGCGATAGAAGACGTAGTTGCCCTTCGTGTTCTCGCTCGCCGCCATGTTGAACAGGACGATCGGGGCGTGGAAGAGGAGGTTCATGCTGCTCAGGGAGACTTCGAGCGCGTGCTTGCGGGGGAAGAAGCGCAGCAGCTTCGTCCTGCGCAGAAGCTTCAGGGCCGCGGGCGTGTCTGAGGCGGGGAGAGCCGCCACGCCGACCTCCTTCTTGATGCCATCAATGCGGACGCTGTGGGGGCCGGTGCGAAGGCACAGATAGGGCAAGATGTCCGTCTCCGCCAGGATCACGCGTTTCCGGAGCCGCCTGAACTCCGGATGGAAGCGAAGGCAGGCATAGTAGCCTGTGTTGAAGGCCACGAGGGAGCCGTCTTTGGTCTGGGGGAGGAGGTTCCTGACGATCGCATCGTGCCCCATGGCCATTGCGGCGACCATGACGATGTCGGCGTCGGCGACCGCCTCTTCCGCATCGGTGGTCATCGCAGCCGGCGTGAAGAAGCCTTTCACCTCGCCATCGCACTCGATCCCGCCGCGCTGGATGAAGGGCTTCAGCTTGTGCTCGAACTCCGGCAACTCATAGAGCTTCACGTTGAAGCCCATCGAGACCAGGTGCGCGGCCATCGAGGGGCCGCCCTTGCCTGCCCCCGCAACTGTGATGTGCAGCTTCTGCGGCAAGGCTCACCTCCTTACCATGGTGCCCGCTTCGACGCAGGCCGCGAAGCCCGGCTCGAGGCTCGCGTCCGGGGCGGCCCCTGTTTCGGCGCGGGCGAGGCGCTCGACGGCGGGCAGGGGCATCTCGCCGTTGCTCCAATAGAGGCCGGCGTTGATCCAGCTCGACCAGCGGCTGAGGCCCCTGCGGCGCTCCACAGGCATCGTCTCGAAGGTGCACGTGCCCCAGACGGTGCGCGCGTACCGCGGCCCGCTGCTCGGCAGGCCAGGCAGTGGCTCGGCGTCGGGAGAGGCATACTCCGCGGCGAACGGCTCGTACACGGACTGGTGGATCCCCCAGCGGGCCATGCTCCGCAGAACCTGCCCCGCCACCCAGCGGCTCAGGAGGGCGGAGTCGTCATTCCCGTCGCGGAGAATGCAGTTCCCGATCCACTCTGTCGCTGGCCCGACGAGTTGCGCCCCCGAGCGACCGTCCAGCGAGGCCATGGCATAGGCCCACGCAGCGGCCAGGAGCGTGTTGCAGCGCAGCGAATCGTCGGTGCAGAGCTCGGGGGTGTCCGCGCTGGAGTGGTAACCCGTTGATGCCCCGCCCGTGCCCAGCCAGATGGCTGGAATGCCACAGTGGGGATCGGCGATCATATCGTCGGCGGAAGGGACGAACCGCCTGGTGCGGAAGTGCCAAGCGTCGCCGGCCATCTCCTGAAGCGTGGCGCCGATGAGCGCGGCAACCGCCCAGCCGAAGCTCGGGTGGCTGAGCGGGCCGTAGTGGACGACGTACGGGCGCTCAGCGTCGGCAGCATCGCCGGCGCCGTCCACGTTCATGCCCGCCAATGCCCGTCGGCGCAGGTCGTCGTGAAGGGTCGCGAAAGCCACCATGCCCACGCATTCCTCAGTGGCGATCATGCGGATGCTGTGGCGGGGCTTGGGCAGCTTGCCCGAGGCGATCAGCTCGTTCAGCAGCCGCAGCGCTTCGACGAGGACGGTCACGCCGCTGACGTTGTCGTGGGCGCCCTGCTCGCAGGCGTGGCCGTAGAGCCAGATCTCGTGCGAAGGGTCTGCCCCCTCGAGCACAGCCGTGACATTCTGGCCGAGGCCCTCGTAGAGCCGCGCCTCGCAGAAGCCGCCGAGCTTGAGGGAAGGTTCCGCGGCGAGGCGCTGGCGGAGCCATTTCCCCTTGGCGGGCGAGAGACAGAAGCCCGTCATCACCCGGTCGCCGGCGTGGAAGTACCAGCCGTCGGGTCCATCGGACCAGGTGTTGCACCACCTGGTGGTGTGCTCGGTGTAGCCTCGACCTTGGCCGAGGAAGTCGCTCACAACCGCGAGGGGACTCGTGCCCAGGAGCCGATGCTTCATCTCCAGCGGCGGCTTGGCGGTGAGCACGAACTTCCCGTTGACTGCCTCGTGGGCAATGGTCGCAAGGGCATCCCCGTCCACGACCTCACCGACGGCCGGGAGGGCCTGCGAAGCCAGCGGCCCGCTCCAGTAGACCACGGACGCGGGGCATTCGGAGCGGTCGGCCAGAACAGTCCCATCGTCGGCGGCCAGTCGCGCCGACGGGCCATCCCACGCCAGATGTGTGATCCAATCCTGGTAGCGCGTCTCGCCGTCGCAAGGGTAGGTGGCCAAGCGGACGTCCGAGAGCCCAGCCTTCGTGAGCGTATCGCGCTCGATCTCGGCCGCGACGCGTTGATGATGCGTGTCGAACCAGCGCTCTTGCTCCCAGAGGGCCAACAGAAGATCGCGATGGCGTCCGGGTTGGTAGGCCCGGTCCAGGATGTCGATCAGTGACCTGAGCATGGGGTTCTGTTGGATAGGGCCAATGGGGCCGATTGGACGAACACTTCCACTCGCGCGCCGGGATTGCCCGAGGGTTGACAGGTACTCGGAACGGATCAGCGCATGAGCCAGAGCATAGGCCGTGGCGTGGCGGGCGTCAAGTCTCTCGCATCGCCTTCAGGAGGTCCGGCTTGATGCGCTCGATGATCCCGGCCAAGTCGGGGACCTTGGGCTTGTCGCTCTTGGGATCGCTCGAGGGGACGGAGATCAGGAGCAGCGGCAGCTCCAGCGCCGCCCCGGCCTTGAGCGTCAGCTCGCGCTGAACGGCCCAGAGCGGGCTGCGGTAGGCCGCATGGCAGACGGGCGTGACCTTCGCCAGGGCGCCCGGGTCGAGCATCAGGAAGCCGAGCACCTGGTACGGCTCGTTGCCGTGGATGTTGAAGTACTGCCAGGACACCCCGTGGGTGCCGGCCACCTCGAAGATGCCTTTGGCGAACTCCCCCTTCTCCGCGCCCTGGGGCCAGATGCCGACCGGGTAGCTCATGAAGGGCGACCGCTCGAGGCGGGCCAGGGCGGCGACGTCCCTCTGCCCCTTGTTGGCCAGGCGGACTCGCACCAGCACAACTTGGCCGCTCTTGCCTTCGGCAGCAGGGACCAGCTTCGCGAGGTTGGCGCCGCCGGGCTCGTCCACCGAGCCGGCGAGGCCGAAGCACCGCGCATCGGTGGCCACCTCCACGGGCAGCTTCCGCTCCAGCGCTGCCACATCGAACCTAACCGCCGCCTTGGGGTCCGCTACCGCCAGCGCCTCAAACCGCTTTGAGCTCGGGACGATCCTGGCCGTCTTCGGGGCGTCGGCCGCTCGGAAGCCTAGGTCGAGGCTGACTCGCCGGGGAATGGCCCTGCCGAGGCGGGGGTCGTCGAACGCGGTATGCAGGTCCAGGTAAAGCCAGTCGAAGGCGCCGGTCTCGTTCGGCTGGGTGCGAATCTCCTCCAGCTCCTCCCACAGCGGCCGCTCGCCGGCCGGGGGGACGGCGCTGATCTCTCCCTCGTTGAGCGTCACCGTCAGTCTGGGCTGCGGCTGCCCCTTGAAGACCTCCTTGCCCTTGTACGTGACCGTGACCGACTTGGCCATGTCCACGACCTTGTCGGTCAGGTAGAGCCCGAGCTTCTTCACGCCCTCGTTGGCCTCGACTTCGATGACATTGCCATCCTTCGCCTTCACGCGGAAGACGGGATAGTCGGCGTCGGGGGTGATCTTCCCCACCTTGGCATCCACCCAGAATGCCCGCGTTCCGGTGTTGCGGTCAATCACCTTGGTAATGTCCTTGGGATAGGGATTGAGGACGTGCTGGTCGAAGAAGTCCGTGAGTTTGCGGATGTCGTTGAAGTAGAGGGGGTCCGGCCCGTGGCCGCCGGAATAGGTGCCGAACTGGACGGGGCAGCCGGCCGCCTTCATCAGCTCGTAGTTCTTCCTGCCCGTGGCGAGGAAGCTGTCGTGGTCGCCGTGCCAGAGATACGTCGGCGTCTGTTGGATGTACTTCAGCAGCTCGATCTTCTGTCTCTTGTACTGCGCCTTCTCCCGCATGTCCTCGCAGACGGGCGCGATGGCCGCAAACCAGTCGGGGTGCACCCAGGTCCATTCCAGGAGCCCGTGGCCGCTCCGGGAGAAGCCCGTCGCGTATATGCGGAACGGATCGATGTTGTACTTCCTGGCGGTTTCGGTCAGCGGCGCCCGGCAGCCCTCCGAGCCGCAGTAGGCGGCGAAGTACGGCACCGACTCCATCGCTTTGCCCGAGACCTGATTCTGCGCGACGATGACAAGCGGCCAGGCCCTCTCTGGCGTGTAGCCCTTCGGGACGATCAGGTACTCCTCCTCGCCGTGCTCCGAGGCGAGGGCCGTCCCCGGCCACACCAGCGCGACGCTGGCCAGGATCTGCAAGACCCGTCGAAGGCTGCGCATGGGTGTTCCCCGAAATGTCCCACTTCGCTCGTGAACGCCGATGGGCGCCATTCTACCGCAACCGCAGTTCGCCGCAAGCCCCTGTGCCTCGTTCTTCTCCCAGGGTTGATCCCCGGGGCCGTGAACGGTAGGATGATCGCCGGCCATCACCTGGACCAACGCGAGAGGAAACGGCCAATGGCGAGACGTAGCGACGCCTTTTCCGTCCCCCTCGCCGCCCCCCGTTTCCCGGAACAAACGCCATGGATGGGGAGCCTTCCTGGGAGGCGGTCTGGCCGTACCCTACGTTTTCGGTCTCCCTCGCCATCCCCCGTCAGAACCGTATTGATCCAGCCTTCCCAGTGCTGGCATCTGCGGCGCGAGCCTTGGGGTTCGTTACGCCAAAAGGGGGGCGGGACGGGGGAGAGACAAGGGACGCTCATTGTGCGGAGAAGCACTTCTCTTATCAAGACCTGTCTTACCAGACCTCCCCGCAAACCAGGCCGAATCTGACAATCCCGAATGGGTTGACAAGCTCGGCTGCCCGTTATAGAATACCGCTAACATTCCAGGTGTATTCCATTGCCAGGAATCATCAGAGTCCGGAAGGACTTTCCCCATGGCAGCCGTTGCCCTTTCCGAAAAGGCGTACGATCAGATTCAGGAAGCCATTCTCGTCGGCAGGTTCCCTGAGGGCTCGGTGCTCTCGGAGGCCACGCTGGCGAAGGAACTGGGCATGAGCCGGACTCCGGTCAGCCAGGCCATGGACCGGCTCGCCGCGGACGGCCTCGTGCAGCGCATCGCTCGGTATGGCACCGTGGTGCGCTCGTTCACCCGCCAGGAGCTTACCGAGCTCTACGAGGTGCGCGAGGCCCTGGAAAGCTTCGCCATCACGAAGGCGGCGGAGCGCGTGGTCGAGGAGACACTGACGCGTTTGGAGCGCTACTGCCAAGAGATGGGGCGGCTTGCAGACGAACTCCGGGCGTCTGGGCGGGCGGTCCTCGATGGCGCGAGCCTCCGGCGATTCCTGGCTGCCGACCTGGCCTTCCACCTCCTCCTCGTGCGCACGGCCGGCAACGCGCGCCTGATGAAGCTCGTCCAGCAGACGCGAACGATCTCTCGCGTGTTCCGCATGCGTCGGCAGCAGCACGACCTGCGGGTGGTGGAAGGCGCCCACCGATACCACGGTCGCGTCGCGGATGCCTTGCGGCGTGGCGACGTCCACACGGCGCGCGAGCAGCTGGTGGAGCACATCCGAGCCAGCCAGCGAGAGGCCTCGGAGCATTTCGACCGTCAGCATCAGGGCCTATCGCAAACGGGCCTCGGCCCCACGGACTTGCCGCGTGATCTCATCCGTGAACTCGAGCGGATCGAGCGGGCCGCCCCGGAGCCGGGCGCCGACGTGCGCCCCAGCACGGTGCACAACAGAAGGAGGCCCCGGGAATGAGGTGAACCGGCAGGAACAGGCTGGCCGGCCTGTTTCCGTCTCATGATCATCATCAGCAGCCTTTCGGAACACGGGGCCGGTCGCCCGAGTGTGGCGGCCCTCCACAACACGAATGGAGGATGAGGCGATGACGCGTCAAGTGATGTTGGCGGCAGTGATGGTCGTCCTGGTGGCCTGCGCGGCCAGCGCGCCCGCGTGGGCAAACCCCATCACGACGGACCTCGTGGCCCACTGGCGCTTCGAGCTGCCCGGCGGCGGCAGCCTCGGCGACACCCTGACGTCGGACACCGACGTGGTGGGGAGCCTGGTGGCCAACCGCAACGGCACGACGGGGAACGTCACGTACGGCGCGCCCGCGCCGGCCGGCGGCGGCACCGCGTCGGCGGACCTCACGCCGAACCGCCATCTCCTGGTGGCGGACTCGGACGTGCTGACCGGGCACGATGGCGGCGGCAGCGGCTTCTCCACCCTCGTCATCGAGGCGCTCATCCGCCCGGACGTCATCGCCCAGTCGGTCATCCTCCGCAAGTACCAGAGCGCGCAGAACGACAACGGCTACTGGCTGGACCTCCGCACTGGGGGCTCCGTGTATTTCCACCTCGGCAATGCCTCCACCTCGACCGAGATCAACACCAGCGGCGGCGTCGCCGCAGGCAACTGGTACCGCGTGCGCGGCGTCTGGAACGGCTCGCTCATGAACCTCTACCTCGACGACGAACTCCGCGCCATCGGCACCTACACTGCCACGCTGGCCAACACCGACCTGCCCATGGGCATCGGCAGCATCATCCGCGACACCGCGGGCACCAACATCGGCCAGAGCTTCGACGGCCGCATTGACGAGGTGAAGATCGGCACCCTCGCGCCCCCGCCCGAGGGGCTGCGCGCCTACAGCGGCATCGACTACATCTATACGAACTCTGTCCTGAGCGGCAAGGACTCGGCAACGGACGTGGGCTTTGCGGGCGCGTGGACGGACGCGACGAACAGCGTGGCGCTGGCCACGCCGCCCGACGCCAGCAGCCTGGCCTTCCCTGCCAACGTGCCCTTCGAGCCGTTGGGCAAGCGCATCCAGGACAGCGGCGGCGGCACCTGCACGCGGGCACTCGCCTCCTCGGCCGCACTGGACATGGATGCGGACCAGAACTACTACGTCAGCTTCCTGGCACGGCGGACCGGCTCGGGCGGCTCCGACTGGTTCGGCCTAGAGTTCGATGATGGGGACGGCGATCCCGACCTGGGCTTCGGAGCCGGCAGTGACGACCTCTTCCGCATCGTGGACGACAGCGTCGCGCTCGGCCAGTCCAGCATCTCGGTGGTGAACGGCACCACGTACCTCTTCGTCGCACGGATTGACGCCAACTCGGGCGCAACGCCCGACCAGTTCTTCCTCGAGATCTACGGGCCGTCGGACCTGGTGGACATCGCGCCCGCTGTCTGGGACGTCACTGGCTCGAAGGTGCTGTCGCTCACGCTGGACAACCTGGTGGCCAGCTTTGGCTCGGGCGGCACGTGGGCGCTCGACGAGATTCGCATCGGCGACACCTGGCTTGCCGTCACCGGCGTCACCGGCCAGATCCCCGAGCCGGGCACCCTGACGCTCCTCGCCCTGGGCGGCCTGGGCCTGGCGCGACGCCGCCGGCGTCGCGCGCAGTGACACTCCGGAGCGCCATTGGCTCGAGGAGAACGGACCGCATGAGGACTCAGAGGATGTGGCGGCACGCACTCGTCGCCGTCTTGACCTTTTTGGTGCGCCATGCCTTTGGGGGGAGCGTCGTGCCCGAGTTGATCAGCAACTCCGTGGAGATGAAGCTCGTTAGCATTCCCGCCGGCAGCTTCCAGATGGGGCAGGAGCACGGCGGCGACGCGGACGAGCGGCCCGTTCACAGAGTCATCATCTCAACCCCCTTCTTCCTGGCCACCACCGAGGTGACGAACGCGCAATACGAGCAGTTCGACCCCGGGCACAAGAGGCTGCGCGGCAAGCGGGGCCTCTCGAAGGGCGACGACGAGGCCGTCGTGTTCGTCTCCTGGCACGATGCGATGCGCTTCTGCGAGTGGCTCTCGAAAAAGGAAGGGAAGCCGTACCGTCTCCCCACGGAGGCCGAGTGGGAGTATGCCTGCCGCGCCGGCACAACGACCGTCTACCACGCGGGCGACAAGCTGCCGCGGGTGTACCACCGAGCGCAGGAGTTCAGTTGGGACCCCAAGCCGGTGGACCTGACCATCGGGCGAACGCCGCCGAACCCGTGGGGCCTCCACGACATGCACGGGAACGTCGAGGAGTGGTGCCTCGACTGGTACGGCCCTTACGAGTCCGGCGAGCAAACGGACCCCGTGGGCCGCGAGGCGGGCGAGATGAAGGTCACCCGCGGTGGCAGCCACAACACGGACGTGGCCTTCCTCCGCAGCGCCAACCGCCTCGGCACCCTCCCCGACGACAAACACTGGCTCATCGGCTTCCGCGTGGTCTGCGGCGAGCCGTCGGCCACCAAGCCGCTGCCGCCGCCCGAGCCGCCCCGCTGGGCGCGCGACGTGCCGCAGGCCAAGCACGACTGGGTCGGCGGCCCCGACCCCGCGAAGCCATATTTCCGCGGCCCGCGGCGGTTCGTGCACATCCCGCCCGGAGCCGACGGGCCGCTCTACGCCCGCCACAACCACTGCCCGTCCATCACCTGGTGCGCGAACGGCGACCTGCTGGCGTGCTGGTTCTCCACGCGCACCGAGCCGGGCCGGGAGATGACCATCGCGGCCAGCCGCCTGCGCCGCGGCGCCGAGGAGTGGGACCCCGCCGCCGAGTTCTTCAAGGCGCCCGACCGCAACATGACCGGCTCCGCGCTCTGGCACGATGGCGAGGGCACACTCTACCACTTCAACGGCCTCGAGGCCGGCGGCGGCTGGGCCAACCTTGCCCTCGTCCTCCGCACGAGCGCCGACAACGGCATCACTTGGACCGCCCGCCTCATCAACCCCCACCACGAGCCCCGCAACCAGATCATCAGCGGCACCTCCCGCACCCGCGAAGGCTTCATCATTCAGCCCTGCGACGCCGTGTACGGCGGCAACGGCGGCACGGCCATCCACGTGAGCCGCGATGGTGGCAAGACCTGGGTCGACCCCGGCGCGGGAACGCCGAAGCCCGACTTCCCGCGCGACCCGAGCGGCGCCACCATCGCCGGTATCCACGCCTGTGTGGCTCAGCTCAGCGACGGCCGCCTCCTGGCCTTCGGCCGCGGCGACAACCGCTTGGGCAGCAACGACAACATCGGCGATCACATGCCCCAGAGCGTCTCGCCCGATTTTGGCGCTACCTGGCACTACAGCTCCAGCCCGTGGCCGCCCATCGGTGGCAACCAGCGCGCCGTCCTGCTTCGCCTCCGTGAGGGGCCGCTCCTGTTCGTCTCCTTCAGCCACGACTTCTTCAAATACCGCGAGAACCTCGACAAGGCGCCTCCCTTCATTGCGACCGACGCCGCGGGACGGCCGCGACGTATCCACGGCATGTTCGCCGCACTCTCCTTCGACGACGGGGCCACCTGGCCCGTCCGCAGGCCCGTTACGCCTGGCGAGCCCCCCCGGACGCTCAAGGACGTGACGCTCACCGGCAGCTTCCTCCTCGACGACACCCATGCCGAGCCCCGCGGCTACCTGGCCGCCACGCAGACGCCAGACGGGGTGATCCACCTGATCTCGAGCGGCCTGCATTACCGCCTCAACTTGGCCTGGCTGCAAGCAGGCACCACCTCCAAGGCAGAGAGGTAGAGCCATGAAGTTGGGAATCGCGTGGGCATCTGCGCTTCTGGTTGCGGTCCGGGCGCCAGGCGGCGAGCCCGTCAAGCCAGTGACCTACACCAACTCCATCGGCATGAAGATGGTCCAGATCGAGGCGGGCAGCTTCCAGAGAGGAAGCGGGGAGGGCGAGTTCGACGAGAAACCCGTTCACAAGGTGACCATCTCCAGGCCGTTCGGCCTTGGCTCGACCGAGGTCACCAACGCCCAGTACGAGCAGTTCGACCCCGAGCACAGAAAGCTCCGTGGCAAGCTCGGATTCTCGAAGGACGACGACGAGGCGGTGGTGTTCGTCTCGTGGGAAGACGCGGTGGCCTTCTGCCAGTGGCTTGGCAAGAAGGAGGGCGAGCCGTACCGCCTGCCCACCGAGGCGGAGTGGGAGTATGCCTGTCGGGCCGGCACCACCACGCCGTACCACACCGGCGACAAGCTGCCCAAGGCCTTCCACGAGAACGTCAAGAACAGTTGGTTCCCCTCCAGCCGGGGGAACGGCGAGGTGGTCCCGTTGCATGTGGGCAAGGCGCCACCGAATCCCTGGGGCCTGATGGACATGCACGGCAACGTGGAGGAGTGGTGTCTGGATTGGTACGGGCCGTATGCCGAGGGCGAGCAGACCGACCCGGTCGGTCGGGCCGACGGCGACTTCCGCGTCACCCGGGGCGGAAGCCACTCGACCACGCTCGAGTACCTCCGTAGCGCCAACCGGATGGGCACGCTGCCGGAGGACAAGCACTGGCTGACCGGCTTCCGCGTCGCGTGCGGCGAGATGCCCCAGACCAAGCCCCTGCCTCCACTGCAGACGGCGCGGTGGGCCAGAGACGTCAAGCAGGAGAAAGCCGACTGGTCCAAGGGCCCCGACATGTCCAAGCCGTACTTCAAAGGCCCCATCCCTTACGTCAAGATTCCCCCGGGCTCCGACGGGCCGCTCTATTCCCGGCACAACCACTGCCCGGCCCTGGTCGGCTGCCCGAACGGCGACCTGCTGGCCATCTGGTACACCACCCGAGGCGAGCCGGATCGCGTGCTGGCCGTCGCCGCCAGCCGGCTGCGCCGTGGCCGCGACGAGTGGGAGCAGGCCGACCTGTTCTGGGACGCCCCCGACCGCAACGACCACGCCTCCGCGCTGTTCGTGGACGACGACGGGACGTTGTTCCACTTCAACGGCCTCGGCGCGGGCGGCACGTGGGGCGGCTTGGCGAGCATCATGCGAACCTCGACCGACAACGGCGCCACGTGGTCGAAGGCCAGGTTGATCATGCCGGAGCATGGCCTGCACCACATGCCGATCGAGTCGGTCTTCAAGACAAAGGAAGGCGACATCATCGTCCCATGCGATGCGGTGACCGGCGGCAATGGTGGCTCGGCTATGCTCATCAGCCACGATGGCGGCAAGATGTGGACCGATCCCGGCGAGGGGCGCCCGCAGCCGAAGTTCGAGAAAGGCGCCACCGGCGCCTGGATCGCCGGCATCCACGCCGGCGTGGTGCAACTCAAGGACGGTCGGCTGCTGGCGCTCGGCCGCAGCGACACCATCGACGGCCACATGCCGATGAGCATCTCCACCGACATGGGCAAGACGTGGACGTATCGGCCCAGCCCGTTCCCGCCGATCGGCGGGGGCCAGCGGCTGGTGCTCACCCGCCTCACCGAGGGGCCGATCTTCCTTGCGTCCTTCAGCAAACGGATGACGTTCACCGACGCAGCCGGCAACGAGCACGTCGGCTCGGGCCTGTTCGCGGCGCTCAGCTACGACGAGGGCGAGACGTGGGACATCCGCCGGCCGATCACTCCTGGCGGCCCAGCGCAGCGCGTGGACGGCGGGGGGAACACGGGGATGTTTGCCATGTCCAGTGCTTCGGCGGAGCCTCGCGGGTATATGTCGGTCCACCAGACGCCGGGCAACGTCATCCACCTCATCAGCTCCAAGCAGTACTACGCGTTCAACCTGGCGTGGCTGAAGGCCAGCCCTCCCGCGCCGCCTCCGCCTCCGAAGCCCGATGAGCTAAGGAAGAAGGCCAGGCTGGATAGGGTCTTCCATGCTGATAGGCTCCCCTCCCAGGCCGGCTGGCGATTCAATGGCACGCGAGCCGACGAAGGCGAGGCCGTGAAGATCCAGCACGGCGCGCTGCACGTGAGAACCGGCCCGGGCCAGCGCGTGCGATGGGTCGGCGACGGCAGGAACGCATTAGGAGGCGGGTGCCCCGAGAAGGGGCACACCGTCGAGATCACGATGAAGGTCACCCGCTCTACCGACCGGTCGCGCGGGATCGATCTGGAGACCTTCGTGCCCGGGATCGGACGCGCGTTCATCACGGTGACCGCCTCTGCCGTGCTCTGGTACGATGGCAGCTTTCACCCCCTGGCGGAGAGCCTGGACAACGCCGCGGCGCTGTACACCTACCGCCTGGCGGTGGATGGCGGCGGCAACGTGCAGGTGTTCCGCGACGGCAAGCTGCTGGGCGCGCGACGGACGACCAGGCAGGCGGACACCGCTGCCGGCGCTCGCGGCGCCTACGTGCAGTGGGGCGAAGGCGCCGGCGCCAGCGAGGCCGACGCCGTCGTCGCCGCGGTGGCCTGCGACCCGTCGGGGGCCTACGCTCCCGAGGCGAGCCAATGAGGCCCGACCACCTGATCAGCTACATCGCCCCGGGGGCTCCGGCCACACGACGGCCCATGGATGGCGACGAACCCTATCTGCGTCCCGAGGTCGGCTTCACGCCGAAGTGGTACCACCAGGCGCTGGGGATCGACTTCGGCGAGCGCTGGCACGCCGACTCCGCGTACCGACGGGGTACGGTCGTGGCCATGCGGGCCGAGTTGCACCGGCGCTTCCCCTGCACGCGAATCGGCCGAATCGACCGGCCGTCCGAGCCCCTGGACCTGCTCACCGGCACCTTCGGCGCGTGTGTCGTGGCGGGCATTTACGGCGTGCCGCTGGTGTTCGCGCCCGATGGTTGGCCCGACTCCGCGCACCACTATCTGGACGGCGACCAGGCCGACGCCCTGACGCCGCCCGACCTCGACGCCAACCCGTTTCTCCGGGGCCTGCTCGACCAGGTAGACCAGATCGCCGCCCTCGAGGGCCGCGTGGAGGGATACATCAACTGGCAGGGCGTCCTGAACAACGCTCATCGCCTGCGCGGCCAGGCACTGTTCATGGACATCGCGATGGCCCCGGAGCGTGCCCGACGCCTGCTCGATTGCGTGGCCGCCACGATGACCGACGCGACTCGACGGCTGTACGAGCGACAGCGAGCGACGGGCGTCGAGGTGAGCCACTTCACCGTGAGCAACTGCCTAGTGAACATGGTCTCGCCCGAGGTATACCGCGAGTTCCTGCTTCCCCACGACGTGCGCTTCGCCGAGGCCTTCGGCCTCTTGGGCATCCACAACTGCGCGTGGCGCGCGGACCCATACGTCCCGCACTATGCCACCGTGCCGAACGTGGGCTACATCGACATGGGGCTCGATTCCGACCTGATCGCGGCGCGAGAGGCATTCCCCAACGCGCGGCGGGCCTTGATGTACACGCCGATGGACCTGGCCCGCAGGACGGTCTCCCAGCTTCGCGACGACTTCGAGCGGATCGCCAGAGACTTCGGGCCCTGCGACCTGGTGCTGGCGGACATCGAGGCCGGTACACCGGACGAACGCGTGCGGGCCGCCGTGAATCTCTGTGGTGAGATCTCGCGCAAGTACCCGTTGCCCGGGGCGGAGGATGCTTCAGCGGGAGGGAGCAGCTCTTGACCCAGCGCGAAGCCTTCCATGCGATGATGGCCTTCGAGCGGCCGGCCCCGCTCTGCCAGTTCGAGTGGGGCTACTGGCCGGAGACCATTGAACGCTGGCGCGGCGAGGGGCTGCCCGATGGCGTCGAGCCGTGGGGCCACTGCGGCATCACCCACTACTTCCGCCCGCCTATCGAGATCTACCTCTACCCCCCTTCGACGTCGAGGTGCTCGAGGAGGCCGGCCACACCCGGGTCATCCGCAACGAGATGGACATCGTCCTCCGCGAGAGCAAGGACGGCCTCCGCCGGCCCCAGTTCCTCAAGCACCCCGTGGCCAACCGCGACGACTTCGAGGCACTGAGAGAGCGACTCGATCCGATGACGCGTGGCCGCTGCCCCGCCGACTGGGACACGTGGGTGGACCGCCCGCCAGAGACTCCGCTGCCTCCGCACGGCCGCCCGGCTCGGGCTCCGCCCCGGCACCCTGGGGCTCTGGCACCGCTCGTGGAACACGTTGCCAATCCGGTGCCGCTCTGCGGAACGCCGCGAGCATGTTGAACCGTGCCCTCTCGGCTGCCACTTCGGGCTCACCGTTGATGGAAGAACTCCTGGCGCGCATTGGGCGTGCCGACACCCTCCTGGACCTCCATGAGGCACCCCGCCGCGTCTCCGCCAGCATTGCTGACATCGATGCCCTGCCTGTCAAGGTGGAGTTCCCCGGGGAGGACTACTGAACCCTTGTTCCCAAACTCCCCAAGCGAGGGTCGGGGCCACCCCATAGTGGCCCCAGGGCCATGCGGTGTTGAGCGTCGAGGAGACTGTGATGGTGGGGAGATGGCGCGGCGCCTGGGGGCTGTAGCATGGTCCTTCGGCTCCCCCGAAGCTCAGGCGCTCTACGGTCGTGCGGAACCGGGGCATTTCCTCTCCAACGCCTCCAAAGCTGCCAACAGCTCCCAGCCGATGGCCTCCTCGGCACCTGATGGTGGTCCCGTCCTCTTGTGCTGACTCAGTTGGCGTGCTCGTGCCTGGATTTGAGGGGCGGCTACAATGTAGCATCGAAGGCGCTGGCAAAGCAGGTCAGCCAGAACAAGGATGGTACTGTCAGGGAACATTGTGCTATCCTGACGGAGGATCGTGAAGGCACGACGTGCCGGTCCGCAGTAGCATGCCGGGCGCTTGCGCGGACAGGCCCGTCGTCATGTACCCAACCTTGGAAAGGAACAACCACATGGCCAGGACTCGGTGGACTGCCGCAGGTCTCGCGCTGGGAGCCGCACTTCTCGCCGCCCAAGCCGCTGACGTCACGACGGTGCGGATCACCGACCAGGTGCTCGTGCCGGACACGATTCGCCTGGGCATCAACACGTGCGGCGACAACTACTGGGACAGCTCCATCGTCAAGACCCGCGTCGCCGAGAACTTCGAGGGTGTCCGCTACCGCATGATTACCTGGGGGCCGGAGCAGGACGGGAACGGGCTGGCCACCTGGTTCTCCCCGCCAAGGGAAGCCTTCGAGGCGATGAAGGGCACGGTGAAGTACCGCATCCTCGGCGGCCCAGGCAAGGGCACGACCGGCCTCATCAGGGACTTCGGCACGCGGAAGATCAAGGACGGGCGCGAGCTGACCTACATCGTCCTCGACAAGAAGGTCCCCGCCTCCCAAGGCAACAAGAACGGCCTGCTCCTCGAACTGGAGCGCCTTGACCAGGGCTGCATCGGAGAGACGAGCAACCCCGCCTTCTGGAACGCCGAGCAGAACACCGCCTGCATCGGCGATATCCCGCCCGGCTCCTTCGGCCAGGCTGCGCTCTGGCTCAAGGGCAGCGAGGAGAGCGCCCACTATACCTTTGTGCCGATCTGGGCCAATCAGATCGAGCCGAACGGCACTTGGAGGGTGCAGTTCTGGGCGAAGGCCAAAGCAGGCGAGCCCACGCTGCGGCTCAGCCTTCGCTCGGCCAACATCCCTGCCATCCAGCCTGACGCCCAGTGGCGCAAGCAGGACCTTCACATTGAGGTCAAGGGCTGGCCCGAGAAAGAGAACAGCATCGCCATGCGCTTCGAGGCCACGGGCGGCGACGTGCTGCTCGACGACATCGTCATCTGGAAGGAGGAGCAGGACCGCAACCCCACGCCCTTCCGCGACACATTGGTAGACGTGCTCAAGAGGCTACGGCCCGGCATTCTCCGCCACCTCCAGATGGGCGGAAGCGACCTCGAGACAAACCTGCGGCCACGCCTCCAGCAGGTCGCCTGGAGCCGCGACTTCCGCAACCTCCTCAAGGGCGCCCGCAACAAGGCCCAGCGCTACGACTTCAACCTCCACGACTACTACTTGCTCTGCGAGCACGTGGGCGCCGACCCCTGGTACTGCCTGCCGGGCACGCTACATCCCGAGGAGATTCCGGGGCTGATGGAGTACCTCGGCGGGGGCCTCAACATTGTGAACGACGCGCTGCTGATGATGCGCGAGAAGAAGATCCGCAGCCAGTGCCTCTTCAACCTGAACCAGAAGCAATTCTACGAGGGTATCAAGCTCTGGGGCTTCTGCCCCGGGCTGAGCCGCACCGACCAGCGCTACCGCCCCGTCTTCCTCGCCACGCAGATCGCGAACAAGGTGATCGGCGGCGGCCTTGTGGCCACGGAACACTCCGGCGCGAAGCCGACCTTCAGCGCCACAGGCCTCTTCGAGGACACCCGCAAGAAGGGCGAGGCGACCACCTACGAGAGCATCCCCACCCTGTGGAGCCATGCCTTCCGAAAGGGCGCCCGGCGCGGCCTCCTCCTGGTGAATCTCGACACGGCGCGGGCGCATCCCGTCGCCGTGACGTTTTCCGGGAGCGTGAAGGACCGTGCCGCCACGGCCTGGTGGTTGACTGCGGAAGACATCGGCGCCAACAACGAGTACGAGACTGGCCAGCCCCAGGTGGTCATCCGCGAGGATCGTCTCACGGACTTCGCCTCGGGCAAGGCAGTCAGTCTGCCGCCGTTCTCGATGGTGGCGCTCCAGTGGTCGGCTGAGTGACGCCTCGCCGATGGGGTTGCCCCCAGCCATTTCTGCGCCGTTCCTCGGGCCTCACGTGTCCGGTTCACGCGTGGGGTGGGGTTTATGCGTGGGAGGGGTGACAAGCGGTGGCCGCCGGGCCTCCTTGCCGCCGAGCGGCTACTTCAACTGCACTCGCGGAGAAGACACCTGAGCGGGAATGCGCGCGGAAGACCGGGCTCGCGGGCGTCCCGTCGGCTACCGAGTTGGGTCGTCGTTGCGGCCGGTGTCTCCGCGGCGGCGCAGGGGGGCCTCGTTGAATAGCTCCTGCACGCGCTCGGCGCTGATCGCGCGTCGATAGATGCGGAAGTCGCCGATCAGCCCACGGAATGGCTTATGCCTTGACGGGATGGCGATATCGCACCCGGCTACGTTGAGGCCCTTGGTCATGCCCTTCGGGATGGCGTGGCGGCTGTCGAACTTGCCGTTGAGATACCATCTCACTTCCGCAGCCCGGCGGTCGACTACCGCCACGAGATGACTCCAGGCGTCTTTTGCAAGGGGCGCGCTCGTGGCGGCACGCGCGCTGTGGCCGGCGTCGCGGCCCTCGCCGAGCACGAGTTCCGCCTGCCCGGTGGGCAGCACGTTGATGACCCACCAGTTGTCCGGGAAGGCCTCCTTGCCGAGCAGGCGGACGTCGTAGCCGTCGATCCTGCACCAGAGGGCCAGGGTGAAGTCGTCGTTGCCGAACTGCAGGTGCGACGCGTCGGGGATCACCACCGCCTGGGGGGCGCCGCTGGCCATCAGGCAGGCGCCGGACGCGTCCTTGTGCCATTGCCCGGACACCTCGGCGTCGTGCCCGCGGCCGGAGTAGTCCCGCGCCACCAGGCCGGCGCCCTCGTCGAAGCGCCACCGCCCGACCAGGCCCGGCTCCTCGAGGGCCTCGACCGCCGGCAGGGCTTTGCGCCACGCGGCGGCCGACAGCGGCTGGCCCGGCCGGCCCGAGTCGGCGGACCACAGGCACAGGACCTGACCATCGGTCAGGGCGAGGTAGAGCTCGCCCCCGGCGGCGGCCATGCCGTCCCAGACGGGCGCGGCCGGCAGGTGCATTTCGGCAAGCACCCGGCCATCGTCGGGCGACACGGCCAGCAACGTGCCGTCGGCCTGGCCGGCCAGCGCGGCCCGCGAGGTCAGCTCCCCGCCGCGCGGCCCCGCCACGAACAGCACATCCCTGGTCTTCACCATCGCCCGCACCTGGATTGGGATCGGCTTCCACCAGAGGAACCGCACGGACTTCTGGCCCTTCAGCGCGAGCTTGCGGTACTCGGTCGCCGACAGGGTCAGCGGGACACCGCTCTCCTTGGCCGCGGCGAACAGCGCCCATTCCCCGCCCGGGTCGGCGCGAGGCCGGCTGTAGTGGTTCTGCCCATAGCCGTAGATCGTCTGTTCGCCCTCGACCAGGATGCGGCCGGAGGGGAAGATCATGCGGCTGAGTCGCAGGTCGTAGAACGCCCCCTGGTGCGGCGAGGTGAACATCGGGGCGTACGTCCAGAGCAGGCGGCTCGTGGTGTCGCCGCTCAGGTAGCCGTCAGGCCCGTGCAAGTGTGTCACCCGTTCAGGCTGTGGCTTGCCGGCCTTGTCGAGGACCTGGTGACGCAGGAACAGCCTCTCGCCGTCGGAGGACAGCACGTCGTTCAGGTAGCCCACCACGCCTTGCTCGTCGAGTATCTCCGAGCCGTCGGGGCCGCGGGTTGCCAGTGTGGCAGCGACGACCTTCCGGCCGGTGTGTGGGTCCAGGCCATACAAGAAGATGCCGCCGTCCAGGTAGGACGAGCGTCCGGCCGCGAAGTAGACCAGGTTGTCGGCGACGAGGACGCTGCCGCTGACCGGCCAGACCGATTCGATCTGCCCGCGCGACGCGATCAGCCGCCGGGCGGGAGCGGCGAGGAAACGCCACGCCTGCGCCCCGTCCCCGGCCCGCAGGGCATGGACCGATCCGTCGCGGCAACCACACAGGACGAGCCCCTCGTGCACAGTCGGCGGCGAGTCGATGCGAGCGTCGAAGGTGGCTTGCCACAGGGGCTCGCCCGTCGTCGCGTCGAGGGCGTGCAGCGAGTGGGCGTCCGTCGAGGCCAGGTAGACACGGTTGCCGGCGATCACGGGGCTGGTGAGCCCGTCGCCGAGCTGCCGCTTCCAGCCCAGGAGCAGTTCTGCGGCCACCTTGGCGGTGGTCCGTCCGCTCCGGGCCATGTCGTGGCGGTAGGTCGGCCAGTCGTCCGGGCGCGGGCCAGGCGCATTGCCGGCGGCCTTGCCGTACGCCGGGCCGCGCTGGAGCCGCTGATCGTCGCCGATCGGGGCCGGGCGCGACGGCGGATCGGCATTCATCGCCAGGAACCCCGATAGCTTGGCACGGATGTAGCAGGCGCAGTCGTGCGGCGGCGTGTACAGCCGCCCGTTGGCCGGCAGAACGCCGTAGTAGCAGCTCCCGCGCGTCCAGTGTTGGTGGACCACGGCGCCGGTGTCCGTGTCCAGGAACTCGATCCCGGCCCGCGCCGCAATCACCTTGTTTCCGACGACCTTCATCTGGTGGCAGCGATGATGCTGGAAGCGGAACCCATACTTGCCCGTGACACGCTTCTTGATGCTGCCGGTCAGCGGGTCGAAGGCGTTGAAGCCGATGTCGTCGTCGAGCGGGCGCCACAGATTCATCTTCGGGTTCGGGCCCCACAACCACCCACCGAAGCCGAACAGGTCCACCGGCACCGAGTAGTTGGATGACGCGTAGTCGGACCGCCAGAGCTCGCGGCCGTCCTCGGCCGAGACGACGTTGAGCCGGCACCCGCCAGCGAACGCCACCGCGTTGTGGTAGAGGATCAGGGTCGGGGCGAACTGCGGGGCCAGGATGATGTTCGACGGCTCCGCCCCCGGGCTGTCTGGGTTCGCGTTGTCGCGGCGGACGATCTTCTGCCCGGTGGGCGGTGACGACCAGCGCGCCGCGCCCGTCCGCAGGTCGAGGCTGCGGATCACCCGGCCGTCGTGGTAGACGACCTGCTCCCCGTCCGCGGCCAGCGTCAACGGCAGGACCGTCTCGGCCGCATGCTCCCAGAGGGTCTTTCCTGTCTCGGGGTCTGCTGCCACAAGGCGCAACGGCCTGATGCGGCCGCGCCGCACATCGGCGTCGGTGTTCGGGTTCACCAGCGCCACGAGAACGCCCTGAGACAGGATGCACTCCTCGGCAGGACCGGTCTGCTCGAGTTCGCGGATCACCTTGCCCGTGGCCGCATCGAGCACGCTGACCGGGGCGAACTCGCCGAGTGTGGCGTACACCCGGTCGCCGCGAGCGATGAGCAGGCGGTTGATCTGGGCCGGGCCGACCTTCTTGCCGCCGCGAGCCCCGCCCCAACTGGGCAGTTCGCGACGCCAGAGCAGGATGCCGTTGGCCGCGTCCCGCGCGATCAGCGACCACGTCGACGCGCGCTCCGCGAAGTGCGAATCGTCCAGGATGAAGAAGAGGCGCCCCTGCGCGGTGACCAGGCAACTGGTCTTCACACCGCGGTTCCAGCGCGGAGTCGCCTCCCACTGGAGGAACCGCGGCGGGCCGCTCCGCTTGTCCTGGCTCACGGCATTGCCGGTTGCGTCGTAGCGCGCATGAGACCACTCATCGACATCGGCCGGCCATGCCTTGCGGTGCATTTGCCACGCGCCGCCGTGCTGCACCCACGCCACCCCCAGAGGGGCCAGGACGCGGTTGATCTCTTCCGCCGACACGCCGACACGCTCGTCGGGAACGAGCAGCAGGTTCACCATGTCATCGGCATAGGGCAGAGCGGGACCCTGCCACCACGCGGCGGACAGTCGGCCGTACAGGTCTGCCTTGCGGATCCGGTCTCGCACGACCGGCAGGGCCTCGCGGTCGGCCATCAACCCGTGCACCACGACGTTGGGGGCTTTGGCCAGCGACACGGCCAACTCTGCGTCCCACCGTCCGACAAGCACGACCAGGCCTCCGTGGAACTGGCTGTCGGAAAGGACCTGCTCGGCATTGACATCGGCCGCCGCCGACCCGCGTGGCGCCAATCCCCACCCGGCGATCAGCCAGGCCCACACCGCCGTCACCAGCAGGCGCCCGCCGCCCAGACCCCCGTACGTTCCTGTCGCCGTTCGTGGAAACCTCATCGACACGCATCTCCAAGCATGATTCTCGCAGTGGCCTCAGGCCGACGACGGCCGTTCACCATCCCCCCGATTCTACCACGGACAGCAGGATCAGCAAGCGCCGCTTCCGCTCTGGCGTGGGGTGGAGTTCATGCGTGGGTGGGGCAGCGGCCATCTGGACTTGGCCCCAGCCAGCGTACCACAGGGGCCTGAGCCTGACTCAGACAACCTGCCTCGATGCGGGCCGGCCATACCCCTGAGGCGGTCGAAGGTACCCTCGGTCGGGCTTCTCCTCCCGTGTTGAGCGATGAAGCGCGCGCGGCTGCTCGCGTTCTGAGCCTTGGCAGAGACGGGCTACTTCGCCTGAACCCTCACCACTTCCTCCGAGCGGATGAGGGGCTCGAGGCGCTGGAGCGCCTCATGGGTGGGAACGTTCCGCGAGACGCGGCGGAGCGTGGCGCTCAGCCGCCAGCCTGACTGCCAGTCCCGATCGTCAGCGCGGAGATGGAACGGGGCTCCCATCTGGCCATTTGTCGGGTTCTGCCACCCGGGGAGTGCGGCCAGGTCCAGGGTCCCGCCCGGCCGAAGGGGGCCCCCAGGCAGTGGGACACGCGCTCGCCAGATCTCTTTCCGGTCGAAGTACCACACGTTCGCATAGCGGAAGTGGAAGGTGATGATGGCGTCGCCGTCCATCGGAACACCGTGCTCGCGGGACTCGTTGTGCAGGACCGCGTGCAACGCAATAGTGTCGCCCGGCCCGACCGAGGTCTGTGACCCCGCTATTGAGAGCGTCAGCTCCTGCCGGGCTGTTGCTGCCTCCTGCCGCGGCCCCAGCCCGATATGCCACGCTGGCGGCGCATCGACGCAGGCTGGCAGTGCCACGGCAACGCCCTTCCCAAGGGTTGGCGACCCGTCGCGTGCCGTTCCCGATGCGCCCAGCATGGGGTCTGCACTCACCGACTGGCGTTCCCAGCCTGCCTCGCCGCGGTTGGCCACCTCGCTGCGGCTCAGATCGAGGTCACGGCCCCAACTCAGCGGGTGCCGCCAGTCGGCCCCGTTGCGCCAGAAGAGATTGTGATCGGAGCGCAGACCTGCGTCGGCGAACTGCGTGAGCGACTCCTTGCCTTCGCGTTCGGCCAACAGGAAGAGCGCCGCGCCGCAGCCCGCAAAGACGTTGTTGGCGATGAAGGTATCCCGCGCGAGGCCGTTCACCTTCCGAATGTACACGCCTGCGCCGCACCGCTCGAACACGTTGCTGAGCACGCGGTTGCTGCGGGTGTCGCCGGCGGAGAAGTAGACGCCCCGCTCGCAGTCGTGGACATGGTTGCGGTAGACGAGGTAGTGGCCGCGGTCGGTCTTGCCTGCGCCGGGCCCGCTGGAGCGCTCGCCCGAGGGGACAACGCCGTTGAGGACGTCGTAGATGCGGCAGTTGCGGACGATCATCTCGCGCGCCGCTCCCTTGGTGCCCACGCCGAGGCCGCCATTGAAGATCTCGCAGCCCTCGACGAAGTTCGGCCCCGCGTCACCGCAGTCGATGCACGAGACGACGTGCGAGTTCGAGCCGTGGTCGCCCCAATAGAAGGAATCGTGGAACGTGCAGTTTCGGAACGCCGAGTCCGAGCAGCCGCTGAGGTAGGCGCCGTAGGCGTTGTCCACTGAGTTCGCCACGCCGGCCACCTCACACCGGACAGCGACGCAGTGGTCCGCGGAGATGACCAGGCCCGTCGGCTGGCCGTAGAAGAGGTGGAGCCCCTCGGCCCGGAGCCACGGCTTGTTCAGGTTCACGATGCTGTGCTGCGACGCCTCGATGCGGTGGCGGTCGGGCGAGTCCCCTCCGTGCGCCCACAGGTACACCCAGCCGTCCTGCTGGGTCCAGCGGCCGGGAGCGCGGACGGCTTCGACGGACGGGTCCTCGCGCTTCCCGCGTTCGCGCGGGTGCACGAGGCGTTCGCCGTCCTCGAAGAGACCCTTGACCTGCCGCGGCGGCGCCTGGACCTTCCACACGTTCCCCTGGTGCCGCACCCAACCGGTGAGCCGCAGCGACCCGAGGAGTGCGACGTACTCATCCTCCTGCGCCGCGAGGGTGATGGGCCTGTCCCTCTCGCCGGCGCGTGGGAAGTGAAGTGTGGCGGCCAGCCGGTACTCGCCCGCGCGTAGCACCAGGCGGTCACCCGGTTGCGCCGCGGCAATGCCCCGCTCGATAGACTGGAACGGCCTCGCCTCCGAGCCGTCTCCGGCGTTGTCCTGCCCGTGCGGGCCCACGAACCAGTCACGACCGTGGGCTGCAAAGGTGCCGGCGACGAGCAGAAAGGTTACGGCCAGGGCGCGTGGTTTCGGCACCGGGTGGGCTCCTCATGGAATTGGTTCGGTGCGCTCGGCCAGAACGTGATGAGCGGCGCGAAGTCCCGCCAGCGTCATCCAGCTGCGGGCCGTGCCCCGCAGATGTTCCCTGGGGAATGGCGTCTCGCGGTACATGCTGGCGTTGGCCCGCGCAGCAGCAGGCATCATGACATCCTATCGCCGGGCCGGCAAGCCCGAGAGGCGCCGGCAGCATTCCCTTCCATCACCGCGGGGTCGGGGCCTCGCTCGCCGCGACACCGTGTTCCTTGCGGCACGGTGTCGCGGTCCTCGGGTGGAACACAGGTGGGTCAAAGCGCCGACCTAGCCGGGGTGGCACGGACGCACGGAGCCAGAGCTGCCCGCTTTGCAGCCGGGGGCGGCGGCGCTATACTGACTGTTGTTGGGGGTGAGAGTACACGCAGAAGGGAATGGCCGACGGAATCACGGTGCAGAACAAGCGATTGCGGGCGACACGGACAACCCGCGCGACGTCTGGATCGCCGTCGGCGGCGGCGACAAGGCGAAGGTCTGGATCAACGACATTCTGGTCTGGGTGAGCGGCGGCCAGCACAAGGGCTGGCGGGCCGACGAAGGCTTCCGCAAGGTCCACCCGCGCAAGGGCTACAACAGGGTTCTGTTCCGCCTCGAGAATGGCCACCTGGGCACCGCCTTCTCCCTCACCGTGTGCACCAAGCCCAACCAGTGACCTCAGGGCCTCGAGGCGCCGGAACGCACTGAAGGAGGAGACGGCATGAACCGCGTGGTCCTGGGAGCGATGGCGTCCTGCCTTCTGCTGTTCGGAACGCCGGTCGCGGCTGAGGTCGTTGAAATCGACGCGCCAGGCGTCCTCGACAGGCCCGGCGCCACCTACGTCCTGAAGCGGGACGTGTCCGCCGAGCGCACGGCCTTCATGGTCAAGGGCGACGGCATCACGCTCGACCTGGGCGGCCACACCGTCACCTACGGGACGGTGGTCGGCGTGGACCGGTGCAGCGGCGTGTTCCTGCGGTCGGCCGGCGGCGAAGAGCCCTTCAAGGGCGTGCCGAAGGAGGGCTTCGGCGGCGGCAACCGCTTCACGCTCCGCAACGGGCGCATCGTCCAGGGGCCTCAGCCCCTCGCCACCAAGGTCACGATGGCCAACGGCCGCATCCTCAAAGCCGAAGGCCCCGCGCCCGGGCAGTCCTGCTTCGCCGTCTATGTCCGAGGATGCGACGGCCTGGCGATCACCGGCATCACCTCCGAAGTCAACAGCCGCGATACCGACAACCTCTACGTCCGGGACTGCGCGAACGTCCACATCCACCACAACCACTGCCTCAGCAAGGTCCAGGAGATCACCGACCGCCACTGGCCCGGCACAGGCGTGATCACCGTCGCGGGCGTTGACGGCCCGGTGGACATCCACCACAACGTGATCGACGGCGGCGGGCAGTGGGGGATCCGGGTGCACGGGGAGAGAGGACTCACGGGGCACCTGGTCGAGGTCCACCACAACGTCGTCCGCCACCGCAGCTACACGACCAACGGCTACGGCATCGGGGCCGCCGCGGCGAACATGCGCGTGTACGCCAATGTCGTCATGCCCGTGGCGGGCCGGGGCGTGCACCTCACCGGCACGGGCATCAACTTCTTCAACAACATCGTTGACGTGCGGGAGAAGCCGAATCCCGAGTACCCCCGCACCCGGGCTCACGGCATCAAGCTCGAGGGCTGCCGCCACAGCCTCGTGCATCACAACTTCAGCCGCGCCACGGCCGAAGAAGGCTTCGGCGATGCCGCTCCCCTCGACTTCTCCGTCCCCACGCACTCGGCCAACCGCGTCTACAAGAACACCATTGTCGCGCTCCGCAAGCCGAACGCGGGCGACTTCTGGGCCACGAGCCTCGACCTCTACTCCACGCGGCCCCATTCGCTCACACTGGTCTACGACAACCTCCTCAAGACAAATCACTGGCACTTCCGCGCGGACTGGGGCGGCGCCTGCGGCTTCGAGTTCTCCAACAACCGCTTCGAGCTCTTCGGGGAGCCGGAAGACTACCAGTTCTGGTACCTCTGGCAGAGCAGCCGAGCCCTCTCGCGCGACCTGGTGTTCCGAGACAACGAGCTGACCGGCGGGGCGGACTACAAGCGGGTGCGCATACTCTACCCCCAAACGCCGCGCCAGGGGATCGACGTCCGCATCGAGTGGAGCACGCGCGTCCGCGTCGCCGACCCGGCGGGAAAAGGGCTCGGCGGAGTGCTCATCACGGCGTTCGAGGGCGACCGGGAAGCCGCCTCGGCCGTGACGGACGGCAGTGGCGAAGCCTCCCTGCCCCTCCTCGACTTCCGGATCGTCGGCGATGCCAAGGCGCCCATCGAGGAGCACGGCCCGTACAAGCTCGTGCTGTGGCAGGACGGGCGGGAGCTCCAGAGCGTCACGGTCAACCCCACGAAGCCGACCGATCTCGCGGTGACCGTCGCCGACCCGAAGAGGAAGCTCTACGTGTACGCGGGCG
Organism: Planctomycetota bacterium; assembly: GCA_035527715.1. Taxonomy (GTDB): domain Bacteria; phylum Planctomycetota; class PUPC01; order DSUN01; family DSUN01; genus DSUN01. Next base: position 17,148 of record DATKZY010000215.1, on the reverse strand, counting down.
GCGACCAGCGGCGGAAGATCGGCGAGACCGCGACGCTGGATGGGACGGTGAAGGTCGTCGGGGCGACGGGCACGCAGGCGATCGCGTGGCGGCAGGTCAGCGGGCCTGCTCCACTGAGCATCCTCGATCCGAAGTCGGCCCAGGCGCAGGTCGTGATGGCGAAGTGGGGGGGCTACACCTTCGAGCTCGAGGCCAGGCTCGGCGACGAAGTGGCCAGGGACCGGGTGGCCGTGCGTGCCGACGCCGAGCTGGCCCCAAAGGCCGTCGCCCAGGCGCCCGAGACGGCGAAAGTCCACACCATCGTCCAGCTCGACGCGACGGCGAGCACCGACCCAAGGGGCTTCCCCAGAGACCAGCTTCGGTACCTGTGGAGGCAGGTCGAAGGCCCGGAGGCGATCCTGTCGAGCACCGAGTGGCCCGACCCCATCTTCTACCCGACCGAGCCTGGCACCTACGTGTTCGAGGTGGTCGTCTCGAACCCCATCCGTTCCAGTGGGCCCGCACGGTGCAGCGTGAGGGTCACGGACTGAGGCCCGAGGGGCACTACTATGGCTCGCGGGGGGTGGAGAAGCATCTCGTCTACGTCGTCCAGACGGACGAGGGGCAGGAGACCCTGACGCCCCGGGAGATGGAGGCGAAGTACGGCTGGAAGAACGACCCTAGCCGCGCCCAGCCGCCTGTCACCGATGTGCCCGCCGGGAAGTGAGACGCAGGGTGTGCCCTCAACGCGAAGCCCACGGCTTCGCAGGAATTCCCACCGCACTCAGCCGCCAACTTAGAGCTTTCGGTGAGATTCTTGTGGCCAAGGCTTTGGCCATATCCATTGGGCTCACCGGAAGCTGTAAGAGCGGCTTCGCTCTCGGCAGGAATTCGCAATTCCTCGCCAGTCGTCGGGAACCTGGCTCCGTGCGAAGCTCGTACAGCCTAACTGACCGCCCTCCCGGTGGTCGGGCGGGGTGTAGTAGACGGGTAAAAGGGAGGGTAGTTGTGGGACTACAGAGAGGCACTTGGGACCATTTGAGGTGCGATTCTCACAAGTTGTGAAATATCAAGGACTTGGACTATGACAAAACGTGGGACTACACAGAAAAAGGGCTTTATGCGAGCCTGAGCGCGAGCCTCAAGAATCGGTCCCGGAACTGAGTCGCCTGCCATTTTGGCAGAACCGGCAGCTCTCGGCGAACCACTTCTCGAACTCCAGGGCATCCAGGATCGCCCCCCTGTCCTCGGATGCGGCGCGGGCAAACTCGCCCGCCAGACGGGCTGCCTCGCGCTCTGCACGCTGGCAGATGACGTCCAACGGCAACTCCTTGACTTCCTCCATAGTGCCTAACTTCATGGGCCATGGGAAGCGGCTTGGGTTCATAAACCTTTCGCTTTTCAGGCTCCTTGGACTGCCCCTCGACGTGGCTACTCCGGGGTAGCAACGACAACCGATAGCTTTATATAGTAGCCCGCTTTACCACCTCAAAGGAGAGAACCCGAGGTGGCAACATGAACTCAAACCCAATCCGAAATGGCCCTGTCTTCGAGGGGCCGTATGTTCCGTATTTGTACCAGGCAGGGCTCTATCGCTTCCCAATACTGTTCGGCCCGAGAGTTGCAGGGCGGCGGCAGGTGGCGTTGGGCAGCGACGAGCATCGAGAATCCTCCGGCTCATGACAATTGCTTACAAGTCATGACACGTCATGACTTGTACTTTTCTCGGCGTTCGTTCATACTGTGGACATGAACGAAGACGCCCCTCACAAGCCCGGGGCACCGAGCGCCTCACGGGCGCCCTGCTCGACCGCCTCACGCACCGCATCCACATCCTGGAAGCCAACGGCGAGAGCTACCGACTGCGCGAATCGCGGCGCCGACTCCGGCAGCGGCCCGCGGCGAGAGCGAACGAGAACGAACCGTAGGAGAACTTGACACCCGTCGTTGGACGGGGTATCTATAGGCTAGGCGCCGCGCGGTTCGTCCGCCACCTGCCGCGCTTTTCAACCGACGTTCACACCTTTTTTGGGCACTGGATGCCACTTCGTGCGCCTTACTGCAACTTGCTGAAACGACAGATGCGAAGCGGTGGGCATTCCCCAAACGCAAGCAGGGCAAGGACCTGATTCGCAAGTCCTTGCCCTGCCCGATGGTGGAGACGAGGGGATTCGAACCCCCGACCTCTAGAGTGCGATTCTAGCGCTCTCCCAATTGAGCTACGTCCCCAGGATCCCCTTCATTCTACGCCCCCGCGTCGGGAGTGTCAAGCGCCGATTCCCTGGGATGTGCCCGTGTGCCTCACCGCTGCTGGTCGTGGAGCCAGCGGGCCGCCGCGCCCAGCTCGCGGAGCTTGTAGCGCTGGATCTTGCCCGTCGCCGTCTTGGGGAGGTCGTGGACGAATTCCACCCACCGCGGATACTTGTACTTCGCCGTCCTGTCCTTGACGAGTTCCTGTAGCTCGCGGGCGAGGGCGGGCGACGGCTCGTGGCCGCTCTTGAGGACGACGAAGGCGAAGGGCTTGGCAAGCCCCTCCGCGTCCTCGACGCCGGCCACGCCGCTCTCGAGCACGGCCGGGTGCGCCTGGAGGAGGGCCTCGACCTCGGTGGGCCACACGGCCATGCCGCTCACCTTGATCATGTCGTCCGTGCGGCCCGCGTACCAGTAATAGCCGTCGGCGTCCACGCTGAACTTGTCGTGGGTGTTGATCCATTCGCCCTGGAAGGTGGCCTTGGTTTGCTCGTGCTTGTTCCAGTAGCCGGCGGCGATGCTGTCGCCCTGGATGAACAGGGTGCCGACCTCGTCGGCGGGCACCTGCTGGCCGTCCTCGTCGGCGATGCGGGCGGCGTAGCCTGGGACGATTTCGCCGGTGGAGCCGGCTCGGGCGCGGCCTGGGCGGTTGGAGATGAAGATGTGGAGGATTTCGGTGGAGCCGATGCCGTCGAGGATTTCGACGCCGAAGCGGTCGCGCCAGCGCTCGAAGATGGGCTTGGGCAGGGGCTCGCCGGCGGAAACGCACATGCGCACGCGCCCCAGGCTCGTGCGCCCCGTCTTCTCGGCCACGTGCAGGAGCTGGGCGTAGCTCGTGGGCACGCTGTAGAAGACCGTGGGCTGGTAGCGGTCAATCGTCTCGAACACGGTGTCGGGCGTGGGGCGGCCGGGCAGGAGCACGTTCGTGCCGCCGACGCGGAGGGCGAAGTACAGGCCGTTGCCCAACCCGTAGGCGAAGAAGAGCTTGGCGACGGAGAAGCACACGTCGTCCTCGCGGAGGCCCAGGACGTTGCGGGCGTAGAGGTCGGCCTCGACGAGCATGTCGTGGTGCAGATGGATGGCGCCCTTGGGGAAGCCCGTGGTGCCGGAGCTGTAGAGCCAGAAGGCCGCGTCGTCCTTGCTCGTGTCGGCGGGCTCCAAAGCGGGCGAGGCGTCGGTCATCAGGGTGTCCAGGCTCAGGCACCCCTCGGCCTCCGCCCCGACCACGAGGGTGTGCTCGAGGTACTTCAACTCGCCGCGGATGGGGGCGATGCGGTCGAGGAGCGCGGGGTGGACGACGAGTGCCCGCGCGCGGCTGTCGTTGAGCAGATACTCGTAGTCCTTCGGCGTGAGCAGGGTGTTCATCGGGATGGCGACGGAGCCGGCCTTCATGGCCCCGAAGAAGGCGATGGGCAGCTCGGGGATGTCGGGCAGGAGGAGGGCGACGCGCTCCTCGATGCGCACGCCGAGCGCGCGGAGGGCGTTGCCGAAGCGGTTCGCGTTCTCGTAGAGGGCCTGGTAGGTCACCTTCTGGTCGCCGCAGAGAATGGCCACCTTGCCGCCGCGGCCCTCGGCCATGTGGACGTCCACGAGGGCCGCCGCGGCGTTCAGCCGGTCCGGGTATTCCACCATCGCATTGCACCTCACTCGCTGGCTACCGCTTCTTGGGTGGTGGGCCTCCTGCCTGCCTCAACAGGGTCTTCGCGCGCTTGGCGGTCTGGGCGTTCGTGGTCTCCTCGACCACTTTGCGGAGTGCGTTGCCCACCTCGGCCGGGCGGCTCCCTACGAGCTTCTCGGCAATGGCGACGACGGCGGCGCCCGCCTCCTCCTTGAGGCCCTTGTCGCTCAGGTAGGGGACGACGAGTGCGAGCGATTCGACCGCCGGGATGGCGCTGGACGCGGCGAGGGCGAGGCGCTTCTCCTCGGGCCGTTCGGCCATGCCCATCGCCTCCTTCAGGGCGGCCAGCTTCTCCTCGACCGTGGCCTCCTGGAGCGGGATGAGGCGGAGCCAGCCGCGGAGCGACAGGATTTTCACCCGCGCGTCCTTCGAGGTCTTGGCGAGCTTCGTGATGTCGGGCAAGGCGTCGGGCGTCGGCCAGTCGCACAGGACCGAGAGAGCGACGTTCTTGATCTCGTCATCGGCGTCGGCCGTGGCCTTGCGGATGGCATCGAGGGCCTTCGGGCCGCCGGCGGACCGCAGCGCCCGCATGAGGGCGAGCTTCGCGGGCGTCGGAGCATTGGCCATTGCGGCGCACATCGTGTCCACGAACTCGGGCGGCGTGATCCGGCCCGCGAGCGTAACCGTGTCGTTCTCGTTCACCGTCTTCGTCTGGGGCACACCGTTCACCGAGAACTCGATGCGGAACTTCTTGGCGATGCCGTTGCACGGGTCGCCGAAGTTGGCGTTCGAGGCGTCCACGGAGGTCGCTCCGCCCTTCATCAACTCCGCGACCTTCTTCGTCACGTCGGCCGACGGGCCGTCGGGCAGCGCGCCGTAGACGGCCTTGAGGATGACCACCGCGCCGCCGCCCGGCAACGACTCGCGCTGGCACACGGCGGAGAGGGCGGCCTCGGCGGCCTGAAGCTCGGGGGCGGACTTCGCCTTGCACAACAGGCCCACGAGAGCCGGGAACTCGGCGGCGCCCGCCGACTGGCCGAGGCACTTGATGCTGGCGATGCGCACCGCCTCGTCGGCGTCCCCAGCGGCCTTGAGGAGGGCGGGCATCGCGCCCAGGACGCGCCGCTGGCCGAGCATCTCGATGGCCGCGGCGCGGGTCTTCGCGTCGCCCCCGGTGAGCATGGCGGCGAGAGCGGCATCCACCTCGGCGCTTTCGAGGGCGGTCAAGGCGTCGCGTGCGGCGGCCGCCACGTCGGCGTCGGCGTCGGACATCAGTTCGAGGAGCCCCTGTGCGGCGGTGCCGCTGCCGATCTCGGGCAGGGCGCGGATGGCGGCGAGGCGTGCCGCCGCCTCGCCCTTCTTCGCCAGGGCCAGGAGGGCGGGCACGGCTGCGGCATCGGCGCGCTTGCCGAGCACGAAGGTCACGAGGATCTGGTTCTCGGCGGGGAGCTTGCCCAGCTCGTCGGCCAGGGCCTTCACCACGGCCGGGCCGGGCAACTCCATCGCGGCTCGCGTGGCGGCGCGGACCAGGATGCCGTCATTGCCGCGCACCGCCTCGAGGAGGAGCGGCAGGCCCTCATCGCCGCGGGTGAGGATGACGCCCCGCAATGCCCCCATGCGGACCTGTTGTGGGGCCGGCTTGAGGGCGCGGAGGATGTCGTAGGCGCCGAGAGCGAGGTCCTTCTTGCCGGCGGCGGCGAGCGCCTCGGCGGCGCGGAGGAGTCCCTCGCAGAAGGCGACCTGGCGGGCCGCGGGGGCCTTGGCGACGGCGGCCTCGAGCGCGGTGGCGGCTTCGGCGGTGCCGATGCTGCCGAGCGCCCGAGCGGCGGCCTGCGCCACGTCCGTATCCGCGTCGGTCAGCAGCTTCGCGAGGGCGTCAATGGCCTTTGCGTCGCGGCGCACGCCGAGCGAGGTCACCACGCCGGCGAGGAGCCTGCCCTTGACCTTGCCGAGGGCGGCGCGGAGCGCCTCGGCGGCCGACGGGTCGGTCAGCGGCTCGAGGGCGTAGCGGGCCATGTGCGACAGCTTCTCGTCGGCCAGCAGCGCCGCGAGGGCCGGCACGGCCTCTTTCGTGGCGCAGCGCTGGAGCAGGCGGCAGGCCTCGGCCTTCTCGAACTGCGGCGCATCGGATTTCAGGACGGCGATGAGCTTCGCCTCGTCCAGCTTGGCGGGTGGCTGGGCCTCCTCGCCGGCCAAGGCCGCGGCGGGGAGCAACAGTGCGGCAAGCAGTGTGGCGCTCTTCAACAGCTTCAGCATGGCATGTCTTCCTTTGAGGTCAGGAGGATGGGACCTATGGGACCCATACGTCTCATCGGTCCCATATGTCCCATTCTTTTCCACGGCGGGGCCCCTTAGTAGGTGTAGGGTGCCCGCATCGCGCGGGAGCGCAGGCGGTTGGCCTCGTCGTCGTTGACGAACTCGGCCTTGACCGGGTCGAATTTCAAGCTGCGCTTGAGCCACATGCAGATGTTGGCGGCATGGACGGTGGTCATCGAGCGGTACATGACCTCGGGGTTCGCCACGGTGAGGCGGCGGCTCCGCACGCAGTCGAGCAAGTTGCGCATGTGGTTCATCGGGCGCTGGGTGCGGGCCATGTAGTCGCGGACGATCTTGCGGAAGTCGGCCATCAGCGCGGGCGACGAGACGTCGGGCTTCGAATACCCGTCGGCCGCGGCCACCCAGCCCTTCTCGCCGTCGAACCGCTCGCCACACGAGCCGTGCCAGTACTTGTTGCCGCGGGACAGGATCAGCTTCACGCCGTTGGCGAAGTGGGTCACCATGCCGTCGGCCGTGGTGTTGTTGACGTATTCGTACTCGACGGGCGAGGTGTGCACCATGTCGAGCCCTGCCTGGGCCTGGGCGAAGGTGTGGGCGCCCCACTCGCCGATGCAGCTCGTGTGGAAGTCGTAGTGGCCGCGCCAGCCGCCGCGGATGTAGGACGCGTTGAACGGCCGCCACGGGCACGGGCCGAGCCACGCATCCCAGTCCACCTCCTCCTTCGGCGGCTCGGGCTGGGCGGGCAGCCACTCGTGCCGCATATACGCGTCGTCCCACGGCGCGATGTGGGCGTAGGCCGTGTGGACCTTGCCGAGGCGGCCGCTCTTGGCCATCTCGAAGCAGAAGACGTGGTTGCCCTCGCTGAGGCGCTGGGTGCCGGTCTGGTAGACGCGGCCGAAGCGCTTGGCCGTCGCCACCACGGCCTGGCCCTCGGCGATGGTCATGCACGAGGGCTTCTCGGTGTAGACATCCTTGCCCGCGCGCATGGCCCAGATGGACATCAGGGCGTGCCAGCGGTCGCCCGTGGCCATCAGGATGGCGTCAATATCGGTGCGTTCCGCGAGGAACTCGCGGACCTCGGGGTAGGCCTTGCAGTCGGTGTTGCCGTAGCGCTGGTCCACGAACTTCTTGGCGTTCTCGCGGGCCGAGCGCTGGGCGTCGCAGATGGCGACGAACTGCACGTCCTTCTCGGGCAGCATCCAGCCAAGGTCGCCCATGCCGCGGCCGCGCAGGCCGATGCCGCCGGCGATGATGCGGTCGTTGGGGGCCACCGCGCCGTCCTTGCCCAGCGCCGTCGAGCGGATCACGGCCGGCGCCAGCGCCGCCGCCCCCGCCGCCGTCGTGAGAAACTCCCGTCGCGTCCTCATCGCGTCTCCTTTCTGCGGCCAACCCCGTGGCCGGGCTTCTGCTCGCAACCCCCTGCGGCCGGCCCCGCGAGGCGGACGGCCGGCGCAAGCCTCATAGATACCTATATGCTCCGTCCCTGTCAAGCGCCGCGAGCCATCCGAGCCCGGCCCCGCAGTCGCAAAGTCTCACGCCCATCATCGGGCGGGGGCCGGATGGGATGCGTCAGCCCTTTGGAGTGCGGCATCTCGATGCCGCTCTTGAGGTCTGACCGCCGAGCGCGCCGAGGCGAGCTCGTTGGCGGCCGGGCCGGCCGCGGTCACCGGCAATCCCGGGTGGCACCAGTCAGAGGGTTTCGCACTTGACACGCGAGCGGCGGGGCGCCATGCTCTGACGAGGGCAACTGGCGCACGCGCCGCTTCTGGCGAAGGCAAGGGCTTGGTCTTCCGTGTCCGCTCCGCGCCGCTCGTCGCCGAGCAGGTCGGCCAAGCGGAGTCCGCCGCGCCGCAGCGGTTGGGGCATGGAGGATGAGCTAGCGATCGGGGGATAGCCCATGGCGCGCAGTTTCCGTGAGATGGTGGCTCATGTTACCGGTGGTCGAAGGTACTGCTTTGTCGTCATGAGCTACCGGGAGGGGTATGCCTTCTTCGAGAAGATCCGCGAGATCGTAGCCGAGGTGACCGGCTTCGAGTGCATCCGGGCGGACGATGTCCCTGGGGCCGGCGAGGACCTGAGACTCAAGATCCACGCGGCCATCAAGGCGGCGGCCTTTGTGATTTCGGACGTTTCGCGCCCCAGCCCGAACATCTACTACGAGACCGGCTACGCGGTGGCCTGCGACAAGCCGACCCTGGTCCTCGTGAGGAAGGGGGTGAAGATTCCCACCAACCTTCTTGGGGTGGAGATGATCCGGTACGCGGAAGATAAGCCTGGCTGGGAGCGGTTCACACGGGCCCTGCGTCAGGAACTGGCCTTGCAGCGCGACAGCCACGTCTCTCTGCTCCGTGCCATGCTCATGCCACAGAACCCAAGGCCGTCCTACATCCTCGCCGATCCCAAGCAGCCGGCGCCCGATCGGGCGGACTACTTCCGCCACCAGCGCAAGACCTACGGCGATAACCTCGGTGTGGTAGGCATCCTGAGCGCCTTCGGCTCGGTCTACGGGGAGCACTGCGTGCCAGAGCTCCTCTCCGCCAAGCGGACGTCGGAGAGCATCATCAACTCAGATGCGAGTTTCTACGTCATCGCATCAGCCAAGACGAACCCCTTCACTGTTCGCGTCCTGAGCATGTTCGAGCGCGAGGGCGGCCCGAACTGGCGGTTCGAGCCGGCGCACCGTAGGAAAGCCAGCGTTGGAGACGAGGAGCAGCTCTGCGGCTCCATTGGCTCAGAGCCATTCGGTTCCCCGTGCGGGCGGTATGACTGGCGCAAGGTCCGCAGGCCCCAGGACTGCGGCATCATCGTACGAGGCCCGAACCCGCGCTATCCCAAGCGCATCATGATGGTGCTGGCCGGACCGCACAGCGTGGGGACGGGTGCAGCTTGCCTGGCCGCAACAAAGTCCAAGCTGATCCGCCGTATCGCTGCCCACCTTGCGGGCAAGGGGGACCTGGCCGCGCGCGACAAGACCATATGGGTCCTCGTGAAAGGCAAGCTGGGGGCAGACCGCCACCTGCGCCCCGAGGATGTCAAGGTCGTGGCAGCCGGCACCTACGAGCCGTGAATCGGGGGGCTTCGCGCGCGACGACCGAGGGCTTAGGGTCAGACCTGGGGGGCTGGGGGCGGTGCCAGGCACACCATGAGGGCGTAGGGCGAGGAGGCTCAAGGGCTTGCGACTGGCGACGACATTTCAGGGAGCGGGGGCGGGAGGCAGAGGACAGAGGACAGTCGGCAGTCAGCAGACGGCAGGAGGCAGGGGGTGATGCGGCCCCCGCCGCGGGAGGGTCGAAGCGGGAGCGTGAGGAAGAGGAAGAGGGAGGAGGCCGCCTACAGGCCGAACTGCAAACAGGTTGCGGCCGGGTTCGTAGTTCGGCCTTCAGGCGGAAGTGCCTTCTCCTGCCCTGGCCTCGCCCATTGTGGGTCAACTCGATGGTGGAGAGGTGACCCACAATGACAGGATGGGGAGAATGGGCGAAGGGCGGGTGGGGCGCTCTGAGGGACATTGGCTGGCGAGGTCGGGAGGCCCAGGACCGGGGCAAAGGCGACCTTGACACGGGCCGCCCCGCCCAGTAGAGTGCCTGCCAGTGGGGAGCGCAACGCGAAAGGATTGTGACATGGGCGAGCAGGAGAAGCGCGAGAGGCCGGCGTCGCGGCGGGACTTCCTGAAGACGGCGACCTGTGTGGGAGCGGGGGCGGCGCTGGCGGGCGCGCTGCCCGTGGGCGCCTATGCGGCAGGCGACGAGACGATCAAGGTCGCCCTCGTCGGCTGCGGCGGCCGCGGCACGGGCGCCGCCGCGCAGGCCATGCGCACGCCAGGCCCGACCAAGCTGGTGGCCATGGCCGACGTGTTCGAGAACCGGCTGAAGGGCAGCCTCGGCCACCTCTCGAAGAACCTCAAGGACAAGGTGGACGTGCCGCCCGAGCGCCAGTTCGTCGGCTTCGACGCCTACAGGAAGGCGATTGACTGCATCGCCCCCGGCGGCGTCGTGTGCCTCACCACCCCGCCCGGCTTCCGCCCGCTCCACCTCGAGTACGCCGTGGCCAAGGGCTGCCACGTCTTCATGGAAAAGTCGTTCGCCGTGGACGCCCCAGGCATCCGCCGCGTGCTCAAGGCCGGCGAGGAGGCGACGAAGAAGAACCTCAAGATCGTGGGCGGACTCAACCAGCGCTACTCGCAGTCGAACCAGGAGGCGATCAAGCAGCTCCAGAGCGGCATCATCGGCGAGCTGGTCACAGGCTACGCCTACCGCATGCACGGCCCCGTCGGCTTCGCGCCCAAGGCCGCGGGCGAGAGCGACCTGATGCACCAGATCCGCAACTACTCCTGCTTCACCTGGCTCAACGGCAGCTTCATGCTCGACTGGATGATCCACAACCTCGATGTGATCTGCTGGGCGAAGAATGCCTGGCCCGCCTCGGCCCAGGGCCACGGCGGACGCCAGGTGCGCACGCAGCCCGACATGCTCTTCGACCACTACATCGTCGAGTACACCTACCCCGACGGCACGCGGATGATCGCCCAGGCCCGCCACCAGAGCAACACCTGGGGCTTCTTCGCCGACATCATCCACGGCGGCACCGGCTGCGCCACCCTCGGCGAGGGCGTGGGCCGCGCCCGCATCTGCAAAGGCCACCACCTCAACCGCGAGAGCGTCCTCTGGGAGTTCAAGGGCGGCAACGACTCCTACCAGACCGAGCACAACGTCCTGTTCGAGGCCATCCGCAAGGACACGCCGCACAACGACACCGAGCGGTGCGCCCGCACGGCGATGACCGGCATCCTGGGCCGCATGGCCGCCGAGAGCGGGCAGCTCATCACCTGGGAGAAGGCCCTCGCCTCCGAGAAACAGCTCGCCCCCGGCCTCGACAACTTCACCATGGAGTCCGACGCCCCCGTGAAGCCCGACGCCGACGGCCGCTACCCCATCGCCATGCCCGGCAAGACCGAGGTGCTGTAGGAGGATCAATCGAATCCTCAATACTCAATATTCAATGCTCAAGGGCGTGTTGCCCGAATGCCGGCGCAGGCCATTGGGCCAGCCACACTAGTGGATCAATGCCAGAGGGAAAAGAGGTGATCCTGTAGTGGGCCTCGGCTGCTGTCGCGCCATAAGGGTCGAATCACCCATTGGTTATGGATGTGGCCCAAGGGGCCACTAGTGGATCAAATCCAGGGGGGGAGGAATTGATCCACTAGTGAGCCCCTGGATTCGGGCAACACGCCCTCAACGCCCAAGTAGGACAGAGGGCCACTTTGTCCCATGCCTTACTTGGGCGTCGCTACCCCTACTTGGCCGCGGCTGCTGCCGCGCGGAGGAGGGCCTTACGGGTCGAGACCTCGGGGTGGGTGGAGGCAAGGGAGCGGATGGCCTCGACGCTCGCGGGGTCGCCGATGCGCTCCAGTGCCTCGGCGGCAGCGTGGCGGGTGTCGGGCGCGCTCTTCATGTCCCCAGCCACCTTCAGCAGCACGGGCGCGGCGCGCTTGTCGCCGATGCGGCCGAGGGCCCAGGCCGCCGCCGCGCGCCAGCAGGGCGTGAGGTCGCTGTGGAGGAACATGACCCCCGGCCCCAGCGGGTCGGGATGGCCGTCGGCCCCCTCCGGCGGCGACTGGTCGAGGGCGGCGATCAGGGCCTCCGCCGATTCCGGCGCCGCCAGGTTGCCGAGCGCGCGGGCGAGGAAGAAGCAGACCCAGTGCCGGGCCGGGAGCTTGCCGACGACCGGGATGCCGTGGTCGAACTCGCGGACGATGTCCACCGGCTTCGCGCGGTAGCGCTCGAAGGCGGCGCGGATGCGCGGCTCGTGCTTGCGGTCGCGGCAGACGAGGGAGAGGATTTGGGCGGCGCGGTTCTCGGGGTCGGGCCGGCCCGCCCAGGCGCCGTGGGTGCCGAACGCCTGCTGGATCTCCTTGGTAGGCTTGGCCTCGGAATCGCCGAGCGTGGCGAGACAGGTCTCGACGACGGCGGCCCCGGCGCCGTTGCGCCGGATGACCCGGCCGGTCACGGCCTCGTAGTCATCATTGTAGGGGAACAGCGCGCGGTCGGGGTCCGTGGGCACCGAGCGGATGAGATGGGGCACGATGGCGGCGGCCTTGGTCGAGCCGATCGCGTCGAGGGCCTCGATGATGAAGTAGTGGATGGGCGCCGCGTGGCAGGCGATGAGCGCCCCGTGGTCGCCATACCAGCCCGAGTGGTGAGGGTAGTCCCTGAGCTTGGGGAATGCCTCGATGAGCGCGGCTTCCGCCTCGGGCGTGCCAATGCGGCCCAGGGCCTCGACGCAGGCCTCGGCGAGGAAGAGGTTGCCCGTGGCGGGGTCGGCGAAGCGCGCGAGTGTCTCGGCCAGGAGGGGCACGGCCTCCTTGTCCCGCAGGGTGCCGAGCGCGCGCGTGGCGGCCTGGAGCGTGCGCGGGTTGGCGGGGGAGAGGGAGTTGAATCTCGCCCCGTCCCCGCTGTGGCCCTTCCGCCATGCGGGGTACGGGTTGTTCTCGCGCTCGCGGGTCACGTAGGCGCGCAGGGCGGCGCGGGCGGCGTCGCTCCCAGTGTGCCCCAGGGCCACCGCCGCGCGGCGCACGGCGTCGCGGTCCTTGTCGTCGAGCCGAGTGACCAGCTCCTGCTCGATCTTGTCCCACGGGTTGGCCTTGAGCCAGGCGCGCCAGGCCTGGGCCTGCTTCGCCCGCTCCACCGCTGAGGCGAAGGCGTTGAACGGCTCGGCGTGGCCCGTGAGGTTCTCGATGGCGATGGCGGCGGCTTGGGCCACGAGGGGGTCCTCATCGCCGAGAGCGTCAAGCAGTGGCGGGATGGAGGCGCGGGTGCCGCAGGTGGCGAGGGCGACGGCGGCGGCAACGCGGGCCTCACGGCTCTCGGCCTTGAGGCATTCAGCCAGCGCGGGCGCCGCGGTGGGGTCGCGGAAGACCGACAGGCGCTGCGCCGCCGAGACCTTCAGCCCGTCGTCGGTGCCCTTCAACTGCTCGACGAGCGCCGCCACCTCCTGCGGGCCGGTGGCCAGGGGGGCGGCGGTCTCTGCGTGGCGGCTCAGGCCGGCCACCTCACGGTAGCGGTCGAACTGCATCTCCATCTCGCCCGTGACGGCGGCGTTGTTGCCCCGGAAGCGGTGGGGCTGCCCCTGGCCGAGGAGCTTCAGGGGGCGCGACTGGAGGGCCTGCATCGTTGGCAGCATGGGCGACGGGGAGAGGCGCCGCTCGGCGTGGCAACCGATGCAGCCGCGCGTCTCGCCCGGCCGCGCGTAGATCCACGACATCTCGTTCAGCTCCGAGCGGCCCTCGGCGTCCACCGCCTGGAACGCGATGGCCATGTCGGCCGGCACCTCGATGGCGAACGAGCCGTCGGGCGGGAGCGGCACCGTGCCCAGCTCGACGATCTCGCTGCCGGCGTGGACGATGTAGGAGTGGGAGGAGCGGACGGTGAGGCCCTTGCCGCCGAGGACGCGGATGGCGCGGACGTGGCTCCAGCCGGCCGTGGTCTGCTTGGTGAGCCGCGCGTTCTGGCAGAACAGCACGCCCGTGGCGAGCGGGTCATCGGCCTTTCCGAGCTTCGCCTTGCCCGAGAGCACGGGCGGCCGTGGCCTGGGGCCGAGGTAGACGGGGGAGTGGAGCGCGCCGCTCTGCGAGTCGTGCAGGATCACCACCCCACCCTTGCGGCTGTCGGGGTCGAGGATCGCGATCTTCTCGTGGCTGATGTCGGTGATCTTGCGCTTCTGCTTCCCGGCGGGCACTTCCACCTCGACCCGGCGCGCCAGGGTGCACAGGAGGCGGCCGTCGGGCAGGGCCGCCACGTCGCCGGCATCGAGGCCGTAGTGCCGCGTGCCGACGGGCAGGCCGCCCGTGGGGCCGACGGCGATGCCCCCGCCCGTGAGATAGGCCACGCGGCCGTCGGGCATGGGAGCCGGGCTGCCGCAGTTGAAGGCCCGTAGCCGCCCGCCGTAGTCCGGTCCGATGTCCAGGCCGAACTCCGTGTAGCCGCCCGTGCCGTCGGGGTGGACGGCATGCAGCAGGGTCTCCACCTTGCCGCGGTCGAAGAAGTTGTCGGAGCGGATGAAGAGGATTCGCCCGTCGGCCAGTACCTCGGGCTCGTTGTCGAAGATGAAGGTCGTGGTGATGGGGCGGACCCCGCTGCCGTCGGGGTTCATCACGAAGAGCGCGCGCGAGGGCGGGTTGTGATACTCCTCGAAGGTGCCGATGCGGGTGGAGGTGAAGACGATCCGTCCGTCGGGCAGCTCGGCGGGGTCAATGTCGTGGAACGGGCCGTCGGTGAGGCGAACCGGCTTCCCGCCATCGGCGGGCACGCGCCAGATGTGGAAGAAGCCCTCGCCCTCCGTGACCATCGAGACGAGGACCGAGCGGCCGTCGAACGTCACGCTCGGCGAGCCCATGGCGCCCTTGCCTGCGTCGAGGAGCAGCGTCGGCTTCGAGCCGGGCTTGGCCGGCCGGAGGGCGAAGAGCTTTCGTCCCATCTTCATGGGCGCGGGCAGGTCGTGCTCGGGGAAGGCGCGGGACTTGCGGGGGTTGAAGATCGTCACGGTGAGGCTGTCGAAGCGTGTGCCCGTGCCGTGGCGGGGGCGGTAGAGCGTGCAGTCGTCGCCGAGGAACGCGACGCCCTCGGGCCAGGCGTAGTCCTCGGCGGGGACGACCTCGACGGAGGGGCGCACGGAGACCACCGGGCCGGCGGAGGCGGCCTGCCAGTTCAGCGCCGGGGCCTTGCCGAGCTTGGGCTTGGCCACAGGCGTCGCCGCGAGGTCGGTGGTGAACTTGCCCCACGGCCGCGCGCCGTACTCGGCGACGACGTAGGCTTTCTGCCACCCCTTGGCGTCGAAGTCGGGCTGCTGCCAGTTCTTCGCCTCCTTGTCGCTGACGAGCCAGTTCTCGCCGCTCGCCAGCGAGAGGGGCTGCCCATCCGCCAGTTGTCCGGCCAGTGCCAGAAGCACGCCGGCGGGGCCGAGGGCCGTGTTCGCCGCCTCGACCGCGATCACGTTTCGCCCCGGCACGAGCAGGGCGGCGATGTCGAAACGGTTCGGGATGCGCCAGCCATCGGGATTCGTGTCGCGCTGGCCCACGAATTGGCCGTTCACCAGGATCACGAACAGGTTGTCCACCGCGATGGCGATCTCTGCGGACTTCACCTGCGCATCCGCCGGAAGCGACAGCTCCGCGCGGAAGTAGCACAAGCCAGCCGAGGGCTCCGGCGTGTTCTGGCCGGGGTCCGGCCACGACCAGATCCAGTGCACCCCCTCGAAGGCGAGCGCCGCCGGCCCCGCGGCCGCCGCTGCGCACACAGACACACCACACGCCACCCCAAGAACGAGTCTCATCCTCATGATGGGTGCCGATCTCCTTCTGAATCATCCCGCGGGGCAGGGACGGAAACCCGTCGGCCCCACGCCTGTTGCGCCGGCCCAATACCCATCGTACCCGCATTGGCCTCCGAGGTCAACGCGCAAATGGCGGCAAAGGTCTTGACAACGCGCCGCGTCCGACGTAGGATGCCGGCGGTTCGGCGGGGGCGTCCGGGCGCTGGATAGAAGGGTCGTGGATGGAGATCGAGTTCCGTCTCAAACAGCTCCTGGTGCAGCACGGGCTGGATTCGCACGGGATCATCCAGAGGATCGCCGCGCAGGCCCACCTGCATCGCCACACGGTGCGCAAGATGTACTGGAACAAGCTGCAGCGACCTTCGTTGGCGACGATCGGGGCCGTGGCGAAGTGGCTCGAGGACAACGGGGTGCCGGCGAAAGACCTGCCGCAGGTGCTCCTCGGGAGGCGCCCCGCCGAGCTGTGGAAGGCGGTGACCGCGCCGGGGCACGTCGCCATCTACGTCGGCGAATACGAGCAGGTGGACCAGCCGGTGGGTCCTGGGCGATGGATCTCGACGCACGACGCCGAAGTGGCGGCGCAACTGGTGCGCGAGCTGTCGGCCACGGGGCACACCGTGGGCGAGCGCCCCGAGGTGCGGCTGATCTACGTGCCCTTCCGCTTCTCCGCCTCGGCGCGCGACCTGCTGCAAAAGCCGTTGGCGACGGACATCGCCCGCATTCAGGTGCTCTACGAGCAGATGATGTCGCCCGCCGCCCGCGAGACCGCGATCCTCGTCGGCAGCATGCGCGTGAACTACCTCGTGGAGTTCGTTGTGGCCGACCTCTTTGGGTGCAAGCCCTTCGAGACCCCGCGCACCCCGCGCGTGCCCTTCTGGCTCACCTACCGGCCGACGAAATGGGCCGTGGCAAGCTGCTTCGGCGGCCCCAAGAACCCGCCCGCTCTCGGCGCCGACACCGCCCCCGGCATCTACTACCTCGAGGACGAGAAGGCCGGCCGCTGGGCCTTCTGCGGGTGGTCGGAGGCGGAGACCGACGCGGGGATCGTCGTCACCGTGCGCGACCCGGGCACCAACGCCCTGGTCGTCGCCGTCTTCGGCTTCTCGGGATACGGCACGGAGGCGATGGGCAAGGTGCTGACCGAGCACGCCGGCTCCCTGTGGTCGCACGAGGTCGCGGCCGGGCGCCGCCGCGTCGGCGTCTACTTCTGCCGTCTCCGCCTCACCGAGGCCACCAGCGAGCGCGGCGACCGCACCGTCGTGGTCCAGCAGGCCGACGTTGTCCCCCTGAACGACAAGGTGCTCAAGAGCCGCCTGCACTAAGAAACTATCTCAGAACCCACGAGGGCTGCGTTGCCGGCGCCAGCGGGGCGGATGCAAGGCGCGGCGACGCAGGCGATGCAACGGAGAGCATCGCCGAGGAGACGCAACGTGGCAGACGCCCCGCTGCCGCCGCAACCCGAAGGGACGCCGCGACTTCTGACCGCAGGCGGCGTCGGTCGTCGTCAATGATGCTCTCCGTTGCATCACCTCCTCCTCTCTGCTTGCCTGCGGCCAGAATCGCAGGCGTCGCAGCCCTCGTGGGTCTTGAGATAGTTTCTAAATGGCTTGCCACGATTCCCGGTTGAAGGGGGAACGCCTGTTGATTGCCAATCCTGTGGGCGGGGCGTCTCTGCCCCGCGCGGGGCACGGAGGCCCCGC
>DATKZY010000214.1:0-22864 GCA_035527715.1 Planctomycetota bacterium | reverse complement strand
TGGCGGCCGTGCGGGCCCGCGCGCGGTTCGGCCCCACGGTGACCTTCCTGATGGGCGTGGGCACGATCGCCGTGTGGTACGTCGGCGGGGGCGAGGTGCTCGGGCGCGAGCTGACGCTCGGCACCCTGATCCTCTTCATCTCGTACATGCAGCAGTTCTACGGCCCCGTGCAGCAACTGCTGAACCTCACGGAGGCGTTCCAGGAGTGCGCGACCGCCGCGGAGCGGGTGTTCAACATCCTCGACATGCCGTCCGAGGTGGCCGACCACGACGCCGCGGTCGAGCTGGGCCGCGTCCAGGGCCGCGTGGAGCTCGAGGGCGTGACCTTCGGCTACGAGGAGACGGAGCCGGTCCTGCGCGACATCACGCTCACGGTACGCGCCGGCGAGATGATTGGCCTCGTCGGGGAGACTGGCTCGGGCAAGAGCACCCTCGTGTCGCTCATCTGCCGCTTCTACGACCCGAACAAGGGACGCATCGTCCTCGATGGCACCGACCTTCGCGACGTTCGGACCCGCTCGCTGCGCGAGCGGATTGGCATGGTGCTCCAGGACTCATTCCTGTTCGCCGGGACGATCAAGGAGAACATCGCGTACGGGCGGCCCGAGGCGGCGGAGCTGGAGATCATCCGCGCGGCCCGGGCGGCCAACGCGCACGACTTCATCATGAACCTGCCCGACGGCTACGACAGCCCGGTGGGCGAGCGGGGCGTGATGCTCTCGGGCGGCGAGAAGCAGCGGATCTCCATCGCGCGCGCCATCCTCAAGGATCCGGCGATCCTGATCCTGGACGAGGCGACCTCGGCCGTGGACACGGCGACCGAGGCATCCATCCAGGAGGCCCTCGAGCGCCTGGTGAAGGGCCGCACCACAATCGCCATCGCGCACCGCCTCTCCACCCTGCGCCACGCCGACCGACTCGTGGTGCTCGAGCGGGGGCAGATCATCGAGCAGGGAACCCACGACGAGCTGATGAAGGACCCCGAGGGGCGGTACGCCGGCCTGGTGAGAATCCAGGCGACCTTCAGCGTCGAGGCCGCCGCGGGTTGACCGCGGGCAGGGGGAACGGAAGACAGCCCACGATGAGCGCCAACGACGACTTCGTGATCGAGCCTCAGGACGTGCGGTTCCGACGGCGGCCAACCGGCCACGTGGTCATGGTCCGGGGCGGGACCGAGCACGTCGTGGGCGCCGTGCTCTCCGCGTTCCCGCTCACGCGGGCCGGCCACATGGTGGCCGTGCGCGACGAGGCGGGCGAGGAGCTGGGCATGATCGAGAGCCTCCCGGCGCTCGACGCGGAGTCCCGGCGGGTCCTTGCCGAGGTCCTCGAACGTTCGTACTTCATGCCCCTCGTCACCGACATCCACGACATCCGCGAGGAGCTGAACGTCGTGACGTGGGAGGTGGAGACGGACCGCGGCGCACGGACGTTCGAGGTCCGACACGTCCTCCACAACATTCGTCGCATGGGGCGCCGCAGGATCGTCATCAAGGACGTGGACGGGAACCGGTACGAGGTGCGGGACTGGCTGCGGCTGCCGCCGCTGGCGCAGAGGCTGATCCACAACTACCTGTGAAACGCCCCGGGGTGTCCGCCGCCCCATCGAGGAGCCCACCTGGCCCACGTTGCCTGTGTCAGGAGCTCGGATGCAAGGCGCGGCACGGTTCCACAATATCTTCTGGCTGGGCCTTGACATCCCCCAAGGAATTGTGTACACATCTTCCCTGTCTCTTTCGGGCATCGGTTGCCGAAGTCCGATGGTCACGCGGGAGGCGTAGGTCGGTGGAGCAGTCGCGAATGACGATCCAAGAGTTCCTTGAGCGGGTAGAGGGCCATCCCTGCCTGGACGTGGTGCACTTGGGCGAAACGATATGCATCCTGCGTTGCACGGAGGAGGGTGTATCGCGGGAGATTCGGCTGGGGTTCTGGGCAGTGGCGCGGTGCGAGTGGGAGCAGCTCCTGCGAGCGCTCAGCATCCCGGCGGCCAGCGCGGTGGCGTGAGGGCGGCGTTACGTGTCGCCTGAGGCCGTGGCTCCCCTTACAGCATGCGGGCCGGCGCGCGCCGTGCACGCGTCAGGCCAGCGCGGTGTGCGCCAGTTCGTAGGTGCCCTGGACCCCGCGCGGCTTGGCCTGGCGGCCGAAGTACGCGACGCCGATCTCGTTGAGCAGCTCCTCCGCGACATCTTTGCCCGCGTCTATGATGTTCCCGCGCTCGCGGGGGTCGGCCAGGAGGTCGTAAAGCTCGTGGGCCTGGCCCTCGGGGCGGACGACGTACGAGTATCGCTCGTTGCGGATGCAGCGGTCCACGGCGGGGAAGAAGCCGCTCACGGTGGCGGCGTAGGGCGAGGCGCCCGTGCCGTCGAGCACGGGCCGGAGGTTCCTGCCCGCAAGGGCCAGGTTGTTCGCCCCCAGGTCGGCGAGGTCCAGGAGCGTGGGCATCAGGTCGGGGAAGCGGCCCAGGGCGCTCACGCGGCGGCCCCCGTGCTGGCCGCGCGGCAGCCGCACGATGAAGGGCACCTTGAGCAGCTCGCTGTACATGCGGTCGGGGCCTTTGAGGAACTTCCCGTGGTCGCTCAGCGGGTGGCCATGGTCCGAGAGGATGACGAGGGCGGTGTCGTCGAAGTACCCGAGCTGGCGCATGGCCTGGAAGAGGTGGCCGCAGCAGTGGTCGGTGTAGGCGGCCTCGCCGGCGTAGAGGCTGCGGGTGCGCTGGATTTGTTCGGGGTTGCCCCACTTGTCGGCCGGGCCGCCGGGAGGCATGACCACCTTGGGGCCGCGGTAGCCCTTGTCGCCGTAGAGGTCGAACTTCGCTGGCGGGCACCAGGGCTCGTGGGGCTGGAAGGTGTCAATCCAGAGGAAGAGGGGCCGGCCGTCCCGGCGGGCGTCGTCGAGCACGCGGGCGGCGCGTTCCATCGTGTGCCAGCAGGGGAAGTCCTCGGGCTTCTCGCGGCCGTCGAGGTTGCGGAGAGCGTTCATGACCACGTTGCGCCAGTTCTCCGGCATGCGGGGGGTCAGGTGGTCCTCGAGCTTCAGGTGGCGCGGCGGGCCGGCCTTGCACGAGTCGTACTCGGCGCCCCGAACCCAGTGGAAGATCTCGAACGCGCGGTGGAAGTTCATGTCGGGCTTGAACAGATGGTAGGTGTCGGCCACGAGCGCGGTGAGATAGCCCTCTTTGCGGAGGACCTGGGCGAGCGTGACGTCGGTGGGCATGAGGGGCTGCCACGTGCGGTTCGTGAGCGAGCTTTGGCCCGTCATCAGGTCCGTGCGCACGGGGATCGTCGGCAGGCCCTCGGGGTAGATGTTGTCGAAGGCAACGGCCTCAGCGGCGAGGGCATCCAGGTGCGGCGTCTTCACGGGGCAGCCGTCCCACCCGTAGAAGCTCACATGGTCCTGCCGCAGCGAATCGAGCATCACGACGACGATGTTCATTCTTCGATCCTTTCCGCGAAGGTGAGGGGTACACCCGCGATTGTATGCAAGTGCCCACCGCGGAGCAACCGCGATTGACAAGCGGGCGGGGGAATGACACCATGTAGCGGCATCGGACAGCGAAAGGAGAAGAAGGTGAGAGGCGCGCTTTGCCTGCCTGCACTTGTTGCGTGGGCCAGTTCTGTCCTCGCGCTCACCATCGAGGCCGAGCAGGCCAGCGTGCGCACCGAGGGCGGCGCGACGCCCGCCGGCTGGAACCTCTGGAGCAACGGCACGGTCGGCGAACGCCTGCGCTTCGAGAAGGCAGGCACGTACGAGATCATCGTCCGCGCCTACGGCACCCCCGCGAAGGGCGTGTGGCCGAGAATGGAACTCGTCCTCGACGGCCAGGCGAAGCAGGCCGTGACCGTGGACAAGCGGGAATTCGCCGACTACGGCTTCAAGCTCGACGTACCCGCCGGCCTCCACACCCTTGGCGTCGCCTTCACCAACGACGCCGTCGCGGGCAACGAGGACAGGAATCTGTACCTCGATAAGATCGAGATTCGCCCCCTCGCGGGCGCGCCCGAGCCCGTACGGGCTGACCCGAAGGAACTCACCGTGGACGCCCAGAAGACCGAGGACGCCATCGTCGAGCAGGCACGCAAGGACGTCGAGGTGAACCGCAAGGGCGACGCGGCGGTGCGCGTCGTGGACGCGGCAGGCAAGCCCGTCGCCGACGCCGCCGTGACCATCGAGCAGACCCGCCACGACTTCCTCTTCGGCTGCAACATCTACAAGTTCGGCCGCTACAACACGCCTGAGAAGAACGACGCCTACGCCCGCCGCTTCGCCGACCTCTTCAACTACGCCACCCTGCCCTTCTACTGGCGCGGCTACGAACGCGAGCGCGGCAAGCCCAACTACCCCAACACCGACAAACTCGTCGCCTGGTGCATGGAACACGGCATCCGCATGAAAGGCCACCCCCTCCTCTGGGACCACGAGGCCGGCAAGCCCACCTGGGCCAACAACCAGCAGCCCCCGCCCGACGTCCAGAAGCAGCGCGTCACCGAGATCATGCAACGCTACAGCGGCAAGATTGACTTCTGGGAGGTCGTGAACGAGCCGGCCCACGTGCGCGGCGTGAAGATTGACGAGCCGTATCGCTGGGCGCGCGAGGCCGACCCCAAAGCCTATCTCATCGTCAACGACTACTACGTCCTGGCCAACGGCTACCCGCCCTTCTTCGACCTGCTCCAGAAGGCGCTCAAGGACGGCGTGCCCTTCGACGGCATCGGGATCCAAGCCCACGAGCCGCGCCCCATGCGCTTCCCTCTCGACCAGGTGCGACGCATCCTCGACCGCTATGCTGCGCTGGGCAAGGAGCTTCACATCACCGAGTACTCTCCCTGCTCAGGCGGGCAACCCATCACGGGCTCACACGTGCAGGGGAAGTGGGACGAGACGGCCCAGGCCGATTACGCCGTCAAGTTCTACACCGTCTGCTTCGCCCATCCCGCCCTGCGCGGCATCACCTGGTGGGACCTCTGCGACGACGGCTCGTGGCTGCCCGGCGGCGGGTTGTTGCGCAAGGACCTCAGCCCCAAGCCCGCCTACGACGCCCTGAAGAAACTCATTCACGAGACCTGGCACACCCGCATCGAGGGCAAGACCGACGCCGAGGGGCGCCTCGCCTTCCGTGGCTTCTTCGGGCGCTACGCCGTGTCCGCGGCAGGCGCGAAGGCCGAACTCCACCTGGCCAAGGGAGACAAGGGCGAACTCGCGATCAAGCTGCCCTGAAGGAGAAGCCATGTCGAGACCTCTCGCGATCATCGTGGCTCTGGCCGCCGTAGCCAATGCCGCCGAATGGTATGTCGGGCCGGAGGGCAAGCGAACCAACGCCGGCTCCAAGGACGCGCCGTGGGACATCGAGTCGGCGCTCGACGGCAAGCAGAAGCTGGCGCCCGGCGACACGCTCTGTCTGCTCGCCGGCACCTACAAGCGGCGGCCGAAGGAGCAATTCGACGTCCGCCTCGTCGGCACCGAGGAGCAGCCGGTCCACGTCCGGCCCACGCCCGGCGCCCGCGCGACGATTGACGGCGGCCTCGCCGTCCAGGCGCCCTCGGCCCACGTGTGGATACGCGACCTGGAAATCATGGTCTCGGAGCCGAACCCCGAGAAGATCGAGACGGGCGGCTCGCACCCCAAGGACTTCGACCGCCCGTGGGGCGGCCTGAACATGTTCGGCGGGAAGAACTGCAAGTACATCCACCTCGCCATCCACGACTGCCGCCAGGGGATCAGTTGCTGGAAGTCCGAAACCGATTGCGAAATCTACGGCTGCGTGATCTACAACAATGGCTGGCTCGCGCCCGACCGCGGCCACGGCCACTGCATCTACACGCAGAACAAGGACGGCATCAAGACCATCGCCAACTGCATCCTCACCTGCCGCTACAACGGCACCTACACCATGCACGCCTACGGCTCGAGCCGCGCCGACGTGGATAACTACCTCATCACGGTCAACATCGCGTATGGCCTCGGCACGTTCCTCGTGGGCGGCGGGAAGCCCAGCCACAACATCCGCGTCCTGGGGAACTATCTTCACAACGTCAGCATGCAGATCGGCTACAACGCCCCCGAGAACGAGGACTGCGAGGTCCGCGACAACGTCATCGTCAACGGCGGCCTGAGCATCAACAAGTACAAGAAGGCCGTCAACGAGGGGAACCTGGTGCTCGCGAAGGGCGCGAAGCGCCCAGCCGGAGCGAAGGCCGTGCTTATCCCCAGCAAGCACAACCCCGCCCGCGCCCACCTGGCCATCTACAACTGGGACGGGGCGACGGAAGTGCAGGTGCCCGTCGCCCCGTTCCTCAAGCCCGGCGACGCCTTCCGCCTCTACGACCCCAAGGACCTCTTCGGCAAGCCAGTCCTCGAGGGGAAGTGCGGCGGCGAGAACATCTCCGTGCCCGTCAGCGGCGAGTTCGCCGCGTTCGTCATCTTCAAGGAGAAATGAGGCAGCGATGGGCGAGCCGCAGCAGGACGTGAAGGACTTGTGGGAGAAGGCCCAGGACTCGCTGAAGGTTGCCGGCGAGCTTCTGGAGCAGGGGCACGACGACTATGCGGCGACCTCGGCCTATCACGCGGCGTTCTTCGCGGCGTCGGCCCTGCTGTTGACGGGGGGCAACCGCTTCGAGGCTCACGGCGCGGTGCGGGCCTATCTGCACAAGCACCACGTGCGCAAGGGCGGCCTGAGCCGCGAGGCGGCGGCCGCCTACAACGCGCTCTTCACATTGTGCGACGCCGGCGGCCGTTGCGTGGCGAAGCAGATCGCTCCGGCCAAGGCGAAGAGAGCTTTGGAGGATGCCAAGCTATTCCTCCAGGCCGTAGCTCCGCTTCTTGCGGAGGGCGCGGCAGGTTCCGCGTAGAGGAGACAAACGGTGAAGCGTTCGTTTGCGTCGCTCCTTCTCGTCGCAGCCGTGGCCTCGCAGGCCCTGGCCCGCGAGGCGGTCTGGCTCGAGGGCGAGGGGCCGGCCCGCCACACCTTCTTCAAGCATAGCTGGTACCACCGGGTGAAGACGGAGGCCCTTTCGGGCGGCGACTGGCTGTCGCACTACCGCAAGGACGCCCCAGGCGAGGCGGAGTACAAGTTCACCATCAAGGAGGGCGGCAAGTACACCTGGTGGCTGCGCTGCAACGTGGCCCTGATGCGTCAACGCTACAGCCTCGACGGCCCCGAGCCGAAGCTCATGGACCTGTCGGCCACGGAGGGCGAGAAGCTCAACATCGCCCCCCAGGGCATGGATCACCGCATCCTCGCCTGGGTGAAGGGCGGCGAGCTCGACCTCAAGCCGGGCGAGCACACCCTCAAGCTCATCACACAGTCCGACATCGCCAATCACGGGGGCATTGACTGCATGGCCTTCGTGAACTTCGACTGGAAGCCCTCAGGCGTCGAGAAGCCCGAGGGCGCGCTCGTCCAGGGGAGCAAGGCGCCCCCGCCCGCCGAGAAGCCGCCCGCGCCTGCGCCCGCCGGCCCCAAGCTCAACGCCGAGGCCGTCGAGGGCAAGGGCGAATGGGTCTGGCTCGAAGGCGAGGCACCCGCGAAGCACACTTTCAAGAAGCACGGCTGGTACGACAACGTGAAGAAGGACCTGCTCTCGGGCGGCGAATGGCTCTCGCACTACAACGCCGCGGCCCCGGGCGAAGCGACCTATGAGTTCGAGCTGAAGCTCGGCGGCAAGTACGCCTGGTGGCTCCGCTGCAACGTGTCGCTGATGACCCAGCACTACCGCCTCGATGGCGGCGAGCCCGTCGAGATGGACCTCACGAGCGACGTGCGCGGCCGCATGAACCTCGCAGGCAAGCCCGACCACCGCTTCATCGGCTGGGTGAAGGGCGGCACGTTCGACCTCAAGCCCGGCAAGCACAGCCTCACCATCACCACCTCCTCGAAGATCGCCAATCACGGCGGCATTGACTGCATGTGCTTCGCGAGCTTCCCCTGGGCGCCCGCGGGCACCGACCGGCCCTCGCTCGCCGCCGGCGGCGAGCCGAAGCCCGACGAGTGGTTCGCCGTCCTGCCCGACGACGACCCGTTCTCCGACAAGTCCATCACCGATATGAGCCGTCTCCTCGACAAGCCCGCGGGCATCCACGGCTTGGTGCAGCGGAAGGGCAAGGACTTCGTCTTCGAGAAGACGGGGCAGCCGGTGAAGTTCTGGGGCATGGTCGCCGGCATCCCCGACGCCGAGCGGCTTTGGGACCAGCAGGCCCGCCTCTACGCCAAGCACGGCGTCAACATGATCCGCACCCACACCGTCCAGGCCGTCGTCGGCCTCCTCCAGAGGGACCCCGCGACCGGCCAGCGCGCCCTCGACAAGGCGAAGCTCGACCGCTGGGACCGCTGGTTCGCCACGATGAAAAAGCAGGGCATCTACGCCACCTGGTCGAGCTTCTACCCCCACGTCGTCACGCCCGACGACGGCTACCCCGCCGAGCTGTACGCCGAGCTGCCCGTGCTGCGCGGCGGCCGCGGCTCGTCGGGCCTCGTGAACTTCATGCCCCAGCTCCAGGACGCCGAATGGGAGTGGCTCCAGACGCTCCTCCTCCACAAGAATCCCCACACGGGCCTCCGCTACGTGGACGACCCGGCCCTCGCCATCGTCGAGGTGCACAACGAGGACTGCGTGTTCTGGCACGCGCCGCTCAATCAACTCGAGCCCGCGAACACGAAGTTCCCCAGGCACGTGGCCATCCTGAAGCGGAACTGGATGGAATGGCTTCAGAAGCGCTACGCGAACGACGACGCGCTCAAGGCCGCCTGGGGCGCGGGAATGCGCCAAGGCGATTCGCTCACGAACCCCGCAATGGGCATCTACGGCGCCTGGGAGATGGACGCCGACGGCCCCCGCCGCAACAAGGCCGAGAAGAGGCGGCTGGGCGACTTCATTCGCTTCCTCGCCGAGACGCAACGGGCCTACTACGAGCGCCGCCAGAAGCGCCTCCGCGACCTCGGCTTCCGCGGCGTCACCGTCTCCACCGCCTGGCGCGCCGGCGGCCCCGCCGCCGACCCCGTCAACCTCTGGGCCGACGACGCGATGGACTGCATCACCCGCCACAACTACTTCGGCGGCGGCGCCGGCGGCCACGACATCGCCGTCGGCAAGGTCAACAACGAGAGCCACATGGGCCAGCCCGGCTCGCACCTCCTCGCCATCGGCTTCTACCAGGTCGAGGACAAGCCGTTCCTCGTCACCGAGTGGACCCAGATGCCGCCGAACCAGTGGAAGGCCGAAGCCGCTCCCCTCTTCGCCTTCTACCTGATGGGTCTTCAGGGCCTCGATGCCTCGTACCACTTCGCCGGCGGGCGCACCCGGATGGGCAGCGGCTGGCCCGACATGCGGTCCTACGTCAGCGAGACGCCCCACTACTTCGGCCAGTTCCCCGCCCTCGCCTTCGCCGTCCACAAGGGCCACATCAAGGAGGCGCCCCTTGCCGCGGCGCGGCGCCGCACTTTCGACGAGGTTTGCCAGGGCTTCGACGCCCTGAGCCAGGACTTCTCGGGCGGCGGCTACGACAACAAGGAGCTCGTCGGCAACCTTGCGACGCCAATGGAAGTGCTCGCCATCGGACGTGTGACCGCGAAGATCGCCGACGGCCTCGAACACTCGACCGCCGTGGACTGGGCGAAGTGGTGGGACAAGGGGAAGAAGGTCGTCCGCAGCATGACGGGGGAGTTGACCTGGGACTACGGCCGCCGCGTCGTCACCCTGCACGCCCCGAAGACCCAGGCGCTCATCGGCTTCGCCGCCGGAGGGGACTATGACCTGCCCGGTGTGCGCGTGCAGGTGCCGACCCCGTTCGTCAGCCTGCTCTTCACCCCGCTCGACGACAAGCCGCTCGTCGAGTCCAGGCACATCCTCATCACCGCGATGGCGCGCGACAAGCAGGCGGGCGCCGAGTACAACGCCGACGGCACCCGCCTCCTCGACGCGGGGAAGCCGCCGCTCCTGATGGAGCCCGTGCAGGCGACCCTCACCTTCAAGGGCGCGCCCATCGCCTCGGTGAAGGTCGTGGACATCTATGGCGTGCCGACGGCCAAGGACGTCGCCCGCCAGGGCAACGCCTTCACGATTGACGGCCGCTATGCGACCTACTATTATGAGGTCAAGCGCTAGCCAGGGGACATCCCAACCTCTGAGAAAGGAGTGTGACATGGCGAAGTTTGTGGACGGCCAGGGCAGGACGAGGTACCGCTTCACGTTCGGGCCGTGGAACATCCACGAGGGGGCCGACCCGTTCGGGCCGCCGGTTCGGACGAGTTTCTCGTTCGACCGGAAGCTCAAGATGCTCAAAGACCTCGGCTTCGACGGCATGCAGTTCCACGACGACGACGCGGTGCCCGACCTCGACGGCAAGACCCCCGCCCAGATCGAGAAGGCGGCCAAGGCGATGAAGCGCAAGCTCGACAATGCGGGCATCGTCGCCGAATTCGTCGCGCCCCGCCTCTGGGAGACCCCGCGTGGCATTGACGGCGGCTACACGTCCAACTCCCCCGCCGACCGCCGCTACGCCATCGAACGCTCGAAGAAGGCCATCGACATCGCCCGCCTCATCGGCACCCGCGACATCGTGCTCTGGCTCGCCCGCGAGGGCACCTACGTGCGCGAGGCCAAGAACGCCATCGAGGCCTACCGCAAGCAGGTGGACGCCATCAACCAGATGCTCGAGTACGACAAGGGCATCCGCATCCTCATCGAGCCGAAGCCGAACGAGCCGATGGACCACGCCTACGTGCCCACCATGGGCCACGCCGTCGCCATCTCGTACATGACCATTGACCCAACGCGCGTCGGCGCGAACATGGAGAGCGCCCACAGCATCCTCGCCGGCCTCGACCCCTCCGACGAAATGGCCTTCGCCCTCTCCGTCGGCAAGCTCTGGAGCGTCCACCTCAACGACCAGAACGGCCCGAAGTTCGACCAGGACCGCACCTTTGGCATGGTCAACCTGCGCCGTGCCTACAACCAAGTGCGAGTCCTGGAGCTTGGCGGCTACGGCCGGGACGGCAACATGGTCGGCCTCGACATCAAGGCCATGCGGCCCCAGAAGAAGGCCATCTCCACCAAGCACCTCGCCCACAGCCGCGAGATGTTCCTCTGGCTCCTTGAAAAGGTCCGCACCCTCGACCCCAAGGCCGAGTCCGCCCTCATCAAGGCCCGCGACTACGAGGGCCTCGACCGGCTCGTCATGCGGCACCTCATGACCGGCACGCTGCCGAACAAGGTCTAGGTGGTCGTCGCCGCCGTCGACGGCAAGCCGCGGGACAGGCAGGGAAGGGAGATAGGTGAGGGGTCCCATGATTCCTGGTCTAAGGGTGGATCGGGCGAGAGGGACGCTGGACGAACGACTCAGCCGACTGGGAACGGGGCCGGAGCTGAGGCGAGAGAGACGTCCCCGATGCACGACGCCACTTCATCTTGTCCTCCTCGCCATCGGCATGGCAGGGCCATTCGGGTGCGTACAGCCCCCGTGGCCTGTCCGCCGTCTGCACAGCAGCAGGGGGATGTCCCTGAAGGGAACGGCGGTATTGCTTGTCGCCGGCCACATGACGCTATCGATCGATGGCAGGACTGTCGCACCATACTGGCGCAAGCCAAACGCATGGACCGACATTCTGTACCCGGTACTGGAGTACCACGTACTCCCTGGCAGGCATACGTTTGTGGCGCGCGCCGAATGGATTCCGGTCGAGGTCGGGGCGGTCGTCGTGGACCTGATCCCGACACCCGAGGGAATGCCCAGGAAGACCCGCATGTCGCTGATGGGGGCCTACCCTTTCCTCGGCGGCGAGCTCTGCCTCGGCAGCCGCTGGCCAAAATGGTTCCCAATGACAATATGGCCGATGCCCTCATTGCACGCGCTTATTGGCACCGACACGGTTCCGGTCGCCGATGCCTTGTACGGGAAAGGTGCGTCCGTCTCCTGCGACTTGCAGGCGGGCTGGATCTACAAGATTGAGGCGTGTTGGGTCCATGCAGACGGTAGCCCATCCCACCAGTACGCCCTGGACAAGGAAGTCCTCATCAGGCCGGGGGCCCTCAGCGACCCCGAGACGAGCGGCGCAAAACTCGACGTGATCCGCTGGTATCCTGTCGAGCTGTTCGCCAGTGAAACTCTGAGTATGGCTATGCCTTGGGTTCGGCATATGCCCAGGAACTGGCGAGAGTTCTTCTACAAGGAAATGACCTACAATACTGCCGACATGCACAAGCTCGTGCAGCAGGATGTTCTCGGCCGGCACATTAGAATGTTGCCAATCCCCTTTTCCCTGAGGAGCCTCCCGATCCTTTTCAGTTTTCCGTTCGACGGAGGCAAGGCCCTCAAGACTTCCTTGGACAAGGCCGACGAGTGGCACAAGAGGGAATCCGCAAAATTCCACAGCCGCATCAGTGAGGAGTACAAGGGCGAGATCGGTCGCGATATCAACAAAGGCGTTGTCTGCGACAGAGCGCGCGAACTGAACGAAGCCGTCGGCCACTTCGACAAAGCGTTGTCCATTCGACAGGACCCCCTTGCCTACCTGAACCGAGGGACGGTGCGGTGGAGACTGGGGGAGCGCCAAGCTGCGTTGCAGGACTGGCTTTTGGCAAAGCGCTTGTCCACATGGCCTTGCCTTGCGCGTCCGGTGGAGGAGAGGATTCGCAAGGCACGTGGGGCAGGTGTGCGGGTCAATAGGTCCGCTAGTGCGGACGAGCAGCGCAAGTGACCGGGGGAGCCCAGCTTCAGCCGACGCACTCCGGCGGGCCGTCGCTCAAGCTGGGAGGCATTGAGGCATTGGGGTCATTGAGGCATTGCGCATGGCAAGGCCATTTCGGTACCAGGCATAGCAGGGCAGCAAGAGCAAAGCGGTGCTTCGCACACGCACTCCGAAAGGCTGCCGCCCGCGCTCGTGCCCCTGCCCGATGCTGTGCGTGAGCCTTTGGCTTCGTCACTGGTCACCTGGCCAAGACCTTTGAGGAGGCGCCATTGATGTGAAGAAGGAGGCGGTGTCAAGTCTTCAAATATCAATTATCCTGGGGTCCTCGCGCTGGGACGGGGGAAGAACGCTGGCAAGATGATTGGGGGCAATCGGGGTTGCGAATCGCCGAGGATGTGATACAATGTACTACGACTGAGGAGTTCGGCCTTGAGGATTCGGGAGTTCGAGTGGGACGATGGGAACGAGCCCCACATTGAGCTGGGCCACGGCGTGACTCCCGAGGAGGCCGAGCAAGTGTTCGCGATTCGCCCCCTGGTCCGAAGGACCACGCAGGGCCGCTACGTTGCTTTTGGGCCGTCCATGGGCGGGCGGCTGCTGACGATCGTGTTCGAGCACAAGGGGGCGGGACTGGCCCGCGTGATCACGGGATGGGACATGAGCCCGGCAGAACGCCGGTACTATCGCGAGAGGAGCCGGAACCGATGAAGAGACGTGCGAACGCCGCGATTGTTCCGGGGTCCGCCGAGTACTATGATTCACACGGCGTCCTGGACGACTTGGGCGAGGAGCCGGTGGAGTTCAGCCTCGCAGAGGACCTGCGCGAGGACATTCTGCACGGGCGCCGTCGACGGCCGATGAAGAACCTGTCGCTCAAGATTGACCCTCTCCAGGAACAGGCAATTCGGAAGCTGGCGACGATGCGGGCCGTGCCGTTCCAGACCCTCATCCGCCAATGGCTCGTCGAGCGCCTTGCCTCCGAGCTGAAGCCGTGAGCAGCTTTGGGGTCAGGTCGTAATAATCCAGTTTCTGTCACGCAGGCGGCCCGACAAGAAACTGGGTACCTACGAGCTGACCCCTGGGTTTCTATGGAGGCACCATTGATGTGTAAGCACTGCACGCGGCGGCAATTCATCGGGGGCGCCGGGGCCATCGGCGGCATCGCGCTGGCGGCCAGTCGCTTGGCGGCCGGGGGCGAAGCTCCGCCCCCTCCGCGCGAGCCGGCGTCGAAGGTGCGCATCTGCGCTATCGTGGCCGGCGTTCCGGCCAATCGAAGCTGGTGCGCTCCCCCGGCGAAGATCGAAGCGGCGAAGAGGCGTCTGGCCGAGGCGGAGAAGAACCTCGGCAACGTAGAGTTCATCGTGGGCCAGGCGAGCAACGCCGAGGAGACCGCACGGCTGCTGGAGAAGGCCGGTCCCGACGCCCCCGTCCTGGCGATCAGCGCGAGCATCTTCGGCCTCAACCAGGGCGTCATGCCCGTGGTGTTCCAGCAGCGCCGGCCGGCGGCGGTGTTTCACTTGCCGGCGATCGGTGGGCACGATTGGTGTCTTGTGCCGCGGTGGCTGGAGGAGGGCCATCGCGTCACGCTGTTCAACACGAGCGACTTCGGTGACCTGGAGCAGGCAGCGGCGCTGTTGCGGGTGCCCCCGCTGCTGCGGCAGAGCCGCGTGCTCGTCTCGCCGCCGTTCAAGGGCACGCCCAAGTCCTTCGCGCCCGACCAGGTCAAGGAGCGCCTGGGGGTCCAGCTCGTGCCTATCCCCGACGGAGACTACGACAAGGCCCTCGCGGCGGTGGACGCCAACGCCGCCGAGGCCGACGCCGAGCGGTGGATCAAGGGGGCCAAGCAGGTGGTCGAGCCGAAGCGCGAGGATGTGGTGAAGGCCGCGCGGGCCGCCTTGGCGCTGGACCGACTCATCGCGGAGCACCGGGCGCAGGGGCTGTGCGTGGGCACGTGCATGCGCTGGCTGCTGCGCGGCTTCCCGTGCCTCGGGTTCTCTCGGCTCAACGGCCGGGGCATTCCGGCTGCGTGCGACGGTGACGCCGACTGCGTGTTGACCATGCTGATTCTACAGCACGCGTTGAATCGGGCCGGCTTCCTGGGCAATGCGGCTGGGGTGGACATGGCCAGGAACGCCTTCCACCTCTCCCACTGCTCGGCCCCGCTGAAGATGGAAGGTCCCGACGGCCCCGAGGCGCCCTATCTGCTGCGGCGGCACGCCGAAGTCCGCGGCGGAGCCGTCCCCGAGGTCCACTATCGCATCGGGCAGAAGGTCACGTTCACGAAACTGGTCCACCTCGACACACTGCTTGTGTTCACAGGAAAGATCATCGAAGTCCCTGACGTCCCGGAGGGGACCGAGCGCGGTTGCCGGACGGAACTCGTGGCGGAGGTGCCCGATGCGGCGAAGCTGTTGTTCAACTGGGGCGGCGGCGCGCTCGGCAAGAGCGGGAAGGACTACTACGCCTCCCTGCACCGGGTGGCCTACTACGGCGACCACACGCGCGCCATCCGTCACTTGGCCCACCTCATGGGGCTGCGGGTCGTGGAGGAAGGGTAGTCCGAGCCACCGAGTTGCCTTCACTCAACATTGGCTTCTTGCAGATCCGGGGCACACCATAGAGTCGCGCTAACACAACCCCGATAGGACTACTGCTCGGACGCCCCCTTCGGGGGCTCAGTCGGGCACATCATGCCCGCAGAGATCAATGTGTGCTCGGCAGCCAGAGGATGGGGATTTCGGGCTCGACCGCCTTGGACTCGGGGTCGCCGGTCACGACGCGGCCGCCGCGCGCAAGGCCGTGTTGACCTTGAACATGCCGAAGGCATGGGCTATACTGCAGACATGAGAGGGAGCCTGATGGAGGCACTGCGATGCTGACCAGGGAACGAGCCGAAGAGATTCTGAGGACGCTCACGTCTCTGCCCTCGGACAAGGTGGCTGAGGTGGCGGACTTCGCGCTCTTCCTCAAGGCGCGTTGCGGCCCCGAGGGCGAAGTGGATGAGGACGATGCGTGGGGCGAAGCGGATCTGCGCGACGTGACTTTGGCCGTGTTGGCTCACGCCGAACGCGCCATGCCGGGGAATGGGCCGGATGAAGATTAGAAGTGGGGATGTGGTGGTCGTCGAGTTTCCGGGCGCGGTAGCTACGAAGCGTCGGCCCGCGGTTGTCATTTCCACTGCGACGTATCACGCAACGCGGCCCGATCTGATCCTCGGATTACTCACAAGCCA
This sequence comes from Planctomycetota bacterium, assembly GCA_035527715.1. Classification (GTDB taxonomy): domain Bacteria; phylum Planctomycetota; class PUPC01; order DSUN01; family DSUN01; genus DSUN01. The sequence continues at coordinate 6,956 of DATKZY010000214.1, read as the reverse complement.
GGTGCAGGATGCGACGCGTCCGACCGATTGCGTGCTCCGCGATTGGCCGCGGCGGGACTTCGTCGGCCGTCGGCTTTTCGAGCCTTCCTCATGACCCTGCCTGCCACGAGCGTCGCGGTCATTGGGCACCTGTCTGAACTCGACTGGGCGGAGACGCGTCGTCGGCTTTCAGCGGCCATAGACGTCAGGGCGTAGACCCTTCGAGGGGGGAGGGGCGCAGCCATACGACGGGGATTTCGGGCTCGACCGCCTTGAACTCGGGGTCGGCGGTGACGAGGCGGGCGCCGCGGAGCTTGGCAAGGGCGGCGGCGAGGCAGTTGGGGTAGGACATGCCCTTGGCGGCCCGGAGCAGGGCGGCCTCGCCGGCGAGAGGGAGGGTGACGTCCACGATCTCGATGGCCAGGTGGGCCATGATTCCCGCGACACGGCCGAGGGCCTCGCGGCCCTTGTGCTTGAGGGTCTGGTAGAGGACCTCGCCGGCGTTGACGCTGGTGAGGAGGAGGTTGGCGCCCTCGTTGACGGCTTCGAGGAGGAGGTCAATGACGGTGTCGTAGCCGGGCTCTCTCTGGAGGTAGGCCATGAGGGCAGAGGCGTCGAGGACGGTGGGGGTCATGCGCCTTCCCTTTCGCGTTCTCGGGCGTGTTCCTCGGTGAGTTCCCTGGACATCGAGGGTCCGCCGGCGAGGATGCCTGCCAGGCTGTCGAAGTACTGGCGTGTGGCGGGCTGGAGGATGATGGCGCCGCGCTCCTCGCGGATGAGCAGGGGAGTGCCCTTCCTTAGCCCCAGGAGCTTGCGGATCGGGGCGGGGATGACGACCTGGCCGTTCGAGTTCATCCTTGACGTTGTCATCGCGGGTCTCCTGCGCTTGGCGTACGAGACAGCCTAACAAGAAAGACAATAGACATCAAGTATCACATCAGCAGCCAGAGGTTATATCACGCGCACGGTGTCCTAATATACTGCGCGGATTCTAATAGGCAAGACCTCAGATGGCCAGATCCACGGGGGGAGAGAGTGGCGGCCTGTAGATGACAATACCGCCAAGTCTATGACATACCGAGACTTAGGTGGTGACGACAGATCGCCAGGCCCGCGGGAGGTGGCGATCTGGTGCGGGGCGGCACGCACGCGGCGGGGCGGCTGGAGAGCTCAGCGGCAGGCCGATCTTGCCCTCATCCCCCTCCCCTCTCATAGGCGGCTTCGCGGGCGTTGATCGCCTTCAATCGGGCAAGGTCGTACTTGAGCTGGCGGTCGTAGAAGACGATGCCGTTCTGCTCCTGCTCGACGTCGGTGAGCTGGGTGTAGCAGAAGCCGAACATGTGGGGGTTGTCGAGGAGGACGTCGGTGAGGGCTTTGTAGCGCTCGAAGAACTTGTCAAGCGACACGGTTTCGCCGCCGTAGCCCCAGCCCTCGCCGACGTCGCGGCCGGTGTCAATGCGGATGCCGCCGTATTCGCTGACGAAGTAAGGCTGGCCGCGGTAGGCGCTGCGGGGGTCCTCCTGGTTGTTGCTCCAGGGGGTCTTGCTGGTGACGGCGGGGTCGGCGAAGCGCTGGGCGAATTCCTGGGGCTTCTGGTTGTAGTCGTGGCAGTCGTAGATGTCGGTCTCGGGGTAGAGGTGGACGTAGCCGCTGGTGTCGAGGAAGGGCCGCGTGGGGTCAATGGTCTGGGTGACGGCGAGGAGGCGTTGGGCGGAGGCGTGGCATTCGTCCTTGCGGGTTTCGTTGAGAGGGCACCAGCCGACGATGGCGGGGTGGTTGCGGTCGCGGACGAGGATGGAGCGCCATTCGTGGAGGGCGTGGGCGAGGGGCTCGTGGGCTTCGCGGTTGAGGCCCCAGTCGGCGTACTCACCCCAGACGATGTACCCCAGCTTGTCGGCCCAGTGGAGGAAGCGGGGCTCGAAGACTTTCTGGTGGAGGCGTGCGCCGTTGAAGCCTGCGGCCATCGAGATTTCGATGTCCTTGCGCAACGCGTCGTCGGTGGGGGCGGTGTAGATGCCGTCGGGGTAGAAGCCCTGGTCGAGCACGAGTCGCTGGAAGACGGGCTGGTCGTTGATGAGGAATCGGTGCCCTTCGAGGGCGACCTTGCGGAGGCCAAAGTAGGAGCGGACGCTGTCCACGGGCTCGCCGTCGCGCTCGATGTCAATGGTGAGGTCGTAAAGGAAGGGCTTTCCTGGGTGCCAGGGGTTGATCTCGGAGAGCTCGATGACGCCGAGGGTGGAGCGCCAGTTTGCGCCGACGGCCTCTTCGCCGACGATTTCGTCGTCGAGTGTGGCGGTGAGGCGGACTTCCACGCCGTCGGTCGGGCCGTCGAGGTGGGCGTTGAAGAACACGCGGCCGGTGTCGAGGTCGGGGTAGAGGGCGAGGTCGCGGAGATACGTCTGGCCGACGGCTTCGAGCCAGACGGTTTGCCAGATGCCGGTGGTGCGGGTGTAGAGGCAGCCCTCGCTCTTCGGCTTGGGGCATTGCTTGCCGCGCGCCTGGAGGCCGGAGGCCGTGCGGTCGGCGACGTGGAGGACGAGTTCGTTCTCGCCCTCGCGGGCGACGGGCGTGATGTCGAAGGTGAAGGGCGAATAGCCGCCGCGGTGCTCGCCGAGGAAGGAGCCGTTGAGCCAGACGCGCGCGTGCCAGTCCACGGCTCCGAAGTGGAGGAGGAGCCGTTTGCCCTGCTTGGAGGGCGGGACGTCAAAGGTGCGGCGGTACCAGACGTGTTCCATGAAGTCGGTGTGGGCAAGGCCTGAGAGCTTGCTCTCGGGGCAGAAGGGGACGAGGATGGTTTGCGCCAGGTCGCGGCCCGTGGTGAGGCCGCGGGCTTCGCCGTCGCCCTTCTCGTCAATCTCGAACTGCCAGGGGCCGTTGAGGTTCAGCCACTCGGAGCGCTCGAAGTCGGGGCGGGGGTGCTCGGGGCGGGGGAGATCGCTGGGGCGGGCGTTCATTCGAAGGCTCCAGAATCGGCAGTCACGTGTTACGGCTCGCGGCGTTCCTGGGGGTCTTCGGGCTCCTCGACGACGATCTCGCCGCCCAGGAGGACGAGCGCGGGAAGGGGGGCTGGGGTGTAGAGCTTCACGTTGTCGAACACGCATTCGCCGCCTTGGACGAGGAACCCGATTCGGCCGGAGTCGGCGGCGCCGGCGACTCCCTCGACGACGAGCTGATCGTTCACGTAGCACTCGAAGGCGTTGCCCATGCAGCGGACGGCCATGTGGTACAGCTTGCCGACGTCCACGGGGAACCGCTGGCCGCCCAGGTAGACGGGGTCCTGGCGGGTGTAGCGGAATTTCACGCCGTCCACCACGCCGACCGGCGTTCGCACGTAGCCGGTGGCCCCTCCGGCGCACAGAAGGTAGTGGGTGCCGCTGAGGAGGCAGTAGAGGAACTGCCCTCCCCCCTCCTCGCGCCGACGCTGCTCGCGGAAGAGGGTGCCGAAGCGGAAGGACCGGCCGTCGCTGGAGTTGCCGACGTCGAAGGTGAACAGGAAATCCCTGTAGCCGGCCTTGGGGCCGCGGAGGAAGATGCGCGCGGCATCCTGGAAGAGGACCTTGCAGGTGAGCCGGGCGTTGAGGACGCGCCAGACGCCGCTCTCGATGTCCCAGCGGTCGAGCCGCACGGTGTCGAAGGTTTCGACGATGACAGGCCTGCCGTGGGTCTTGAGCCACAGGCCGAGCTTCACCACGTCCGGGTGCTTGGGGTCGAGTGCCTCGGCGAGGCCCATCAGGTCGGTGGCGCGGGGGAAGTCGGCCGCCTTGCAGGCGGCAACCGCTCGGCCGAGGAGCGCCTGAAGGGTGCTTTCGACAAGGGGGGCGGCCTCGGCGCTGTTCGGCTTGAGGCGCTGGGCTTCGGCGAGGATCTTCCTCGTGGCGGCGAAGTCGCCGGCTTCGGCCCTCTGCCTGGCGACGGCCATGGCCTTGCGGAAGGCGGGCATCCCGGAGAGGGCGATGAGGGAGGCGAGTTCCGCGGTATCGGCCCCTGCCGCAGCGGCCGCGGCGAGCTCCTTGTGCGCGAACGGCAGGTCTTGACCCTCGTCGAACGCGGCGAAGAGGGCCAGGGCCAGGTGGTCGTCCGCGCTGTCCGGGTCCGCCCCGGCTCTTGCCAGCCCAAGGAGTTCGGCGCCTTCAAGGGTAGTGAGCTTGCGGCTGGTTTCGCCTGGGCCGAAGGCGAGTGCGAGGGAATCGCCCTTGACTCCCAGTATCCTGCCCGTGATCCCCTTGCTGGTGAAGGTCTTGCCCTTCATGGCGTCGGCGCCGGCGGCAACGATCTTCCAGAAGCGGGGCAGGACTTCGGCGGCGCGGAGGATGGTGCGCCCGGCGGCCTGCGTCGCATCGTCCTTGGCTTCCGCAAGGCTCGTGCGGACGGCGTCGAGGGCGGCGTCGTAGGAGCGCTTTGCCCAGAGGGGCCTCATCGCGGCCAGCAGTTCCTCCGCCTTGGTCGGGTCGGCCTTCACGACCTTGGCCGGAGCAAACGTCAGCCGACGCAGGCGGACGCTGCGGACCGCCAACGAGTTGCGCCACGTGAGAATCCCCAGCGGCTTGAAGCCATCGCACCACTGGGGGACGGTGAACTGGTGGCCGGCGATCGGGAACTCCACGAGGGGCGCCTGGTCTACCCGCGCCTCGATGCGGGTGGGGGTGACGCGGACGCTGACCTTGTACCAGCGGTCGCTCTCGAGCGACAGGTCTCTCCGCGTCTCGTTCCGGGTCAGGGTCAGGCCATCCACGGCGTCGAGGCCGCTTCCGACCAGGCCGCCGACAACGAGGGAGCATGCCGCGTCGCCGACGGGGAAGACGACGTAGGCGAAGCCGGAATGCCCGTCGGTGCGCATCGCCTCGAGCGCCAGTTCGTAGCCCTCGTGGGGCACATCGCGGCTCCAGGCCATGCCGGCGACTCGCTTCCCACCGTCAATCACGGCCTGGCCGTTGGCCAGATGCACGCCCTCCCCTCGCCGCCCGCCGGGAACCGGCTCAACCACCCGCCAGCCGTCCAGGCTCGTGCCGTCGAAGAGCACCCAGTGCTTTGGCTCGGGCGGCGGCCCCTGCTTCGGCGGGGGCTCGGGTTCGGTCTTGGGCGGGGGCGTCTCCTTGGGTTCCACCTTCTCCTTCGGTGGCGGCTCGGGCTCGGCCTTGGCTTTGGGCTCGGGCTCGGGTTCGGGCTTCGGGGGCTCCCTGGGCTCTGGGGCCGCCTTGGGCTCGAGCATTGCCGCCACCTGCTTGCGGAGTTCCGTGATGTCCGCCTTGTTCTCGGCGAAGAACTTCGTGCTCGTATAGTCGGCCTCGAGCTCGGCGAGCAGTGCCTTGGCCTCGGTGAGCTTGCCCAGGGCCGCGCGCCGCGACGCCAGGGCGAGGAGCTCGTTCGCCTTGTCCTCGCGCTGCTGCGCCTCGTCGGGCTTGGGCGGAAGCGCCTTGGCGACGGGCTGCGGCTGCCGCCTCGACGGCCCAAGTGCGATGACCCCAAGGGCAATGCCCCCCACGAGGAGCAGGGCCGCCGCGGCGATGGCGCCGGGCCCCCAAAATCTCTTCGCGGGGGCCGCGGCCCGCTCGCGTACCCTGCCCACTGGCCCCCCCCGCGCCGCCGCGCGGAGGGCGGCCCCGAACTCGGCGACGCTCTGGAAGCGCTCCTCGGGCACCGCGGCCAGCGCCGTGCTGATCACGCGGTCTACAGCCGTAGGCACTCCTGCGACCAGGCCGCTCGCCCGCTTGAACTGGCCGATGGGCAGCTCGCCGGTGAGCATCTCGTAGAGGGTGACGCCGAGGGCATAGATGTCGGCCCGGTGGTCCACGGTGGCGGCGTCGCGCATCTGCTCGGGGGCCATGTAGTGGGCGGTGCCCATGCGGGTCTGGGCGGCGGTGAGGCGGTGTTGCGCGGCGGTGTCGTCGCCGGCGATGCGGGCGATGCCGAAGTCGGCCAGCTTCGCCTCGCCGCCGGGCGTGATGAGGATGTTCTCGGGCTTGATGTCGCGGTGCAGCACGTCGTGCGAATGGGCATACTCGAGCCCGGCAGCCACCTGGTCGAAGAGCGCAACCGCTTCGGCGAGCGGGAGCTTCCCGCGCGCCCGCAGCCGGGCGCGGAGGCTCTCGCCCTCGACGAACTCCATGACGAAGAAGTAGACGCCGCCCTCGGCTCCCTTGTCGAGGATGTTGACGATATTCGCGTGAGAGAGCTGGGCCAGCGCCGTGGCCTCGCGGTCGAAGCGCTCGACGAACGAGCCGCGCCGAGCCAGATGATGGGCGAGGACCTTGAGGGCAACGGGACGGTCGAGCGAGAGCTGAGTGGCCCGGTACACGGCGGCCATGCCGCCGCGGCCGGTCAGCGCCTCCACTCGGCAGCCGCCCACGATGTCACCAGGCTGAAGCCCTACCCGCTCCGCCTTCGCCAGGTCCACCATCGCGCCGCAGTGGGGGCACTTGCCGTACCCCGCCGTCGTGCCGTCGGGGGCGTTGACGACCTTCCCGCACAGGGAGCACCGAAAACTGACCAAGCCGACTCCTCCGCCGGGACGAGGCAAGACTCTTTCACCCGAGACTCATCCTAGCAGGCCCCCCCACGGGGAGTCAAGCTGCTTGTGATTGCCTCGCTTGGGGATACAGCGGCGGAAAGGCTCAGGTTTCGGGAGGGAAGACGTTGGGGTTGCTGGCCCGCCGGATGCCCTCGTCGCGGCTGATGCGGCCGCGCATCACCAGGTCCTTGAGCGACTGGTCGAGGGAGGTCATGCCGTGGGCGGACCCGGTCTGGATGACGGAGCCGATCTGCGCGGTTTTCTTCTCACGGATGAGGTTGCGGGCCGAAGGGATTCCGACCAGGATTTCGAAGGCGGCCACCCGCCCCTTGCCGTCGCGGGTGGGGATGAGGGTCTGCGCGAGGATGGCGAGGAGCGACTCGCTGAACATGCTGCGCACCTGCTCCTGGCGCTCGCTGGGGAAGATATCCACGATGCGGTCGCACGTCTTCGCCGCCGAACTCGTGTG
>DATKZY010000213.1:0-2921 GCA_035527715.1 Planctomycetota bacterium | reverse complement strand
TGTCGATTTACTCACGACGACGGATACAGACCATGGGAAGCCAGGGCCCTCTGAGGTGCACGGACGCGGGGAGACGAGGTGAGCCGATCATGGTCGGCTCTGCCCGTGGCGCTCAGGGGACGTCGCGGGCCGTCGGTAGGCCCCAGGGGGCGGTCTCTCCTTCGTTGCGCTCTCGCGGCGGGCCGCTCCGGAGGGCTGCCTCACGGGTGCGCCCAGGCATACCCCCGCCGACGGGCTATCGCCCATACCAGTTTCCTCACGTTGTAGGCCGAACAGACCCACTTCCACTCCGTGCGGACCTTCTCTACCCCCCGAAGGAGGAATTGGCGGACGCCCATCACGGTCTTGATGACCGCGAACGGGGTCTCGCAGGCCCAGCGACGCCGCTCATACTTCTCCTGCCCCTCCGGGGTGCGCAGGCGCGCGTCCATCGCTTCCCGCAGCGGTTCGTAGGGGTCGCGCGTGACGCTGCGCTGGCGGGCCTTGCCCGCCAGGCACTCGCCGGCCAGGGGGCAGCCGGCACACGTCTCGCACAGGTAGACGGGGGCCGTGGTGCCGTCTCGCCTCTTCAGTTTCTGTTTGTGCGAGAACGGGAGGCGGCGGCCCTGGGGGCACCAGTGGCAGTCGCCCTTCTCGTCGTAGACGAACGCCGCGCGGTCGAGCTTGCCGGTGGCCGGGCTGCGGGGCAGGCGCCCCCAGTCGGCCTCGGGGACCGGCACCGTGGGGTCGGGGCGGTGGGCCGGGTTGTGGGGGGTGTCGTGGCGCTGCTCGAGGGGGATGAAGGCGGTGATGCCGCGCTCGTCGAGGGCCTCGAGGGTGGGGCCCGAGCCGTGCTTGCTGTCGGCCAGGAGCTCGGCGGGGCGCTCGCCGTAGGCCGCTTCGATGCGGTCGAGCGCGGCCACGGTGGCCTGCCCTTCGTCGCTGGTGGTGAGCACGTCGTCGTCGAGGATGAAGCCCCCGTAGGTGTCGACGGCGGCCATGGGGGTGTAGTTGGGGGCGAAGCCGCCCTCCTTGTTCGGCTGGATCGTCGAATCGGGGTCGGCCACGGGGACCTTCGGGGCCTTGGGCTTCGGCGCCCCACCGCTGGGGGCCTGGGGCGCGGGCGGCTCCTCGGCGCCGGCCGACGGGGTCTCGGCTGCCCCGTCCTGGGGCGGATTCGGCGACGGATCGGCCGATCCGTTCGGGGGCTCGTTCGCGTCGGCATCCCCCGGGTCGGCCTTGGCTTTCGCCGAGGAACTCTTCTTGGACTGCCGCTTGGCTTCCTGGGCACGGGCGTTGGCGAGGGCCTGGGCCAACGCCTCCTGGCGGCGCTGGACGGTGGCCAGCTCGCGCGTGAGGCGGTGGGGGCTCACCTCCTTGCCGAACAGGGTGTCCTCCTCGCGGTCCTCCTCGTCGGCCCGTGCGAGCAGTTCGGCCACCTGCTCGTCGAGGGCGGCCAGACGCTCCTCGAGGGTGCGGGCGGTGGCCGTCCTGTGGCGGCTGCTGTTGGCCCGCACGCGGGTGCCGTCGAGGCCGATCTGGTTGAGGCGAGCCAGGCCCATGCCGATGGCCATCGTGCCGAGGAACCGGAAGAGGTCCTGGAGGGGCTCCTTGAAGCGGGTGCGGAAGTTGCCGAAGCTCGAATGGTCCGGTTGGTGGCCACGGGCCAGGAGTGCGAAGTCGAGCTTCGTGATGCACGCGCCCTCCAGCGCCCGGGTCGAGCGTACGCCCACCGTGAGCCCGTGGACGATGGGACCCGCGATGTAGCGCGGATGGATGGGCGGTTGGCCTTCGACCCGCACGTATTCGTTTTCCCAGGGGCTCCAGTCGTATTGGCCCAGGATCTCATCGATCAGGTGCACGGGATGGTCCTGAGGGAGACGCTGCCGCAGAGGCAGGCCGAGCAGGACGGGCTGGTCGGGGTCGACCGGAGGTTTCGCCCAGTGGCCCATTGGAGAATCCTCGCAAGGGGGGCATAATCGAGCACCGACGTGTATCGTATTTGGTCCCCCGCGGCATTACAATAGGAACCGAGCAATTTTCTCAGCAATTTCCGGGCCGAGTAAATCGACAGCCCGTGAAGGCAGGACTCCGACCTGGAGCGTGACCTGTTTGGAGTCCTGCCTTTAGGCAGTCTTCGCTTCGCCCAGTGAGCCCCCCGGCGCCCTCATCTCCACGCCACTCGTGTCAGGCACTGGACTTGCACTTGCCTTGACATCCCCCTCCCCCAGCGCCATAATGCAATCGGTTGGCCTTCCCTTTGGAGGACCCGCACACATGCTCACGCGAGATCCACTGTCGGCCACAATGCCTCAGGCGTCGTTGCCCCGCATGCACGGCGCGCCGCCGGAAGAGCATGACGCGACGTAATTCACCGCGCCGAAAGTGGATACGCTTCCGCAACGGGCCAGGCACTTGCTCCGAACCTTCTGCGCACTTGGCCTGAGCTCGACGCTGCGCGTCCGTCGGCTCCGTCATCGAGCGAGACAGGACCATGCGTTACCGGCTCGTTTGGCTGGTCCTCTGCCTGGCCCCGTACCTGGGGCCGAGCGCCTTCGCGAACCTGTTCCTGCTCTTCGACCAGGGCAACACGCCGGCGCCGTGGCCCGTGGACGAGCCCGAGGTCGTCATGGCCTCGGAGACCGTGCGGATCGAGGAGGGGGAGGACCTCCTGGGGTTCCGCGCCCATTGCACCTTCGTGCTCCGCTCGACCGCCAACAAGCCCGCCGAGCGCACCGCGGCGTTCCCCGTCGTGGACCTGCGCAACGCGGAGACAATGGAAAAACACTTCAAGGTGACGGTGGACGGCGAGCCCGTCGCCGTGAAGCTGGAGGAGACGCCGAAGCCCAAGACGCCGCGGCCTGACCCTACAAGCGGCATGCCGCTGCGCCCGCCTCCGCCCCACTACCCGGCGCGGCTGGTCTGGGGGATGACATGGCCGG
>DATKZY010000212.1:0-3865 GCA_035527715.1 Planctomycetota bacterium | reverse complement strand
TTTACTCCGCCACGCCCTGCGGGCGTTGGGTCAGCTGCGGGATGGGGGGTGCCCGCGATAGTATCGCGCAACTGGCTTTTCCGACCGAAGGAGATTACACGCACCCGCTGCCGAGGCGGGTCTTGACGGCCCGTCGCGCGCAGGGTATAATGGCGGGCAGATATCGTGGGTAGCCCCCCGAGGGCTCGAAGAGGGAAGACGGTGCAAGACCGTCGCGGACCCGCCGCTGTGACCGGGGACGAACGCCGCAACGTGTCACTGTCCGCCGCAGCGTGAGCGAAGGCGGGCGGGAAGACGCGGCAAGTAGGACGAGCCGGAAGCCAGAAGACCTGCCCACGAGACCGTTGCGACGGTGTTGGCCCTCGAGGACCGGGGCCGATACGCTCCGTCGCCCACGCGCCGAGGATGGAAAACGGCATCCCCGGGCCTGAACCCTCAGGTCCGGGGATTTTTCGTTCTCCCCCTCGGCCGGGCGACAGTAGACAGTAGACAGTGGACAGAGGGAAGAGGATGGTCGCGGTCCTCGCCTCTTCCCGCACTCTCAAGGAGGACCAGATGACAGCGCGGGGTCTCGTTGCCATCGCAGTGCTGGCCTGGTGCGGGACGGGTCTTCCCGCAGCGCTCGCCGAGCAGGCCGGCAAGGCCGAGGAAGAGAGGAAGGCGACGGAGGAGCAGCCCAAGGAGGAGCGGGTGGTGGTGACCGCCACGCGGCTCGAAACCCCCTACGAGCAGGTGGGCAGTTCTCTCACCGTCATCACCCGCCAGGAGATCGAGCGGCGGAAGCAGACCACCGTCCTCGACCTCCTGCGCGGCGTGCCGGGGCTCGACGTGACGCAGGCCGGGCCGGCCGGCAGCACGGCATCGGTGTTCATCCGCGGCGCCAAGAGCGAGCACACGCTCGTGCTCATGGACGGCGTGGAGATGAACGACCCGATGACGCCGGGCCGCTCGTTCGACTGGGCTCACCTGACGACCGACAACGTGGAGCGGATCGAGGTACTCCGCGGCCCGCAGAGCACGCTCTACGGCTCCGACGCCATCGGCGGCGTCATCAACATCATCACCCGCAAGGGCAAGGGCAGGCCCTCCGTCACCCTCACCTCCGAGGTCGGCTCGCACCACACCTTCCGCGAGAGCCTGAGTGCCCTGGGGGCCACGCCCGTCTTCAACTACGCCGTCAGCGCCTCGCGTTTCGACACCGACGGCGTCTCCCAGGCGGCACGGTGGTACGGCAACCGCGAGGACGACGGCTACCGCAACTGCACGTTCGCCACGAAGCTGGGCTTCACCCCCGCCGAGAACTTCGAGGTGGACGTCATCACGCGGTGCGTGGACGCGCGGGCGGACCTGGATAATTTCGAGGGCGTCCTGGGCGACGACCCGAACTACACGACCGACGTCCGCCAGCACTTCGTTCGCGCCCAGGGGCGCCTCAAGCTCTTCGACGGCCGCTGGGAGCAGAAGTTCGGCGTCTCCTACTCCAACCTCGACCGCACCTTCCGCAACGACACCGACCTCGCCCACCCGTTCGACCTCGAGCGCAGGTCCTACCGCGGCAGGACCCTCAAGTTCGACTGGCAGCACAACCTCCGCCTCCACGAGACCAACACGGTCACCCTCGGCCTCGAGACCGAGGAGGAGAGGGGGCAGTCGATGTCCTATTGGGAGTACTTTGACTGGTGGACCATGGCGCCCGGCTCGTCCTCCTCGCCGTTCAGCGAGCGGAGCGCCCGCATGAACAGCGTGTACGTGCAGGACCAGATTTCGCTGTGGGACCGCTGGTTCACCACGATCGGCGCCCGGCTCGACGACCACAGCGCCTTCGGCTCCCAGACAACCTATCGCGTCGCCTCCATCTACCACATCCGCGCGACGGGCACGCGCATCAAAGGCTCGCACGGCACCGGCTTCAAGGTTCCCACCCTCTTCCAGCTCTACGCCGGCAAGTACGGCAACGCCACCCTCCAGCCCGAGGAGAGCAAGGGCTGCGATATCGGGATCGAGCAGGATCTGTTCGGCGGCAGGCTCACCCTCGGCGCCACCTGCTTCCGCAACGAGGTCAAGAATCTCATCGACATGCGCTTCGACACCTGGCAATACTACAACACCGGCCTGGACGCCCACGGCGTCGAATTGACGGCCACCGCCCGCCCTCTCGACAACCTCACGATCACCGCCTCGTACACCCACACGCGGTCCACGGAGACCGTGACCAAGGAGCCCTTCGTCCGCCGGCCCAGGGACAAGGCGTCGCTCAACGTCAACTACCGTCCCATCCCGAAGCTCAACCTCAACCTCGGCGTCCACTATGTGGGGCCGAGGGAGGACTTCTTGTTCGACAACGTGAACTGGGGCCCGACCACCCGGGTGACACTGCACCGCTACGTCCTCGTCAACGCGGCGGCGTCGTACGACGTGACGAGTAACCTCCAGGTCTTCGGCCGCGTCGAGAACCTGCTCGACCAGCGTTACGAAGAGGTCAAGGGCTACGGCACCCTCGGCATCGGCTTCTTCACAGGGGTGAAGGCGAGCTTCTGAGCTGAAGGACCCGATCGCGTGAACGCCAGGTTCCGCATTCCACTGCTCGCCGCTCTCGCGGCCCATCTCGGGCTGTTCGGGGCCGTGGGCCTGTTCTACGCGCCGTGGCGCGAGCGCGAGTCGGGGGCCTCCGTCATCGCGGTCAAGCTCCTCGTCGAGGAGGGCAAGGAGCCGCCCGCCCCGAAGCGCGTGCGCGAGACGCGAGCGGTCTGGACCCCGCGCGAGGCGGTCACGCCGCCCAGCCGCGCCCGCAGCGTGCCTCGGGAGGCCAGCCGCGCCCCCGCGCGGGCCACGCGGCCGGAGCCTCCGCCGCCCGCGCCGGCGATGGCTCCAGCCGTCGCCCAGTCCCCGGCGCCGGCGCTTCTGCCACGCCCCGCCGCGACTGCCGAGCAGCCGATGATGCCGCTCTCTGTCGCACAGCCCACCGTGGAGGAGTACGTGAGCGTGCCCCCGGCGCCGCCGCCCGCCGAGGCGGCCGCCCCCTCTCAAGGGGACAGGGCCAAAGGCCCCGAGGAGGCGATTGTGCGCGCGTCGCTCCTCAGCGAGTGCAAACCCGTCTATCCCCGCCACTGCCGCATCCACGGCGAGGAGGGCACGGTCGTCCTGTCCGTCGAGGTCGCGGCCGATGGCAGGCCGGGGGTCGTCGCCGTCGTCGAGTCCAGCGGCCACACGCGGCTGGACGAGGCGGCCGTGGAGGCCCTCCGGAGGGCCAGGTTCCTCCCCGCCACGCGAGGGGGCCGGCCGGTCCCCTCGGTGAAGCGCGTTGCCGTGGCCTTCCGGCTGCGGGACGCCGGGGAGGAAGACGCGGAGGAGTAGGGGAGGGCGCGGGCTACTCGGAGTCGCCCTTCTCCGGCGCGGGGCCGATCATGCCCACCTCGCCGGCGAGCTCGACGAACTGCCGGACCGACAGGTCGGTCACCCGCTTGTCGTGCTTCTTCAGCCGCTCGTTGAACTTGATGGCCTTTTCCTGCATATGCTCGTGCGTATCCTGCGACCCGCCGAGGAGGCGGAAGTTGTCCATCTTCGTGATCCGCACGTGGCCGTCCTCGTTGTCCAGGCCGAAGCCGTGGACCGGCCCTGCGATCTTGGCTTTCGCCAGCTTCTCGGCATCCTTCTTCTTCACGAGGGCAGCTCCTTCGTCTCCCCTGCATTATAGGGAAGCTGGCTGTGGGTGTCAAAGATTTCGGGGGTGCGTGTAGTCTCCTTCGAGACAGGTGGCCGCGTTCTGAGCCTCCGAAGGAGGCGGAGGAATAAAGCCCACGGCGATGCTTTGGGAGCCGTGGGATGGTAGGCGCAAGAGGGCCCAGCCCCCGAAGCGGGGCGGCGG
>DATKZY010000211.1:0-4084 GCA_035527715.1 Planctomycetota bacterium | reverse complement strand
CCGCCGCCCCGCTTCGGGGGCTGGGCCCTCTTGCGCCTACCATCCCACGGCTCCCAAAGCATCGCCGTGGGCTTTATTCCTCCGCCTCCTTCGGAGGCTCAGAACGCGGCCACCTGTCTCGAAGGAGACTACACGCACCCGACGCGCCGCTTGACTGGTGGGGCCGCCCGCCTATAATCTACCCCAGCGTGATGAGTCTCCCCCGCGTTCCATAGGAGGTCGGACGATGGTGCGTCAGCTCTTGACAGGTCTCGTGGCGGCGTGCGCGGTGATGCTGGTCCTCGGTTGCGGCGAGGAAACCCAGGCGCCAGGCAAGGGCGGCAAGGCGGGCGCGAAGACGCTCACCTTCGCCGTCATCCCCAAGGCCCAGGTCTTCACCTTCTGGCCCACCGTCGAGCGCGGCGCCCAGGCCGCGGGCAAGGAATTCGGCGTCGAGATCATCTGGCAGGGCGCGACCGACGAGACGAAGTACATCGAGCAGCAGCAGATCGTCAAGACCATGATCAGCCGCAAAGTGGACGGCATCGTGCTGGCCCCCACGAGCAAGACGGCGCTGGTGGACGTGGTGAAGCAGGCGGTGGAGGCGAAGATCCCCGTCGCCATCATTGACTCGGCCATTGACACGGACGTCTACGTGTCGTTCATCGCGACGGACAACTACGCGGGCGGCGTGACGGGCGCGCGGCGGCTCGCCGAGGTGCTCGGCAAGAAGGGCAAGGTCGCCCTCATCAAAGTCATCCCCGGCTCCGCCTCCACCACGGCGCGCGAGGAGGGCTTCCGCGAGACCCTCAAGAAAGAGTTCCCCGACATGGAACTCGCTGCCGAAGAATACGGCATGAGCCAGAGCACCAAGTCCCTCGAGGTCACGAGCAACATCCTCACCGCGCACCCGGACCTCAACGGCATCTTCGCGGCGAACGAGCCGGGGGCCATCGGGGCGCTGAACGCGGTGAAGAACAAGGACCTGGTGGGCAAGGTGAAGATCGTCGGCTTCGACGCCTCGCCCATCCTCATCGCCGGCATCCGCGACGGCTCGCTCGACGCGACCATCGTGCAGGACCCCTTCTCGATGGGCTACCAGGGCGTGAAGGCGGTCGTGGACGCGCTCGCGGGCAAGACCGTCGAGAAAGAGGTCCACACCCGCGTCGCCCTGGTGACGAAGGAGAACCTGGAGAGCAAGGAGGTCCAGGACCTGCTCTCGGCCTACGAGGAGCAGAAGCCCAGGTGATTGCGGATTGGGCAGAGGGGGCGGTGGAGCGAGGGCCTCACGTGGGTTCTGAAATCCGCAATGCGCCGCCGCTGCTCGAGATGCGCGGCATCTCGAAGAGCTTCCCTGGCGTCCACGCGCTCAAGGGCGTGGACCTCACGGTGCGCGCGGGCGAGGTCCACTGCCTCGTCGGCGAGAACGGCGCCGGCAAGTCCACCCTGATGAAGGTGCTGATGGGGGTCTACCGCCCCGACGCGGGGGAGATTCGCCTCGACGGCCGGTCCGTGAGCATCGCCCATCCCCGCCAGGCCCTCGACCTCGGCATCACCATGGTGTTCCAGGAGCTGAACCTCATCCCCGTCCTCAGCGTGGCCGAGAACGTGTTCCTGGGCGACGAGCCGCTGCTGGTGAAGCGGCTGGGGGTGGTGGACTGGCGGACTCTGCGGCGGCGGACCGAGGAGGTGATCGGGCGGTTCGGCTTCCCGCTGCGGCCCGACGCCCTGGTCGGCCGCCTCAGCCGCGCGCACCAGCAGCTCGCCGAGATCGTCAAGGCCCTCGTCGTCTCCAGCAAGATCGTCGTCATGGACGAGCCGACTTCGTCGCTGTCGCTGGAGGAGACGCAGCAGCTCTTCAACATCATCCGTCGGCTACAGGCCGAGGGCGTCGCGGTCATCTACATCTCCCACCGCCTCGAGGAGCTCAAGGAGATCGGCGACCGCGTGACGATCATGCGCGACGGCCAGTGGGTGCACACGGGCGACGTGGCGGCGACCGACCTGGCGACGATGATCCGCCACATGGTCGGCCGCGAGCTGACCGACATGTATCCCAAGGAGCGGGTGCCCTTCGGGCGCGAGCGCCTCCGCGTCGAGGGCCTCACGTGCCGCGGCCGCCGCGTCCGCGACATCAGCTTTTCCGTCCGCGCGGGCGAGATCGTCGGCCTCGCCGGCCTCGTCGGCGCGGGGCGCACCGAGCTGGCCGAGGCCCTCTTCGGCGTCGCGCCCATCGAGAGCGGGAAGGTGTTCGTGGACGGCGTGGAGCGGCATTTCCGCTCGCCCCACGACGCCATTCGCGCCGGCCTGGGCCTCCTGACCGAGGACCGCAAGCGCACGGGCCTGCTCCTGAACCTGCCCGTGAGCCACAACGTCACGGTCGCGGGCCTGGACCGCCTGATGCGCGGATTCCACCTGCCGCTGCGCGAGGAGCGCCGCGTGGCCGGGGACTACGTGGAGCGGCTCAACATCCGCACGCCGTCGCTCCGCCAGATCGCGGTGCGCCTCAGCGGCGGCAACCAGCAGAAGGTGGTGCTGGCCAAGTGGCTCTATGCCCAGAGCCAGATCCTCCTCTTCGACGAGCCGACGCTGGGCATTGACGTGGGGGCGAAGGTCGAGGTCTACAAGCTCCTGTGCGAGCTGGCCCGCCAGGGCGCCGCCATCGTGATGATCTCGTCCGACCTCCTCGAGCTGTTGGCCATGAGCGACACGCTGCTGCCGATGCGCCGCGGCGAGCTGACGGGGCGGCTCGACCCGCGCGAGACGGACCAGGAAGAGGTCCTCCGCTACATGGCCCTCGGCGCCGACCCCGACTTCGCGCCGCGCGGGAGCCCTCGATGAAGCAGCTTCTCTCGAAGTCCCTCCCCTTCCTGTTCCTCGCCACGCTGGTGCTGCTGCTGTCGTGGAGGGCCCCGGGCTTCGCGACGATGGGCAACATCGGCGACATCCTGCGCTACACGGCGGTCTTCGTCATCATGGGCGTGGGGATGACCTTCGTGATCGTGTCGGGCGGCATTGACCTGTCGGTCGGCTCGATGCTGGCCTTCTCGAGCGTGGTGGCGGCGTGGAGCATGCGGAGCCTGGTGCCCGTGGCGGCGCGGCTGCTCGGCTGCGCGGAGGCGCCTTCGTCTCTGGCCGTGGGGTTGTGCATCGCCCTGAGCATTCTCGTGGGGATGGCGATTGGCGCCGCCTGGGGCCTTCTCAACGGCTTGCTCGTCACGCGGGTCAAGCTGCCGCCGTTCATCGCCACGCTGGCCACGATGGGCATGGCCCGCGGCTTCGCCCACCTGCTGGCCCGCGCCCTGACCGGCGGCGCCACCACCATCGAGATCACCCAGCAGGGCTTCAAGTTCCTCGGCCAGGGCTTCGTCCCGACCATCGTCACGGTCGTTGTCGTGGCCCTCGGCTACTACATGCTCAACCACATGCGGGTGGGGCGGTACGCCTTCGCCATCGGCTCGAACGTCGAGGCGGCGCGCTACTCGGGCATTCGGGTCGGGCGCTACACGCTCTACGTCTACCTGCTGCTGGGGGTGCTCAGCGGCCTGGCGGGGATGATCGAGGCGTCCATGCTGGGCGCGGGCGATTCGACGCTGGGCGACGCCTACGAGCTGCGCACCATCGCGGCCGTCGTCATCGGCGGGGCCAGCCTCAGCGGCGGGCAGGGCGCCATCATCGGCACCCTCATCGGCGCCCTCATCATGGGCGTGATCAAGGACGGCTGCATCCTGCTCAACATCAGCTTCTTCTGGCAGCTCGTCGTCATCAGCCTCCTCATCATCGTCGCGGTGGCCTTCGACAACTTCCAGCGCCGCCGCACCGGCGCCTGAGCCGCAGACCCTGGTGCGACACGCCGCCGGGTGCCCTCCCGCGCTCCTGGCGAACGATCGGGGGCGAGCCGGGTGCGACCCGGACTTGCAGGCAGACCGGTTTGTTCTCGAGCCTGAAAGGCTCGCATAGGATAGCCCACATCTCGGGCTCCGTAGCCCGCCGACGGCGGGCGGCAGGTGGTAGCCCACGGCGTAAGCCGTGGGTTCGGGCGGGTACAAGGCCCAGCCCCCGCAGGGGGCGGCAGAAGCGTTGGCCGCCGGCGTTCTGCCGCCCC
>DATKZY010000210.1:0-15046 GCA_035527715.1 Planctomycetota bacterium | reverse complement strand
CCGCCGCCCCGCTTCGGGGGCTGGGCCCTCTTGCGCCTACCATCCCACGGCTCCCAAAGCATCGCCGTGGGCTTTATTCCTCCGCCTCCTTCGGAGGCTCAGAACGCGGCCACCTGTCTCGAAGGAGACTACACGCACCCGGCCGACGGGTCGGGTTGATTCCCTCGTTGGGCGCCTCTATAATACCCGAAGGAGGATTGCCTGGAGAAGCGTGGTGGCGCGACTGGCCGGACTGATTGCTCTGTGGGCGGTGCTCGCGGGGGGGCTCTGGGCGGGCGAGGCCCCGGCCAAGGAGGCCGGCGAGGCGTTCGAGGCCATGGGCCGGCAGATGGCCGAGCTGGTGAACCGCGACCGCGCGGAGCACAAGGCGCCGCCGCTCGCCTACCACAAGGGCCTCGCCGCCGTGGCGCGCGCCCACTGCCTGGACATGAAGACGCACCGCTTCTTCGCCCACGAGTCGCCGCGGACGGGCAGCGTGCAGGACCGCGTGGCCGGGGCCGGCATCCCGAACCGCGGCGTCGGCGAGAACCTCGCCCGCGCCACCACCGCCGATTCGGCCCAGCGCAACCTGATGCTCAGCCCCAAGCACAAGGAGAACATCCTCAGCCCCCAGTTCACCCACATCGGCGTCGGGTTCCTCCGGGGCGACGACGGGTGGCTGTTCTGCACCCAGGTGTTCATGCGGCAGGCGCCGGCCTACGACGTCGAGGCGATCCGCGAGCAGATCATCGAGGGCGTGAACAAGGCGCGGCTCGCCAAGGGGCTGCGGCGCCTGCTGCCCGACGACACGCTGGCGGCTCAGGCCCTCGCGCACAGCGAGCGCGCGGCCAAGCTCGGCAAGGCCGACCCCCTGTGGCTCGACAAGGAGTTGAACCGCCGCGACAAGCGGTGGCGTCTGCACATCGCCGCCTACTTCCTCACCGACAAGCCCGAGCAGGTCGCCGAGTCCGACGTCGCGCTCAGCAAATCGCCCGACCACTTCGGCGTCGGCGTCGTCCAGTCGCCCCTCAACAGCAAGGCCGCCGGCGCCCTCTGGGTCACCCTCCTGTGCGCCCAGAAGAAGTGAGCCGTGGCGGGGCTCAGCGCCTTGGGGCGGGGCCGCGGCGGCGCCGTTCGGCCGCGCGCTCCATCTGCTCGGCAAGTCCGAGCACCTTGCGGCAGACCTCGCGGCGGAAGCGCTCGTTGCGGTACTGCTCCGCCGACACGGCGTCCACGGTCCACAGCTCGGCCTGCCGTACCTGAATGGGGTAGCGGCGCTTGGACCACTTGCCCCATCGGCGCAGCCGGCGGTCGGCGGCGGCCTGGGCCTGCTCGGCGGCGAGCTTGCGCGCCAGGGCGGCCGGCTTGCCCTCGGCCACGTAGCGGCGGTCGCGGTGGACGAGTGATTCCTCGACCACGATGAGAATCTCGACCTCGCGCTCGCGCTCGTAGTAGCGGAGTTGATCGGCCCGCGCGTCCTCCAGCGCCTCGAAGAGGCTCCGCTGCACGGGGTCGGCGGAGACGACGACGCGCTGGCGGCGCGCCTCGCGCAGCTCCTCGTCGGCGCGGGCCGTGTCGAGCATCTGGGCTCGGGCCCACCCCGCCAGGGTCGTCGCCGTCGCCAGCAGCAGGGCGATGCGCCTCATCGTGCCACCTCTCGGATCCGTCGCCACAGCTCCTCGTCGGGCCGCAGGCCGCACACGTCGCGCAGCACCGCGTCGAGGCCGCGGCCGCGCCGCATCTCCTGGAGCCGCAGGGCCTCGGGGTCCCCGGGCTCGTCGTAGGCTAGGGCGGCTCGGATACCCTCAATTATACGCCGCGGGGGCACCCCGTTGTCAAGGCAAAGCTGCGCGGCGCCCACCAGGCGGTCGTGGCGGCCGAGCTTGCGGATGGGGTCGCGCCCCACGCGCGCCACCGTGTCGCCGAGCGCGCGGTTGGCGAAGCGCCGCAGCAAGTCGTCCACGTGGGCCTGGTGCTCGGCCGGGTCGAAGCCGTGCCTGGCGATGAGGGCCTGCGCCGTCTCGGCGAGGCCGCCGGTGGCGAGCGCGCGGATGGAGGGCTCGGTCACGGCCTCGGCGATGTAGGTGAGGCCCTTCGCGTGGCCCGCGTAGGCGCACAGCGCGTGGCCGCAGTTGTGGCAGAAGAGCTTGCGCTCCTCGTGCGCCGCGATGTTGGGCACGGGCAGGAAGCCCTCGATGGCCGGCGGGGCGCCCACGAACGCTGTGGCGTCCACCGGCAGCGTGCAGTAGGCCTCCACGGCCACGTAGAGCGGGTCGCGGGCGCGCACGCTCTCGGGCACGATGGGCACCATGCGGCTGACGACCGTGCTCACGAAGCCGACGCGCTCGGCGACGAACGCTCGCGCGGCGGGCGGCGTGGCCTCGAGCACGGCCTCGCGCAGGGCGTGCGCCGCATCGAGCAGGTTCTCGCACACGACCACGTTGAGGGGCTCGCCCGAGCGCTCGGCCCGGCGGGCCAGGCCGGTGGCCAGCGGCGCGGCAATGTGCGGCAGCGCGCGCACGCCCACCGCCGTGCTCGCCAGGTCGCAGGCCGCGATCGCCTCGGCCACGGCCTCGACGTCGCGCCCGTGGATGGCCCGCACGCGGTCAATGGCCAGCGCCTGGCAATGCTCGTCCACGATCTGAAGCGTGTAGCTGCCCCGCTCGTTCAGGGCCGCGACCACCGCGTCCACCACGTCCACGAACACCGTGTCGCACCCGCTCTGCCAGTAGAGCTGGCCGAGGAAGCCGCGGCCGATGTTGCCGGCGCCGAAGTGGACGGCCGTGCTCATGGCATTGTAGGCGGGACGTCCCCGTCCCGCGTTCCTTCCACGATTGTAGGCGGGGCGTCTCTGCCCCGCGTTCCCTCATTCCCGGTACAGCCCCTCGTCGAGGATGTAGCGGCGGACGGCCTCGGGCACGAGGTAGCGGATCGAGCTTCCCTCGCGCACGCGGTGGCGGACGTCGGTGGAGGAGACGCCGATGAGGGGGATCTCGATGCGCCGCGCGGCGATGGCTGCCACCTGGTCGTCGCGCAGCACGCCGCGGAGCGGCGCCAGCGCGTCGAGCGACTCGCCCGGGCGGCTGAAGACAACGAACTTGCACAGGTCGGCCAGCTCGCCGATGCGGTGCCAGGCCGGCAGCTCGGCCAGCGTGTCGGCGCCGATCAGGAAATGAACGTCCCACGCGCCACGCGCCACGCTGCGGAGGTGGAGCACCGTCTCGATGGAATAGGACGGGGGCTGGCGCAGGAGCTCGAGGTCGCTCGCCTCGAAGGCGGGGTTGTCGGCGATGGCGAGCTGAACCATGCGCAGGCGGTCTTCGGCGGGGGCGAGGGGCTTGCCGAGCTTGTGGGGCGACACGCGGGCGGGCACGAAGAGCACGCGCTCGAGGCCCAGGCGCCCCCGCGCCTCCTCGGCCACCACCAGGTGCCCGATATGGATCGGGTTGAACGAGCCGCCGAGAAGGCCGATGGGGACCACGAGCAACGTGCTCCGAAAGCGACAAGCTGCAAGCCACAAGCGACAAGCTTCGGAACCCCGATCCCTTCGAGGCTTGCGGCCTGCGGCTTGCAGCTTGGGGCTGTTCTTACACCTTGCCCATCTTCTTCAGGTTGTCCATCACCCGCTGAATGGTGTCGAGGGGCGAATACTTGCCCGAGCCGTCCTGCTCGACGATGTACCACTCGGTCTTGCCGGTGGTTTCGCAGAGGGCGAAGATCTCGGGCCAGGGCGCCTTGTCCTCGCCCACGATGCCGCCGAAGCCCTTGACGTGGAGGGTGATGGCCCGGCCCGGGAACTTCTTGAGGGTCGCCACGGGGTCGCACCCGCCGCCCATCCCGTTCCCGATGTCGAGCTGCATCGCCACGTCCTGGCCCGCGTTGCTGAAGAGGACGTCCCACGGCGTCTCGGGGTCGTCGGGGCCGAACTTCTTGAACTCGTGGGCGTGGTTGTGGTAGCCGGTGACCATGCCCTCGGGCTTGAGCTTCTCGGCGATGTCGGTGAAGCGCTTGGCGGCCTCGACCCAGCTCTCCTTCGTCTTGCCGCCGACGCCGCCGGGCACCATGAGATACCGGTTGCCGATGGCCTTGTTGAACTCGACGGTCTTCTTCAGGTTGTCGCCGAGCAGGGTGCCCATGCCCGTGTGGGTGCCGCAGCACTTCAGGCCGTTGTCGTCGAGGAGCTTCTTGAGCTCCTCGGCCTTGCGGTTGTAGTAGCCGGCGAACTCGACGGCCTTGTAGCCGGCCTTGGCCACGGCGGCGATGGTGCCGGGCAGGTCCTTGCCCGCCTCGCGCCGCAGGGTGTAGAGCTGGAGGCCGATGGGAATCTTCTTCGCCGCCTCGGCCTCCGCGCCGAGGAGCCGGCCGCCGGCCGCCAGCGTCGCCGCGCCCAACCCGAGGAAATCGCGCCGGGAGACCACTGCGTTTCTCCTTGAGCAATGAGACCAATGGGACGTATGGGACCAATGGGACGGGGCTAGGCCTTCCCCATCTTCCGCAGGTTCTCGAGGCACTTGGCCACGCACTCCATCGGGGGATAGGCGTAGCTCTCCTGCTCGACGATGTACCACTCGGTCCCGCCCGTCTTCTCACAGAGGGCGAAGAAATCGGCCCAAGCCACGTCGCCCTCGCCCACCAGGGCCTGGGGATTGGTGGCGGAGAACTCTTTGACGTGGACCGTGATGGCCCGGCCCGGGTACTTCTTGATGAACGGCTCGGGCCGCGCCCCGCCGTGCAGGGCGTTGCCCGTGTCGAACTGCATCACCACGTCGCAGTTCGTGTTGCCGAAAAAGGTGTCCCAGGGCAGCTCGCCGTCGAGCTCCGTGAACTCGATGTGGTGGTTGTGGTAGCCGCACAGGAGCTTGTGGGGGGCGAGCTTGTCGGAGAGCTGGTTGAAGAACTCGGCGGTGCGCAGCCAGGCGTCGCGCGAGTTGCGCCACGGCTCGGGCAGCCCCGGCACGATGAGGTAGGGGTTGCCGAGGGTGAGGGCGAACTCGATCGTGGCCTGGAGCTCGTCGTCCTGCACGGTCTGGATGCCCGTGTGGGTCCCGCAGCACACGAGGCCGTTGTCATCGAGCATCGTGTTCAGCTCGTCGGCCGACCGCCCGTGGTAGCCTGCGAACTCCACGCCCACGTAGCCCATCTTCGCCACCTGAGCGACCACGCCCGGCAGATCCTTCGCACAGTCCTCGCGCACCGAGTAGAGCTGCAACCCGACCGGAATCTTCGCCATCACCTTCTCCTGAGAGGGACGGAGCAGACACCACGAGTCCACGAGTCTACCGACACATGGGCCGTTTTGCAAATGTTTCGACGTGCCGGCGATCAGGCAAGCGTCCCGAACTCGCGGCAGGCGGCGCACAGGGCGTCGATGTTGGCGAGGGGGACCTCGGGCTCGAGGACGTGGGTCGGCGAGAGGATCAGGCCCCCCTTGCGGCCGTACTTCCCGATGCAGTGCTTCACGCGCGCCCGCACGTCGGCCGGGCTGCCCCAGGGCATGGTGCTCTGCGTGCCAATGCAGCCGTCGAAGGTGAGGCGGCGCCCGAAGCGCTTGTGGACCGCATCCAGGTCGAGGCATTCGGGCTGGAGGGGGTTCAGGATGTCGAGCCCGGCCTCGACCAGCTCGGGCACGATCGCCGCGATATTGCCGTCGCTGTGGTACCAGATTCTCGCCTGCGGGCGAATCTCCTTGATGGCCCGCCAGACCTTTGCCCATCGGGAATGGATGAGGCGCCGCCACACGTCGGGCGAGAAGATGAGAGCCTTCTGGCTCGCCACGTCGTCGCCCGTGGTAATCATGTCCGCGCCCGCCTTGGCGAAGGCCACGGCGCGAATCAGGTTCTGCTGGAAGAGGCGCTCGAGCAGGCACTCGGCCCAGGCCGGGCGCTCGATGGTGTCGAGGAGGAACTGCTCGTAGCCGCGGATCTGCCAGGCCGATTCGTACATGTGGCCGACCCATCCGACGGCCACCTTGCCCGCGGCGTGGGCGGCGGCCACCTCGCCCGCGAGGTGCTCGGTGCCCCAGGCGCCCACGTCGTCGAGGGGATAGTCCTCGATGTCCTTGAGGCTCCCCACGTTGCGCAGCGGCGAGATGTAGCCCCAGAAGTGGTAGAAGCCGGCCGGCGCCATGGCCACGCCGTGGCCGTCGAAGGTCGTGCCCTCGGGAAGCTCCTCGCCCGCCCAGTAGCGCGAGTAGTCGGGCGGCCCCGTGCCCTCGGGGCGCCGGAGGCTGAGGCCCGCGGACCGGTAGAAGCCGTAGTGCCCGCCGATGTCCTCCGTGCCGATGTGCTCGACGACCCGCCGCCGCAGGTCGTCGGTGAACCCCGCGTGGTAGAGGATGCGGCTCGGCCGCCGATGCTCGGCCGTCGCCACGAAGTCCGCCCAGTCGCTCGCCATACTCGCTCCTCTCCAATCGTCCTCGACCCTGCCCCCTCCGGCGGATGCGCCGCGCCCATCATAGCGCGGGGCCAGGCCGATGCAAGCACGCCCCCTTCGGGGAGTCTGGCCCGGGATCCGGGGTTCTCGCTCCGGGTCTTGTATCGTCGTCGTGGTCGTCGTCGTCCTCGTCGTCGAGTCCCTTGATGAGCGGCAAAGCCATCGGTCTCGACGACGACGACGAGGACGACGACGAGCACGAGTGCGCGGCCGGAGAGAATGCCCGGGAATTGGAGCCAGACTCCTTGCGGGGCCGGCCTTTGACACTGCGGCAGGCGAAGCCTATAATACTTCGCGTTCCGGGCGTGTTGCGGACTTGCAGGCAAGGAGGCGCGTGGCGCCATGATCGAGCGTTCGTGGCTGGAACGGCTTGGGGCCGAGCTGGACCTGCCGCTTGCCTCGGTGGAGGGCGCGGCGGCCCTGCTGGCCGAGGGCGCGACCGTGCCGTTCCTCGCGCGCTGCCGCCGCGAGCGCATCGGCGGCCTCCGCGAGGAGGAGCTTTGGGCCCTGGCCACCACGCTCCGCCGCCTCCAGAGCCTCGACCGCCGCCGGGCACGCGTGCTCCGGGAGCTGGAGACCCACGACGCGCTCACCGAGGCGGTCCGCGACGAAGTCGCCGCCTGCTCGAGCCTCCCGGCGCTCGAGGAGGTCCTCCAGCGCCATCGGGGCAAGCGCCGCACCCGCGGCGCCCTGGCCCGCGAGCGGGGCCTCGAGCCCCTGGCCCAGGCCATCCTGGCCCAGACGCCGGGCGCCCCGCCCCTGGAGGAGATGGCCACGCCCTACCTCCGCCCGGACCAGGGGGTCCCCGACGCCGCCGCGGCGCTCGAGGGCGCGAGCCAGATCATCGCCGAGGCCGTGGCCGACGACCCGGCGGTGCGGAACCGCCTCTACCAGCTCTTCGTCGACACCGGGGCCGTGCGTGCCCGGGTGGCCGAGGGCCGGGGCAACCGGCCCAGCAAGTACGAGATGTACTACGACTTCTCGGAGCCGGTGACGCGGATCCCGCCCCACCGCGTGCTGGCGGTCCGCCGCGGCGAGAAGGAGGGCTGGCTGCGGGTGAGCGTGGAGGCCGACCGCCAGCAAGCCCTGCAACTCCTGCGCGAGGGCCGCGTGACGGCCCCCGAGACGCCCGCCGCCACCATCGTGGAGACGGCCATCGCCGACGCCTACGACCGCCTGCTCGCGCCCGCGCTCGAGGCCGAGTTCCGCGCCGAGCTGAAGCGGCGCGCCGACGCCGGGGCCATCCACGTCTTCGCCCGAAACCTCCGCAGCCTCCTCCTCCAGCCGCCTGCCGGGCCGCTCCGCACCCTCGGCGTCCACCCCACCCTTCGCGGCGGCTGCACGCTCGCCGTCGTGGACGAGCAGGGCAGGCTCCTCGACCACGCCACCATCACCCACAAGCCGCCCCGCCGGCCCGCCGCGCCAGGCCGCGCCCAGACGGCGCCCGAGGCCAAGGCCGAAGCGCCGCCCGAGGCCACGGTCGAGGCACCCCCTGAGGCCACGGTCGAGGCGCCGCCCCAGGCCAAGGCCGAAGGCCAGCAGCCCGAGCCCCAGGCCGAGGCCCCGCCCGAGCCCAAGGTCGAGGCGCCCCCCGAGGCCAAGGCCGAAGGCCAGCAGCCCGGGCCCCAGGCCGATGCCCCGCCCGAGCCCAAGGTCGAGGAGGCGCGCGACATCCTTCGCTCCCTCATCGAGAAGCATCAGGTCGCGGCCGTGGCCATTGGGAACGGCGCGGCGTCGCGCGAGGCCGATTGCCTGGTCCGAGGCGTCCTCAAGGAGATGCCGGGCCGCCGCGCCCTGCGCGCCCTGGTGAGCGAGGCCGGGGCCACGAGCTACGCGACCTCTCGGGCCGCCCGCGACGAGTTCCCCGACCTCGAGCCGCCCGTGCGGGCCGCCATCAGCATCGCCCGTCGCTTCCAGGACCCGCTCGTCGAGCTGGCGCAGGGCGACCCGAAGGCCATCGGCGTCGGGCAGTACCAGCACGACGTCAATCAGCACGCGCTGCACGAGAGCCTGCGCGACGTCGTGGAGAACTGCGTGAGCCTGGTGGGGGTGGACCTGAACCGCGCGCCCGCGGCGCTGCTGGCCCACGTGGCAGGCGTCGGCCACGCGGCCGCCCGCGAGATCGTCCGCTACCGCGCCGAGCACGGCCCCTTCCGCTCCCGAGCGCAGCTCAAGGAGGTCCCCCGCTTCACCGACCGGCAGTTCGAGCAGGCTGCCGGCTTCCTGCGCGTCCCGGGCGGCGAGCAGCCGCTCGACGCCACGGCGATCCACCCCGAGCGCTACGAGCTGGTCGCCCGCATCGCCGCCGACGCGGGCTGCGACGTCGCCGCCCTGCTGGGCAACAGCCAGGCCCTCGAGGCGGTGGACTTCGCGCGCTACGAGAGCGCCGACGCGGCGGAGCCGACCCTTGGCCACATCCGCCGCGAGCTCCTCCACCCGGGCCGCGACCCGCGCGGCGCCTATCGCGCCGCCGAGTGCCACGGCGGCGTCAACTCCCTCGAGGACCTCAAGCCTGGCATGCTCCTCGAGGGCAGGGTGACCAACGTCACGGCCTTCGGGGCCTTCGTGGACATCGGGCTGGCCGAGGACGGCCTGGTGCACGTCTCCCACCTGGCCCGCGGCTACGTGAAGGACCCGAACCAGGTGGTCGGCGTGGGCCGCGTGGTGCGCGTGAAGGTGCTGTCGGTGGACCTGGAGCGGCGGCGCATC
The DNA here is from genome assembly GCA_035527715.1 of Planctomycetota bacterium. Lineage (GTDB taxonomy): Bacteria > Planctomycetota > PUPC01 > DSUN01 > DSUN01 > DSUN01. The sequence continues at coordinate 5,926 of DATKZY010000210.1, read as the reverse complement.
GCCCTGAGCATGAGGGATGCCCTGCCGCCGCCGCGGCGCAAGCCCCGGCCCGAGCCCGACCGCGCGAAGCGACAGGAGAGGACGGCTCCGGCCCGTCCCGGCCCGCCGAGGCCCCCGAAGGAAGCGAAGCCGCCGCAGGAAGCCAAGCCGAAGCGCGACCCCTTCGCCAAGGCCACCCCCGAGGACATCGCCCGCCTCATCGCCCACTTCCAGGGGCGCTGAGGGCGGCCCCTCCGCTCACCGCAGGTTTCTCAGGTAGTTGCTGGCCGCGAGGCCGACCTGGCGGACATCGCGGTCGGGGTCCGCTGTGAGGGCCGCGACGGGGGCGAGCAGCTCCTTGTTCTTGCGCGCGATGCCGTGGTCGTTCAGCAGCTTGCCGGCGGCGGCGCGAGTCTTCGGCTCCTCGTCGGCGAGGGCGCCGATGAGGGCCGCCGCCAGGGCCGCCTTCGGGCCCTCCAGGAGCCGCTCGTAGAAGCTGCGGCGCTTGGCGTCGGCGGCGGACCGCGCCCGCCTGTAGTCCTCGTGCACGCACTGGATGGCCGCGAGGCGCCCCGGGCCCTTCGAGCCCGCGATGGCGTCGGTCAGGAGCTCCAGGGCATCCCGCGGGTTGCTCTGGATGCGGGCCGTCACGGCGCGGGCCGCGTCCTGCCGCACCGCGTCGTCGCCGTCGCCGAGCGCGGTCACGAGGGCCCGCGTGGCGCCGGGGTTCAGGAACTTGTCGAGCACCTGCACGGCGACGCGGCGGACGCCGGGATCCTTGTCCGCGAGCATGGGCGGCACGGCCTTCAGGCCCTCCGCCCGCGTGATGTGGCCGAGGGCGATGATCGACATGGCTCGCACCGAGGGACTCTTGTCCTTGAGCCCCCGGTGGACGAGCACGGGGATGGCCTGCCGGAGGCCGAGGCGGCCCAGGGCCAGGATGGCCTGGCGCCGCACGCGCGCGTCGGGGTCGTCCATCGCCACGGCCAGGTCGGGCAGCACGGTCGCCGTGCGGAGGTGTCCCAGCGCGGCGACGGCCTTGACCCGCACGAAGGGATCCTTGTCCTTCGCCAGCAGGCGCAGCAGGCCGGCCGCGCGCTCGTCGCCGCACGTGCCGAGCGCCACGGCGGCCCGCCAGCGGATGTTGCGGTCGGGGTCGAACATCAGGAACGCCAGGTGGTCGGTGGCCTCCTTGCTCTCCAGGTAGGCCGTGGCCTCGATGGCGCGGTAGTGGACCCTCTGGGGCATGCCGGGGGTCTTGAGCACGGTGACCAGGCTCTTCGCCGCGCGGTCGGCCCAGCCGGTCGCGCGGAGGGCCGGCCCGCCGATCTCGCGGACCTCCGGGATGTCGGTGACCCCGAATGCCTGGATGAAGGCCGCCGCGATGTCGTCCGCCAGCCGGTCGCGGGCCTTCAGGTCCCTAAATTCCTGGAAGCGTCGCACGAGGATCGAGCTCAGGGCCTCGGCGGCGATCACCTTGAAGTCCCAGGGGTAGTAATTGTCGTCGGCCGTCAGCACGGCGGCGAGGGCCTTCAGCGCGGTGGGCGACCGGTCGCCCACGGCGGCGACCGAGATGAGGGCCGCGCGCAGCCGCCCCATCGCCTCGTCGTCCTCCGGCGGCTTCTCGGGCGTGCCCCCTCGCACCAGGGGCTCGAGCAGCCGGTCCACGAAGCCGGGATGGTCGTTCGCGTGCTGCTTCAGGAGCACCGGCTCGGCCAGGCGGCCCAGGCGGGCCTCGCACATCTCGCGCAGCGAGATCGCCGTCTCCTTGCCCTCCACCTCCACCGTGATCCCTTTGGCTTGCTTCCACTCGGCATCTTTGCCATTATAGATCTGCATCAGGGCGTACTGGAAGGCCGGCATGCCCAGCGGGTGGCCGATCTCGCCCAGCGCCCAGAGGGCCGCCGTCTTCAGCGCCATCGTCTCCCGCTTCGACTGCACGAGGGCCACCAGGTCCGGCACGGCCCGCAGCTCGCGGAAGTAGGCGAACAGGCCCACGATCTCCACCCGCTGGTCGAGGGGCTTCGCCGTGTCCTTCAGCTCGCCGAGCAGGCGCTTGCACGCGCGCTCCTCGATCCGCGGCTTCAGCGGGTCGGGCGGCAGCAGGGCCTCGCGGTCCTCGGGCGGCGGCGGCACCGTGCCCCCGGCAGCCAGAGCCGGCAGAACCACAAGGAAGGCCGCCAGAGCGCGAACGATGGCTCGCACGGTCGGCATAGCGGAGGCTCCTTTCAGTCGGTTTCCACCCATTATAGCCCCCGGCAGCGGGCAGTCAAACACTTGACAAGGAGACACCTTGATGGCAACGCCACCCCTCGTCGTGGGACACCGCGGCTGGCTCCAGCGGTATCCCGAGAACACCCTCGTCGGCCTCCGCGCCGCGCTCGATCTCGGCGTGGACGCCCTCGAGTTCGACCTCCACCTGAGCCGCGACGGCCACATCGTCGTCCTCCACGACGCCACGCTCGACCGCACGACCGACGGCGCGGGCCGCGTGCAGGACCGGACGCTCGCCGAGCTGAAGCGCCTGGACGCCGGCCGCTGGTTCGCCCCCCGCTTCGCCGGCGAGCGCGTGCCGACCCTCGAGGAGGTGCTCGACCTCGCGCCCCCCGGCGTCCTGCTCTATGCGGAGGTGAAGGACTGCCGTCCCGAGATGGCCGAGCGGCTCGTGCCCCTCGTCGTCCCGCGGGCGGGGTCGCTCGTCGTCCACAGCTTTGGGGCCGGCTTCCTCGAGGTGTTTCGCGCCGCCGCGCCCTCGGTGCGCATCGGCCTCCTCGGCAACGTGACCAAGCTCGACCTGGGCGCCGAGGCCCGACGCCTCGGCTGCTGGGGCATTCACCCCTGCATGGAGGCGCTCACCCCCGAGCAGGTCGCCGCCTGGCGCGCCGAGGGCTTCACGGTCATGTGCTGGACCGTCCGCGACGAGGCCGACGCCCGCCGCGCGCTCGCCCTGGCCCCCTACGCCGCCGGCGCCGACTGCCCCGACGTGCTCCTGCGCCTGCGCGACGCGGCCATTTGACTCGCGGGCGAGCTTGTGGTTGATTCGAGGTGTCGAGCCACACCACCCGATGAGGAGAACCGGCGATGACTGACCACGCCCGGAAGCACGCATGCGACTGCGGCTGCGACAGGCGGCACTTCCTGTCCGCCCTCGGCGCCGCCGCGGGGTCGCTTGCCCTCACGCCCCTGAATGCCCTGGCGGCAGAGGGCCCGGCGCCCGCGGCGAAGGCCAAGGAGCCGGCCATCGTGCGGGCCGCCTTCGTCTACCCGCCCTCGAAGTCCTTCGCCGACCGCCCCGACGGCTGGTGGAGCTGGCCGGGGAACAACTTCGACGCCGAAGGCCGCCAGAAGCAGTTCACCGCCGCCTTCCGCGAGATGGAGAAGCGGCTCGCCGTGAAGGTGGTTGTGGACGACACATCGGTGGGCACTGCCGAACAGGCGCAGGCCCTCGCCAAAGAGCTGGCCGACAAGCGTCCCGACGGCCTCCTCCTCGTGATGTTCTACAACCTGAGCCTGCCCCACGCCGACATCGTGCTCAAGGCCGCCGAGGCCGCGGGCGTGCCCGCCATCTTCTACATCGGCCTCGGCGTCAAGCACGGCCCCGTCGCCCAGTATCGCCGCCCTGGCCTCTACTTCATCCAGTCGCTCGACAATCTCGACGCCATCGAGTACGGCCTGCGGATGATCGCCACGCGCAAGCGCGCGGCCCAGAGCCTGCTCCTCAGCATCACCGAGGCTCCCGAGCCGCGCGAGGGCACCGAGGAGTTCCTGGGCACACGCGTCCGCGTCATCCCCTTCGCCCGCTACGCCGCCGAGTTCAAGAAGGTCGAGCTTGGCGACGAGGCGAAACAGCTCATCGCCCGCTTCACCGCCGGCGCGAAGGAGCAGCGCGGCATCACCCAGGAGGCCCTCGACAACGCCGCCCGCGCCCACTTCGCCCTCAAGAAACTCCTGGCCGACGAGGGGGCCGACGGCCTGACGATGAACTGCCTTCGCCGCGGCAGGCTCAAGCCCTGCATGAGCTTCTCGCAGCTCAACAGCCAACTCATCCCCGCCGCGTGCGAGAACGACCTGCCCGCCGCCTATACCTACCTCCTCGGGCACCTGCTCACCGGCCGCCCCGGCTTCCAGCACAACCCCTGCTACGACACCGAGGCCAATCACTACTACGGCTCGCACTGCACCTGCCCGACCAAGCTCTACGGCCCCGACGGCCCCGACGCGCCCTACCTCCTCCGCCGCTTCGCCCACACCAACGAGGGGAGCTGCGCCATCCAGGTCTTCTGGAAGGAGGGCGACCCCGTCACGATGGTGCGCTACTACCCCGGCAAGCCGCCGGCGCTCGACGTCTATGCGGGGAAAGTCGTCAAGTCCCACGCCATGCCGCCCGCGGGCGGCTGCACCACGAACGTCGAGGTCGAGATTGCCGACCGTGCCGACGCCTGCGAGGTGAAGGGCCACCACAACCTGCTCTTCTGTGGCGACTTCGCCCGCCGCTTCCGCCTCTTCGCCCAGCTCTACAGGATGCGCCTCGCCGCCACAGGCTTCCGAGGCCCGTGGCCCATGTGACCCGCCCGACTGCGTATGGCTTGAGCCCCTCCCGGCAGGATCCTCAGGACCGCCTGCGCCGCCGGCGGAGCGCGCCCAGCGCCCCGAGGAGGAGCACGAAGCTGGCCGGCTCCGGAATCACCACCAGCTCCTCCTGCGTCGGCACCACGTCGTCCCACGTCGTGCCCAGGCGCAACTCGTCGTAGCTCACCTGATTGCCGAAGTAGTTCTGCGCGAAGACGAGCTGCTGGATATTGGTCGCCGTGGAGAGGGCGAAGTCGATGAACGTGAAGTCGGGCGTTCCCGCGGCCAGCTCCGAGGCCAGATTGTCGGGGTTGATCCAGATGCTCACCAGATCGTTCCCCGTGGTCATCGTGCCGAAGACGTTCGCCTCGAGCTTCGCGACGATGAAATACGTCTCCCCGACCTCGACGTTCGGCACGAGGACATCGTAGAGCATCTGCTGCCCCTGGTTCCCCACGGCCGGGTTGGGGTCGTAGCGGTGCCGCAGGATGAGATCGATCGTCTCGCCGTTGCCACGGAAGCCCCACATGAGCCCCTCGACGTCCTTCGCGTTGTCCTGGTTGAAGAACTGCGCGTCGGTGAGTGTGTTGTTCCGCACGAAGCCCGCGACGCTCGCCCCGGCCAGATCCGCATTGCTGTCCAGCCGCAGCAGGCCGCTGAAGTAGAAGACGACAGGGCTCGGCGGCGCCGTGTAGCTGGACAGGCTGCGGTAGACGCGCCGGTAATCAGTAGCGAAAGTGCTGTTGTACCAGGCCCCGCCGCCGGTGGCATCGCTGGAGTTCGGGTAGCTCAGCCCCGTCGCCGAGGCGTCCCAGGTGCCCGTGACCGTCGTGCCGTTCTTCCACGTCCCGCTGAACCCGGGGATAGTCGGGTTCTGCAACACCGTGCCCGCGAGGTCGTTCACCTGGTACTCGCCCGCGGCGGGGCTGCTGCCGATGAGGAAGGAGTCCGAGGCGATGAGTGTGGCGTGCGCCGCACGAGCGGACACCAACGCGGCTGCCACGACCCACATCATCCCACACACACGTGACGGGAGCGCGCGCGTCATTGTTGCACCTCAGAACGGCTTGAACTGCTTCGGTTCCCCCGCCAGCCTGGATTGTACGCTCCCCGTTCCGCCATGTCAACCCTTTTCTGCTCGCGGCGGCGCAGCCCGGGGCCGATCTCGGGGCAGGGAATCCCCCCGGCTTTCGCCGAAGAGAGAATCTCGCCACAGAGACACAGAGCACACCGAGCGGCCTAAGTACTGCTCCACAGAGAAAAGTGTACAGGAGCCACGCTCTGCGGCCTTCGTGCCGAAGGCACGTCAGGACGTAGCCGGCGGCTTCAGCCGCCGGACTCGGGTGGCAGAATAGGCCCAGTCCCGAAGGGACGGCAG
>DATKZY010000209.1:0-45252 GCA_035527715.1 Planctomycetota bacterium | reverse complement strand
GGAATGTGGGCGCGTTTCCATCCTTGCGCCCCCTCGGAGGGGGCGCAGGATTGATAGAATGACGATCCCCCGCAGCTTGGGGCCGTTGTTGGCCACTTCCGCCTCGCAGAGCGGCGCGAGAATGGAGGCAAGGGCCTCCTGAGCCCCCATGATCGCTTGAATCGGATGAGCCGCTTCGGGCAGCTTGCCGCCGGACGGCGCGGGGACGGGTCGGGGCCTGATGCGAAGGGGGCGACGCTCTTTGCGGCCTGCGTCGTGCCACTGCGCCAGGCGGGGGGACCAGTCCCCCGGTCCCCCCTGGGATTTATCGCTTTGGGGCCAACGGCAGCGCCACGAGAGATCGGCCCGCGGCTGGCAGGAGCGGCTGGTGCCGTGGCCCGAAGGCGGAAAATCCTGGGGGCGCGGGGGCAAAGCACCCGAGGGCGCTCGGGATGGCGAAAAATGAACCCTCCGGGTGGCAGAAAAGGGGGCTCATCCGACTGAAGCGATCGCCGGGAGCGGCCCACCCAGGCGCCCCCCACTAGGCGCTCACCCCCCGTGGCGCACACGTGAGCGCCTAGCGCAACAGGCCGGCTGCCGCGCACTCTCCGTGAGCCGTAACCAACTGTAGATTAAGCGCTTACGGTTACCATGGCACTTGTTCCGCCGCCCCGCGCTAGGCGCTCACCCCCCGTGGCGCACAGGTGAGCGCCTGATGGGCGAGCCGTGCGTCGAAGGCCGCGAGGGCGATCGCTTGGGTCGGATGAGCCATTCTTTTCGGCGCGCTTGGGAGGGGCCGGTCAGGAGGCGAGAGGATGGGGCGGGTGAACGGGCTGACCGGATGGTGGTGCACGGTGCCGTGGGGTGGCGGGCCCTGGGCGGCGAGAGCGGCGAGCTGTGCCAGGCGAACTGGGGGTGGAGCGCCCGTCGGGGGAGGCGGGGGGGCTGACGCAGTCGGTGAGTCCGGTGGTCGGCTGTCCGGCGTTCCTGTGGAGCGTTCGGATCCAGGGCGAGTGAGCAGCGAGGGAGACAGCGTTTGATTTTCGGCAGGGGGTGGGTATAATCACGTGTGGCGAGGCAACAAGGGAGGCCGATGCATGGCCGATGGGGAGCCTGTGCGCGGTCGCGTGGCCTTCCACGGCCACGTGCAGGGAGTGGGCTTTCGGTATACGACCCGGCACCTTGCGGCGTCGTATGCAGTGAGCGGCTACGTGCGCAACGAGCCGGACGGCTCGGTGGAGCTGGTGGCCGAGGGAGAGCGGGAGGAGGTGGCGGCGTTCGTCAACGCGGTGAGCGAGGAGATGGCGCCGTACATCCGCCGTCGAGAGCTGCACTGGGAGGCAGCAACGGGCGAGTTCGCGGGGTTCGGGGTGCGACACGGGTGGTGACCGGCGTGTCGGCGCCGAGGCAAGCGCCCCACGCGGCGCGGTCGTGAGGACGAAAGGCTCCTGCGTCGGACGGGGGTGGCCAGAATTGCGGTACTGCGTATTCGGCGACATCCACGGGAACCTCGAGGCGCTGGAGGCCGTGGTGGCCGACGCCAAGCGCCTGGGGGCGGAGCGCTACGTGTGCGTGGGCGACATCGTGGGCTACGGCGCCAACCCGGCCGAGTGCGCGGACCGGGTGCAAGGGCTCACGACCCAGATCGTGGCGGGGAACCATGATTGCGCGGCGGTGGGGCGGACGGAGCTGGAGTATTTCAACCGCTACGCCCGGGACGCGGTGGTGTGGACGCGCTCGCAGCTCTCGCCGAGCGACAAGGCGTTCCTGCGCGAGCTTCGGCTCACGTTGGAGATGGAGGAGCTGACGGTGGCCCACGCGACGCTCGATCGGCCGGAGGAGTTCGGCTACATCGAGTGCGACGCGTCGGCGCGGCGGTCGTTCGACGCCATGTCGGGAGGCGTGGCCTTTGTCGGCCACTCGCACGTGCCGGTCGCGTTCTTCTACGAGATCGGCAAGAAGCAGGTGCTGTACACGAAGGACCCGGAGATCGAGCTCGACAGCTCGTCGAAGGCCATCGTGAACGTGGGCAGCGTGGGCCAGCCGCGGGACGGCGATCCGCGCGCGTCGTACGCGCTCTACGACAGCGCTCGGCGCACGGTGACGCTGCGTCGCCTGTCGTACAACGTCGAGGCGGCGGTGCAGAAGATCCTGGCGGCGGGCCTGCCCGCGGTCCTCGGGCAGCGGCTGCTGTACGGGCATTGACCCCCATGAGAACGGCGATTGCGTACGGGCGGCGCCGACTGGAGCTTCGGCTGCCGGCGGGTGCGCGCGCGTTGCGCGGCGGGGCGGCCCCGCCGCTGGCCAGGCCGGGGGAGGCGGTGCTCGCGGCCCTGCGGCGCCCGGTGGGCAGCGCGCCGCTGCGGGAGCTGGCGGCGGGGCGGGGCCACGCCTGCATCGTGGTGTCCGACATCACGCGGCCGGTGCCGTACCGGATCCTCCTGCCGCCGCTGCTGGCGGAGCTCGAGGGCGTGGTGGAGCGGGTCACGCTGCTCGTCGCCACGGGCACCCATCGCCCGAGCACCGCGGCGGAGAAGCGCGAGATGTTCGGGCACGAGGCCGTCGCGCGCTGGCCGGTCGTGGACCACGATTCGCGCGATCCCTCACAGCTCGTGCCGCTGGGCCGGCTCACGGCGAGCGGCACGCAGGCGCGGGTGAACCGCGTGTACATGGAGGCCGATCTCAGGATTCTGACGGGCCTGGTGGAGCCGCACTTCATGGCGGGCTACTCGGGCGGCCGCAAGGCCGTGTGCCCCGGGCTCGCGGACCTGCGGACGATTCAGAAGTTCCACGGCCCCGGGTTCCTCGAGGACGCGCGGGCCGCGAGCGGCGTGCTCGAGGGCAACCCGTGCCATCGCGAGGCCCGCGAGGTGGCCCACATCGCCGGGGCGGAGTTCACGGTCAACGTGGCGCTCGACCTCGAGCGGCGGGTGGTCGGCGTGTTCGCCGGCGGCCTCGACGCCGCGTTCGAGGCCGCGGTGGCCAAGGCGGACAGCTATTGCCGCGCCGCGGTGGCCGAAGCGGCCGACATCGTGGTGACCTCGGGCGGCGGCTACCCGCTCGACAAGACGTTTTACCAGACCGTGAAGGGCATGGTCGGCGCGCTGCCGGCCGTCCGCCGGGGCGGGGCCATCCTGATCGCCTCCGAGTGCAGCGAGGGCATCGGCAACCGCGAGTACGCCGAGCTGATGTTCCGCTACGACGGCCGCCACGAGGCGTTCCTGCGCGACATCCTCGCGCGGGACGAGGTGCAGCAGGACCAGTGGGAGTTCGAGGAGCAGTGCAAGGTGCTGGCCCGCGTGGGCGTGGAGGGCTTGGTGGTGAGCGCGGCGGGCATCGAGCCGGGCACGCTGCGCCGCCTGTCGGTCACGCCCGCGGCGGCCCTGTGCGACGCGGCGGAGCCGGAGACGCAGCTCCAGGGCGCGCTCGACGAGCTCCTGCGGCGGCGCCCGGGCGCGCGCGTGGTCGCCATTCCCGATGGGCCGTATGTTCTCGCCGGCCTGGCGGCGCCTTAGAGGCTCCACGGGGCGCGCAGGGCGCGGGTGCGGAGGCGGTTGGCATCGGGGTCGCCGACGAACTCCTCCTTCGGCGGCTCGGGCTGGGGCGGGCGGAGAGTCACTTCTCCTCGATGCGGTAGAGGTGCGTCTTCGTCCGCAGGATCAGCGCCTTGCCCGCGACGGCGGGCGAGGCCATGAAGCCGCCGTCGAGGGTGTTCGTCGCCAGCACCTCGAAGGTGCGGCCGGGCTTGAGCACGGTGGTCTTGCCCTGTTGGCTGGAGAAGTAGAGCCGGCCATCGGCGTGGATGGGCGACGCGGCGTAGTTGCCGCCGATCCGCTCCTTCCACACGGCCTTGCCCGTGACCACCTCGAGACAGGTCGCCTGGCCGCCATCGTCGACCATGTAGAGCAGGTCGCCCACGACGATGGGGGAGGGCGTGCGTGGCGCGCCCTCGGCGAATTTCCAGGCCACGTGGGTCTTGGTCACGTCGCCCTCGCCGTCGGGGCGGACGGCCCACAGAGCCGGCCCGCCCAACCCCGTGCAGAAGATGGCCAAGCCGTGGCTGAAGAGCGGCCGCACGACGGCGGTGTGGGCCGTGTGCCGCACCTTCCACAGCTCCTTGCCCGTGCGCGGGTCGTAGGAGTAGCACGCCTTCGAGCCGGGGCTGATCATCTGCGGCTTGCCGCCGGCGTCGAAGACGAGCGGCGTCGAGAACGCCTTGCGGAAATCCCCCTCGCGCGTCGGCTTGCCCTGACCGTCCAGGTCGTTGAAGTCGGTCGTGCGGTCGGTCTTCCACACGGTCTGCCCCGTCTTCTTGTCAAGCGCGGTCAGGTACTGCACGTCTACTCCGTCGAACGTCAGGATCACGAGGTTCTCGAAGAGGACGACGGACGAGCCTGGGCCGCGGTAGTGACGGCACGAGAGGTCCTTGCGCTCCCAGAGCACCTTGAAGGTCGCGGTGTCGAGGCAGGCCGTGCCGTAGCTGCCGAAGTGGATGTAGACGCGGCCGGGCTCGATGGCGGGCGAGGGCGAACCGTAGCAGTTCACGTTGTTGCCGAGCGGCTCGGGGTTGTCGGCGTGGAAGAGCCGCTCGTTGAAGAGGATTTTGCCCGTCGCGGCGTCCACGCAGAGCGCGAAGAAGTCGTGGCCGTCGGTCGTCGCCGTCGTGAGCCACACCTGGCCGCCGAGGACGACGGGCGTGGACCAGCCGCGATGCGGGACCGCCGTCTTCCACGCCACGTTGTCCTTCTCGCTCCAGCGCAGCGGCAGGCCAAGCGGCTTCGCGTCGGCTGCGGCCGCCGCGTGGCCGTCGCCCCGGGGGCCGCGGAACTCCGGCCAGTCCGCCCCCGCCGCCGCGTGGGCGAGGAACAGCAGGATGGGGAGCGGGATGGCTGCGGCGGGAACACGCATGTTCAGCCCCTGGCGCGCCCGGCAGGACTCGAACCTGCAACCGTAGGCTTCGAAGGCCTCCACTCTGTCCAATTGAGCTACGGGCGCGAGCGCGGGTCGTTGTTCAGATCGAACTATACCAAGTGCCCGCCGGCGAGTCAAGGCGTGCAAGGCCGTCCCGGCGTCCCCTCACTCGACGCGCGCCTGCACGGTGGCGGTGGCGCCGGTGGCGATGTCGCGGAAGGTGAGGGTGTAGACGCCCGTCGGCTCGTTGAGGGCCAGGGGCAGGACGAAGTCGGCGCTGCCCCCGCGCGTCTCGAGGGTGCGCGCCAGGTAGCGAACCGTCTGCCCGTCGGGGCGTGCGACCTGGAGGCCGATGAAGTGGCGGGCCGATCGGCTGAACAGCCCGCCGGTCCTCTCGATGCGCACCCGCCCCTCGATGGCGGCGCCGCGGGCCGCCGGATCCCGCCGCAGCGTGACCCGCAGGGCCTTCACCGTGTACGGCAGCATGCTGAAGAGCTGCACGTCGGCCGCCGCGAGCTTGACCCGCCAAGTGGGCTCCTGACCAACGTAGCGGCCGTTGAGCATGTCGTAGACGTGGCCCCGTGTCGGTGCGTGGACGACGACCTCGCTCTCGCCCTCGAGCTTGGCCTTGCGCTGCTTGGTGAGGCCGACGTAGGTGGCGCGCCCATCGGCGTGAGCCGAGGCGTCGAGGCCCGGCAGCCAGCGGTCACCAGGGCAGTCCACGCGCACGGGCGGGGCGACCTGGTGTGCCCGCAGGATGGCGGCGAGGAGTGTGCCGACGAGGCGGTTGTGGCCCGGCTCGCCGATGTAGGCGTAAAGGTGCTCGGGCGTCGGGTAGCCGCGGTAGTAGTTGAACGGGATGTTGAGGCACACGGCGCTGCCGGCCCCGACGTCGTGGCAGGTGACGAGCGGAATGCCGTCCACCTCGCAAAGGGCCCTGGCCCCGTTGAGGACGACCGCGGGGTCGGCGGGGAACTTCTGCACGGGGGTCTCGATGGCGACGCCCTTGTAGTCGCCGCTGATCGAGCCAGTGAGCATCTTGCGGCCCAGCTCCTTCTTCCACGTGAGGCCGAAGAGGGCGGAGATGGCGGCGTTGTGGCCCACGCGTCCGCTCTCGTCGGCGAGGCCGGGCCGGGCGTCGGCGATGAGCAGGCCGCCGCGGCGCACGAAGCGGGTCAGCTCCCGCGCCTCCTCCTCGCCGATGGCCAGCGACAGGGGCATGATGAGCACGCGATAGCCGCTCAGGCCGCCGCGCTTGATCTGCTCGTTCGCCAGCATCGTGTAGGGCTGGCCCACCTGGTCGCGCAGGATCTGGAGGAGGTAGTGGAAGGTGAACGCCCGCTCGGCGCCCAGGTCGGGCAGGATCGGGCACAGCAGGCGGCTGGGCACGGAGTAGTGGAGCGCGATGCCGCCATAGTCGCGCCGGGCGCGCGTGAAGAGCGTGTAGTAGCCGCCGCGAATCGCCGCCAGGTCGCGGGCATACTGCTCGAGGGTGGGCACGGGGGTCAGCCCGGGGCTGATGCACGACTCGTTGCCCGGCGGCGTGAGCTGGTAGAACCAGGTGCTCGTGAAGCCGCGCAGCAGGCCGTGCCAGATCCGCCAGTGGTGCCACTCGATGTCGGTGAGTTCCTCGCCGCGCACGAAGGCGTTGTAGATGTAGCCGCCGTATTCGAGTCCGAGGAACGCCCCCGGCCGGGCGAAGGAGCGGGCGTCCTCGTAGGGCAGGACCTCGCCCTCCTTGCCGTAGGGGGCGAACATCTCGAACTCCTGCATGAACGTATACCAGTCGTGTCCGCAGCTTGCGAAGGGCCACATCGGGCAGTCCACGCCCACGCGGGCGTGGGGGTCGAAGAGCCTGATGACCCGACGGGGGCGGCGGGCCATGTCGTTGAACGCCTTGTAGTTGCTCAGCCACTGGTCAATCCATCGGCTGTAGTTGCCGGTGGCCGTGGCCTGCTCGTGATAGTCCTTCTGGAGGATGAGCTTGCCCTTCTCGCTCTCCTGGAGCTGGGCGCGCCGGGCGATGGGGTAGACCTTGTCGAACGAGGCGTAGCTCGTGCCCCACTGCTCGTTGAGCGCGGCGATGGTGCGGTAGCGGTCGCGGAGGAAGCTGCGGAACTCGACGATGCGGCCGGGCAGCTCGTCGCCGCCGCCGTAGTCAATCTCGTCGCCGCAGTAGTAGGCCACGGGGTCGAAGGGGCGCTGTTCCTTGAGCTTCTCGGTGGCCTCCTGGGCGCGCTTGAGCTGCTCGGGCGTGATGTCGAAGGCGCGGCGCGGCAGGCCCGAGTAGCCGGGCAGGGCCACGGTGTCGGCCGCCTCGAGGGTGTCGTGGGTCACGCGCATGCCGCGGCCCGCGTCGAAGCCCAGGCTGGCGAGGACGCGCGCGTAGACGTTGCCGGCGTGGTTGGCGGGGGAACCCGCCCAGCCAACGAAGAAGAAGCGGTCCCAGTCGCGCCGCACGGCGGTGAAGCGGGCGATGGCCACATCGGCCGTCGCGTTGGCGACGCGCAGCTCGGCCCGCACGCGGCCGAGGGTTGTGGCGAAGGACTTGAGCCGGAAGGTGGCCTCCGCCGCTTCGGCGCCCTTGGCCAGCTTCGCCTCGGCCTGGTCGAGGAGGCGGTCGCAGTTGTCGAGCAGGCCGAATCGCACGCTCGCGCCGTCGGGCGCCGGGGCCGAGAGCGCCGCCGTGGCCTTCAGCTCGGCGGCCTTGCCGTCGGCCACGTCAATCCAGGGCGGCGCAAGCTTGATCTCGCGGATGCGGAGGGGCGAGGCGACCTCGAGGGCCGCCGTTGCCCAGTTCGTGTTCCCCTTGCCGTCGCTCACGATGACATCGAGGAAGTACGAGCCGGCGGGCAGCGTGGGCAGCGGGAACCGCACCGCTGCCGCGCCGTCCAGCTTCACCTCCTGCCTGGCCTCGTGGAGCGGGCGGAGGATCGCCTCGTTCTGACTTGGCCCCGGCGCCGCGATGGGCTGGCCGGGCGCGACGAGCAGGCGCTCGGGGCAGCGAACGGCGAGGGAGACTGTGTAGTCGCCTTTCCCCGCGAGGCGGAAGGCCAGCCCTGGCCCGAGCGGAGTCGAGGGCTCGCCAGCCGTCCCGCGCTCGGCCTGCACCGTAGCGGGGAACTCCTGGAACTGCACCGACGGTTCGCGCCCCACCACCCAAAGCATCGCCTTGAGGGCGAATGCCTGGTAATACTCGTAGTGCAGGTCGTTGCGGTCGGGAGCATTGGCGAAGAGCCCCCAGCCGCTCGCGAGGCCGAGGCGCATCACGCGGCCCTTGCCGAACTGGAAGAGCGCGGCCACCTTGCGGTAGTCCTTCTCCTTGTCCTTCTCGCCCAGGCGGAACCCGGGCAGCGCCGCGTAGGGAACACCTTGGGCAAGAAGCGGCGGCGGAGCGGCGACAGGCGCCGCGGTGAGTTCCTTCTCAAAGGTGGGGTCCGATACGGGCTTCTTCTCCCCCTCCTTGACCACCTTGCGAGGGGGGATCGCCGTGTAGATCAGGCCGGTGCCGCCCTGGACCATCGCCTTCAGCTTGTCGGCGACGACCTCATAGAAGACGCTCTCCTCGACCGGCCCGAGGACGATGGCGTCGTAGGAGCCCTGGAGCGCCTTCGTGAGGTCGGCCACGATGTCCTCGCGCCGCTGCCCCTTGGTGAGCGGGAAGAAGGGCTGGCGAAGCTGGTCGCGGGTGAACACGTGGAAGTCGCTGAAGACGACCGTCGCATCCACGTCGGCCCGCTGGAGCAGCTCGACCGTGTCGCGCTGGGTGACGCGCGGCTGGATGATGAGGAGCTTGAGCCGCCCGCCCGCGAGGGGCTTCGCCCAGGGGATGCAGGGCGTGACCAGCTCCGTGTTCAGGCGGTACCACTGGTCGGGCATCACCATCAGGCGGTTGCAGTTGTTCCACCAGCCGCCGTTGAGGCCCTGGATGACGACCTCGGCCCTGGCCGTCTTGCCGTCCAGGTCGTTCGTGCAGTCCCACGTCGCGTCCGACCGAATCGCCAGCTTCCGCCCATCGGCCAGTTCCACGGTCCCCACGACGAAGAGGCCGGCGAACCAGGTCTTCGTCTGCGCCTTGATGAGAATGCGGTTCTTGCCCTGGACGAGGAAGGGCTTGATGTCGTGCGAATCGAGGGTGAGCCAGAAGTCGTCGGCGCCGACCTGCTTGTCATTCACGAGGAGCGTGTAGACGCTCTCGGCTGTGACCCGCAGCGTGGCGCTCTTCACCTCGCCCTTGACCTCGTAGTCGCGGGAGAACGAGAACTCGGCGGTCCGCAGCGGCGGGCCGATCGCGTTCGTATCCTTGTCGCTCCAGATCCAGCACGCCTCGTCGAGCGGGTCGGCTTCCCCGGCCAGGGCCGCCGAGATGCCTAGGAGGAGCCACAGAAGCCACGACCTGGCGGGTGCACGCATGTGCCGGCCTCCTGATAGGTTTGCTATCTGGTGCTCGCGCCGCCTATAATACCGCCGCAAGGCCCTCGGGAGCAAGGTTGAAAGGCAGGAAACCGCACCTGCATCGGAGGAAGCGATGACTGCGTGGAAGCCGGGGGTCGCGGGGGCGCCCGATTTCGGTCGCTTGGAGAAGGCGCTGCGCAGGAAGGGCGAGCCGGACAGGGTGCCGTTCTACGAGCTGTTCTCGAACATCCAGCCCGAGGTGCTGAGGGCGATCGGGCGGTTCGAGGAGCCGCCGCCAGCCGACGCGCCGGCCGCGGACCGCGAGGCGCACGCCTGGCGGCAGCACATCGCCTATCAGCTCGCCCTCGGCTACGATTACGCGAACTGCGGCGCCTACGGCTTCGGCTTCCCCCACGGCGAGACGCCCAAGACAATGACCGCCCAGGGCGAACGCGCCTACTTTCTGGCAAGCTCGCACACCATCGCCACTCGCGCGGACTTCGAGAAGTACCCGTGGCCCGACATGTCGAAGGTGGACTACTCGTCGCTCGAGCGGATCAAGGCGTTCCTGCCCGACGGGATGAAGGTGATCCCCGGCTCCTCGGGCGTGCTGGAGAACGTGATGTGGCTCCTCGGCTACGAGGGGATCAGCTACCTGCTCCACGACGACGAGCGGCTCGCGGCCGACATGTTCGACGCGGTCGGCTCGCGCATCGAGGCATACCTGGGCAAGGCCGCGGCCTTCGACGTCGTCGGCGCCGTGCAGCTCGGCGACGACCTGGGCTTCCGCACCCAGACCCTCATCTCGCCCGCCGCGCTCCGCCGATACGTCTTCCCCTGGCACAAGCGCATCGTCGCGGCGGTCCACGCCTGCGGCAAGCCAGCCATCCTGCACGCCTGCGGGAACGTCAGCGAGGTGATGGAGGACCTCATCGCCTGCGGCTGGGACGCCCGGCACTCGTTCGAGGACGCCATCGAGCCGGTCTGGGAGGCGAAGGCGCGCTGGGGCGACCGCATCGCGCTCCTCGGCGGCTTCGACATGGACAAGCTCTGTCGCATGAGCGTCCGCGAGGTGCGGCGGCACACTCGCTTCCTCATCGAGCGCTGCGCCCCCGGCGGCGGCTGGGCCCTCGGCACCGGCAACTCCGTGGCCAACTACGTGCCCGTCGGGAACTTCCTGGCGATGCTGGAGGAGGGATGTCGGAGGGAGACATGCTGAGAGGCTGCCATGGCTTCCGCCAGATTCGGTGAAGGCTCGGAGCGCGGCCGCTACACGGAGCAGGAATGCCAGGCCGTGCCGGAGCGCATGTTCCCCGCCGGGCTCGGCAGCGAGGACATCCTCCGCGAACTGGCGCCAGACGGCTGGGCCGGCTCGCCTCTGTTCGCCGTGTTCCATCCCTCCGCCGAGCGGCTCCTTGAGGAAGCCTTGGCCTTCTTCCGGAATGCGCAGCGGCTCTCCCGGCGCGAAGGGCAGTCCGAGCGGCCCGAGCCCACGCTGGAGAGCGTCCGCGAGTCGCACCTTGAACGGCCCGTCGAGCCCACGACCGAATGCCAGGAACTGGTCGCAATGTGCCTGTGGGACGTGTTCTCGGACAGCCACGAGGTCATCGCCGCCGATGGCCGGCTCGTGGACCTTGGCTCCTTCCGCGGCGCGGCGGGGACGCTGGCGGACTTCGTGAATCAGCACGCCGAAGCGCCTCGGTACGACTACATAGATTTCTATCTGGGCACGTTCCACGTGGGCGGCCGCGCCGACCTGACGCCGGCCTACGAGATGATCTTCCGCCGCCTCAGGTCGCAGGGTCTCGATTGGGTCTACAGCTTCCCACGCCTCTACGCGGTGGATATGCGCCCGCTGCGCGAGGCGCTCAAGGAAGGCGAGGACCAAGAGCCCGAGTGGGCCTCCTACGACCCCTCCAAGTCCCTGGCCGCGGAGCAGGAACAGCGCGAGCACGATGCCGGGGTTCAGCGCCTGCGCGACCAACTCGACGAGGGGTACCGCGAGGCCGTCGAGCGGGCGGCCGACCAGCCGCCTCCGGAAACCGTCGCTGCGTACCACAGCGTCTACGGCCGCCTCCCGCAAGGCTGGCCGCCAACCCCGTAGCCCCCTTGCCGGCAGAGGCGAACACATGTCGTGCGACCGCCGAACGTTCCTCAAGGCGTCCATCGCCGCTGCCGGGCTCGGCAGCGGACTCGCTGTGCCGTCGTATGCCGCCGAGGCCCCCAAAGGAGAACCCATGATCGACTTCACGCGTCGTGTCCCCGTTCGCCACGAGGTGGATGTGTTTGTGGCCGGCGGCGGGCCGGCGGGCATCGCGGCGGCCGTGACCGCCGCGCGCCAGGGGCGAAAGGTGTTCCTCGCCGAACGCCACACCTGCCTCGGCGGCATGGGCACGGCGGGCATGGTGCCCGCCTTCATGCAGTTCACCGACGGCGTGAACTTCCTGGCCGGCGGCATCGGCCACGAGATCGCCGAGAAATCCGCCAAGGCCAGCGGCTTCCCGGTCCGTGACTGCCTGCCCATCAAGGCCGAAGTCCTCAAACGCCTCTACGACGCCCTGCTCCTGGAGGCCGGCGTGGACTTCACGTTCGAGACGCTGCTCGTCGGGGTCGAGAAGGACGCACCCGACCGCGTCGGGCACGCCGTCCTCGCGGCCAAGAGCGGCCCGTTCGCCGTCAAGGCCAAGGTGTTCGTGGACGGCACGGGCGACGGCGACCTGGCGGCGTGGGCGGGCGCGCCCTTCGAGAAGGGCGACAAGGACGGCGGCCTCATGCCCGGCACCCTCTGCTCGCTGTGGGCAAACGTGGACTGGCCGGCGGTCCGCAAGAGCGGCCTCGGCGCCGGCGAGAGCCGACTCGAAGCCGCCTTCAAGGACAAGGTCTTTACCATCAACGATCGCCACCTGCCCGGCATGTGGCAGGTGGGCGACGACATCGGCGGCGGCAACATCGGCCACACCTTCGGCGTGGACAACACCGACGAGCGCTCGGTCACCAAGGCTCTCATCTGGGGCCGCAAGGCGATCCTCGAATACGAGCGCTACTACAAGCAATATCTCAAGGGCTTCGAGAAAATGACCCTCGTCGCCACCGGCTCGCTCCTCGGCATCCGCGAGTCGCGGCGCATCACGGGCGACTACGTGCTGAACCTGGAGGACTTCAACAAGCGAGCCGTCTTCCCCGACGAGATCGGCCGCTACTGCTATCCCGTGGACATTCACGCCTCGAAGCCCGACGAGGCGAACTACAAGCAGTTCGCCGAGGAATTCAAGACCCTGCGCTACAAGAAGGGCGAGAGCTACGGCATCCCCTACCGCGTCCTCGTGCCGCAGAAGCTCTCGAACGTGCTGGTCGCCGGGCGTTGCGTCAGCTCGGACCGCTACATTCAGGGCTCGATTCGCGTGATGCCCGGCTGCTTCATCACCGGCCAGGCGGCGGGCGTGGCGGCCGCCATCGCTATCGAGAAGGGCGCCGACACCCGCGGCGTGCCCGTGCCCGAGCTCCAGGCCCGGCTCAAGAAGCTCGGCGCCTTCCTGCCGAACTGCTGAAGCGGAATAGCCGTCCAGAGGAAATGCGATGCTTCGGCGCGGCCTGAGAATGTGGCTCCTGTCGTTCGCCGCCAGCGTGCTCGCGCTGGCCGCGGAGCAACAGAGCGGCACGATCGCGGAGGGGACGCCATGGGCGACGGCATGGTTCGCTCAGGACAGCGGGCAGCCTGGGCCGACGGTGCTGATCGTGGGCGGCGTCCACGGCAACGAGCCCGCCGGCGCACGCGCTGCCGCGCAGGTCCGCCACTGGCCCATCGCCCGGGGCAAGCTGGTCGTCATCCCGCGAGCCAACGAGCTGGGTCTCCGCGAGGGCACTCGGCTGCTGCCCGGCGGCGAGGACCGCGACCTGAACCGCAACTTCCCCCAGGAGGCCGGCGAAGAGCCCAGGGGCGAGCTGGCCAAGGCGCTCTGGACCTTCGTCGGCAAGGTGCGCCCGGCGTGGCTGCTCGACCTCCACGAGGGCATCGGCGCCCGCCAGCAGGACGCGAAGACCACCGGAAGCAGCATCATCCACGACCGCAGGGCCGCCACGGCGGCCCAGGCGGCGCGCGTGCTCGAAGCCGTCAATGCCACCGTCGCCGACGCGGGGCGCAAGTTCGTCCTTCTGCGCGGCGCAGCACGGGGCGCGCTGGCCCGCGCCGCTGCCGAGCAGCTCAACGCTCTCACCCTGATCCTCGAGACCACCTGGAAGGGCCAGCCCCTCTCGCTCCGCACCCGGCAGCACCGCCTGATGGTCTATCGCTTCCTCACGGACCTCGAGATGCTTGCCGGCAGCCCCGACGTGCTCCTCCCGCCCAAGCGGTCCGAGGGAGAGGTGCGAGTGGCGCTCTACGACGCCGGCGGCGCAAGCTCCAGCGCGGACGCCCTTGAGGGGAAGATCGCAGGGATGGCCAAGGCGCGGGTCGAGCGCGTGGGCCCGCCGGAGATTCTCGCAGGCGCCCTCGAACAGTTCGACGTCCTGGTCATCCCGGGCGGCGGCGCGAGCCGGCAGGCGACGGCGATCACCCCCGAGGGCAGGGAGGCGATCCGCAAGTTCGTCGCTGACGGCGGCGGCTACGTCGGCGTGTGCGCAGGGGCCTACCTGGCGACCTGCGGCTACGCCTGGTCGCTCGCAATCCTCGATGCCCGGGCCGTGGACACCAAGCACTGGCAGCGCGGCACGGGCAACGTGAAGATCGAGCTGACGGCAGACGGCTGCCGCATCCTCGGCGACCGCACGGGGCTGATCGGCATCTGGTATGCCAACGGCCCCCTGATGGCGCCGGCCAGCCGCCCGGACATCCCGGACTTCACCGTCCTTGCCCTCTTCCGGAGCGAGATCAACAAGAACAACGCCCCGCAGGGCGTGATGCTGGGCACGCCGGCCATGGCCTGCGGCGCCTGGGGCAAGGGACGCGTCTTCGTCATCAGCGTCCACCCGGAGCGCACCGCGGGGCTCGATGCCTTCGTCCGCCGAGCCGTCCAATGGGCCAAGCAGGGAGAACCGCGATGAAGCCGCCGCGATGGGGAAGCATCGTCCTCTCGACTCACGCGGCCCTCTACGCTGCTCTGGCGGCCGAGCAAGCCCCCATGCTGCGTGCCACCACCCCGCCGATCGTCTACACGATCAACTACTCGGGCGACTACTTCGAGAAGCCAGAGTACATCGAGCAGTTCAAGGCCGCGCCGCCCGACCTGCTCCACGTGGGCAAGGCCACGCCAATCACCCACCTCTGGGGGCCGATTCGCCTCTACCAGGGCGAAAACCAATACACGGGCGGGCCGAAGCACACGCTGAGCTGGGAGAACATCGCCCTCCTCTCGCCCGACGCACTGGCGAAACGCATCGAGACCATCTGCGAGACCCTCCGCCGCTACCACGCGATCGGCATCGCCGAAATCACGCCCTACATCTCCTACCACACCCTCGCCGGCGACCACGAGAAGCGAAAGGGCTTCTGGGAGTTCTACGACAAGTGGGACGCCTATGCGAAATGGGCCGGCCCGAAGCCGCTCCGCGATCCCTTCGCCTGGCTGGCGGTGGACATCAAGGGGAAGTTCCTCCCAGGCTCGTGCGGGGGCTACTCGCCCGACTACTTCGCCCCGCTCCATCGCTACCGCGCCTGCATAAGTCATCCCGACTGGGCGGAGTGGCACCGCCGGCTCATCCGCATGATCGCCCAGGTCGGCTACGACGGCTGCTTCGTGGACAACGCCCACCCCGACCCCTGTTTCTGCCGCTACTGCAAGGAGGCGTTCCGCAAGTTCCTCGACGCCAACCCCGAGGTGGCATGGGTGAAGCGGATGACGGAGGGCCTCGATTTCGGGAAGCTCACCCTCGACTCGCCCGAGGCGCCAAAGGAGCTTGTCCGCCGCTGGCGGGTGCTTAGCACCGGCGAGCACCTGGGCATGCTCCGCGACGAGGGGCGCAAGGTGAAGCCCGCCTTCACCATCTTCCCCAACAGCGGGCGGATTGACGAGTGCCTCCAGGTCGGCGGCCAGTGCGACCGCCTGATGTTCGAGAGCACCTACTCGCCCGGCATCGCCTGCGCCGATGAGCCGCCGGAGAGCGAGGACATCGCCATCGCGGTCTCCGCCGACTCCGTCGAGGCCAAGACCATCGTTCATCGTTACGAGCTGAACGACCCTGCGACGTGGATGGAGATGCAGGCGGAGATCGTGCTGCCCACGAAGGCCAAGGCGGGCAAGGCCACCCGCCTCGAGGTCAGGCTCGCAAGCGTTGGCTCCAGCTTGCAGGATGAGGACGCGGCGGAGGACTTCCACCTCCTTCTGCGCTGCGGCGACGATGAGGCGCGAGTTGACCTCGAGCCGAAAGGCGCCCTCGGCGGCACAGGCTCGTCTCGGAAGCCCAAGCAGCCGCCCGCCACGCTCGCCGCGATGTGGACGCCCAACAAGCCCGGCCGCTACACCATCAGTTTCGGCTTCCGCTACACCGACGACAGCCACAAGGAGACCCGCCTCCGCCCGCGCCTCGACAAGCTGACGTGGGGAACGGTGTGCCGCACGCACATGGCGAACCTGCTGTTCGCCCGGCACATGCAGGCCAAGCCCATCTACCTCGGCTACGAGGCGGCGAGGAAAGGCTTCGAGAACGTCCAGGAGCTTGCCCTCGCCGAGATGGCGGCGTTCAGCGGAGGCGGCGGCTTCGCCGGCCGCGGCGAGCCGCAGGCCAAGTACCGAGCCTTCTTCAGGAAACACCCCGACCTCTTCGATGGTTGGGAGCTGACCGCCGCCGCCGCCGTCCTCTACTCCTACTGGGGCCCCAACCCGCTCAACGCCTACAAGCCCCTGCCCACGCCGACCATTGCCGACTACCTCGGCGCCACCCATCGCCCCTTCGTCACCCTCGTGGATCGAGACCTGCCGGAGAAGGCCGGAGGGCTCGCCCGCTTCCGCGTCATCTACCTCCCTTCGCGGGCCTACGAAATGTCGGAGGCACAGCTCGCCGCCCTGCGGGAGCATTTCCGCGAAGGCGGCGAGATCGTGCTGGTTGACGACCAGGTGACTATCAATGGACAGGCCTGTGTCCGGCTCCTGACGCGTGAGGTGAAGCTGACCGCCGACGCTATCGCGGTTCCCGGCAAGGAGCCGTGGATCGAGGCGTTGCCTCCTCCAGTCTGGGACTGGCGGTTGGCGAGGCAAGAGCTAGGTCCAGCGAAGGACGATACCGAGGCCGGCCTGCGATGGCTCGCGCGACAGCAATTGGTCCCCACGCAACCCATCGCCAGCGATGATGGTCTGCGCACGGACCTCCGCTTCGCGCTCTACAGCAAGGGCGGTCGGGTCGCCGTGCACGCCGTCAACTACAACGTCTGCCTGCTCGACCCGGGGAAGAAGGTGCTGGAGGTGGAGCCGGCCGAGGTCAGGGTGCCGGTTCCCCCTGACTGGCGGGCCGTTCGGGCCACCTGCTTCGACCCCGACGCCGAGGTGGTCGCGCTTCCCTGCACAGTGAAGGATGGCGCCGTGCAGCTCACACTGCCCAAGACGCGCATCTACAAGATCGTGTTCATCGAGCGACGGTAGGGCTCAGACAAGGGAGCCGGGGCGGTGGGCGCAGAGGGGCTCGGGGGCCAGGGGGTCGCCCGTGGCCTCGTAGGCGCGGGCACGGCAGCCGCCACAGACGCGCAGGAACTCGCACGAGCCGCACTTGCCGCCGTAGGCCGAGTGGTCGCGCAGGTCGCGGAACAGCGCGGCGTTCTCCCAGATTTCCCGCAGGCTCTGCTGGCGGACGTTGCCGACCTGCTGGTCGAAGTAGCCGCAGGGCTGCACGTCGCCAACGTGGGAGATGAAGCAGAAGCTCTGCCCCGCGAGGCAGCCGCGGGCCTGGGTGGGGATGCCGCGCTGGCGCAGGATGCGGTAGAAGTGCGGGGCGCACGTGGCGCGGATTTCGATAGGCGAGCGGGCGTACTGGTCGGCCAGCCAGTTGAGGATGGCCTCGTAGCCAGGGGCGTCCAGCTCCATCCCGCGGAGCGCCGCGGCCCGCCCCGTGGGCACGAGGAGGAAGATGTGGTGGGCGACGGCGCCGAGGCGGATGGCCAGCTCGTAGATGGCGGGGAGCTGGTCGGCGTTGTCCGTGGTGACCGTGGTGTTGAGCTGGAAGGGCAGGCCGGCCTCGCGCGCGGCGGCCAGGCCGCGGAGCGAGGCGTCGAAGGCGCCGGGCACGCCGCGGAGCGCGTCGTGGTGGGCCGCGTCGGCGCCGTCGAGGCTCACGCTGATGCGGCGGACGCCTGTCTCGACGAGCCGCCGGGCCGTGTCGGCGTCGAGGAGCGAGCCATTCGTGGCGACCACGGGCCGCAGGCCCAACGCCGTCGTGTGGCGCGCGATGTCGAACAGGTCGGCCCGCAGAAGCGGCTCGCCGCCCGTGAGGATGATCGTCGGCTGGGCGAACGACGCGATGTCGTCGAGCAGCGCGAGGGCCTCCTGGGTCGTCAGCTCGCCCGGCGGCGCGCACGAGAGGGCCGACGCCCGGCAGTGGCGGCACGCCAGGTTGCACGCGCGCGTGAGTTCCCACGCGATCATCCGCAGCGTTGGGGCGGAGCTTGCGTCTCTCATCTCGGCCTAGCCCGTTTCAGAGACTGTGCCCTCGCGCCGGTGTGTCTGCGCCTGCCTGCGGGAGAGAATTGCATACTTGAACAACTATGCAATTCCTCTTTCAGCCACTGTCCTTGACCGCGAATCGGCCTGTGCGCTCCTCGGCAAGGGTTTCGGACCATTGGATTCTTGCCATTCTTCGCCTCACGCGATGGGGGCGACCTGGAGGCCCGCGAGCTGGGCGTAGGCACGGAACATGCGCTCGTGGTTGCCCAGGATGAAGAGCTGGTGGAAGCCCTTCACGTCGCGGCTGTCGTTGCAGCGGTCCAGCTCCAGCTCGACCGCCGTGCGGCAGCAGCCGGTCGGCGGCTGGGCGATGTTCGAGCGAACCTTGCCCGTGCCCACCCACATCGAGGGGCCTCCCGCGTTGGCGTGGAGGACCGTGACCTCTCTGCCCACGGGCCAAAGCGCCTGCACGGAGCAGCCGGTGCGCGTGTGGTAGCTGCGGAGCATGTAGGGGGCGCGGTAGTCCTTGTCAATCCCCTCCAGCTTGAGCGGCGAGGTGCAGTGGGCGCCGATCAGCGTGTTGTTCACGGTGTTCGGCGAGGGGTCCTGGATGAAGCCGGCCCGGTTGAAGAGCGAGATCGTCAGCAGCTCGCCGATCATCGCGTTCTGGTCGCACTCGCAGACAGCCGGGATTCCGTCGTCGAGGAGCCGCGAGAAGGCGAGGCACACGGGGTCCTTCCAGCCCAGGCAGTCAATGGAAATGGCCTGGCACTTCTCGGCCTCCATGAGGCGGCGGCAGGTGATGTAGTTCTTCGCGGCGGTGAGGATTTCCTCCTTGGTCGGCTCCACGACCTTGTCGGCCTGCTTCGCGTAGAGGTCGGCCATCGCGCGCACCTCGTCGCTCTCCTCGACCTTCTTAAGCTCCTCGGGGAAGCGGGCCTTGGCGATAGGGTGGAGCGTGGTGCCCCAGGCCTTGAGCGTGGCATCGGGGCCGGGCTGGCGGAGCACCAGGATGCGGGTGTTCCTCAACCGCCAGGTGGTGTGGAACATGCGGAGGGCGAAGGCGAGCCACCCGATGTCCTGCGTGGCGCCCAGATAGGTCTTCGCGGTGTTGCGTGCGAGCTGCAGGTGGCTGGTGAAGCCGCTGACGTGGCTGTAGACGATGGTCGGCACGTCGCCGCGCTTCGCCACGATCTCGTTCACCGGCTTCCAGAGGAAGAGGCTCATCGCGCCCACGATCAGGCCGTCGGGCGGCGACTTCTTGAGGTCCTCGAGCAACGCCGCCACGTCCTCGGGCTTGTAGAGCGGCTCGTTGCGGACCTGAAGCTCGATGCCGAGCGTCTTCGCGGCGTCCTGGAGGGTCTTCGTGAAGAGGGCCTGCTGAGCCGGCACGTCGCAGTTGCCGCCGGGCCAACTCACGATGGGCTCCTTTTCGGGCCGCACGTAGACGACGCGGACGACCGGCCCGCCCGCGGGCTTCGTCGCCTCCTGCGCGAAGAGCGACGAAGCGAAGTCGAACACCCCCATCTTCGTCGCCGCCGCGGCGGCCCCTGCGGCGGCGAGGAAGTGCCTGCGGCTGATTCCCCGTGAGCGCGGACAGGTTCGGCAACTGGCCATGGCCGCATCTCCTTCTCGGTCGCGGTTCGCTCGGATCGTGCGCGGCGCCTGGCGTCCCGCGCATACATGTAGGATACGTCGCAGGGCCGCTCGATGCAAGAGCCTCTGGCCCGCGGGTTCAGGGCGTGGGGGACGGGCGGCGGTAGTCGTCGCCTGCGAGGCTGGAGCGGCACGAGGCGCGCCACTGGTCGAGGGTCTGGCGCATGCGCTCGACGACCTGGGGCTGCTGCGCGGCCAGGTCCTTCGTCTCGGCGGGGTCGGCGACGAGGTCGTAAAGCTCCCAGGTTCGCTGCTCGGCCCCCTGTTCGCGGCCCTTGCGGCCGCCGCGCGGCGCCGGGCTGTAAAGCTTGAAGCGGTTGTCGCTGAGGGCGAGCTGGCCCCCGGACTCGAAGGCGATCGGCCGGGGACGCTCGGCCATCGCACCGTCCACGAGCGGCAGCAGGCTCACGCCGTCGAGGGGCTCGGGCTGCCCCTTCCTCTCGAAGCCGAGCGCCGCGAGCACCGTGGGAAGGTAGTCGCTCGTGCAGCACGGCACGTCCACCGACCGGGCCTGGCGGACGCGTGCGGGCCAGACGAGGAACGCGGGCTCGCGCACCCCGCCCTCATAGAGGCTGCGCTTGCGGCCGCGGAAGGGGCCGGGGGAGCCGGGGGTGCCCACCTCGGGGCCGTTGTCGCTCGCGAACCAGAGCATCGTGTCGTTGGCGACGCCGAGGGCGCGCAACTCGTCGCGCAGGCGGCCGACCTGTTCGTCCATCGCCGTGATCGCGCCGTAGTAGTGGGCCTGCTGCGGCGGCTTGTCCTTGTACATCTCCAGGTACTTGCCGCTCGAGAGCACCGGCAGGTGCGGCGTGTGGAACCACACGACGGCGAGGAACGGCTTCCCCGCCCGCACGGCGTCGCGGACGAACGGGACCACGCGGTCCGCGATGACCCGCGAGTCGTCGCCCTCGAGGTTCTCCGTGGCCGGCGTCTCGGGGCCGGTCCAGTAGCGCGTGCCGTAGGGCTTGTCGGCCGAGCCCGGCACGAGCATCGGGTTCCAGGTGGGGACCTTCGACTCGGTGGAGAAGCAGACGTCGAACCCGTGGTCCCAGGGCGGGGCGTAGGCGGCGTCGCCCCGGCCGCCGCGGTTGCCGTCGCGCACGGTCTTGGTGAGGGTGCCGAGGTGCCACTTGCCGAAGTGTCCCGTCGTGTAGCCCAGGGTCTTCAGGGCCTCGGCGAGGGTGAACTCCTGCTTCGGCAGGTGGCCCACGTTGGCGAACGTGATGCCGTAGCGGTAGGGGTGGCGCCCCGTGAGACAACTGCCGCGCGTGGGCGAGCACACGGGGGCGTGGGCGTAGAAGCGGGTGAACCGCAGGCCCTCGGCGGCCAGGCGGTCCAGGTGGGGCGTGTGGACCACCTTGCTGCCGTTGAACCCCACGTCGCCCCAGCCCAGGTCGTCGGCCATGACGAGGACGACGTTGGGCGTCGAGGGCCGTTCCGCGACGCCCTCTCGCGCGTGGGCCCGCGGCGCGAGGGGCAGGAGGGCGACGCCGGCGCCCGCGGCCTCGAGGAACTCGCGGCGACTCATCATGGCGGCATCACGCCTGCGGGGGATGGAGGCGGCGGTCGGATTCGAACCGACGGATAAGTGATTTGCAATCACTCGCCTTGGGCCACTTGGCTACGCCGCCGGGAACGTACGCGCCCGACACGGCTCCCCGGGAGCTTCGCCCCCCCCCCCCGCAAAGGACGCCGGCATCAGGACTTGTTGTCGAGTTGCTTCTTGGGCGGCGGCTCGGGCGAGGACTCGATTTCCTTGCGGACCTCTTCGCCCGTGTCGCGCAGGCCCTTCTTGAACTCGACGATGCCCTTGCCGATCGAGCGCATCACCGAGGGCAGCCTCGGCCCGAAGATCAGCAGCGTGATGATGCCGATGACGATGAGCTCGGGCATCCCGAGGTTCTGGAACAGGGCAAGCGGAACGTTGCTCAGCATGCGGGTTCACCTCAAAGGGAGCCAGGTCCTGCCGTTTCAGTTACCCGTGTACTATAGCGCCGGCCGGGGCGATAAGTCAAGCGCCCATCGCCTCTCAGAAGTCGTCCTCTTCCTTCGGCTTCGGGCCGGGCTTCCTGCCGGGCTGCTGCTCGATCAGCATGCGAACGCGGGTGACGAGGGAGAGGATGGGCTGATGGGGCACGCGGGTGCGGAACTCGACCATGTTCGCGCCGAAGCCGGCGTAGGTGGTGATCGGCTCCTCCGTGGGGTCGGCCTTGATGATGGCGCCGGCCATCAGGGCGATGGCGGGCTGCTGCTTCGCCGCCTCCTCGATGGCCTTGGCCAGGAGGTTGTTGAAGGAGAAGCTGACGACGACGCTGGAGCCGTTGGGCGCCGCGGCAACGGCGGCCTTCCACGCGGCGGCCGTGTCGAGGCCCGGGGCGCCTTCGCCCTTGATGCGGTCGAGGATGCCGTTGAGGAGCTCGCCGCCCGGGTTGCCGCCGACGGCGGCGCCGAGGGTGCCGATGGCGGCGAATTCGGTGACCTGGGGCTGCTGCTGGCCCATCATCGGGTTGGGCGGGGCATCGGGCGCCTGGGCCATGGTCACCGTGATGCGGTCCACCGGGGCGCCCTTGTACTCGCGGACGCCCGGCTTGTACTCGATGCTCATCTTTACGCCGGCGGCCTCCATCAGGGCGCCCAGGCCGCTCCGGGTGAACCACTCGGTGCCGTTCTTGCTCGCCGTGCGGAACTTCTCGGCGTCGGCGATGCGGACGACTTGGGCGCTCTGGATGCCGGGGTGGGCGGCGCCCCCGGCGAGGGCGACGGCGAACTCGCCGGTCTGGGTGGAGCCGAACACCAGCTCGCGCAGCGTGACCTGGTCCTCGGTGGTGAGATCGAGGGGGGTGGCGATGGCCTTGAGGATGGCCTCGAAGAGCGGCTTGCCCTTCGCCAGGTCGAGCTTCGCGGCCATGGCCATCGCCGCCTCGGCCGGCAGGTACTTCACGAGGTCGGTCAGTTCGCCCGGCTGGCCGCTGAAGAAGGTCCCCAGCTCCGTGTCGTCGCCCGCGTAGAGGCGGCCCCAGAGCTCCACGGAGTCGTCCTTCAGTTCGACGGTGAGGCTGGCGCGCCGCACCTGCTTGCCGGCTAGGTTGACGAGGGGGCCGAGGCACTTGAAGATCTTGCCGATGTTCGCCATCGGGCCGGGCATCATCATCTGGCCGGCCTGCTGCTCGATCTCCTTGAGCGCGGCATCAATCTCGCCCTGGTACTCCGCGACGGCCTGGGCGGCGTAGACGGTGGCGTAGACGTCGGCCGTGCCGGCGATCTTCGGGAGCGTGCCGTAGATCTCGAGGCGCTGCGGGGTCATCGCGGCGAGGGCGGCCCTCTCCGGGCTCACGACGGCCAGGTCGCCGCGGACCTCGAAGGCGACCGGGGCGCCCTCGGGGTGGGCCTGGCGAAAGAGCGCGGCGTCGGCCAGCGTCACGACGACGACCGGCACCGGCTCCGCCTTGCCGAACGCCTTGCCGCCGAAGAGCACGATCGTGGCCGGCTTCGACCAGTCCACCCCCGCCCACTCGGGCGCCTGGGTGAGCATGGCGCCCAGGCCCAGCGCCTGCGGGCCGGTGCCTGGGACGAACTTCTCGGCGAGCTTGCCCAGCTTGCCGAACAGGCCCTTGAGGTCGGCCGCGCTCGCACAGCCCAGCACCACGGCCTCGCCGCCGCGGGCCGGGCCAACCGCTCCGGCCAGAAGCGCCGCCCCCAGGACACCGACGAGAAGCACCCGACGGCCGGTCGCACGCAGTTGCATCAGTGGCTCCCTTCAGACAGCGGGGAGGGAATCGCGCGCCTTCGCTACGCCCCGGCATTATACGGGATGCCGCGGCGGATTTCAAACCCCGAACGACGTGCCCAGGGCCTTGGCGGCCTGGATGAGCGGGTGGTTCCGGGGCACGAGTTTGAGCCTGGCCACGGCCGTGGCGAGGGGGATCGAGCCGACCGTGTCGCCCTTGAGGCGCACCATGCGCCCGAAGCGCCCTGCGGCGACGAGCTGCATGGCGTGGTAGCCGAAGCGGGTGGCGAGCGCGCGGTCGGAGGCGGTGGGGCAGCCGCCGCGCTGGAGGTGGCCGAGGATGGTGTAGCGGGTCTCGAGGCCGCTGGCCTTCTCGATGTCGTTGGCCAGCTTGGCCCCCACTCCGCCCAGGCGGATGGGGTCGTGGCTGTCGGTGAGGACGCGCTCGACGGTCATCGTGCCCTTCTTCGGCCGGGCGCCCTCGGCCACCACCACGATGCTGAAGCGCCGCCCCGTGCGGCTCCGCTCGACCACCTTGTGCACCACCGTGCCCAGGTCGTAGGGGATCTCGGGGATCAGAATGATGTCGCCGCCCCCTGCCACGCCCGCCTTCAGCGCGATCCAGCCGGCGTAGCGGCCCATCGTCTCGATCACCATCACCCGATGGTGCGACATCGCCGTCGAGTGGAGGCGGTCAATCGCGTCGGTCACGCAGGCCACGGCCGTGTCGTAGCCGAACGTCACGTCGGTGCCAGCCAGATCGTTGTCAATCGTCTTCGGCACCCCGACGACGGGCAGGCCGAGCGTGCTGAGCCGGGTGCCGATGTGCATCGTGCCGTCGCCGCCCAGGAGCACGCAGGCGTCGAGCCGCCAGCGGCGCGCGTTGGCCCGCAGCGCCCGCGTCATGTCGCGGAACACCCGCTTCCCGTTCCGGACCACGGGAAAGTGGAAGGGGTCGTGCTTGTTGGACGCGCCGAGAATGGTGCCGCCCTGGGTGAGGATGCCCGAGACGTCGCGGTAGTCGAGCAGCTTGCCGTCGCCCTCCACGAAGCCGCGGAAGGCGTCGCGGATGCCGAACACCTCGATGCCGTGGACGTTCATCGCCGTCTTCGCCACCGCGCGGATGACCGCGTTGAGGCCGGGGCAGTCGCCCCCGCCCGTCAGGATGCCGATGCGGCGAACCGCCGGTCTGCTGCGTGCCATGAAGCTGTCTCCTTCCGAGAGGTGGCTGCATTATCGCAACGGCGCACCGCGCCGTCAAGCGCGCCGACGCCTGACGCGCCCCTGGTTTCCCCGCTCGGCGGCGTGCAGCCCCGCCCCCCCGTCCTCGCCCTTCCAACCTGCTCAAGATGGCCACGTGCGCGCAATACCAGGTGGCCATCTTGAACGGCGGCCTCCGCCGCGCGGCCCACGGCTATAAGCCCATATCCTGCAATGACATGTGGCTCAGACCGCGGCCCCAGCCTCGGCCTGACAGGGCCTTTCAAGATGTCCACCCCCCCCGCGGCCTGAGCCGCTCGAAGGCCGCCGCTGGACTTGCGGATGGCGATGAGTATAATCAGTGGAGCATCGGACAACCCCATTTGACGGAGGCTCTCGATGAAACCTGCGACTCGGTGCGTTGGCGCGATGGCTCTCTGCGGCCTGGTCCTTTCGCTGCTTCCGCCGCCGGCCTCGGCAGGCGAAGCAGGGGAGAAGGGCGACGCGGAGGCCAAGCCGAAGGAGTGGGTGGACCTGTTGAAGGGCGGCGACCTGACGCAGTTCTGGACCACCACGGGCAACTGGTCGCTGGCCGACGGAGTGGTGCAACTCCAGCCGCGGCCCGGCGAAGGGGGCTGGACCCGCTACGATGCCTATCTGTGGCTCAAGGACAAGCAGTACCAGGACTTCGAGTTCGAGTTCGAGTTCAAGGTGAACAAGGGGGGCAACAGCGGGTTCTACTTCCACGTGGGGAACCTGAAGAGCCCCGTCGCCACGGGGATCGAGGTGCAGCTCTACGACTCCGGCTCGAAGAAGCCCGATGCGAAGCTGTCGGACCACGACGCCTGCGGCATCATCCCGGGCATCCCGCCGGCGAAGAACACGTGCAAGCCGGCGGGGGAGTGGAACCTCGTGGGCGTCCTGTGCCAGGGCGAGAAGCTCACGGTGAAGCTCAACGGCGAGGTGGTGAACGAGGTGGACCTCACGAATCCCAGGATCAAGAATCGCCCGAAGTCGGGCTACATCGGCTTCCAGGACCACGGCGTGCCCCTGTGGCTGCGGGGGATGAAGGTTCGGGAGTTGTGAGGCCCGGGCGCGGGGGAACGCCTGCCCCGGGATGCGGCCCTCGCGGCTCGGTGGCGAGAAGGACTTGCAGTGGGCGGGCGTTTGGGTTATTATAGAAGTACGAAAGAAGTCGCCGCTCGTTGAGGTGATGGCAAGAGACCTGTCCAGTTCGGGCGTGATGCGTCGAAGCCCGCCCAGCCGACCCTCCCTACTGGCTCGCTCTCCGAGTTCTTCGCGATGAGCGACGGTGCGCCGGCGCACGATGCGCGGCAGGCGCAAGCCGCCCGACAGGACAGTCGGGCGAGCACGTGACAGACGCGGGGCAAAGCGGCCCCGCACTTTGCAGGGGATTGCTTTGCAGGAAACCGTGAGTGTGTCGGAAGTGTCGGAAACGTCGGAAGGTGAAGTGACGGCAAGGTTTGCGGACTACCCGTTTCGCGGGAGTCTCCTCAAGGACATCCAGGCGGCCGGCTACGAGACGCCGCTGCCGATCCAGGCGGCGTGCATCCCGCACGCGCTCGAGGGCAAGGACCTCATCGGCCTGGCCCAGACGGGCACGGGCAAGACCGCGGCCTTCGCGCTGCCGATCATCGAGCGGGTGGCCGCGACGGCGGAGATGGGCGCCTTGGTGCTCACGCCCACGCGCGAGCTGGCGCAACAGGTCTCGGGCATGTTCGCCGAGCTCGGGCGCTCCAGCGGCATCCGAGTGGCCACCGTGGTCGGCGGCATCCCGATCGAGAAGGACTGGAAGGCCCTGGTCTCGTGGCCCAACGTCCTCGTCGCCACGCCCGGCCGGCTCATTGACCACATCCAGTCGGGCAACGTGTCGCTCAAGGACATCAAGGTCCTGGTGATAGACGAGGCGGACCGGATGCACGACATGGGCTTTCTGCCGCAGATCGAGCGCATCCTGCGCGAGCTGCCGCGCGAGCGGCAGACCCTGATGTTCACGGCCACGATGCCCCAGGATGTCGAGCAGATCGTGCAGCGGAACATGCGCTCGCCCCTCATCCTGTCGGTGGGGCGGCGAAGCGCCCCGGCCGAGCGCGCCCAGCAACAGCTCTTCGACACCCACGAGAGCGACAAGACGCCGCTCCTCCTGTCGCTCCTCCGCGAGACACAGGGCCGGGTGCTCGTCTTCGTGCGGACCAAGCTCGGCGTGGACCGCCTGGCCCGCGCGGTGAGCCCTCGGCACCGGGGCGTGGCGCGGTTGCACTCGAACCGCGCGCAGGCGGAGCGGGACGAGGCGCTCGCCGGCTTCCGCGAGGGGCGCTACCGCATCCTCATCGCCACCGACGTGGCGGCCCGCGGCCTCGACATCGCCGACATCGAGCACGTCATCAACTACGACTTCCCCCAGTCCCCCGACGACTACGTCCACCGCATCGGCCGCACGGCCCGGGTGGACGCGACCGGGCTGGCCACCAGCTTCGTCACGCGGGCCGAGCGGCGCTTCCTCCCCGCCCTCGAGCGCCTGGTCGGCACCCCCTTGCCTCTGACGCCCAGCCCCGTCACGGGCGGGCACTCCCCGCGCGTGGCAGAGGGCGGACGCCCCTCTCGGCGGCGGGGCCAACGCCGTGGCTCGAGCCGCCGCAGTCCCGCGCGCGCGGCCAGCGGCCGCTGACGCCCGTTGACAATCTGGCCGGGGCCAACGGGACGCACGGAGCGCGCTCCCGTGCGGCCGCCACCGCGCGCGGCGCTCGCCGCCCCTGCGGTCACAGCTTGCGGTAATACTCGACGCTGGGGAGCTGAATCGAGAACCCGGCCTTCTCGTACGCCCGTCGTGCCGGGGCGTGGGACGGGTCCAGGCCCGTGCACACTTTGGCGAACCGCATGCCCTGCGCCCGGAAGCGGTCGAGGACGCACTGGTACATGCGCGAGGCGATCCCCTGCCCTTGGAAGTCAGGGTGCACCGCGTTGTTCCCAATCTCGCCGATGCCGCGCGGAACGTCCAGGTAGTAGGTGATGAACCCCACGACCCGGCCCTCCCTCTCGGCGACGCACACGCTGGCCTTGCTCCCCGGCGCGCAGGCCCGGCGCACCTGGCCGGCCTTGTCCTCCTGCCAGCGCGGGCAGCGCGCCGCGAAGAGCTCGTCGCCGAGGATCCTGCGGAACTGGCCGAAGATGGGAGCCCACGCGGCGACCGCGATGTCCACGGCCGCCTCCACGTCCTCGGGCCGAAGATCGCGCACGACGATGTCGCTCAAGGGTCTTCCTCCTCTGCCATCGTGGCCGAGTGCAACCACCACCTGGCCTTGCGCTCCCGGGCCGAGCGGGGCTGGCGCTCGAAGTAAAGCTTCATCTCCTCGCCCCTCATGGTTCGCACGCGGTACCAGTGCTTGCGCACATACTGCTCATTGCTGCCCGACTTGCAGGGCCCGGTCTCGCGCCATTGTTGGAGCACCTCGGCGACCTCGTGCTCGGCGCCGCGCCAGCGGAAGCGCATGGGCAGCCCCGGCTCGCCCGCGGCCATGCGGCGCGTGTCCATCGCCTCCGCAATCGGCTCGATCGCCTCGCCGATGAAGTGCTTGCTCATTTGGGCTCCTGCGCGCCGATGCTGCGCGAGCCGCGTGCGGCGTTGGGCCGGGGGTTGATGAGGCGGTCGAGGCCCTCCTCGTAGCTCGCGTAGAAGCGCAGCTTGCGGCGGAAGAGACGCACGAGCCACCGCTTGACCGGCGTGGCCGCGCCGAGGCGCCGCGCCACGTCGTCCGCGACGGGGCCCGTCGCGGGCTGGCCCTGCCACCAGGCATCGAGGGCGGCGACGAATGCCTTCCACCACTCACGAGCCTCGTCCTGGTTGGGATGGGTGTCCTCGATCTGGAGGAAGCCGGGCACCCTGTCCTCGGGCCTCGGTGGCCGCTCCTGGCCGATGGCCCAGACCAGCCGCTCGAGGAACCGGAATGCCTTCGGCGCGCAGAGCCAACCGTAGTGGGTATGGAACTGCATCTGCTTCCAGTCGGGACACAGCTCGGCAAGGCGGGCCTCCAGCCGCCGGACGCGCGGCGACGCCCCCTCGTCGAAGCCGGGGACGGCTTGCTCGATGTAGCAGTGGATCTTCGCGGGGTTCCTTACCTTGCCGATAGGTCCGAGGAACAGGTCGCGACCGAACTCGGAGGCGAGGTCGTCATCCCAGGGGCTCCACTTGATCTTGCAGCGCTGCGAGTGAATGAGGCGCTCGACGAGCAACTCCTTCAGCTCCGTGCGCTCGCCGAGGACCCGCCACAGTTCCGCGCAGACCGCGTCCCACGCGATTCGGCGGGAGCCCAGGGCGGCCAACTCGCGGGCCACGTCCTCCGCGGCCGCGCCGGCGAGCCAGGCGTCGAGGCAGAGCACGTAGTCCATCATCGCCCGCTTGCGCTCGCGGGCGACCGTGAAGCAGCCGTGGACGAACGTCGCCGGCGTTTCGGCGCCGATGGCGTCGAGCGCCTCCAGGTAGGGCCGCGGGAACAGGTAGTGGCCGCACGGGCAAGCGAACTGGATGCTCCGCTCGACAATCTGCCGCGCCCAGGCGGGCACGTCGCCGAGCGCGCGCTCCATCTCCACGATTCCCCGAAGCTCCGCGTCCTCGGCCATTGAGGGACACTTGTCCCACCCGTCATCGTAGGGCGTATACCACCAGCACCGGCTCGACACGCTCGCCTCATAGGTCGCCTTCGACCATTGCATCCCATCGCCCATCGGTGGTGCCCCTTTCCTCAGATGGTCCTTGTGCCGCGCTTGCCTGACGACTTGGCGCCGACGAGGTTGCCAAAGGGGTCGTGGGTCTCGAAGAGCCGCAGTTTGTGGCGAAGGAGGCGCACGAGCCAGTGCGTCACGGGCGTCGGCTCGCCCAACTCAGGGCGCGCGGCGCCGTCGCCATCGAGCCACGCCGTGAGCGACGCGGTGAAGCTGTCGTACCAGGCCTTGTGCGACGCGGCGTCGGGATAGGTGTCCTCGCAGTCGAGGAGCGAGACGTTCGTCTTCGGCGGCCTGCCGGTGCCGAGGGCGCCGATCTCGATGATGATGCGCTCGACGTAGCGGAATGCCTTGGGCGCGCACAGCCACGTGCTCTCGATGCGGTCGAGCAGCGCGTTGCCGTGCGGCACGGCGCGGCACAGGTCGGCGTCGAGCTGCTTCACCTCGGGCGGTTTCCGCTCTTCGAAATAGGGGTCGCCGAAGGGCGAGTTGCCGTAGGCGCTGAAGTGCGCCTCATCGCCGCGGGCGTCGCCCAGGTAGGCGTCGAGCTGGAAACGGTTGCGGCGATCATCGTCCCACACGAGCGTCTTGATCCACCAGCGCAGCCGGTGAACGAGCCGGCGGACGGCCAGGCGCTTCGGCGGCGTCGGGGCGCCGAGGGCCTGGTAGACGGCGGCGGCGATTCGCGGCCAGTCCTTGCCCTGGTCGTCGCGCAGGGCTAGCTCGGCCTGCGCGGCGTCGAGCGGCGCGCCCTGGAGCCACGCGTCGAGACAAAAGACAGTGAAGGCCATCCGCGTCTTCCGCGCCGCGTCGGCCGTGTAGCAGCCGTGCACCGTCGCGGGGGCCTGCCCGCGGCCGATGGCCTCGCAGATCTCGACAAGCGGCAGCGGAAAGGCGTAGTGGCCGCACATCGGCAGCGGGCCGATCATGCGGCGGATGATCTCCTCTGCCCACGGGGGCACGGTACCGAGGGCCATCTCCTCGTCGAAGATGGCGCGCAGCTCCGCCGAGGCGGGCAGGTCCTCGCCGTGCCTGCGGCTGCCGTCCCAGCCGGCGTCGTAGGGCGTGGCGCCCCAGGCGCGGCTGGTGATGCTCTTCTCGTAGTTGGCCTTGCACCAGTCAACGCTCACGTGTTTCCTCCGATTCGAGGCGTAGCCGCCGCAACTCCTTCAGCACCTCGATGGCCTCCTGCCTGTCCACGATGCACGCACACACGTCGGGGTCGTCGGGCTCGAAATCACCGTGCTCCACGGTCGCCAGGACGCCGCGGAGCCGCGCGCCCTTGTCGAGGAAGCCGCGCAGCGGGCTCGACCTGTGGGCCAGGTCCATGTACTGCCGAAGCTGGCGATAGTGATCGGGCGCGAGCCGGCCGCGTTTCAGCTCGACGAGGATCAGTTCGTTGGCATCCTGCGCCAGGAACACGAGGTCAACGAAGTGCCGCCGCTCGGCGTCGCTGAAGATGTAGTGCTGGCGGGCGAGGAGCGCGACGGGCTGGGCGAGGAGCAGCTCGGGCGCGGCCGCGATGGCGTCCTCGAGGTTCCGTTCGGTGTCCACCGCCTCGTAGTCGGCGTTGAGGACCTTCACCATCTCCCTGGCCTTCTTCGCGCCGATGCCGCGGAGGGTGCGAAGCTCGCCCTCGGTGGCCTCGAGGACTCGCCGCACGCTGCCGAAGTGCTGGAGCAGATCGCGGGCCATCACCATGCCGCAGCCGGGCAGCATCTCGACGATGCGGCGCTGCTGGTCGGCGAGGTCGGCCGCCTTGCGCTTCGGGATGAGCGAGATCTCGGGGATGCCGATCTGCTCCTGCCGCGCCATCATCGCGATCAGCGCCGCCGTCTCCTCGACGTCCGGCGTCGAGAGCACGTTCAGGCCGTAGAGGATCATCATCGAGGAGAGCGCGCCGCGAATGGCCTGGGGGTCGAACATCGAGTACTGGTAGTTCAACTCGCCCTCGACAATGAGGACCGGGATCTGGAAGTGCTCGCGGAGGTAGATGGCGCTTGTGAAAAGCGTCTTGTCCATGATGCCCTTGAGGAAGCCAGCGCCCGTGCGGCGCTCGATGGCGAGGCGTTTCGAGAGCACGTAGCGGTCCACGTCCCCCTCGTCCTCCTCGATGGGCGCGATGCGGATGCCCATCTCGGCGAGCCGCTTCGCCGGTTTCCCCTTCGGCTTCGTCGCCGAGACTGTCAGCACCGACATGTCCACGTTCACGCTCCCTCGTCCTGCGGCCGCGGCGTCAGAGCCTGTCTTCGCCGTGGAGCCACCTCAGGCCTCCCGGCCAGCGCCGGTTCGACATCTCCAGGATCGAGCGATAGTAGTCATTGAGGCCGCTCACCGTGTAGTCGTAGCGCGGCCGCTCCCAGACGAAGTAGTTCGACACGGCCGCGGCCCGGAACTGTGCCGGATGCGTGTAGGCCGCGTGAGGCGCGCGGTGCGCGTCCACCAGGGCCGCGTCGCTCATGAGCTCCCAGGTCGTGGCGGGCGTGCCGTCGGCGCGCCGGTAGACGACACCAGTGGAGGAGTCGACGGCGCCCCAGGCGCCCTGCCGATGGGCTTCGATGATGGCGTGCCCCGAATACGCCTGCCCGGTGTTGCACAGGTAGACGAGGCGGGCAGGCACGCCGACGACCTGGCACAGGGCACACGCAACGCGTGCTACGTCCACGCACCAGTCGGAGCCGCGGGCAATGATCTGCTCCTCCGTTCCCCCAACGAGCATCCCGTCGAGGTCCCCCTCGTCTACGCCGACGGCCAGGCCGGCGGTGAATCGAGCGACGGCAGCCACACGGTCCTCGGGCGTGTCGCACCCGCACGCGGCCTCCCTCGCGTGGCGGGTCAGCTCGACAGACACGTCGCTCGCATCCTGCACCTCAGTGGGCGCATAGGCCCGGTACAGGTAGTCGGCCGTCTCGGCGCAAATGCGCACCATGCGCTCGAACAGCGCCCGATCGACCGAGCCCGGCGCGTGCGGGTCGTTGTCCAGCACACACTGCCACGCTCGCCCGAACTGGCCGGCTCCCGTGTAGGTCGAGAGGTCCAATCTCGGGAAGCTCCTTCTATGGTAGCGGGCCGTTGCTGAACCACACGTCGTCGGGCGCGGGCACAAGGAGCAGATCCTTGACGCGGAGCCGCATGCTGAACAGGTCTTGCGTCCTTGCAGCGCGAAGGATCATCGCTGCGTGAGCGAAGCCGAGCTTGGGCGTCGCGATGGCCATGCAATCGTCATCGAGCGGGAGCTGGCCCGAATCGGCCGCCATGAGAGCAACCTCCAGGCACACCTTCGGGCCGTCGCCGAAGAACTCCGCGAGGAGGTGCCCGGTCATGGCCACGATGTCGTAGCCGCCCTGGAGCGGCAGCCTGCCGCCGTGGAACCTGTCTGCATAGGCCCTGACAGCCGCGTCGTGGAGCGATGGCCCCGTGTCCGTCCGCTCATCCGCCTGGAAGAGCGACTGGTCCCGCGTGATCACCGTGATGCCCTTGGCCTGGAGGGCGCGTCGCGTCTCGTCGCTGATCCCTGTGTGCAGGCACAGGCCTCTGTCGTGTGCGCTCGCGGGATTGCCAACGGCGAAGAACTGGTAGCCCGGCCCGAATGCCTCCTGCGCGGCCAACACGGAGGCGCCCGAGTTTGTGGCCACGACTACGTTTCCCACGCCGAGTTTCTCGGCCCTCGCCTTCGCCGCTGGCATGATATCCATCTTCACTTCCTGGCCCTCCGGGACCGAAGCCTTCATCGGTACACGACCCGTTGCCTGCGAAGCCTGGCTTCCGCGCGCGAGCGTTGCGGTGGGTCGAGCCAGCTCGTGATCTCCAGGCAGAGCTGAATCCAGTACTTCTGCCAGTAGGTCCGCGGCGGCGAACCGTCAATGTGCAGCACTCGCGGGCCGCGCTTGATGGGAAAGATGGGGAACTCGACGCCCGCGAGGCGCGCCGCGTCGGCCATCACCTCGCCGTAGCGGCCGTCGGTGAATGTGGCGATCCGCTCGTAACGGCTGCCGTGGGTCGTGATGTAGTCGGCCATCCGCCGGGCGAGGATCGGCCGCACCTGCTCGTAGTGCTCGGGGCTGAAGTGCTTCACCCCGCCGCCGGGGACGTTTGCGGGGTAGACCTCCTGGAGCTCATAGGGCACGGGGCCGATCATGCTGGCGAGGACGACCACGTGGACCGGGCAGCGGTCGAAGTCCTTGTAGGCATCGCAGCCGGTCGCCGCCGAGACCGCCCGCCGAATGGTGCCGTGGGACGACGAGCGGTAGAACGGCCGCCCGACGGAGCACTGGAAGAAGACGAGGAAGCGCTTGCCCTCCGGCGGCGTGTAGCGGCGGAGAATGAAGTCGTGCCAGGCGGTCGCCGCGTCGCCCTCGACGTCGAATCGCGGGCCGTCGCGTGCCTCCAGCGGGGCCATGAGGGCCGCGAGCTGCTGCTCGAACGGCGGGCGCCGCGCGGCATGCGTCCTGTGGAGAATCTTGCCGAGGTCCATGTCAGCACTTCCCGAGCACCCGCTCGGCCAGGGCGCGGCGGCGCTGGGCAAAACGGCTCGCGGCCGCCAGGCGGCCCAGGAGGCGCTGGAGCGCGGGCGCCGCATAGCGCAACTCGTCAATGGCGAGCGATCCGTCCATCTCGCTCAAGGCGAGGACGGTGTAGTAGAAGGGGTAGCGCCGCCACTTGCCCGAGCCATCGCGGTGCAGCCTGAGCGCCTCGATCCCGGCCGCGAGGTGGCGCTCCGGGTCCTCCAGGCCGCCGGCGGCGAGGTGGCGCCACAGGGCCGCCGTGCACTTGCCGCAGCAGTACTGGCCGAGCCAGGGCCGGCCCATGTTCCGCTCGCGCTGCTCGGCGGCGCGGAGGCGCTCGAGCATTCCCTCGGTCGCGCGGGCCAGCGCGTCGCACACGCTCGCCCGCGGCACGTCCAGCAGGATGAGCGCGCGGCAGGCCTCCTCGCCCAGCACGTGAGCCGTCCCGGCCCGGGTCGTGAACGACTCGCCGGTGAAGAGGCGGATGCCCTCGCGCCTGTCCTTCTCGGTCGGGGCGAACATGCCGACGTAGGCGCCGGGCAGCCCCTGGCGGCCGGCAATCCACCCAGCCGCCTCCTCGCGCCGCGTCTTCGACGGCGAGCGCCCGAAGAAGAACGCCTCGTTCACGGCGTCCAGGGTCGCCGCAAGGCTGTCGCGTGTCACAAGCGTCATCACTGGGCCTCCTGGAGTGGCCCTCCCGGCCTCGGCAGGGCCGCTCAGCATAGCGCAACTCGCCGCCGCGCGCCAGGGGCCGCCCGCCCCCCACGGCGCGCCTTGGCCCGCTCGCGCGCAGGGAACTGGACTTGACTTCCGCGCCCATGCTGGTATACTTTTCCTAGCAGAGGGGGCACGAAGTGTTTGACGATTCTGGGCGGGCAGTCGCGCGACTTCACGCAGGTGTCCCCTCCCCACTTGCTGGTCCAGGCTGCCCGCCCTTACCTTATGGGCCGCGGTTTCGGGCGGGCCCGCGGCCGCATCGGCCCCATTCCCACGCACTCGGAGGACTGGAGATGATGAGGCGCGGAGTGCCTGTGGCCTTGGCCGTCCTGGTCGCCGTCGCGGGCCTCGGGGGCGAGGGCCCCGTGACGGAGCGCGGCGCCAGGGTGGAGAAGCTGGCCGACGGCTTCAAGTTCACCGAGGGGCCTGCCGCCGACGCGGCGGGCAACGTGTTCTTCACCGACCAGCCGAACGACCGCATCCTGAAGTGGAGCGTGGACGGCAAGCTCTCGACGTTCCGGTCGCCCTCGGGCCGCTCGAACGGCCTGTGCTTCGACGCCCGGGGCAACCTCTGGGCGTGCGCCGACGAGAAGAACCAGCTCTGGTGCATCAGCCCCGCGGGCAAGGCCACCGTCGTGGTGAAGGACTACCAGGGCAAGCTGCTCAACGGCCCGAACGACGTGTGGGTGCGGTCCGACGGCGGGGTGTACTTCACCGACCCCTTCTACAAGCGCCCCTACTGGGCGCGCGGGCCGGCCGAGCAGGACCAGCAGGCCGTGTACTTCCTGTCCCCGAGCCATCAGAAGCTCCTGCGCGTGGCCGACGATCTGAAGCAGCCCAACGGCCTGATCGGCACGCCCGACGGCAAGACTCTCTACGTGGCCGACATCGGGGCGGGGAAGACCTACGTGTACGAGGTCCAGAGCGACGGCCCGCTGGCCAACAAGCGGCCCTTCTGCGACCTGGGCTCCGACGGCATGACCATTGACGACGAGGGAAACGTCTACCTGACGGGCCGCGGCGTCACCGTGTTCGACCCGCTCGGCCGACAGGTCGAGCAGATCCCCGTGCCCGAGCCGTGGACCGCCAACGTGTGCTTCGGCGGCAAGGACCGCCAGACCCTCTTCATCACGGCCGGCAAGGCCCTCTACGCCGTGCGAATGCGGGTGAAGGGCGTGGGAAGCCAGTGACAGCACACCCTCAGGGCGTCTTCTGCGCGTCCTGGTAGATCAGCTTCGGGTTCTCGATGACGACCTTGCTGTGGGGGGGCACGGAGTCGGTGAGCCAGACGTTTCCGCCGACGACGCTGTCGTGGCCGACGACGGTGTCGCCGCCCAGGATGGTGGCGCCGGCGTAGACGGTCACGCGGTCCTCGAGGGTGGGGTGGCGCTTGCGGCCGCGGATGAGCTGGCCGCGCTCGTCCTTCGGGAAGCTCATGGCGCCCAGGGTCACGCCCTGGTAGAGCTTGCAGTCGTCCCCGATCACCGTCGTCTCGCCGATCACCACGCCGGTGCCGTGGTCAATGAAGAAGCGGCGGCCGATCTGCGCGCCGGGGTGGATGTCAATCCCCGTCGCCGAGTGGGCGCGCTCGCTCATGATGCGCGGCAGCAGCGGCACGCCCAGCGCGAGGAGCTGGTGCGCGAGGCGGTAGGTGGTGATGGCCACGGTGGCGGGGTAGCTGAAGATCACCTCGCCCGTGCTCTTCGCCGCCGGGTCGCCGTCGTAGGCCGCCTGCACGCCCTCGGCCAGCAGCTCCCGCACCGCGGGCAGCGAGCGCAGGAAGTCCACCGCCACGTCCTCGCTGCGCACCTTGCAGTGGGTGCACACGCTGCCCAGGCGGCGGCACTCGTGCTTGATCGCGCGGTAGACCTGCTCGGTGAGCAGGTCGTAGAGCTCGTTGACCCGGTGGCCGACGACGTAGGTGACGTTCGACTCGTCCAGCCCCTGCTCGCCGAAGTAGCCTGGGTAGAGGATTTCGAACAGGATGTCGAGGATGCGGATCGCCTCGCCCTTGGAGGGCAGGGGGACGACGCCGATGTGGTTGATGGCGGCCTGCTCGGTGTAGGTTTGGAGGATGGCGCTGGTGATGCCGGGCAGCTCGCCCAGGCGGCGCAGCTCTTCTCGCATGGGGTGCATCCCGCAACGATAGGTCTCGGCCCCGATTCGTTCCACACCAGCATACCGGCTCGACGGGAAAAGCTCAAGCGCCGGCCAGTTGACCCGCGTCCCCGGCGGCGATAGAATGCGTGGTGTGGCGTGTGGCGGCCTTTGCGAACCCCAAGGAGGGCGCCCGTGAGGAAGCAACTGGGCCTGGCGCTGGCCGCCTCGGCTCTCTGCCTCGCGTCGTGCGCGGCCCCGCCGCTGGGGGGCGAGGCGAGCCGCTCGGGGCTGCTCGTGCTGCTGACCGACTTCGGCGGGCGCGACCACTACGTCGGCGCCGTCAAGGGCGCCGCGTACCGAGCCAACCCCACCGTTCGCATCGAGTCCATCACCCACGAGATCGCGCCGTTCGACATCTGGGAGGGCGCGGTGACCCTGGCGCTCGCGGCCAAGGAGTTTCCGCCCGGCACCGTGTTCGTGGCCGTGGTGGACCCCGGCGTGGGCACGGCGCGGAAGGCCATCGCGCTGCGCACCGAGGCGGGGCGCTTCTACGTGGCTCCCGACAACGGCCTCCTGACCTTCGTCGCGCGCCGCGAGGGCATCGTCGAGGTCCGCGACATCTCGGCCCTCCAGCCCCTCGGCCACAGGCCGTCGCGGACGTTTCACGGCCGCGACCTGTTCGGCCCCGCCGGGGCGCTCCTGGCCGGCGGCATGCCCCTGGGGCGGATGGGGCTGCGCCTCCGCGAGGGCGAGCTGGTGATGCTGCCCGTCGTCGAGCCGGCCCTCGACGGCGACCGCCTGAAAGGCTCGGTGCTCCGCGTGGACCACTATGGCAATATCGCGACGAACATCCCCGCCGACCTCCTGGCCCGGGCCGGCCTGAAGAGGGGCGACACGCTCCGCGTCAGCGTCGGCGACGCCTCCACCGAGGCCACTCTGGCAGCCACCTATGGCGACGTGCCGCGCGGCAGCCCCGTGTGCCTCGTCAGCAGCCACGGCCACCTGGAGCTGGCCATCAACATGGGCGACCTCGCCGCCCGCCTCAAAGCGCGGCCGGGCGCGCCCGTCGAGGTCCGAAAGCAGTGACTCTCGCCTTCTCAGGTTGACCGCACATGCCGCAACGCGCCTTGCTCGTGCTCCTGTTGGTGGCGTCGGGCCCGCTCCGTGCGGGCGAGGGCCTGCTCGTCAACGGCGGCCTCGAGGACGGCTTCCGCGGCTGGCACAAGCTCTGGACCCGAGTGCCCGATGCGGGCCGCGCGGCGCTCGACACCCAGGTCCGCCACGGCGGCAAGCAAGCCATCCGCATCGAGCACACGGGGTTGCAGGACTGGAGTTTCGGCCAGGAGCAACTCCTCGCGATCAATCCCGGCCAGCTCTTCGAGTTCAGAGCCTGGCTGCGCCTGGAGGGCAAGGGGAACGCCCAGCTCTGCGTCGTCCTACGCGACAGGAAGGGGGAGGTGCTGGACTGGGCGTTCGGCGGCCGCTCGACGGGTGCGGCGGCCGACTGGCGGCTCCTCCGTGCCCGCTTCCTCATCCCCGCAGGCGGCGCCTCCATCCAGCCGCGCCTAATCGGCCACGGACCCGCCACCGTGTGGCTCGACGACACCTCACTCACACTGGAGGGCACGATGGACGACTTGCGCGCAAAGGACCTGCCCGAGACGCTCAAGGTCTCGAACGCCGCGCTCGACGTCACG
Source organism: Planctomycetota bacterium (assembly GCA_035527715.1). GTDB lineage: Bacteria > Planctomycetota > PUPC01 > DSUN01 > DSUN01 > DSUN01. Next base: position 7,040 of record DATKZY010000209.1, on the reverse strand, counting down.
CTGCACACGGCCGACGGCCGCCTGTCGGTGGCCGACCGCCGCACGGGCCACTCGTGGCGGCAACGGGCCGGCGGCGCGTCCCTCGTTGTCGCCGACGCCAGGATCGTCGTCAACGGCTTCGACCTGCGCCTCCTCGACCCCACGAGCACCCAGGAGATCGCCGCGACCGTGCGCCTCGACGGCGACCGCCCCGAGCTTGTTCTGGCCCTCGAGGGCAAGGGCGAGTTGGCGAGTTCCCTGGCCTTCCCCGCTCCCTTCGCCACGGCCAAGGGCCAGCTCCTCATCCTCCCCGTCAACGAGGGCATCAGCTACCCGGCCGACGACGCAACCCTGCCCGCCATGCACTACCACCTCTACGGCGGCCACGGCCTGTGCATGCCCTGGTGGGGCCAGACCGATGGCGAGCGCGGCCTGATGGCCATCGTCGAGACGCCCGACGACGCGGCGGTCCGCATCCCGCGTCTCGACGGGCTCCTCTGCCTCGCCCCCGAATGGCAGCCGCAGAAAGGCCAGTTCGGCCCCAGGCGCGTCATCCGCTACGCCTTCTTCGACCAAGGCGGCTACGTGGCCATGGCCAAACGCTATCGCGAGCACGCGAAGCAGACCGGCCTGTTCAAGTCGCTCGACGAGAAGCGCAAGGCCAACCCCAATGTGGACCTGCTCATCGGCGCCGTAAACGTCTGGTGTTGGGAGAACGACGCGCCGACCCTCGCCCGCGAGCTTCAGGCCGCCGGCATCCGCCGCATCCTCTGGAGCAACGCCCGCCCGCCCGCCCAGCTCAAGGCACTCAACGAGTTGCCCGGCGTCCTCACCAGCCGCTACGACATCTACCAGGACACGATGGACCCCGCCAACTTCCCCAAACTCCGCTGGGTTCACGGCGACTGGACCTCCGAGGCCTGGGCCAACGGCGACCTGATGCGCGGCCCCGGCGGCGACTGGATTCGCGGCTGGCAGGTGAAGGCCAAGGACGGCTCGATGATCCCCTGCGGCGTGCTGTGCGACGTGCGCGCGCCCGACTACGCCCGCCGCCGCATCCCTGCCGAGCTCAAGACCCACCCCTATCGCTGCCGCTTCATCGACACCACCACCGCCTCGCCCTGGCGCGAATGCTACGACCCCAAGCACCCCTGCACCCGGTCCGAGAGCAAGCGCTGCAAGATGGAACTCCTTCGCATCGTCAGCGAGGAGTGCGGACTCGTCTGTGGCAGCGAGACGGGGCACGACGCCTCGGTGCCGTTCGTCCACTACTTCGAGGGGATGCTCAGCCTCGGCCCCTACCGCGTGCCCGATTCGGGCCGAGCCATGCAGAAGCTTTGGCTCGACGTGCCCGAGCGCGTGGCCAAGTTCCAGACTGGCCACGTCTACCGCCTGCCGCTCTGGGAGCTGGTCTACCACGACTGCGTCGTCGCCCAGTGGTACTGGGGCGACTACAACAACAAGCTCCCCAGCCTCTGGGACCGCCGCGACCTGTGGAACGCCCTCTACGGCACGCCGCCGATGTTCATGTTCGACCGCAAGCTCTGGGAGGCGAATCGTGGCCGCTTCGTGCGCAGCTACCAGGCCATCGAGCCCGTCGCCCGGGCCACCGGCTACTCCGAGATGCTCTCGCACAAATGGCTCACCCCCGACCACGCCGTGCAGGAGACCCGCTTCGCTAACGGCGTCGTCGTCACCGCCAACTTTGGCGCCAAGCCCTTCAAGCTCGCCGATGGCGCTGCCCTGGCGCCCCTTGCCCTTCGCGTCGAGGGCGTGCCGGAGGCGGAATAGCGCCCACGCGATCACTTCAGACGAGGCAGAGACCATGCGGTACGGGATTGCGGTGTGGAACTTCAGGGAGGAGGGCGTGCCGCTCGTGCGGCTGGTCGAGGAGTTCGCCGACTCCGGCTTCGATGCCGTCTCGTTCCTGCCTGGCCAAATCGTCCAGTGCTCCGATGGCGAGGCCCAAGAACTCCTATCGCTGCTGCGCGAGCGCGACCTCGTCGCCACAGTGCATGGGAACTTCCAGATGGCCTCGGCGGACGTGGAGACGCTCGTTGCCCGGCTCGGCGACCGCCTGGTGGCGCTGACAATGGATGCGGCGATGACCGCCGACTCCTGCGGCCACTTCTACGACGGGCAGAAGATGGCGCACTTCCTCGCGGAGATCGAGGACGCGACCGATGGGACGCCGCTGCGGTTCGGCGTCGAGGACTTCCCCCTCGACCGTCTGGCGCTCGACCGGTACCGCGACGACCTCGGCCCCCTGCTCGACTGCCCGCGGTACGGCACGCTCATTGACCTGGGCCACCTGAACCTGCGTGTCCGCCAGGCCGACTACTTCCGCAGCATGACCCCCGCCGACTACATCCGCCGCGTGCCGCTGCCGATCATCGAGGTGCACGTGCACGACAACAAGGGCGAGCGCGACAGCCACGGCCCGATCGGCTTCGGAACGGTCGCGTTCGCCGAGATCGCCGCGGCGCTGCGCGAGGTGGGCTTCGATGGCATCTCGACCATCGAGATCGCCCCCAGCTTCCACGGCAGCACCCCGGCGGCGTCGAAGCCCAGGGCCAGCGAAAGCCTGCAAGCCTGGCGGGCACTGTGGGAGGAAAGCCAAGCCACAGCGGGCGAGGCTACTTCGCAACCGTGAACGCGATGGCCTCGCCCTTGAGGCCGACGAGTTGGAGGCAGCCGCTCCAGTCGCCCCCGCCCTGGAGGACCTTCATCAGGACCTTGTTGGCACCAGCCTTGAGGGTGGCCTTGAACTTGTCGGAGCCGGGCTGGCAGCCGCGGCTGGTGTCCAGGCCGCCAAGCCTCGTCCCGTTCAGCCATAGGACGAACCCGTCGTCGCTGCCGAGCCGGACCTCGACCTCCATCTCCTTCTCGACGGTGACCTCGGCGTACATGTAGCCGATGCAGTTGCCGCTGCGGGCGAGGGCCTGGTTGAGGTCCACGAGGCCGTCGTCGTCGCTCATCACTTTCTTCCAGGCGTAGTCCTTGCCGTCGAAGGCGAAGCCCTTTGCCACGTCCACCTCGGACTCCGGCGGCGCGCCCTTCTCGAAGAGCGCCTTGTTGGGGTTCGGGATGGGGCCGGCGACGGCCCAGTGGGCGAGGAAGCCGGGCGGGACGCTGATCGGCAGGTCGGTGACGCCGAGCTTGCCGAGCTGGGTGCGGATGGCCTTGCGCACGTCGCGGCTGTCGGTCAGCAGCAGGGCCTTCTTGAGGACCTCGATCTGCCGCTCCTTGGGCACGTCGGCAGCCTCGGCGAGGATGCCCTGTGCGGCGGCCGCCGCCGCGGCGGCGACTTTCTGGTTCACGCCGAACTGGGCGACCACGAGGTCGAGGGCGTCCTTGTGCGGGCACCAGGAGAGGACGCCAAGGGCCTCGACGCGCTCGTCGTCGCTCCGCGCGCTCTTCAGGGTTTCGATGGCCTTGGCCACCAGCTCCGTGCGGTCAATCTCCTTGCTCGGCGTCGTGTCCACCTCGAGGTCGCCGATGGCCCACTGCATGGCGAGCTTGACGTGCTCCTGGAACGCCTTGTCCTGGAACACGTTGGCTCCGTGGCCGTGGGCGTTGTAGAACACGCGGCCCTTGCCCCAGGGGCGGATCCAGCAGATCGCGTAGTCGCGGTCCTTGCGGCCGCCGCGGGTGACGTCCACGCTCGAGTTATCTATGCTCATGAGGACGCGGGCGGCCGAGCGCTTGTAGTTCTTGAACTGGTAGATTTCGTCGCTAATCTCGAACGGCCCCTTGCCGAAGGGCTTCATGAGCGGGTGGTCGGGGTCCTCGATGCGGGTGCGGACCTTCTGGCTCCAGGGGTGGCCGCTGAACCAGCCGTTGAGCATCTCGCCGTACTCGGGCCAGTCGTAGAAGCAGTCGGTCGCGGCGTGGAAGCCCATGTAGCCGGCCCCGGCCTTGACGTGTTCCATGAAGGCTGTCCGCCATTCGGGCTCCTTGAAGAGCGTGCCCGTGCAGTTATTGAAGACGATCAGGTTCCACTTCTTGACGTTCTCGGGGTTGAGCAGGGCGACGTCTTCGCTGACGGTGGCCTCGTAGCCCAGGCCCTCGGCGATCTCCTTCATGACCGGGCTGCCCTTGACGATGGCGTCCCCGTGCCGGAAGCCCTTCGTGAGGCCGAAGATCAGCACGCTCTTCTTCTCGGCCGCCGGCGCGACAGCAAAGCCGCCCAAGACCAACGCGAAGACGATCCTGTGCACAGCGCGACTCCTTTCAGGGAACGGTCCTATCCGTCCTATTCGTCCTATCGGTCCGATAGGACGAGGGGTATCTACTTCTCGCGGGCGGTGAAGGCGATCTTCTCGTTCTTCGGCCCCACGATCTGGGCGCAGGCGCCCCAGTCGCCCTTGGTCTGGCTCACCTTGACGAGGAGCCTGTTGGCGCCGGGCTTGAGCGTGGCCTTGTACTTGAACTGCCCGGGCCGCAGGCCCTTGGTGCCGATCTGCTCGCCCAGCTTCTCGCCGTTGAGCCAGGCGGTGAAGTGCTCGCGGGCGCCGAGGAGGACCTGCACGGGCGTCTCCCTCTCGATGCTGATCTCCGCGTAGAGATAGCCGCCGACCGCGTCGGCCTTCGACACGAGGTCGCGGAGCTTCACGATGCCGTCGTCGTCGCACGTGACCTTCTTCCAGGCGAAGGTCTGCGGCTCGCCCTCGCCCTTGACGATGAAGCCCCTTTCGAGGTCCACGCCTGCCTCGGGCGGGTAGGTCTGGCCGAGGAACGCGCTGTCCTTGTTCGAGATGGGGCCGGCGACGAACCAGTGGGTGACGAAGCCTGGAGGCGCGTAGATGGGCAGGTCGGCGACGCCGAGCTGGGTCAGTTGCGCGCGGATGCCCTTGCGGAGGTCGCGCTTGTTGCCGCAGCAGTCCAGGGCCTTGCGGAGGGCCTCGACCTTCTGGTCCTTCGGCAGGTCGGGGGAGGCGGCGACGATGGCCTGGGCGGCGTCGGCGGCGAAGGGCGCCGCCTTGCTCGCGGGCTCCAGGGCTGCGACGACGGCGGCGAGGGCCTCCTTGCTGGGGGCGATGGCCGCCAGGTCGAGGGCCTCGATGCGCTCGTCGTCGGTCTTCGCCGCGCGGAGCTTCTCGACCGCTCGCGCCGCCACGACCGCGGGGTCCTCCACCTTGCTCGGCTCGACGGGCACCTCGATGTCGCCGACGGCCCACTGCATGGCCAGCTTCATGTGCTCCTGGTATTCGGGCATCTTGAAGGCGTTGCCGCCGTGGCCGTGGGCCTGGTACATCACGCGGCCCTTGCCGAAGAGGCTGATCCAGCAGGTCGCGTAGTCGCGGTCCTTGCGGTTGCCGCGCGAGACCTCGACGCTGGGCCGATAGATGCTCATCAGGATGCGGGCACGGGTGCGGTCGTAGTTGCGGAACTGGTAGATTTCGTCGCTGACTTCCCACGGCCCCTTGCCGAAGGGCTTCATCAGCGGGTGGTCGGGCTCCTCGATGGTGACCTTGACCTTGCCGCTCCACGGGTGGCCCGAGAACCAGCCGTTGACCATCTGGTTGAACTCGGGGAAGTCGTAGAGGCTGTCGGCGGCGGAGTGGATGCCGATCCAGCCCGCGCCCTCCTTGACCCGCTCGATGAGGGCCTTCCGGCGCTCGGGGTGCGGGATGGTCTGGTAAACGGGGCGTTTCTTCCCTTGCTTGTCAACGTCCTCCTTCACCAGCTTCTTCTCGGCGAGCGGGTCGCCGGTGGTGTTGTTGAAGATGAGGAGGTCCCACTGCTTGATCGTGTCGGGGTCGAGGGTCGCGGGGTCTTCGCTGACGACGGCTTCGTAGCCGAGGCCCTCGGCGATTTTCTGGAGGATGGGGCTGCCCTCCTTGATGGCGTCGCCGTGGCGGAAGCCCATCGTGTTGCCGAAGATGAGCACCTTCTTCCCCGCCGCGGCCGCCTCGGGCGCAAGCCACAGCGCCGCTAGCCACCCAAGCAGAACCCACGCCACGACCCTTCGGCTGCTCACTGCCGGTCTCCTTGAGCCAGAATGGTGTGCTCTTACAGAGCTCAGATCATACCGCGGCGGGGAGAGGAGTTCAAACAGAGATGGTCCACATTCGGCATCGCAGCAGCCACCCTGCGTGGCGTGGTGCCTGGACAACGATAATTGCACACTTGTACAAGTGTGCAATTATCGTCAGAGCCCCCACTTTCGGCGGCGAAGCGCCAGGTTTGGGCCTCGCGGGCGCTCGCCGGGCCCGCCTGCTGACAGCCATCGCACCTGGTGGGGAGCGGGCGTGCGAGGCGGATCACGCCCAGTTCAAGCGACAGGGGCAGGCGCGAGGCCTGCCCCTGGGCGAGACGATGCCGCCGCGGCGGACGCCGCGGGTCACTCGGTCTTCTTCTTGCTGAAGATGCTCTTGAGCGCGCCGCCGACGCCCTCGATGGCCTTGCCGGCCCCCTCGGCCGCCTTGCCGACCGCCTCGCCGGCGATCTTCATGCCGCCGCCGATCAGCTTCTGGGCCGAGGCCAGTGGGTCACCGGAGGCCGTTGCGACGTGGGTAGTGCCAATTGCGTCCTTCATCATGCGGCGACCTGCTGAACACCATGCTATACTGAACATGCTTGCCGCAGATCAACAACTTGCTTGACATCTCCCGCTCCCAGGTATATGCTAGAGCCTATGAGTGATTGCTGGGGTTGAGTTGTCGGACGACTAGGTGAAGGGCAGCCCGGCTCGGCCGCGGAGGCCCGTTAACGAGTAAGCCGACGCGGTGGAATGTCTCAGGGCGTTCCGCCGCGTCGGCTTTTTTTGGCCTTGGGTGACGCGGGCCCTGCCTGGCGGAAACGTCGGCGGCACGCCCGTCCTTCGACTGGTAGAAGTGCAACCGAAGTGGCCCTTTGTCGAAAGGAGATCTGAGATGCTTGGCACTGTTCTGCTCGTGGTGTTGATTGTGATGCTACTGGGCACCCTGCCCACGTGGCGCCACAGCAAGAACTGGGGCTACGGCCCGAGCGGCGGGCTTGGGCTGGTTGTGCTCATTCTCGTCATCCTGCTTCTCATGGGACGCATCTGACCCCCGGAAAGGAGGAACCGGCAGAGA
>DATKZY010000208.1:0-29882 GCA_035527715.1 Planctomycetota bacterium | reverse complement strand
CCGCCGCCCCGCTTCGGGGGCTGGGCCCTCTTGCGCCTACCATCCCACGGCTCCCAAAGCATCGCCGTGGGCTTTATTCCTCCGCCTCCTTCGGAGGCTCAGAACGCGGCCACCTGTCTCGAAGGAGACTACACGCACCCTACCTGACCATCTCGTTGAACTTCTCCTGGGCCTGTGCTATGCTCTGTTCCACCTCGAACATTCACGGCCTCCTCTCGCGGGGACCATACATTCGGGGTACAACGACATGTATGCCCCAGAGGGGGCCGTGAATTCAAGGGTTTTCTGCCCTAACGCACAACAATTCCTCAACTTACCCAGTGCCCGAAACGGACCACGCCCAAATGATAAATGAAGATGTGGCTCCCACTCCCCCCCTCGACCACCTCTACGTCATCCACCCCGGCCCCCATCGCTACCCGGCCCACGACAATGTCACCGTCTGGCCTCTGGCTGACATCGGCAGACTCTCTGCGCACGCCCGTCGAGGAACGAGACACGCGTGACTCCAGCGTTCAGGCGTCCCTGGCTTCTCGCTTCTCGATCTCATACAGCCTCTTGCTTAGCTCCTTGACCGCGGGCCCCTTTTTGTAGACGCGTATGAGCAACTGGCAGCGGCGCTTCTCCCTCCTCAGCTCCTCGGGGGTCAAGTTCTTGACCGGTTTCCCCATCTCCTTCGACCGTTCCATTGGGGTGTCCCTTCCTGCTCACTGCTGCTGGCTGAGCTTGACGATCAACTCCGCAATCCAGGCGGTCCAGGCCTCGCAGTGGGCGGCGGCGGGGGCTTCGATGCCGGCGCCGACGAGGGCGCCGGCCTCGGGCGAGGCCAACCCCTTGATGTGCGGATACTCGGGAATCGCTTTGGCCAGGGCAGCCAGGAACGCTCTTGCCTCGTCCGCCACGGCGGGGTCCTTCGCCTCGGCTATCGCGCGGTCGAGGGTCACGAGATAGGCGTAGTCGTTGATGCCCTGGGCGACGTTGAGGTAGTTGCTCTTGAAGAGGAAGCCGCCAGGGAACTTCCAGCAGGGCGCCCGCAGCGCGGCGCCGTCGTTGCCGGTGAACGGCGTGTACCACTCGGCCGGGCAGGGATAGCCCTCCACGCCGCCCCCGCCCCACGACCAGTGCCACTCCCAGCGGCCTTTGGACCCCATCCGCCAGTTGTAGTAGCCCCATGAAAAGCGGTCCATGCCGGTGTTGTAGAACCAGAGGGTCTTGCCGAGCCGCCGCGTCGCCGCAATCATCCGCTTCGAGCCCTCGAAGGCGTGGACGGAGACGATGTCCACGTGCTCGGCGAGGGGCGTGTAGTCCTTGCCGCTCTGGGCGTCGCCCATGGGGGTCACAAAGGTCTTGAGGCCGCTGGCCTCGTGAATCCAGTCGGCGTAGCGGCAGGTGTGCTCGAGGTTGCGGTTCCAGGGGTTGGGCATCTCGCGCGGCTCGTCCACGACCTCGACGGCGAGCGGCAGGCCCATCTTCTTGGCGAATGCCTCGTACTGGCGGATGGCGTCCTGGTAGTAGCCCTTCAGCTCGGGCTTGGTGAACTCGATGCCGGGATTCTGGTCCACGGCGGGGCTGAGGCCGAGGCGTCGGGCGATGGTGCGGGCCATGCCGAGCGACGTGCCCATCATCCGCTGATCTTCCTGCCGGCCCATGCCGGCCTCCTTGGCCACCTCCCAGAGCAGCGGGTCGAAGGAGACGGCCACCTTGTCGCGGCCGACCAGACCCGTGATGTTACCTGAGCCGACGCACGAAGCGGTGAAGCCGACCTCGCGCATGAAGGTGAACTGCTCCTTCGCCATGCGACGGCGGTCCACGCCTTGCGGGAAATCCCACAGGCCGTAGTACATCCCGTAGCTCACGGGCAGGAAGTCGGCGAGGCGGAAGGGGTGGACGGTGAGCTTGACGGGGAGCGACTTGGCTCCGCCCTTCTCGGGCGCGAAGGTGAGGGTGCCCGCGTAGTCGCCGGGCTTCACGTCGTCGGGCACCTTGAGCCAGAGCCAGTAGGCCCAGGTGATGGCGGGCTCGAAGCGGATCTTCGTCCAGGGCAGGAGTGCCATCTCGCCCACGCTGCTGCCGGCGACGCGATAGTTCTGGAAGTAGAGCCGGCACGCCGAGGCGGGGATCGTCGAGGGGCCTTTGAGGTCGGAGAGCGCGATGTCGCCCGTGCCGAGGTCCTCGAAGGGCGTCACGCACACGCGGCTCACGACCCGCTGGCCGATGGCGGCCCTGAGGTCCAAGCTGTGTGGCACAGCCGCCCTCGGCTGTGATGGCCCGCTCCACGGTCGAATGGTGTCGAGGAAGCCCGGCACCCAGAGCACATACGCGCCATCGCCCGGTTGCCTGGCCGGCTTCTTCTGCGGGTCGAAGTAGAGATGGCTGTAGAACAGCTCGATCCGCTTCTGCTTGATCTCATCGGCCAGTTTCGTGAACGCGGCCTCCTCGGCGGCGGGCATGACCACGAGTGCCGCGAGGCGATGGTTCGAGCAGCGCACCGAGAGCCGCCCCTCACTCGCCCTTGCCTTCAGCGTGACGCCGGGGCAGGCCGGCTCCACGTAGTCGAGCCACAACGCGTTCGGCCGCTCGGAGTACTGCGTCCGCAGGTGGCGGAAGATGCCCTTCTCGCCGAAGAACTCCTCGTCGCTGAGCTGCTCGCTGCACAGCACCTTGTCGCCCACCTGGAGGAGGAAGGGCTGCGAGCGAGTCGCGGGGTCAATGGCCTTGCCCGCGCTGAGCCACACGCAGTAGTCGCCGTCCGGCAGCGCGACGTTGAAGGTGATGAGTCCGCTGCCCACAATCGCGCTGCCGGTGAGCGGGTCGGGCCAGGCCGAGCCGGTCTCCTGGAGGTCGGCCCCCGCGAGACCGCAGCCGGCCTCCTTGTTCCACGCCGCGCGGGCGGGCACGTGGGTGAAGCCCGGCGTCGTCAGCCCCTTGGGGCCGAAGTCGAATGCCTTCGCGCTCGCGGGCAGCGAGACCTTGATCTTGCCGCCCACAGCGTCCTCCTGCATCAGCCGCAGGCGGTCCACCCAGATCGTCGTGTTGCCGCCCTCCTTGAAGGGAGTGAAGAAGATCTTCACCATCTTCAGGCGGTCCATCGCGATCTTGTCCTTCGGCTCCAGCTCCTCCCACTCGCGGCCCTCCTTGTTGTTGCGCTTCGCGCGGTTGATCTTCCACAGCAGCGTGTTGCGGCCGACGTGGGCCGAGTTGTCCTCGAACGTGCAGCGGGTGGCGTAGTTGGTGGACGCGTCGTCCCACAGTTCGAGGGCGATACGCACCTTCTCCTCGCGCTCGGAGAAGACGTCCATCGCGAAGTAATCGAAGTCCTGCCAGCCCTTGATCTTGTCGGAGCGGATTTCGAGGGTGGACCAGGCGGCGCCCTGCTTGCCCACGAAGCGGCAGCAGGTCTTCCCGCTCGTCACCCCGTTGTCCTGCACGGCGTCGAGCGCCATGTCCGTGGCGGCGGCCTGAAGCTCCTTGACGTCCGCCAGGTCCTCGAAGTCATACAGCACGCGCACCGCATTGCGCTCGGCGGCGGAGGCGGCGGACGCAAGGACCATCAGCAGGAGTGCAGCGCCATGGCAGGGGCGCCCATTCATCTGTCTCTCCTTGGGAATGTTGCGGGGCATGCAAACGTTGCACCCAAGAGTACGCCGGGGCGGCGTCGAGTGCAAGCGCGACAGCCGCAGGGGCCTCCACACAGAACCGCCCTCCTGCTCAAGATGCTCAAGATGGCCACGCGCGCGCAATAGGAGGTGGCCATCTTGAACTTCGGCCTCCGCCGCTCGGGCCCCGGCCAGAAGCCTATATGCCGCAATGACATGTGGCTCAGCCCGCGGCTCCGGCCTCGGCCTCTCACGGCCTTTCAAGATGTCCACCCCCCTCCGCAGCCCGGCCTGGGCCGCTCGCAGGCCGCCGGCGTCGCCCAGGCCGACCTCGTCCGTGAATGGATCGCCGAGAAGCTGGCCGCCCGGTGACTTGGGATTGGCGCTCCTTGCTTTCGGGGGTCTGGCTGTGGTAGTATACGAGCGGAGGTGAGAGCCATGAGCCCGACGAAGGAATCTCTGTTGCAGGCCGTCGAGAGCTTGTCCGAGGAGGAGGCCCGGCGAGCGCTGGCTTACGTGCAGTCCCTACGCGCGACTGAGGAACGGGCCCGCGTGCGCGCCCGGCTGGCCAGCCATCCCGCCGTTCGTGTGCCCTCGGCAGACACCGACGGGTTCCGCGACTTCGCCCCCATCCAGTGCAAGGGCATTCCCGCCTCTGAGCTTCTGATCCGGGACCGCCGATGACCGTCTACTACCTCGACGCAAGCGCTTGGGTAAAGCGGTACTGCGCCGAAGCCGGCTCCTCGTGGGTTCAGGCGCTCTTCGCGCAGGACGCTGCCCTCTCCTCCGCTTCTCTTGGGCTTGTGGAGGTAGCCGCCACGCTGGCCCGCAAGGGGAAGGCGGGAGAAATGCCGGCGTCAGGCCTTGAGGCAGCCGTGACGGAGTTGAGGTACGATTGGGACCGCTTTGCCCAGGTGCACCTGACTGATGAAGCCCTTGAACACGCCTTCCGCGTGGCGCGAGCCAACGCCCTCCGCGGCGCCGACGCGGTGCACCTGGCCTCGGCCCTCCTCGTCGCAGCGAACCGCTCCGCGCAGCAGGACGAGGTGGTCATGGTCACGTCAGACCGGGAACTGCGGGAGGCGGCGTCGGCCGCGGGGCTACGTGTCATTGACCCCGCCCGGGCCTGACAGCCACCCCAACGCCTTGCTTGACGGGCAGAGAAGCAACGCCTATCATAGGCGCATGGCGAGGAAAGCACGCATTCCCATGCACCGGCCCGCGCGGCCGGCCGTAGCCGACAAGGCCGCCGCCCTCGACGCCGCCGACTACCTCGAGTCCCGCGCCGCCCGCGCCAGCCGCGCCCGCTTCCGCCGCGCCCTCGCCAAAGTCCCCGACGCCGCCCCCCGGGGCACCGAGGACACCTGATGGGCGCGCCCGATGGACATGGCATCCTTGGCCGCATGGAGAAGATTGGCCGAGCGTTTGCAAAGGCGTACGAGAGCAGCTTCGTGCCGATGCTCGCCATACAGGGAGAGCGTCTTGTTCTCCGCGGCACCGGAACCCTACTGGCCGTTGCAGACAGGCATTTCGTACTCACCGCCGCCCACGTATTCACCAGGGACGCGGAGACCATCGAGGGGATGTGCATATACCCGGGCGGTGGGCTGTCGAAGATCATTCCCGTCCCCGCCAACATCCACATCGTCTCGGACCCGCTTGACCTCGCTCTTATGCCTCTTGATGCCGAAGCAGTTGCGATGACCGCCGGTCGGGCGTTCCTGAGCCTTGAGCGCTTCGCCCTCAGATACTATCCCCCCGAGCAAGGGTACTTCGTGTTGCACGGGTACCCGAGCTGTTGGCTCAGGAAGGATGCCAACAACAACCCCGACCCCTATGCTCTCTCCTACCATACCGCGCTCTACAAGGGCCGAACCGACCGTCTTGAGCACTACCAACAGGACGTCCACATTCTGCTGGAAGCGCCGGCAGGTCCCAACCCATTCGAGGGTCAGCCCAAGAACCCTCCCGAATCTCTGGGCGGCGTAAGCGGCTGCACCGTTTGGGAGATACTCCGAAGAGGCCGGGATTTCGACAACTGGGATCCGTCCCGGGCAAGGATTGTGGCTATCCAAACGAGTGTCTACTCCCGTTCAGGTGTTCTGAAGGCAACGTATGCCCGGTTCATCCTGGAGGCGCTCACAGAGTTTTACCCCGATCTGCGTCGCGCGATCAGACTCCACACGGGATAGATCCCGTCTACAGGATCCCTGTGGGACGCGCGTGAACGTGCTTACGATACCGGGCAGAGCTGGGATGACCCGGCCCCGTCGGACGTGCGGTTGCGACCGGCTGGGCGGCCCTGTCACACCCTCCACGGCCTGTCGCGCTGCTGGTTCTCGGCGAGGGCTTCGAGGGCGATGTTGGTGTCCTCGACGAGCTGGAAGTCGTACATGCCGACGCAGAGGAAGTCGGCGCCGCCCTTGAGGGCGTAGCGGAAGCCGTCGGCAGGACGTATGGCGCCAGCAGCAAGGATTTTGAAGGCGATCCAGGGCTCGGGTCGCTCGCGCATGTAGGCAATCGTCTCGTCGGGCTTGTCGCACCAGCAGTTGTCGCACTCGTTCTTGCCGTCGCGGCACGACCAGTAGCGGTGGTGGTGGAGGGTCTTCATCCAGAAGTCGGGCTTGAGGCCGGCCTCGACGCAGCCCTGGACGGTGGCGAGCTTGTGCCCGCCAATGCCCGCAGGCAGGCCGTTCGCTCGGATGAGGTCGAGGGCCTTGGCGAGCTGGTCGAACTGCTTGCGCAGGACCATGCCGTCGGCCATGCCGCCGTGGACGTAGCACGCGGCGGCGCCGGCGTCAACGGACGTCTTGATCCCGGCCTCGATGCTGCTTCCGCCGCAGTCGGAGATGAACTGGATCTTGCCGAGCTTGCGGTACCAGTATTCGGCGATGATCTCGCAGAGGACGGGGTTGGTGAGGAAGGCGTTGATGCCGCACTTTTCGGCGAGGGCGAAGGTCTCGAAGATTTTCCACTTGTGGTGGTATTGCTTCACCAGGGCGTCCACGTAGATGAGGTCGCGTGCGTGTGCCCAGCCGCCGATGTGGTTTCCGCCGAGGATGAGGCGGCTGAGGTCGAGCTTGCCCAGCTTGGTGTGGGGCACCTGGCCCTTGAGGTCCCCGAGGGTGCGGAAGTGGAAGCTCTTGATTGTGGCGGCGGTCACGGCATCCACCTTTGGCGGCTTGGGGACGCAGGCGCCGAGGAGCGGCGCGGTGAGAAGGCTGGCGAGGGCCGCTCGGCGGCCGACCCCCGAAGGCGCCGCGGCCTTGCCGGCCGCGCTGGACGGGTTGTCATTCGCATCCGACATTTCTGGCACTCCAGTTCGGTTGACGAAACGGACCACTCTCGATTGTAGTCGGCCCGGTTGCGCGCAGTCAAGCCGCATTCGTCCTGACACGCCGCCGGTTCCCGCGTTCGGCTGTCTGCAGCCCTGCAAGGGCGTCACAGGATAGCCCAGGGCGAAGCCCTGATCTTTGCCCACATCTCTGCGGATGGGCGCTCCCAGCCCCGTCAGGGGCGTCAGAAGGTAGCCACGGGCGTAAGCCCGTGGACTGGGCGGCCCACGGTCCAGCCCCCGCAGGGGGCGGCAGAACGCCGGCGGTCAACGCTTCTGCCGCCCCCTGCGGGGGCTGGGCCTTGTACCCGCCCGAACCCACGGCTTACGCCGTGGGCTACCACCTGCCGCCCGCCGTCGGCGGGCTACGGAGCCCGAGATGTGGCAAAGATGAGGGCGAAGCCCTGGGGATAGGCGGCCCCCCGTCATAGCCCTGTAAGGGCGGCATAGGAGGCGCTCATGAGCCCATTTCGCCCCGTTGGGGCTCAGGACAAGTCGAAGACCGAAACTGGGGGCGTCTCAGCTATTCGCCCTTGACAGGGCGGCGGGCGCTGAATACCGTATGAGCAACCTTTTCCTGTGAGGAGAGCCCCGTGGGAGAGCCCGGTTCGGCAGCCAACACGCCGTGCGAGCACAGGCTGGTCACCCCACGCCTGTCGGTGATGTTCTTTCTCCAGTGGGCGACGTGGGGCGTCTACGCGCCGCTGATGGGGCGCTGCTACGGCGCGTCGGTGGCCGAGGGGGGCCTGGGCTTCAGCGAGTGGCAGATCGGCCTGCTCTTCGGCCTGCCGGGCACGCTCGGGGCTCTGCTCGCGCCCCTGATCGGGGGACAGCTCTCGGATCGCTACTTCTCGGCGGAGCGGCTGCTCGGGGTGTTCCAGATCGCGATTGGCGCGATCCTGTGGACCCTGCCGACGCAGAAGCTCTTCTCGTCGTGGCTCGTGCTCACGCTGCTCATCAGCCTGATGTCGGCGCCCACGGTGTCGCTGGCCAACGCCCTGGCGTTCGCCCACCTGCCCGACCCGAAGGCGCAGTATGCCCGGGCGCGGCTCTGGGGCACGATCGGCTGGATCGTGGCGGGCTGGGGCTTCGCGATGATCTGGCTACAGACGGGGCTCGTGCCCCAATGGCTGCCGCCGTTCCTCAAAGGCACCGAGGCGCCCGACGTGACCCAGCGGTTGTTCGATGCCATCCGCGCGGGGGCTGTTCTCTCGGTCGCCTTCGGGCTCTACTCGCTCTCGCTGCCGCGCACGCCGCCGAAACGCAAGGGCGTGGACCCGCTGGCGTTTCGCAAGGCGTTCCGGCTCTTCCGCTTCCGCTCGTTCGCCGTGCTGATGGTCACGGGATTCGTCGTCGCGGCGATTCACAACATCTACTTCATGCAGACCTCGAAGTTCCTGCCGACGCTGGGGCTGCGGCAGGCCGACATCCTGCCGGCGATGAGCGTGGGGCAGTTCGCCGAGATCTTCGTCATGGCCATTCTCGGCTGGATGCTCAAGCGGCTGGGGTTTCGCTGGGTGCTCGCCATCGGCGCATTCGCGTATGCCCTGCGGTTCGCCATCTTCGGCACCACGTGGCTGCCGCTGGGCGTGATCGTGGCGAGCCAGTCGCTCCACGGCGTGTGCTTCGCCTGCTTCATCGCCGCGGCGTTCATCTACATTGACCACCTGGCGGACAAGGACATTCGTGCCTCGGCCCAGAGCCTGATCGGCCTCGCGCTGGGCCTGGGGCCGATCCTGGGCGGAGTGCTCAGCGGCAAGCTCGCCGGCCTGTGCACCCCGCCCGGGGGCACGCTGAACTTCTCGCCCTACTGGTACACCCTCTCGGCCATCGGCCTCGCCGCCACGCTGTTCTTCGTCATCTTCTTCCGCGACGAGTCGGCGCAGCGCGCCGCCGAGGACCGTCTGGCCCAATAGGCGCACTCACGCGAGCGGCTCGCCTCATTCTCTCGTGTGCTTGAGGATGAACTCGACGACGGGGGTCGGGTCGTCGAGGCCGTGGGGGTGGTGGCCCATGCCCTTCTTGATGAGGAGGGCGACCGTGCCGCCGAGCTTCTCGTAGCGCTCCTTGACGATGGCGCCGTTTTCCTCGAAGGGCACCACGACGTCGGCGTCGCCGCAGAGCAGGAACAGCGGCACCTTGGCCTTGGCCAGCGGCTCCAGGTTGTCAATCGGGTTCTTCGTGTAGGCCAGGGCTTCGGCCTCGGACTTGAAGTGATAGTCGTGGAGCAGCTTCTTCCAGTCGCCGGGGCTGCCCTTGCCTTTGCCCTTGCCGCCGGGCCAGCTCTTGAAGTCGAGCACGGCGTTGTCGCCGAGAATGCAGCCCACCTTGTCGGTGTTGTTCGCCGCCCAGTTGAAGCAGTAGAGTCCGCCGCGGCTGAGGCCCTCGAGCACGGGCTTGGGCGAGAAGCCGTACTTCGTCGTCAGCTCGCGATAGAGCACGTCCCAGTGCTTCAGCGCATCGGGGCAACCGAAGGTGTTGCCGACGCCGATGTAGACGAGGTGGAAGCCCATGGCCAGCAGCGCCAGGTCAATCTGCGGGAAGGCGTCGAAGAACTCCGCCCGCCACACCCACGGCTTGCCCGCGGCCGGCTCCTTGGGCACGACCACGATGGTCTGGCAGCCGTCCACCACCAAGTCATGCCGCACATAGCCCCTGTAGTCGCCGCGCTTTCCGGGCAACGGCGCATCCGCGGCTCCGGCGCGGGCGCTTGATCCCACCATTGCGAAGACCAACACGCCAATCCACCACGCCGTACTCATGTGCTCCTCGATCCAGCCGGAAGCATGTTCTGGCATCAGAGTTGCCTTCTCCTTGCGGGCCCGAGCCCGTTACGTTCTGTTGAGCCATTTCACTGCTTTCCTGGGGGTTCCTCATTTGGGCCGTTCTCCCTTTGCTCAGGGGGCGCCTCGCTGAACTCACAGGCCTCGTCTATGATCCTGAGGGTTCGCTCGGTCGTGGAGAGCAGAAAGGTGTGGGCGTCTCTGAAGATCTCCCATGTGAGGCTGCCCGCCCCCTGCATGGCCACAACGACCCCTGAGGTGGCGATTAGGGTGTTGAGCCAGTTGAAGTATGCGATCGTCCATTGCGAGAGGTCAATCCGGTTCTTCTGAAGTTGAAGGGGCGGTGTCTTGAGGAAGGTTGTGACAAGGGTCAGGCCGCCCGTCGAGCCAAAGATATACGTCAGCACCTCATACCGGAGCAGATAGAAGAGAACCGAAGCAGCAAGAAGACCGATCCCAAAACCGAACTGCCATACGAACATCCGCCCGACCCTGTCGAGCCCGTCCTTCAGTTCCTGAGGCAGAGGCTCCAGACGGGCCTGGGTAGCCGCGATGATCCTGCTCGTCCCTGCCGCTATGGATTGCATCTGCGCCACCGCGGCTTTCTGCATGTCGGCTATCGGTGTGGTGGATTGGTTCGGCGTCGTGCTCGCCTCCATGTCAGGCTCCTTCAGGAAGCTCCAGTGTGGAACCTTACCGCCACATGGCCTTGAGGGACTCGACGGTGCGCTCGACGAGGACCCGGCCGCCCTCGGGGCCGACGATGTTGCTCATGATCTCGGCGCTGTAGTGGCCGCCCGCCACGCCCCGCTCGGTGGGCAGGTAGGCCAAGGCGTCGCAGGCGCACTGCACGACAAAGGTCTGCTCGGCCGGGCTGCGGGCCTTCATGCGGAGGCCATAGTCAATGTAGAGCTCGAACGGGTTGGTCGCGAAGGCGATGTCGCCCAGCCGCATGGTGTGGACCTCGGTCTGGTAGACGTTCTGCTCGTCCTGGATCTCGAAGCGTGCAGCGATGTTCTTGTTGAGCCGCCAGCGGATGTAGCTGGGCGAGTCGAGCTTGTCGAGACCCCTGGCCTCGAGGCCTTCGTAGCCCTTCTTGGCGGCCTCGTACTCCTGCTTGGTGACCTTGCGGACGGGGAGGGGGATCATCTGCATCTTGTGGGCGAAGGGGAGTTCGGTGCGGATGTCGCCCTTGGCCAGCTCGAGGCCGTCGGCGACTGCTGTAGCGATGCGCCGGCCGATCTCCTGGCGGGGCGACAGGTTGCCCCTTCGCTTCCGCAGCGTGGCCTCGGCCTGCTTGCGGAAGAGCAGGTGCGGCGACTGGTCGCCCGCGGCGCTGCACTGGGGCAGGACGAAGAGCCCCTCGCCGTGGCGCTTGCGCAGCTCCAGCCGCGCGTCGTGCCAGAAGTCGGCCGACACGTAGTCGGCGCTCTCCACCTCCTGCGACGTGCAGGCGAGGTTGACGACGACGCCCGTGAGCTTCTGCTCGGCGTCCCACGTGAAGAGCAGCTCGACGCCGGGGTCGAAGGTGCTCTCGAAGGTGTCGAAGTCGGGGCGGTCGGTCGCGCCGTACATCTGCGAGCGGCCGTTGGAGTAGTGGGCGCGGCGGTTGTGGCCGACGACGGCGTAGGCGAGCGACCAGCTCACGCCGCCGGGCTTGCGGCCCTTCCAGGCCTCGACCACGGCGTCGGCCACGCGGGCCGCGAACAGCTCGGCGTAGTCGCGCGGCTGCATCACGCCCTTCTCGGGCACGCGGTAGACGAAGGTGGGCATGATGTCGTGGGGGTGATAGCCCTCCTCCCGGGCGTCCACGAGGACGGGGGCGGTGTGGGTGTGGGTGGCGCCGATGAGGATCTTGGCGGGGTCGAGGTCGGGCGCGCGCGGCTTCACCAGCTCCCGCACACGCTCCAGGTCTCGCCTGCGGAGGGCCACGACGTCGGTGGAGACGAGCACGGCCTGGTCGAGCACGCCGTTCTCATCTCGCGCCTCGATGGCGAGAGCGGTGGCGGAGAGCGGGTCGTTCACCCGCCTCGAGACGCGAATCTGGAACTGGCCGCACAGGGCCACAGGCTCGGGCGGCGTAATGTCGGCGGCCGCCCAGCCAATCGAGAGCCTGCCCGCCCTCGGCGGCGGAGCCGGCTCGCCCGCCGCGACGACGCACGCGACCAGGCCCACCGCGAGCACCACGACACCTGTTCCTGAGACGAGCATTGCCACTCTCCTGTTCACTTGCCGAAGCAGACGAGCGAGCCGTCCTGAAGCGACACGAAGATGCGGTCGGCCGCGACCGCGATGCCGGCAAAGGTGGGTGGCGAGCCGAGCGGGAACTCCGCCAGCTTCTTGCCATCGGCGGCCGAGGCGATCCAGAGGAAGCCGCTGGGCTTGTCCGGCGCGGCGTCCTTGACGCTGCCCGCGAAGAGGGCGGCATTGCCGGCGAGCGCGATGGCCTCGACCCGGTAGCCGCCGCCGAGGCTGACCTTCCACCCCTGCTGCGGCGCGGGCTTCTCCTCCAGCTCGGTGGCCGGCCTCTTCGGCGCGCGGGGCGAGGCGGCGGAGGGGCTGACGATGAGGGCGTCGTTCCAGGCCAACAGGTCGGCTCGCACGGCATCGCACGTGAAGGCGTTACCCGCTCGGCGCTTGCCGAGACGGGTCCAGGTGCCGTCGAGCAGGCCGCCCTGGGACGCGCCCTTGGGCACGGGGGCCTTGAGGTCGGCGGCGCCCGTCTTCGGGTCAAGGGGCACGTGCTGCCACAGGACCTTGCCGTCGCTCACACGCAGCAGGTCGTTCTGGCGGAGCGGTCCCGGGGCCACGGCGCCGCCCCAGAGGGTATTGCCCGTGGCGGGGTCGAGGGCGACGACCGCGATGCCGCCGTCGGACTCCGAGGTGCGGCCCGCATTCGCGTAGAGCACGCCGTCGTGGACGAGCACCGTGCCGACGGCGGGCCAGACCGATTCGACCTGGCCGTAGGCCACCATCCGCCGCTCCCACGGGGCGACGCGGGTGCGCCACGCGAGCACGCCGTCCTTCGCGCGGAGGGCGTAGACGTAGCCGTCGTGGCAGCCGAAGACGGCGAGGCCGCGGTGGAGTGTCGGGGGCGTGTCAATGCGACCGCCGGCCGTGGTGCACCAGACCTGCTTGCCCGTCGCCGCGTCGAGGGCGACGACCTGGCCGGCATCCGTCCTGGCGGCGAAGACGAGGCCGTAGGCGGCGGCGGGCGCGCTCAGGGGCGATTCGAGGCGCGAGCGCCACGTGGTGCCGAGCAGGCCCTCGCCGGGCGAGGCGGCGTGGACATTCCAGGCCACCTTGAGGCCCTCCTCGGGGAGCGTGGCAGCCGAGCCGCTCGAGCGCTGCGCGTCGTGGAGGAAGAGCGGCCAGTCGGTCACGGCGACCGATGCCTCCTCGACGGCGCCGAAGGCGGGGCCTTTCTCGACCGAGCGCGGCCTCGCGAAGTCATCGGCCTTCGGCCACTCGCCCGAGGGGCCGACGGCGAGGAAGCCATAGACGTGGCCCGGCGCGCAGCCGCAGTTGTTCTGCGCCGTGTAGAACATCCCGTTGGCGGGGACCATGCCCTCCATGCAGCCGCCGCGCGCGCCGGTGTACCGGAAGCCTTCGGCCTTGCCCTTGGCCGGGTCGTTGTCGGGCGGGAGCTGCACGTAGCTGCAGCCGCGGCTCTGCGTGAGCACGCCGTTGACGATGGTCGAAGGCGTGCAGCCCTGGCCGCCGATGCCGTGGGCGAGATTGCCTTTCACCTCGCCCGTGAGCGGGTCGTGCTTCTTCCCACCGCACCAGAGCAGGCCGTCCACCACGGGCGTCCAGTGCGCGCCCGACGCGGTCTGCCACAGCAGCTTGCCGTCCTTTGCGGAGAAGGCCAGGATGGCGTTGGCCTTGCGGCGGGCAACGACCACGTAGCCGGGGCCGGCCACGTTGAGCTGGAAGTCGGCCTCGGGGCCGAACTTGCTGCTGGAGACGCGCCAGCGCTCCTTTCCGTCCTTGAGGTCCACCGCCACGAGCTGATGCTCGGTGGGCGGGTTGCCGACCTGCACGGTGCAATAGAGCACGCCGTCGGCCGCGACCATCATCTCGGCGGCGAAGGGCAGCGACCACTTGGCCGCGCCCGTGGCCGCGTCGTAGGCCTCGACCATGCCTGCGCCGCCCTTGGCAATCCAGGTGGACCAGAGCGAGGGGCGCGCCTTGTCCTTCTTGGGGTCCTTCGGCTTGCTGAAGCTGTGCCACGGCGCCTGTGAGAAGTCGCGCTCCTGCCAGCACGAGCAGACGAGCAGGCCATCGGTCACCAGGATACGGTAGGCGGGGAACTTGTTCGGGCAAGTGTAGGCGATCTCGCCCGTGGCCGCGTTGACGGCGATCACCTTGTCCTTCTTCAGGGCGTAGACGCGGGCGTCGTCGGCCGCGAGCGGCCCGGCGTTCACCCAGGTGAGGTAGGAGCCGTCGTCGGTCGTCTCGCAGTTGATCTTCCAGAGCGGCAGGCCGTTCCAGGCGTCACGGGCGGCGAGGTAGTGCGGCTTCTCGCGGAGGCCGATGTTCTCGAGCTGCGTGGAGCTGAGGGTGAAGCAGCGGCCGTTGGCCACCACCCAGCCCCGCACGCCCGCCCAGCGCACCAGGTTCATCGGCACGCCGTCAATCCAGCGGAAGCCGATGGGGAACTTGAACGCCGTGTCTGCCGAGACCATGTTGCCGTCGGGGCCGTGCTGGGGGTGGGTCCAGTCGTCCATTTCCTTGGGCCGAGGCTTGCCGGTTTTCGCCCACTTGCCGCCTTCGAGCACGCAGAGCGCGCCGCCGGGGGCGAGGACGCGGAGCAGTTCGTCGCGGGTCACGCCCGCGGCGGCGAGGGCCGCCATGTCCTCGACGACCACGAGATTCGCCAGATCGCTGAGATAGGGCAGCGGCTTGAGGGCCACGCGCTCGACCATCGCGCGGCCGGCGAGGTTCTTCGCCTCGATGGCCTTTCGTGCCCGGTCGGCCGCGGCATCGTCAATCGCCAGGCCATGCACGACCAGGCCCTGCTCGGCGAGCGCCGCGGTGAGGCCGGGCGCCTCGGCGCGCCCGCAGCCGATGTGAAACGCCAGCCCCGTCTTCACCCCCGCCGCCTGGAGGATGGCCCTCGCCGTCGCGGCCTCGTCCTCGCCGAAGGCGGGCGGCAACCCCCAGAACGCGGCAAGCACCCCGAGCGCGATTCCCCACACAACCATCGAGCGCCTTGTCACTGTACTCTCCTTAGGCCTGCAAGCGGGCCGCGTGTGACCGCACGCAGCGCTGTCCCAATATAAAGCACAAGACGAGCCCCCCGCGCAAGCGCGGGCGGCTGCCGCAGAAGGGCATGTGTGGACATCGTGGACAACGTGGACTTCATGGACAGAAGGCGCCGCGGCCCCCGTCCATCGTGTCCATCCTGTCCACACAGTCCCCGGGGCTACGCCTGGGCCTTCTTCCGCTGCACCGCCTTCTGGCCGTCGGGGGCGGGGGCGAACAGGTCGGCCTTAGTCAGGCCAAGCTCCTTGGCCATTCGCAGCGAGTAGTCGAGCCCGCCCATGTTCGGGTAGCGGCCGTTGGTGCCGAAGGCGAACTTCACGCCCGCCGCCTTGGCGAGCTTCAGGAAGCGGAGCGTCGGCAGGCGGAAGCCCGAGCTGATCTCGATGGCGACCTTCTGCTTCGCCGCCGCGACGATTACGCGCCCAATCCGCCGCTCCGTCCAGAACGCCTCGAAGTCGCCCGCCAGCGGGCCGGGGAGCCACGAGACGTTGCCCAGGATGTCAATCGGCTGCTTCTCGATCAGCTCGACGTGGAAGGCGACGAAGCGGTCCATGAACGCCTGCTTGTCGCCCATCTCGACCCGCTCCTCGACCCCCTTCTCCCAGAGCTTCACCCGCTCGCCACCCTTGCCGGGGTAGGTCATCGCGTCCATCAGCACGTAGTCGAGGCGGGCGAGGGCCTCGCGGGAGAAGCAGCTCGACCAGTCGAGCCACTCGGCCTGGACGCCGCGATAGACGCCTTTGCCTTCGAGCATGGCGAGGTAGCGACCCAGCTCCTCGTCGTTGCTGAGGACGACGGGGTACTTGTTCTCCTTCGTACCGGCGTGCTCGACGATGCCGAAGGTCACGCCGCGTTCGCGGGCGATCTCCAGCACCTTGTCAATCGTGCTGTTATCGAGATGCACGTGCCAGTCCACGAGCGGCAGGTCCATGCGGTCGCTCTCCTTTGGCGTCTCGCCGCCGAGCGCGGGCGCGGCCAGTGCAGCGCCGGTCGCGGCGAGGAAATGCCTGCGGGTGAGAGCCTGAGGGTCCATTCCGACGGACGCCACGGACTGACACGGACCAACACGGACTGATGCCTCAGACGTAGGGCGCTCTCCGTCCGTGTTCGTCCGTGTCTGTCCGTGTGGGCTCCTCACGTGTCCCATGCTCTATCCCCATCCTTTCCGACACCGCGGCAACAGGCCGCCATGCTATCGCGCGAGATCGCTGATGTCAAGCGACCTGCCGCGGGTTGAGCGCGGTGGCCGGCGCCTTTTGAAATCGTGGGCGAGGACGCTATAGTGGGGTCGTGGCCTTCGTCAGGAGCAGGAGCATGGCGGCTGTGAAGGATGTTGCCAGACAGGTGATCGACTCGCTGCCGGCGGACGCGACGATGGACGATATCATGCATGCGCTCTACATTCGTGCGAAGTGCGAGCGCGCGGACACCAAGATCGAGGAGGGCAAGGGCATCCCGCACGAAGAAGCCAAGCGGCGGATACGGCGCCATTGATCTACTTCTTCATGCTGCCCCAATCCAGCAAGGGGACGGGCCGGTTGGTAGTGCGGGCTTCAGCCCGTGTTCGTACGGCCTGAAGGCCCCACTACGAGTCAACTCCCCCTGTGCACGCATTTGGGCAACAAGCCCTAAGGATGTGACACCCAGATGTGGGCCCCTCTTCGCACTTCTTGGCGGCCTTGGCGTCTTGGCGGTCAAGAGTGGTCGGCTGCCGCGGGCAGTTGGCACCCTATCGCACGGGCGCGGGTGCTCCAGGAACGCCACAAGTATCGGAACAGAGGGGTCTTACGCAGATGAGGTCCGGGCCTACAGGGTGCCAAACCCAGGGGCGGGGGGATTGGCGGCGTAGTGGCGGTGTACGCCAGCCGCGGGGCGCGCGAGCTGATCATCTGAAGCGGGGCGGCGAGGGCCGCGGTGGGGCCATAAGTCATTGGCCGATAGCTGCTTACAGAAATACTTCCAAGGACTTCAGATGATCAAATCCGCACGCGGGGAGATTGATCATGTCATCTGAAGTCAGCGAGCACGTGCTCGACCAACTCGTCGAGGGGCACGGTGGCCAGGGCGATGGCGGTGTCGCACACGCCGTAGGGGAGAATCGGTGTCACATGCTCACGACAGAGGGAACTGACGCGCGCCGTGGAGGACGGTGAGGATCCGGACCGCGTCCCCGACGACATCGTATGCGACCCGGTAGTTGCCCACCAGCATCTCGCGTGTGTGCCCGTCGTGGAGTTCGGGCACGAACCGGCCCAGGCGGGGAAATCGGGCGAGGCGTTCCACTGCCTCGACGATGTCCAGCACAAGCGCGCTGGCGTAGAACTCGGAATCCCGCGCGATGTAGGCGCGAATGCCCTCCAGGTCCTTCAAGGCGGGGTCGGTCCAGACGATGCGGCTCATACCTTCAGCCTGCGTCGCGCATCCTCGTGGGAGACGACACGCCCTTCGTCTGCTGCCTGTCGGCCCTTCGCGATCTTCATGCGGACGTAGAGTTCGTACATCGCATCGCTGTACGTGGCTGTCGGAGGCATGCGCTTGGCGATGTCTCTGAGCGCTGATTTCACGGTCTTCGCAATCATGTCTGGTCCATCCTCTTTCCTCACACCACGCGGGCCATCCTACAGGACGGCTGAGCGCGTGTCAAGCATCGCTTGCGCCATTTGTGACTGGCACATCGCTTGCCCCGCGCGAAGAAGCGGTCGACTCTGGCGAGTCTGTGCGACTCTGGGCAGAAACGCCGAGAATCGCCGATTCTCGAGTCGGGAAACCGAGAAAGCCGTGCGACTCTGAGCCGGAAGGGCGAGAATGGCCAAATGGGGGCGCCGGAAATGGAGAACCCCGTGCGACTCTGAGCCGGATGCCCGAGAATCGCCAAACGGCGAGTCGAGGCTATGGGCGCTCCCTGAGCAGGTGCTCGACCAGCTCGTCGAGGGGCACGGTGGCCAGGGCGATGGCGGTGTCGCACACGCCGTAGTAGAGCCAGAGCAAGCCGTCCTTGACGACGTTGCCCGTGGGGAAGATGACGTTGGGGATGAGGAGGCCGAACTTCTCGTAGTAGGCCTCGGGCTCCATGAGGAAGCGTGAGGTGCGGGCGAGGACTTTGCGGGGGTCGGCCAGGTCGAGGAGCATGGCCCCGACGCGGTAGCAGACGCGGCGCGTGGGCGGGTAGAGGTCCTCGACGCCGTGGTAGAGGACGAGCCAGCCGGCCTCCGTGCGGATGGGCGGGGCGGCGCCGCCGATGCGGTTGCCCTCCCACGGCTGCTCGGGCAGGGCGACGGCCTCGGGCGCAGTCCAGGTCCGCAGGTCGTCGGAGAAGCTGATGCGGATGGCGGGCAGGTCGGCCCCGTGCCCCGTGTCGGTGCCGACGAACTTGAGGGGCCGCCGCAGCAGGGCGAAGCGGCCGCCGATCTTCTCGGGGAACAGAATCACGTCGCGGTCGTCCATCTCGGGCGGCGTGGCCCAGGCAAAGTGCTCCCAGTGCACGCGGTCGCGCGACACGGCGATGCCGGAGCGCGTCTGGTTCTCCTCGGGCGTGAAGCGGGTGCCTGGGAACTCGGGCAGGTACGACTCGGGCACGCCGAGTCCCGTGGGATTGCAGCACCAGGAGTAGGGGCGGAAGGCGTAGGTCATGTAGTAGGTGTCGCCGATCTTCACGACGCGCGGGTCCTGGACGCTCCCGAGCTTGCTGCCCGCCATCTCGGGGGTGAAGACGGGCTGGTCGGAGACGTGGCGGAAGTGCACCCCGTCGTCGCTCTCGAGCATCCCGACGTAGCAGTGGAACGGCCTCAGGCCGCCGGCCGCCCGCTCGTACAGGTAGAACCTGCCGTCGTCGTGCAGGGCGCCGGGGTTGAAGACATTCGACATCCGCCAGGGGAACAGCCCCGGCGTCACGATGGGATTCGCCGGGCAGCGGGTGATTCTCATGGCTTGCCTTGCCCCCAAAGGTGGGCGAGACGTTGCGGTCGCACGGGCGTTCCGCTGCATTGTACCGAAAGGCCAAGCGATGGCAAATGGAAAGGGGGCGAATGAGTCTGGCCCTCCCCCACTTGATCACACTGCCGCAATTGTGGTAATAGGATGGGGGTGTGGGATGAGCTGGATTCGACAGGCTTGCAGGAGGCACACGATGAGGGGAATCCATTTCGCTCTGGCCGGCCTGGTCGCCGTGGCGCTCGGCGTGGGGGCGCGCGCCGGCGAGAAGGAGGACAAGGACGCCCTGACGAAGGAGCTGTGGCCCAAGGAACGCGTCGAGGCCGCGCTCAAGGCCGTCGAGAAGCAGAAGGCCGACGGGTTGCTGGGCGACGCCGCCTACGAGAAGCGCAAGAAGATGCTCGAGGCACGCCTCGCGGGCACCTACGAATCGAAGTCGCTCTCCGTCACCGACCCGCCGCTGAACTTCATCCAGAACGGCGGGTTCGAGCAGGTGAACAGGAACTCGGCGAAGGACCGCTCGCGCTGGCTCTGGTGGGGCGGCTGGAGCTGGGGCGGCGACTACGAGAACATGTGGGAGGAGAAGCCCGAAAGCGTCCACGGCGGCAAGTTCTCCGCCCGCATCCGCTGCACGGGCAAGAAGGGGCGCATCGGCCTCATGACCCCCAAGCTCCCCGCCGTCCCGGGAGCCACCGAATACAGGCTCACCTTCTGGGCCAAGGGCGAGGGCGACAACCTGCTCTTCGTCAACTTCGAGTCGGGCGCCACAGGCCAGCTCCGCCAGAAGTTCGGCCCCGAGTGGAAGGAGTACACCGCCATCGGCAAGCCCGAGAAGGGCGCCAAGACCTTCAACGTCTACCTTTATCACATCGGCGAAGGTACGATCTGGCTCGACGACATGAGCCTTGTCCCCGTCGGCGGAAAGCTCGAGGAGTGAGCGATGAACCGATTGCTTCTGTGCCTCATGCTCGTGGCGGGGTCGGCAGCGGGAGCCGAGCTGGACCTGTTCGTGACCGACTACAACGAGAACCCCAAGGCGGAGCAGAAGCCGCTGGCGGCGCGGCCCGTGACGTATGCGGGCCCGCAGGAGGTCACGATCAGGACCTCGGACGGCAAGACCGTGAGCTACAAGGCGCCGGGCTCGGTCACGGTGCAGCGCGCGGCGGAGGGGGCGGTCCGCGAGGCCCGGCTCTTCGCCTGCCCCGGTGAGTACGAGCCGTTCAGCTTCCTCCTGCGGCCCAAGCAGACGCTCGAGCAGGTCTTCATCAATGCCAGCGACCTGAAGGGCGAGGGCGGCGCCAGCATCCCAGTCGAGAACGTCGTCGTGACCTCCGTCGAGCACTTCCTGGGCGAGGGCCGCGACATCCTGATGGAGCTGGGCCGCAAGTGGAACATGGCGGCGCAGAGCACCGAGTACTTCTGGTGCACCATCCACGTGCCGCGAGACGCGAAGCCCGGCACCTACAAGGGCGAGGTGAAGGTGACGGCGAAGGAGGGAGCCGTGGGCTCCATCGCCGTCGTGCTCGAGGTGCTGCCCATCGCGCTCGAGGACCCGCCGTTTGCCCTGGGCTACAACTACTCCAGCCCGAAGGATCCCAAGGAGCTGTCGGTGCACCTGGCGGACATGCGGCGGCACGGGATGACCTGCGTGGCGCCCCTCTACAATTTCCGCCTGCCCGTCCACGACGCCGACACGAAGGAGTTTGGCGAGTTCATCGCGGCCTACAAGAAGGCCGGCTACCCCGCCCCGCTCTACTTCGCCACGCCGATGAACCTCCAGCTCAGCGAGCTGGCCGGCTACGGCAACGAGACGAACCGGCGCTGGCAGCAGAAGTACATCAAGACGATGAAGCTCCTCCACGCCGAGGCCCAGAAGGGCGGCATCCCCGTCCTCTTCAGCATCGGCGACGAGTTGACGAACAAGGGGATCGAGGGGATCAAGATCGCCGAGAACCTCGCCCGCTTCGCGTGGGAGGAGCTGCCCGAGATGGCCACGACCAGCGACATGAACGGCTACATGGAAGTCATGGCGATGGCTCCCTACCTGAACGTCGCCACGTTCAACAACGGCTGGGACGGCATTGACCACCACAACAAGGGCCGCACCCTGATCAACAAGGCGTTTCTCGAGGAGCTTCAGCAGAAGACCGGGGCGATCCCCTGGTTCGTCAACGCCGGCACCGGCCGCTTCCCCTTCGGCTTCTTCTTCTGGAAGATGGCCAGGCACGGCGTGCGGGGCAAGGTCGAGTGGTACTACAACCTTCGGAACGAGCGCGGCTCCGTCGTCCGCACCCACGACGACATCGTGTATCCCACCCTCGACTACGAGCGCTCGCGCGAGGGGATAGACGACC
The DNA here is from genome assembly GCA_035527715.1 of Planctomycetota bacterium. Classification (GTDB taxonomy): domain Bacteria; phylum Planctomycetota; class PUPC01; order DSUN01; family DSUN01; genus DSUN01. The sequence goes on along the minus strand of DATKZY010000208.1, from coordinate 8,617 downwards.
TGAAGTACGTGTGCAAGCTCGAGGCCCTCGTGGCCGGGGCGAAGAAGGCGGGGAAGGCCGAGGCCGAGCGAAGGCAGGCCGAGGAGCTTCTGGCAAAGCTTGCCGCCGGCATCCAGGACGACTGGTCGGCCTACACGAGCGGCGGAGCGAAGTTCCCCGCCGACGGCTTCGACCTGCTCGACCCCGAGAAGGCGGCGGCCCTGGGCGGCTTCGACGCCCTCCGCCGCGCCGTGGCCGACCAGATCATTGCGCTCCAGAACGCGCTCAAGTAGGCTTCGAGGTAACTGCAGGTGAAACGGTTTCTCGCCCTCCTCTCTGGAGCCGTGGCTCTTTCGGGCTGCGCCCCGACCGCGCGCCAGCCAACGCTCTTCTCCATCGCTGAGAACGGCGGGCCGCGGTGCCATATCCTGATCGAGGGGGAGACAAACGCCGCGCGAGAGGCGCTGGCCCAGGAGCTTCAGCACTGGCTCCGCGAGGTCACGGGGGCCACTGTCCCCATCGGCGCCACGCCCGGCTCGGAGAAGGCCATCGTGCTCGGCGCCGGAGCGGCGTCGCTGGGGCCTGAGGGCTTCGTCGTGCGGAGCGAGCCGGGCCGGCTGTCGCTCCTGGCCAATACGGATCTGGGCCTTCAGCATGCGGCCTATGCGTTCCTCGAGCACATCGGCTGCCGATGGTATTTCCCCGACCCCGTGTGGACTGTGGCTCCGAAGCTGCCGAGCTTGAGCGTGTCGGTGAACCTCCGCCAGACGCCGGCGTTCGGGTATCGGCGGGTATGGTACGGCTGGGGGCCGCGGACGAAGAAGCTGGCCGACGACTACACGGCCTGGATGAAGCACAACCGCCAGCTCGGGGCATTCCAGACCGATTGCGGCCACGCCTGGGAGCGCTACGTGCCCGCCCGCGAGTTCGAGAAGCACCCCGAGTGGTTCGGCCTTGTCAAGGGCGAACGCAAGCCGATGCAACTGTGCACGAGCAACCCCGAGGCCGAGAAGCGGGTCATCGAGGGCGTCCTCGCCCGCTTCCGCCGCGAGCCGCAGCGGAACATGGTGTCGGTGGACCCCAACGACGGGCGCGGCTACTGCGAGTGCGAGCGCTGCGCCGCCCTCGGCTCCGTGAGCGACCGCGCGTTCCTCCTGGCGAGCAATGTGGCCAAGGCCGTGAGGAAGGAGTTCCCCGACAAGTGGGTGGGCCTCTACGCCTACGCCTTTCACTGCGAGCCGCCGCGCGAGCCGTTCGCCCCAGGCGTCTACGTGCAGGTCACGACCGGCTTCCGCTACACCAAGCTCTCCTTCGACGAGCAGGTCACGGCCTTCCGCAAGCTGGGCGCGAGGCTCGGCGTCTACGACTACTTCAGCGTCTACCCGTGGGACTGGGATATGCCGGGCAAGGCCAAGGGGAGCCGGGTCTACGAGCTGGCCGACTCGATTCGCCACTACCGCGACCTGGGGCTTTCGACCTACGACGCCGAGTCGTCGTGCAACTGGGGGCCGAACGGGTTGGGCTACTGGGTGGCCTCGAAGCTGATGTGGGACCCCGAGCGTGACGCGAAGGCGCTCGTGAGCGACTTCTGCACGCGGGCCTTCGGCGGGGCGGCGGGGCCGATGCGGCGCCTCTACGAGCGCTGGGCGAGTGGCGAGCGCTTCGCCGCCCGCGGCCTCAAGCTCGCACTCCTCGACCTCCAGGAAGCATATCGCCTGGAGAAGGATGCGGCGGTGCGGGCGCGGCTCGACCGCGTGGCGATGTATCTCCACTGGCTGCGGCTCAGCCTCGACTACGACCGCGCGGCGCGGGACGGCCAGCCCGACGAGGCGAAGCAATCGGCGAGGGAGCTGATCGTCTTCAGCCGGCGGCTCATGGACACCGGGCTGATCCACGCCTATCCCCTCCTCTCCAGCGAGTGGTTCAAGCACCGCTTCGCCGCCCTGCTGAAGATCAAAGACGTGGATCCCAAGCAAGTCGAGGCGTGGAAGACGGAGCGAACCGACATCCCGTCGGCGGAGGAGATGGCTCAGTGCTTCGCCGCCGACCTGAAGTGCTTCGAGGGCCTGGCAGCCGTCGAGATCGAGCGGCAGCCGTGGAGCGAGAAGCTGGTTCCCCTTGCGGCGCATCGCCCCGAGGCCGTGAAGGCGTGGGGCGAGGTGTCCCGCTCGCCGCTGTGCGTGGAATCGGGCACGCACCACTTCCTGGGCAGGAAGGACGAGCGCCTGAGCCTCGCCTTCACCCCATTCGACGCGGGGCACACGGTGGACGGGCACTGGGTGTTGCGGCGGGATGGCGACGAGCTGCCCGTAGCGGAGGGCGACATCAAGGCGGAGAAGGGCAAAGCCGCGGCAATGGAAGCAACGCTCCCCACCGATGGCGCCTACGGCCTCGACCCAGGGACGGGCTACTGGAAGACGGCGGAGCTGGGCTTCGCTCCGCGCCCCCTCTCGGTGTGGGCGGGACGCGCCGACGAGCCCGGCCAGCCGCGCCGCAAGGAGTTCCGCCTCTGGCTCCCGCGGCTCAACCAGCCCCTCTACTTCTACGTGCCCAGAAGTGTTGAGCACTTCGTGCTCGGGTTCCCCAGCATCGGGCAGGCGAAGACCCATCTCGTGCTTCGCGCCCCCGGGGGAAAGGTGCTTCTCGAGGACAAGGAGGTGCGGGCCGGCGACCAGGTGTCGGTGGCCGTGCCCCCCGAGCATCGCGGCGCCGTGTGGAGCCTGTCGCTGTCGAGCCTGCGGTGCGTGGTCGAGCTGTACAACGTTCCGCCCTACCTGGCCCGTCGCCCGGCGGAGTTGTTGGTGCCGAAGAAGTCCCTGCTGCCCGGGGATGCCCCGTGAGGCGCGTTCTGGACATTCGCCTGGTCCTCAGTCTCGCGCTCGGTCTGGCCGCGGTGCGGTCGCGGGCGGCGGAGGCGTTGCGCCCGCTGGACCAGGTGGGGCTCGAGCCGGCGGAGCCCCGGATCGAGTGGAAGGAGAGCTGGCAGGCAACGGTTGAGGCGAACAAGAAGCGCTGGACCGACGAGCTCCAGCAGGCGACGAAGGACAAGCGGGTGCGCGACCAGCTCCTCTCGCTTCGCCTCATCCACCTGCTCGAGGAGCTGGTGAAGCGTTACCCCGGCGACGCCGAGCGGCGCAGGGCCGCCTACGGCGAGATCGCGGACCGGCTCGCGGCGGCCGGCTGCCGGGGACGGGCGAACCACTACTTGCGGCGCATCGCGGAGGAGTTCCCCGGCGCACTGGAACCCGCGGTGGCCGCGTTGCACAAGATCCTCACGGCGGTCGGCGACGCGCGCGGCGAGATCGAGGGCGCCGAGGACTGGGCGCACTATGCGGTCGGCCGCCTGCTGGCCCTGCACCGCGCGGGCCACCTCCTCGACAGCCATCCGTCCGTCGAGCTTGCCTGGCGGACCGCACTGGGCCTGGCGCTGGAGAACAGCCGCTTCTGGGAGGCCGCGCAGGCCCTCGAGCGCCTCGAGGGCATCGTGGGCCGCACGGCCTGGTGGCGCACCCAGGAGGCCGAGCTGTTGCTCGCCGCGGGCCGGCGCGATGAGGCCGTGCGGCGCCTCGACGAGTTGGCTGCCGAACGGGTGGACGGACGGGTCGCCTCGCTCCTCCGCGAGCTGACCCGGGAGCGGGTGAGCGAGGAGCCGGAGTTCCCCAGGCGCTGGGCCCTCGAGACGCGCTGGGAAGCCACGCGCGCGGCACTCGACGCCACCGTCGTCCATGGCCTGCTGCCCGAGGCGGCGCGGACCGACGGCCTGGCGCCGATGGGCAGGGGCACGCAGGCGTCGCTGTGGGCGCTGATGGACAGGGAGCTTCTCGCCCTGCCGCCGGCCACCCTGGCGCCCCTTCGCGAGCTCCAGCAGCGGGAGGCCCTGCGGCGATTCCCGGTTTCCGCCCGCAACCCGCGAGCGGCAATCCCCAATGCCGAGGCGCTCTTCGGCCTCTGGCGCCGGTGCCCCTGGGCGGCGGCGACGCAGGGCGCGCTCCTGGCGTCTGCCGAGCAGGCGCTGCGTCGCGGCGATGCAGGGCTCGCCTGGCGAGGGTTCCGCGACGTCCTTGCCCACGCGGCGGACGCGTCGCTGCGGGCCAAGGCCAAGGCGGGCCTGGCGCTGGTGCTTCGGCACCACGCCCCGGAGGCGGACGCCGGGAAGGCCGCTCCTCCGCCCTCCTCTGCCTTGGCGCCCCGCAGGCACGCAGTCGTCAGGCCGCCGGCGCAGCCCTGGGCGCTCGGCGGCGCCTACCGTGGCCGGCCCGAGGTGGCAGAGGTGGTGCCCGAGCCCGCGGGCCAGATGGTGGTTGCCGGGGAGAAGCTGTTTGTCGCGGGGCCGAGCCTGCTCGCCTGCTACGGCGCCAAGCTGTCCGCGCCGCTGTGGTGGCGTGTGCCCGACGGCTCGTCGGGCGACGGGGCGGGGCCGCCGCGGCGGTGGGTGACCATTCCCGGGCCGTTCGCGCCCACGGTGGCCGACGGACTCGTCGTCACGCGCTGGGGGGCGGACGCGGCGCGGGGGCTGATGACGGGGCTGGCCGCCTTCGAGGCCGACACGGGCGCCATCGCCTGGTCCACGCAGGCGAAGCCCTGGTGGGAGAGCCTCTCGCCCATCACCGACCCCGCGGTGGCAGACGGCCGGGTCTACGTGCTCGCCGTGCGCGGCACGCCGACGCCGGTGGCGCCCGTGTGGCTGGTGTGCCTGGACGCCGCGGATGGGGCGCTGCTGTGGCAGCGGTTCCTCACCTCGTGCTCGGTGGGGCTGCCGCGCGGGGGGGGCGCGCCGCGCCTGGCGGCGGAGCAGGTGGACCTGGCGCACTTCGGCAACGCGCCGCTGGTGCATCGGGGGGCGGTGTACTGCACGACAAACCTGGGCTTCGTGGCGCGCTGCGACGCACGCGACGGCCTGGTCGAGTGGGTGCGCGCCTACCCGCGCATGCGGGTGGGGCCGAACCTCGGCGACGCCGTGCGGCGGCAGGGAGCCACGCCGATCTGCTGCGCGAACCCGAAGCCCGGAACTCCAGACCCGGAACCCGGGCTCGAAGCCGAGGCGGTGGTCTTCGCCCCGCGCGACTACACGGGCGTCTTCGCCCTCGACCCTGCCACCGGGGCCGTGCTGTGGGACGTGCCGTTCGTGCCTTCGCACCAGGTGGTCGGCGTGGCCGGCGGCGCCCTGCTGTTGCGGGACGAGGAGCGCCTGGTCGCCGTGCAGGGGGCCACCGGCCGCCTGCTGTGGGACCGCCGCTTCCCCGAGGGAATGGAGGGCAGGGCCATCCTGACGGGCGGAGAGGTGTGGCTGCGGTCGGGAGACTCCCTGTGCCGCATTGCCCCCGATACGGGCCGCACCCTCGAGCGGAGCGAATGGCGGTCGAGGGAGCCCGTGCGCGACTTCGTGGTCCGCGGCGACGAGCTGGTCGCCCTCACCGATCGCCTCGCGCCGGCGCAGGACGCCCGACACGCGGCCCCGGGCACACCCCTGGACGTGCCCCTTCGGCGGGCCTGGTCGCTGCGGCGGCCCGACCCGAGCCTGTGGGTGCCGCCGGACGGCTCTAAGCTGGCCGACAGGGTGTATCTGCTCTCTCAGGGCGTGCTCGAGTGCGTCAGCAGGGACGCCACGCGCGCCGTGCACTGGCGGCGGGCCGTGCCGGGCGGAGTCCGCGACACCGGCTGGGCGGAGGGGCTGCTGCTGTTGTTCTACTCGCGCCGCGTCGTCGCCCTGGATGGCCTGGCGGGCGACCTTCGCTGGCAGGCGGAGGTGCCCTTCGACATCCGCGAGTGGCGGCTCTGCGGCGAGCATCTGCTCCTCGCCAGGCCGAAGCAGGGCCGGGACGCCGCCATGGTGCGCCTGGCCACGGGCGAGGTCGTATGGTGCCGCGCGTTCGCCGACCTCTTCGGCCGCGGGCACTTCACCCTGGACCGCCTGGCGTGGGACGGGCGACAGGTCCACCTGTTCGCCAGCCGGTTCTCCGGCTGGCGCGAGGGCGCGGCGGAGCTCCTCGTGCGGGCGTCCGACGGGTGGATCCTCGGCGCCCGGCCGTTCCCGCGCGAGGGCCAGGCCTGGCCGCTCCAACTCGCCGTCTCACAGGCGGGGGCGCCTGTGCCGCCTGTGGCCCTCATCACCCAGGATAAGGTGCTCCACGAGTACTCCCTGGCCGACGGCTCGCTGCGGAGCCTTCCGGTGGACCTGAAGCACCTCGACCCCAAGCGCATCCAGCGCCTGGCCGTGGACGAGCAGTGGATTGACCTCTACTGGGACAAGGGCTACGACGCGGAGCCCGACAAGCACTGGCTCGTGCGGCGCGGCGGCGCCCTGGTCCGCAGGAAGGCCTGGGGCGAGCGGCGCGGCGACCGGCTCTACGAGGTCCCCAGCGGCGCGGGCACGCTCACCGTGCTCGACCTGCGAACGGGCAAGGAGACCGCCTGTCGCCTCCCGCCGGTGCCCGCCTTCGGCTCGGTGGGCGACCCGCTGCACTACCACGAGGGGGCCGACCGCATCTTCGTGGTCACCACGCCGCAGCCGGCGCGCGCCCCGGTGGTGCGAGTGGACAGCTTCCGCCGCGCGGACGGCGCGCACCTGGACGCCCAACTGCTCCCGGAGGTCGAGGCGCGGAACAACCAGTTCGTCTGGACGCCTGACGCCGTGCTGGCGACCGACCCCGCCGGGCTCCACTGCTTCGTAGCGGCGTCGCCGACGGAGCGGAGGGCCCGCCCGGTGCAGGTGGCCTATCGCCTCCCCCGGCCGCTGCCGCCCGGCGGCTCGCTGCTCGCCGCGGGGGGCACGGACGTCGTGCGGCTGAGCGACGCGGGCGACGCTCGCGGGAGCCTGTACGTCGCCCACGACGAGGAGAACCTGCACGTGGCCGTCCGCTACCGCGACCTCGAGGCCACGCCCTGGACCGGCGGCGCGAGCGGCACCGAGGCCGCGTTCGGCGACTGGCTCGAGCTCGGCCTGAAGACGAACCTGGGCGCCTACCGCTGGGCGCTGGGCCTGGACCGGGCCGGCAAGCTGCGGCTCCACGCTCTCGGCGACACGCCCATTCCCCGGGGCCTGCGGGCCATCCTCCAGCACGACCCCGCCGACCGGTGCTATACCTGCGAGCTCACGCTCCCCTGGAAAGGCGTTCTGCGGCCCGAGGAGGACTGGCGCCGCATCGGCCTGTGGGCCGTGGCCTGGGACGACCGCGCGGCCTCCGGGGGGGGCTCCGCTCCCCTCTTCGTCTGGGGCAGGGAGCGGCCCGAGGACAAGCTCGCGGCCTCCCCCCAGGACACCCTCTACCTGGATGCCCGCACCCGGGCGCAAGGCGATGGCATCGCGACCGTCATCGAGGAGCTGCCCGACCTCCCCGTGTCGCTGGAGCTGTTCAAGCAGGACGCGGAGATGCGCTCGGCCTCCCCGGACGAGTTGCTCGAGCGCTACTGGGGCTTCATCGAGCGGCACCCGCGAGGCCCCTCGGCGGAGCAGTTGCTCCTCGAGACCGCGGTCGAGGCGCTGCGCGGCAAGCCCGGCATGCGGGGCGAACGCCTCCTCGAGCGCGCGGCGCAACTCGGCGTGTCCGAGCCCGTGCGGCAGCGGGTCGCCTGGCAGTTGGGCGCCTACCTCTCGCAGTGGGTGCACCTCGGCCCCGGCAAGGACCTGCGCTCCGTGCTGCTGGAGTTCAACGGCGGCACGGGGGGCCTCGACGCCTGGGGCTACCGCGCCTACTGGGGCAAGCCGGTCGCCAACTGGATCGTCCCGCCGTGCGAGATGGGGCCGATGGCCGAGCTGCCCGAGGGGCAGTGGCGCGAGCTCCGCATCCCCATGTTCCTCGTCAACCTGCACGACAAGCCGCTGTGCGGCATCAACTTCTGCCAGCAGGGCTCCAGCCGCGTCGTGTGGGACCGCACCGCCGTGGTGGCCGGGGGCAAGGAGACGGTCTTCATCGAGGACGAGACGCCCAGGGGCACGACCCGCGGCGAATGGGACTGGGTGGCCGAGCCCCGGCACAGCGGCGCCAGGGCCCACACGCAGCCCCCGCCGCCCGCCCACTACGACGTCAGGTCGCACACGCTCCTGGCGCTCGACGAGCCGGTCGTGGCCCACCTGTCGCCCCCCCTCGACAGGCCGTACCTCTCGCAGTGGGTCTGGCTCGACCCGGCCGGCCCGCCGACCACGCTGGCCATGAGCCTCCACGACGGGCGCGACTGGCGGTTCCGCGCCGTGTGGGGCAAGGGCGCGCTGCGGGGACGCCCGATGGGCCCCCTCCCCAGGCCCGGCCAATGGCACGAGCTGCGGCTGCCGCTCGCCTGGACGCCGTTCCTGCCCCGCTCCATCGCGGGCGTGGCCTTCAGCCACGTCGGCGGGCGCGCCGTGTGGGACCGGACAGCTCTCGTCGCAGGCGGCAGGGAGGAGGTGCTGATTGACGACGAGGCGCCGCCCCTTCGCCCCAGGCCGCCGGCCGACGGAAGGCGCGCGTGGCAGAGCTGGGTGGACGGCCCCGGGGGCGGCACGCACCCCGTGCCGGGCAAGGTGGGCCTGGCCATGGCGTGCGACGGGCACAGCGGCTACATCCCCGTGCCCCACTCGCCCGAACTCGACCCCCCGCAGCTCACCGTCGAGGCCTGGGTCTACCTCGACGCCTTCGCGCCGGGCAGCGACACCAAGCAGTGG
>DATKZY010000207.1:0-34378 GCA_035527715.1 Planctomycetota bacterium | reverse complement strand
CGGAAGCCCTTTGGCCATCCCATCGTTCCACCGCCCCGCTTCGGGGGCTGGGCCCTCTTGCGCCTACCATCCCACGGCTCCCAAAGCATCGCCGTGGGCTTTATTCCTCCGCCTCCTTCGGAGGCTCAGAACGCGGCCACCTGTCTCGAAGGAGATTACACGCACCCCCGCAGGAGAGTGCGGTTGACACGCGGCGGCAGAGAAGCTATCCTGCTGGGGCCGTCGCCCGTCGGGGCGGCGGCCCCGTGCGTTGCCGTGCCTGCATCCTGACGTGTGGCCACACGCCCATGAGCCAGATGACCTCCGCCGAACGCGTCCTGTGCGTCCTCCGCCGCCAGGAGCCCGACCGCATCCCCCACTTCGAGTGGATCGTTGACCGCCACGTGCGCGACGCCATCTGCCCGGGCTCGACGATGGAGGAGTTCACCGTCCGCATGGGCCTCGATGCCATCCTCACGGCGCCCGACTTCAAGAAGCAGAAGCTCGGCCCCGGCCTCCAGCGCAGCGAGTGGGGCATGGTGATGAAGGACTCGGGCGAGGAGCACGGCGTCGCCGTCGAGCACCCGGTCCAGACGCTCGACGCGCTGCGGAAGTATCGCCCGCCCGACCCTCACGCCCCCGGGCGCTACGCGAGCATCGAGCGGGTCGTCGGTCGCTACAAGGGCAAGCTGGCCGTGGGCGTGCACCTGAACGACGTGTTCTCGATCCCCCGCTACCTTGCCGGCTTCGACGCCCTGATGATGGCCTTCGCGGCCGAGCCCGAGCTGATCCACGGCCTGGTCGAGATCTCAGTCAACGCGAACATCGCGATGGCGAAGGAGGTGGCGAAGCGGGGCGTGGACTTCGTGTTCACGGGCGACGACTATGCGTCGGCAAGCGGCCCGTTCGTCTCGCCCGCGATGTTCCGCGAGTTCCTGTATCCCGGCCTCAAGCGCGTGATGGGCGCGTTCAGGGAGTGCGGCCTGCCCGTCATCAAGCACAGCGACGGCGACATCCGCCCCGTGCTCGACATGATCCTCGACACGGACATTGACTGCCTGGACCCGATTGACCCGATGGGCGGGCTGGACATGGCCGAGTTCAAGCGGAAGTACGGCGGCCGCATCGCGCTGAAGGGCAACGTCAATTGCGCCCAGACGCTCGCCTTCGGCACCGAGAAGCAGGTGGTCGAGGAGACCCTCGCCGTCATTCGCGCCGCGGGGCAGGGTGGCGGCCTCATCGTCTCGTCCTCGAACAGCATCCACTCGTCGGTGAAGCCCGGCAACTACCTGGCGATGTGGAACACGATTCGCGCGTACGGCAGGTATCCGCTTCAACTGGAGGGCTGGAGCGATTCGGGAGCGATTGAGGCGTTTTCATGACGCGTGACCCGTGACGCGTGACTCGGAGCCGTGTTGTTCTAGCTCTTCTCACGCGTCACGCGTCACGGGTCACGCATCTTGCATGATCGGCCAAGGAGCACGGCATGGACTACCTTGTGGGCATTGACCTCGGCTCAACAAGCCTGAAGGCAGTCGTCTACGATCTGAAGGGCAACGCGGTCGCCAAGGCCAGCCGCCCGACCGAGCGCTTCAACCCCGACCCCGCTCATCCCGACTGGGCGATCTGGAAGCCCGAGCAAATCTGGGGCGGCGCCTGCGAAGCCCTCAAGGAGGCCGTCGCGAAGCTCGACAAGTCCGCCGCCATTCGCGGCGTCGCCGTCACGGGCATGGGCATGGACGGCGTGCCGATGACTCGCGACGGCCAGTGGCTCTACCCCTTCATCAGTTGGCACTGCGCCCGCACCAAGCCGCAGCAAGACTGGTGGCTCGAGCACGTCGGCGCCGAGAAGCAGTTCTCGATCAGCGGCAACCCCGTCTGGGCCATCAACTCGGCGCTCCGCATCCTCTGGATGCGCGAGCACGAGCCCGAAATCCTCGAGAAGACCCACAAGTGGCTCCTGATCGAGGATTTCGTGAATTTCATGCTCTGCGGCGAGTTCGCCACCGACTACTCGATGGCCTCGAACACGCTCCTGCTCGACCAGCGCACGCGCACCTACTCGGAGGAGTTGCTCGAAATCTCGGGCATTGACGGCGGCCTGCTCGCCGGCCCGAGGCCCAGCGGCACGACTCTCGGCGAGGTGCACGCGAGGGCCGCCGAGGCGACCGGCCTGCCCAAGGGCACGCCCGTGGTGCTGGGCGGCCACGACTTCCTCTGCGGCGCGCTGCCCGCGGGGGCGTTCAAGCCGGGCGTCGTGCTCTCGGTGCTCGGCACGTGGGACATCATTGTCGCGGCCATCCCCGAGCCGGTGCTCACGACGGAAGCGTGCAAGATGGGCACGTGGGTGGACTCCCACGTGGCCCGCGACATGTGGGCGGTGATGGGCTCGGCCGTGGCCGCCGAAATGCTCGAATGGTTCCGCGACCAGTTCGGCGCCGAGGAGAAGCGCAAGGCCGAGGCCGAGGGGGGAGTTGACTGGGATTACCTGATGGCGGCGGCCGCCGCCTCGCCGCCCGGCGCCCACGGCGCGGTGTTCCTCCCCCACATGTCGGGCAGCAGCTTCCCCATCGTGGACGCCGCGTCGTCAGGCGCCTTCGTCGGCCTCCGCAACATCGTGACGAAGGGCGACATGGTCCGCGCCGTCGTCGAGGGCCTCAGCTACCAGTTCTTCCAGATCCTCAAGGGCCTGGAGAGCGGCTTCGGCCTCAAGGCCGAATCGCTCGTCGCCGTGGGCGGCGGGACGAAGAACCGCTTCGCGATGCAGAACAAGGCCGACATGGCGGGCAAGCCGATCGAGACGCCCGAGATTGACGAGGCGACGCCGCTCGGCGCGGCCATCCTCGCCGGCATCGGCGTCGGCCTCTACCGCGACGAGCAGGACGCCTACGACCACGTGGCCCGGCCGGGCCGCGTCTACGAGCCGGACCCGAAGCTCACGGCGCGATACGCCGAGTGGTATACGACCTTCGAGCAGTTGTACCCGGCGCTCAAGGGCATTCACGCGCGGCTGCGCGCGCAGGCGTGAGCGCCACGCACGGGGGCCTCTGATTAAGGAGCGGGCGGCATGGAAATCTGGCTCGGCTTTCTCTTCCTGTTCCTCGGCGCGGCGTGCGGCGGGTCGTTCGGCCTGCCCAGCAAGTTCGTCCGGAAGGACACGCCCTGGGAGGTGCTCTGGGGGCCGTTCTTCTTCTTTGTGACCATTCTGCTCCCCGTGGTGGTCGGGCCGGTGCTCGTGGAGGACTTCTTCGGCGTCTACGCGAGTGTGGAGCCGGCGAAGCTGGCCCCCATCCTCATCTTCGGCTTCCTGTGGGGCCTGGGCTCGATGACGCTGGGGCTGAGCTTCGCCTTCATCGGCCTGTCGCTGGCCTACGCGCTCAACTACGGCGCGCAGATCATCACCGGGTCGCTCCTTCCGATGGGCATCTTCAGCCCGGAGCAGATCCTGACAGCCCACGGCGCCCTGGTCCTGACCGGCGTGTGCGTGTGCGTGGTGGGGGTCGTCCAGGCGGGGCTCGCGGCCACGCTCAAGGAGGGCAGCCTGAAGAGGGAGGATGCCCCGCTGGACGCCGCGGCGGCGAAGAAGCCGAGGATGCTCATGGGAGTCCTTGTCGCCATTGCCTCCGGCATCCTGTGCGCGTGCTGGGCCGTGGCGTCGGGCTACGCGGAACCCGTGGCGGCAGCGGCCAAGGCCTACGGCAACCCGCCAGTGGCCGTCGCCTGGGCCGTCACGTGCCTTATCCTCTGGGGCGGCGTGCTCTCCGCCTGCGGCTATTGCGCCTACAAGCTCACGAAGAACAGGACCTGGGGGCATCTTGCCAAGCCGGGCATCGGGCTCACGCTGGCCCTCGCCCTCGCCATGGCACTGCTGCACGATGCCGCGGTCTTCTTCTTCGCCCTGGGCTGGGTGAGGCTGGGCGACCTCGGCGTCCCAGTCGGCTATCCCGCCTTCATGTCGTTCGCCATCATCGTCGGCAACTTCCACGGCTTCCGCACCGGCGAGTGGAAGGGTGCCGGCCGAGACAGCGTCCGTTGGATTGTCTCTGCCATCGTTATTCTGATCCTCGGCGTCGTGGTCCTCGGCCAGGCCAACGCCATGGCCGAGCGCGCCAAGAAGAACGCGGTCGCGGAAGCCGCCGCCCAACCCGTCCTCAAGGCAAAGGAGGTCAAGTGAGATGAAGTCAATCCTCATCGCCCCGCGAAAGTACGTGCAGGGCCGCAACGTGCTCGCCGAGGCGGGCAAGTACATCGGCATGGTCGGCAGGAAGCCGCTCGTGCTGTGGGACCCGCGCGTCAAGGCGGCCGTCGGCGCCACCGTGCTCCAGAGCCTCAAGGACGCCAAGCTCGAGGTCATAGACGTCGAGTTCAAGGGCGAGACGACGAAGGCCGAGGCGGCCCGCGTGCTCGCGATCGCCAGGGAGAAGGGCGCCGACGTGGCGGTCGGCATCGGCGGCGGCAAGACCCTCGACACGGCCAAGGCCGTGGCCGTTGAGGGCAAGATCGGGATGATCACCTGCCCCACCATCGCGTCGAACGACTCGCCGACCAGTGCGGCCACCGTGTGGTACGACGAGGGCGGCAACTTCCTGGGCTTCGACTGCTGGCCCTTCAACCCCGACATCGTGATGGTGGACACCCAGGTGATCGCCAACGCGCCCGTGCGCGCCCTCGTGGCCGGCATGGGCGACGCGCTCTCGACCTGGGTCGAGACCCAGGCGGCCATGCGCACGCGCAAGGCGCTCAACCTCGGCGGCGGCACGCCCACCCTCGCCGCCATCGCCATCGCGCGCCTGTGCTACGACACGCTGATGGAGTGCGGCCTCGAGGCCAAGCGCGCCGTCGAGTTCCACGTCGTCACGCCCGCGGTCGAGAAGATCGTCGAGTCCAACGTCCTTCTCTCGGGCCTCGGCTTCGAGAGCGGCGGCCTCGCCACCGCCCACATGATCGGCAACCTGCTCACCGGCTTCCCCGAGTGCAAGGGCTTCCTGCACGGCGAGAAGGTCGGCTTCGGCGTCGCCAGCCAGCTCTGCATGGACCCCGACGTGCCGACCGCCGAGACCTACCGCATCATTGACTGGTGCATCGCCGTCGGTCTGCCCGTGACGCTGGCCGACGTGAATCTCGCGGGCGTGAGCCGCGAGCGTCTCAAGAGCATCGGCGACGTGTGCGCCGGCCCCGGCTCCCTGTGCGCCAGCCACGCCTTCGAGGTCACATCGGAGGGTGTCGTGGACGCCATGTTCGCCGCCGACGCCCTCGGCCAGGAGCGGAAGAAGCGGCTGGGCGCGTAGCGGCGCTGTCGTATCCACAGGACGATATTCAGGACGTGACGACGATGAGATCGCAAGGTCTGGTTGTGCGGGCGGTGTGGTCGTGCGCGGCGCTTGCCGCTGCTGCCATCGCAATGGCGGGCGAGCCGCCGCCCGGGCCCAAGGGCGCGACGGAGTCGCCCATCCGCTTCGTGCTTCATCGCCTCGGCACGTGCCGCTCCGAGGCCTGCGGCGTGGCCGACTTCAATGGCGACGGCAAGCTCGACATCGTGGCAGGCCCCTTCCTCTACCCCGCCCCCGACTGGAAGCCCGTCAAGATCCGAACCCTCCGCGGCACCGTGGACGACAAGGGCAAGGGCTACGCCGACGACTTCATGAACCTGCCGCTCGACGTGGACGGCGACGGGAAGCCCGACGTCGTCTCCTGCGGCTGGTTCTCCAGGAGCGTGGCGTGGCACCGCAACATGCTGGGCGCGGCGGACGAGTGGCCGGAACAGGCCGCCGACAAGGCCGGCAACTTCGAGTGCGGGGACCTGGCGGACATAGACGGCGACGGCAAGGCCCACGAAATCCTCCCCCATACCCAGCAGACGGCGTGGTACGAGGTCGGCACGCTCCCCTCGGGCCAGCGCGGCCTGGTCAAACACGTCATCTCGACGAAGACGATGAATTTCGGGGCGGGCGTGGGCGACATCAACGGCGACAAGCGGCCCGACGTGCTCCGCCCCGACGCCTGGTTCGAAGCGCCCGCCGACCCCCGCAAGGGCCAGTGGACCGAGCATCGCTGGGCGCTCGGAGCCAGGGACGGAAAGGTGGACCACACGCCGCAAATCCTCGTCTACGACGTGAATGGCGACGGCCTGAAGGACGTAGTGACCAGCAACGCCCACAAGCACGGCATCTTCTGGTACCAACAGGTCCGGGAAGGCCAGGCGATCTCGTGGAAGCAGCACGTGATTGACGACACCTGGACTCAGCCCCACAGCCTCGCCCTGGCCGACCTCGATGGCGACGGCGACCCGGACCTCGTGGCCGGGAAGCGGTTCATGGCGCACAACGGCGGCGACCCCGATGCCTTCGGGCCGGTGGGCGTCTACTGGTACGAGCTGCGCCCAGGGCCGTCGCCCACGTGGGCCAAGCACGTCCTCTCCTACAACGAGGGCGTCGGCTCCGGCATGAGCGTCCAGGTGGTGGACCTCGACGGCGATGGCGACCTGGACGTCGTCGTCACCGGCAAGTGGGGCGGCCCCGCCTGGTTCGAGAACAAGCGGAAGCCTTGATGAGCGCCCGCCTTCTGCTGCTCACTCTCCTGGCATGCCGGGTCTGTTCCCACGGGGCCGCCGCCATGGAGCAGGAAGAGAAAAGCCCCCCGAGAATCACTGGGGTGCCCAGGGCGCTCGGGCTGGCCCGGTTCTACCGGAAGTACGTGGACTGCGATGGCCTGCCCGTGGTCGGCTCCGAGAAGGTGCCCGACGCGGCGCTGCTCGAGGCCCGCCGCATCGTGAAGGTGATGATGGCCAAGCGCCCCGACGTGCTCCAGGCCATCGCTCGCAAGGGCATCCGCCTCGCCGTCATGGCCAAGACCGAAGTCACCACCGACATCCCCGAGCACAGCGACCTGACGCCGAGGGACTTCTGGGCGAAGCGCGCCCGCGGCCTCGGCGCCACGACGGCACGGCCCGCCATCAGTTGCGCCGAGGAGAACCTCCTCGGCTATGGCCGGGACAAGTATTGGGCCGAGTGTATCCTCATCCACGAATTCGCCCACACCGTCCACGAGATCGGCCTCGCCGAGACCGACAAGTCCTTCGACACCCGCCTGAAGCAGGCATATGAGGCGGCGATGAAGAAGGGGTTGTGGCAGAACACCTACGCCGGCAAGAACCGCAACGAGTACTGGGCCGAAGGCGTCCAGGCGTGGTACAACGCCGCCAACTATGCCGACCCGCCCAACGGCGTGCACAACCAGGTCAACCGCCGCGACGTGCTGAAGGCCTACGACCCCGCCCTTGCCGCCCTCATCGAACAGGTCTTCGGCGACACCGAGTGCCACCCCGCCCAACGCTTCCGCTCCGGGCCGAAGGCGAAGTAGTTTCTCCTGCGGAATGTGCCGGGGCAGGAGGGCGATGCTCTCATGTTCGGCGCGAGCCAGGCCCCGGCAGCAGAAGCGAGACGCGCCTGATCCGTCTCGGCCGCCGCCCCTCCAGCGCGACATGGACGCGCCTTGCCCATGAGGGGAACGGCCCCCAGGCAAGGTGCCGCGCGGGCAGAGGAGGCGATGTCAGGGCAAGAACGCCGCTGGAGAGAACATTCCATAGTTGTACAACTGTGGAATTCTGGCCCGCCGGCGCGCGGGCGCGCCAGGGGTCCCCGCGGCCTGCGAGGGACGCCATGCGCAGGCGAGGCAGCACCGGCTCACCACCGCAGGGGGCGGGAACGCCCTGGAGAGAGGATTCCACAGTTGTACAACTGTGGAATCCTTGCCCACCGGAGTCCGGACTCGCGCAGGAGCGTCCCGGCCGTCTGCGAGGCGGGCGACGCGCAAACGACGTGCCAGGAACTCGCCACGCAGAGCCAGGGGACAGAGCGCGTCCCCCGTTCAAGGGATGCTGAGCCAGTCGGCGAAGTCGGGGCGGAGCTTGAGGGTCGCCGCCCGGCCATCCGCCAGGGTGAAGCGGACCGAGACGGCTTCCGCCTGGGCCGGGTCGGCGACGAGCTTCGCCGAGGGGAGGTAGGCGAAGACGGTGCACTTGCCGTCCACCAGCCGTGCTCGCCAGCGGACCCGCGGGTCGGACACGGCCTTGACCGCCTGCGGCGCGTCGGGGGCCACGAGAGCCGGCTCCAGCGTCTTCAGCTCCTTCGTCACCTTCACCAGCCGCTGCCAGTACTCCTCCTGCTGCTGCGGGTTGGCGACGGACATGAGCCCGCGGTTGCCGAAGCTCCAGTAGAAGAGCCCGCGGGCGCCCTCGACGATGGCCATCAGGCTCATCGTCCTCAGCTCCTCGGCCGTCGGCCAGCGGTCGGCGCTCCAGCCCTGGAAGAACTGGATGACCATCCACACCGGGCGGCTGCCGCGGGTCGCGGCCACGCCCGCACGGGTCCACTCCCCGACCAGCGAGAGGGGGCGGCCGGCCTTCATGTTGAACAGCGGATAGGGGTCGAGGCCGAAGACGTCGAGCACGTCGCGCCAGAGGGGGAACTCGAGCGGCAGATTGCTCACGCCGAACGTCGGGTGGTCGGGGTCGGCCTTGCGCAGCACCTGGTACTGGTGGAAGTGGCGCGGCACTTCGATGAAGCCCCGCTCGTCCATCACGTACCAGCCGAGGAACGCGGGCAACTCGCGCATGGCCGCGGCCAGGCGGGCGAGGTAGAGGTCAACCATCTCCTGCGTGTCGAGCTTCTCGAGCTTCGCGGCCTCGGGCGCCAGCTCCGCCACGCACGGCGTGCGGGGGAAGCCGGGGAAAGCGTTGTTCACGCAGTCGAAATAGCCCAGGCCGTGCTTGTGCATCTCGGCCAGGTAGCGCTGGCGGACGTCTTTCCCGCAGGGCCACCACCAGTAGTTCGTGTTCGCGTTCACCGGCGCCTCGGCCATCTTCTTCAGGCGGGCGAACTCCTCATCGAAGCTGAAGTCCCCGTTGTAGAAGCGTCGCGTGGTGTTGTAGAGGCCGAGGGGGAAGGCCGGCTTGCCCTGGACGTGCAGCACCTGATGCGGGTCGAACCAGACGGCGAGGCGCCGCCGCTGCTCGGCGGAAATCTTGTGGACGACGTAGGGCGGATAGCGGTATGGGCCGAGGCGCGCCTCGACCTCGTAGCGCCCGAGCGGCCAGCCGCCCGAATCCAGCTCGACCACCTGCTCCTTCGCGCCGGCGTCGAGCTGCGCCGTGGCGACCGGCTTGCCTTCGCCGACGCGGCGGACCTCGATGGCGGCCGGCTCCGCCGCCTTCGCGTCGTTCACCCGCACCCACAGCTTCACCTGAGCGGGGCCGTCGTCGGGCAGGTAGCCGCGGTAGTTGGGATAGAGCAGGAACGCCTCGACCGGGGCGGGGCGGACGCGTTCCAGGCTGAAATCGTCGAAGAGCGCCTCGCCGCCGCTGGCTCCGCCGTAGCGGTGGATGCTGATGAAGACGCTGCCCGGCTTCAGCTCGGGCGGGACAAGGACGCGCAGTTCCTCCTGCCGCCAGTCCTGCGTGCCGCGGAAGACGTTCGTAGACGGCCAGGCCCGCTGGCCGTCCTGGAGCAGGTATTCGATGCTCACGCGCGCGCCGTCGCGCCCCTTCGAGGTGCCGCCCACGCCCCGCGTTCTGATCCAGAAGCGCAGCGCGTAGGTGCCGGGGCCGACGTCTTTGAGCGGCTGCCTCAGGCTGGGCACATAGGGCGTCGCCTGGCCGCAGTCGAGCTTCGCGCACCCCTTGCCCGAGTGCGCCGCGGCGTCGAGGGCGAACGCGGCGGCGTTCCGCGGCAGCCAGCCCTCCCATTCGGCCTCGAAGCCGGCGTTGGCGAGCGGCACGGGGTCGGTCGCCTCCTGGGGAAGAGCGGTCGGCCCGCCCGCCTCGGGCGTTTCGGCGGCCAGGCCCCTGCTCGCCACGGCCAGCGCGATCGCGAGGACCCAGCACGACTTCGCGGATCGGGGCATTGCGATCTCCTGGCCTCCCCGCCATGAATCCTAGCGTCCGCGCCCCGCGCGATCAAGCGCGGTGCGCGGCTTGCGCGGAACCGCCGTTCGGCTATCCTGGTGGCGGGGAGTCACGCGAAGCGAGGGTTGCTGCGATGAAGGCCATTCTGGTCCTGTCGGGCCTCTTCTTGCTGCTCGGGGCCGGCTGTGTCGGCCCGGCAGCGAAGTCCTCTACCCCAAAGGAGGCCGCCGTGAATGCTTGCCCCTGCCCCCTGCCGCACGGCCGGTGGGCGCCGCTGCCCGAGATGACCGACGAGTTCGAGGGCGAGGCGCTCGACGCGGCGAAGTGGCACCCCACCAACCCCGGATGGCTCGGCCGCCAGCCCGGCCTCTTCCGCGCCGAAAACGTGACGGTGAGCGACGGCAAGCTCCACATCACGATGAAGCACGAGAGCCTGCCCAACGCGCCCAAGGGCTATCACACCTACACCTGCGGCGCGGTGAAGAGCAAGGCGGTCGCCCGCTACGGCTACTTCGAGGTGAAGGCCAGGGCGATGAAGTCGCGCGGCTCCAGCGCCTTCTGGTTCTACCTCTCGACGCCCGAGCTGTGGACGGAGATTGACGTCTTCGAGATCGGCGGCGGCGCCCCGGGCCACGAGACGACGGTGCACATGAACGCCCACGTGTTCCACACCCTGGTGAACCCCGACCGCCACTGGTCGAAGGGCAGCAAGTGGCAGAGCCCGACGCCTCTGGCCGACGGCTGGCACGTCTACGGCCTCGAGTGGAACCGCGAGAAACTCGTCTACTACTTCGACGGGGCAGTCGTCCGCGAGATGCCCAACACCCACTGGCACCAGCCGCTCGAGCTGAACTTCGACAGCGAGACGATGCCCGAGTGGTTCGGGCTGCCCGACGTGGCAACCCTGCCCTCGACGTTCTGCGTGGAATACGTCCGCGCCTGGAAGCGGCTCGACGCCCCGCCCGACGACACGCCAAGGACCTGTGTCTTCACCTTTCCCAGCGAGCGGGCCAAGGCCGCGAGAAGCCAGACCCTCACCTGGCGACTGAAGACCGACGACGACGGGACGCTGCGCGTCCTCGCGCAGTTCAGCCCCGCCGGAGCGAAGACGCTCGTCCACCTGGAGTATGACAACGACGCCTTCTTCGCCGCGCAGACCGCCGAGCGAGTCGAGAGGACCCTTGTCGCCAGGGACACGGCGGGCCGCGAGCTGCGCTTCACCTTCCATTGGCTCAAGACCAGGGACGAGAAGAAGCGAAGCGGCTATCGGGCGGACACCCTGGAGATCGGGCCGGCGGCCAGGCCCGGCGCGGGGGCCGTCGAGGTGTATGAGCTTGCCTCGCAGGAAGGCGAGGCGATCCGCCTGACCCTCGAGTGGTGATGCCCGGGACAGGGGCGGGACCCACGCGCGGTTGAAAGAGTTGATGGGATGTTGTATAAGTAAGATGGTCGTGTGAAAGTGGGCTTTTGCGGCCCGCCTCTGGTGGGCGACGTGGATGCCGGACACCGAAAGGAGGGCACTGGATGCCGAGACGCGGGTCATCTGAGGGTGGGGTTGGCTACGTGCCCCGACGCCTGTTTCTGACCAACGGCGTGGGGCGCCACAGGGAGAAGCTGACCAGCTTCGAGATGGCGCTGCGCGACGCGGGCATCGCCAGCTTCAACCTCGTGAAGGTGTCGAGCATCTTCCCGCCGCACTGCAAGATCATCCCCAAGAGGCTCGGCCTCCAGCTCCTCAAGCCCGGCCAGATCGTGCACGTGGTGATGAGCGAGAACGCCACGAACGAGCCGCACCGCCTGCTGGCCGCCTCCGTCGGCGTCGCGATCCCCAAGAACCCCGACCACTACGGCTACCTCTCCGAGCACCACAGCTACGGGCAGACGGACGACGCCGCCGGCGACTATGCCGAGGACCTCGCGGCCAGCATGCTCGCGACCATCCTGGGCGTGGACTTCGACCCCGACAAGAGCTACGACGAGAAGAAGGAGATCTGGCGCTTCTCGGGCCAGATCGTCCGCACCTTCCACACCACGCAGAGCGCGCTGGGCGACAAGAGCGGCCTGTGGACCACCGTCATCGCCTGCGCCGTGTTCGTGTGAACGGCAGTTCCCGTGCCATGGAAGAAGCCTGCCACTTTCCCTGCTTTCTGGGCATCGGGCCGCCTCATTCCTCGTATGAGAGCGCCGGGGCGGCCATTCTGCCCGTGCCGTTCGAGGCCACGACCAGCTATGTGAAGGGCACCCGCCGCGGCCCTCAGGCCATCCTCGACGCCTCGCACCAGGTCGAGCTGTACGACGAGGAGCTGGGCCGCGAAACCTATCGCCTCGGCATCACCACGCTGCCCACCGTCGAGGTGGACGGCCTCGCCTACGGGCAAGCCGCCGAGCGGATCGCGGCCGCCGCGCGGCGGCCGCTGGCCGATGGCAAGCTTCTCGTCGCCTTGGGCGGCGAGCACTCGATCACCCCGCCCCTCGTCGAGGCCGCGGCGGGCATCTGCGGGCCGCTCACAGTGCTCCAGCTCGACGCCCACGCCGACCTCCGCGACGCCTACGACGGCACGCCGCACAGCCACGCCTGCGCCCTGCGCCGCATCCGCGAGCGACACGACGCCGTGCAGGTCGGCATCCGCGCCCTCTCCGCCGACGAGGCCGGCCTCATCCGCGACCGCAACTACCCTGTCTTCTTCGCCCACGAGATGGCCGCCGACCCGGCCTGGGCCGACCGCGCCCTGGCGCTCCTGGGCGGCCAGGTCTACCTGACCATTGACCTCGATGCCTTCGACCCGTCGGTCGTCCCCGCGGTCGGCACGCCCGAGCCCGGCGGGATGGGCTGGTACGAGACGCTCCGCTTCCTCCGCCGCGTGGCGGCCCAGTGCCGCATCGTGGCGATGGACGTGGTGGAGCTGTGCCCGGTGCCGGGCAGCATCGTCTCCGATTTCGCGGCGGCGAAGCTGACCTATCGGCTGATCGGCTACATCCTTGGGGGATGAGTGGATGGGTGGATGAATGGAAGAGAAGAGGGCCGGGGAACCCATTCATCCAATCATCCAACCCTCCATTCATCCTCTCTTGAGCAGGGCAAGGGCGATGGTGAGGCATGTGCTCGCCCTGTTTGTGGCGGGGGCGCTCGTGATGGGAACCGCTGAATCGGGGCAAACGCCGCCACGCGGGCCGCTCGACCCGCGGGGGCGGATTCATATCCCCATCGGCATCGCCAACACGCTCGACTCGCTCAAGACGTTCGTCGAGCCCGAGGGCTGCTTCTCGCCCGGCGTGGGCAGCTACGGCGTCTGCCTCTGGCTCTACGACGCCGAGAAGGGCAAGCTCTGGGCGCCGACGATGGACGGCGTGAAGGTCGAGCACGGCCTCGTCGGCACCGGCCATCTCATTCCGTGGAGTTCGTGGAACGCCGATGGCATCGCGGTGAAGACCGAGGTCTGCGAGGTCAAGCGTCCGTCGCCCGCGGGCGAGGTCTTCGTCGTCGCCGCACGAGTGCAGTTGTCTCACAAGGGGGCGGGAGAGCGGACACTGGCGCTCTACTCTGCGCTTCGCCCGCTAGGTCCCGCAGGCTTCCCCGTCCATGCCCTGTCGGTGAGCGACGCGGGCGATGCCTTGCTCATCGGCGGCCACGCGGCCCTCGTGGCCAACGAGAGGCCGACGGCCGCGGGGGTTCTGGAAACCGACAGCATCGGCGACGAGGCGACGCAGGGCAAGACGCCCGTGGGCAAGCAGACCCTCTCGATGGCAGGCAACTGCTCGGGCGCGCTCCGCTTCGGCCTCGCCCTTGCCGCCGGCGAGTCGAGGACGCTGGGCTTCGTGTGCCCGGTGCTGCCCGGCCGCCGAGCCGTCGGGCACCAGTGGGACGGGAAGAGCGGCTGGGCGCAACTCGACCTCGCGAAGCCGGACCCCAGGGAGGGCGGAGCGCTCCAGCCCGACCCCGGCCTCGATTACTATCGCGGCCTGAAGGCCGACGCGCTCTTCAAGGAGGCGGAAGTCTATTGGAAGGATCTAGTGGGCCGCGCAACCATCCGTGTGCCCGATCCCCGCTGGGCCGAGTGCTTCGCCGCCATCGTCGGCCACGTGGCGCTCTGCATGAACGGCGGCGCACCCGATGTCGCGGTCGTCAACTACAATGTGTTCAACCGCGACGGAGTCTACGTCGCCAGCATCCTCCAGAAGTCGGGCAACTTCGACCTCTCGGAGCAGGCGATTGACTACTTCCTGGGCCACCCGTTCAACGGCCGCGTGAACGTCGAGGCCGACAATCCCGGCCAGGTGCTCTGGGCGATGGGCCAACACTGGCTCCTGAGCCGCGACGCGAAATGGCTCGCCCGCGTCTATCCCGCCGCCGCCAAGCTCGCCGCGATGATCCGCTACTACCGCACGGCCCCCCCGCCGCACTACGTGAAGGCCACGAGCCTGGACTTCGGCGACGCGCTCCCGCCGGACAAGCCCGACGAATTGCCCGCCTTCCGCCGCCAGGTGCTCAAGCCCGGCAGTTGCGACGGGCATCACCCGGAGTACACCGAGGCATTCGACATCGCCGGCCTCCGCGCCGCCGCGCTCCTGGCGAGAGCCGCCGGTAACGAGGGCGAGGCGGCGGAGTGGCGAAAGCTCGCCGACGCGCTCTTCGAGAAATACGACGCGACGTTCGGGGCCAAGCTCCGAAACGGCTACGGCAGCTACTCGGTCCTCTGGCCGTGCGAGCTCTACTCGTTCGGCGAGGGCAAGGGCCACGAGCAGTTCAAGGGCATCGGCGCGCAGAAGCCCGGCGGCTGGCGCTACTTCCCGCTGGCCACCGCGCACCAGGGCCTGCTGGCCGGCAACCGCGAGGCGGGCTACCGCACCATCGAGGAGCACCTCAAGCACGAGCAGATGCGCGGCTGGTACGCCTTCGACGAGGGCGGCAGGAGCGGCTCGGGCGGCTGGGGCCACCTGCGGACCACCTGGAACCCAAGCGTAGCCATGCCCCACGGCTGGGCCATCGCCGAGATGTGGCTTCTGCTACGCGACTGCCTGGCCTTCGAGGAGGGCGACCGCCTCGTGCTTCTGGCGGGCGTGGACCCCGCCTGGTTCCGCGATGAGAAGGGCATTGCCGCTGAGAACCTGCCCACGCATTTCGGGGCCTGCTCGTTCACGTACATGGTGAAGGGCTCAACAGGAACGCTGAAACTCACGGGCGACGCGGAGCCGCCAGGAGGCGTCGTCCTGCGAGCACCCAAGGGAGACGTGGCGATTCCGCCAGGAACCCGCGAAGCGACGATCGAATGGTAGGGCGTGCATACTTGCACGCCGAATCGAGGACGAGGGACGAGGAGGAGGACGATAGGAGAGCTGAAATGGAGATGGGTGTTACGGCCGTGATGTTGCCCGAGTTGGACTTCGACGAGCAGGTCGCGCTCTGCCGGGAACTGGGCATTCGGTACTACCAGTACCGCCCGCGCGTCATCCCGCCCGAGCAGCGCGACAAGCCGTGGGGCAACTGGGGCAACCACAAGTTCGACCTCACGCCCGAGCGCCTCGCGAAGGAGGGCGCCGCGCTCACCCGCCGGCTCCGCGACGCGGGGATGGAGCCGTGGGGCACCGTGCCCACGCTCACTGTGGACGCGCCCGACGACGCGATCAGGCTGCACCTCGAGGGCGCCGCGGCCGCCGAGGCGAAATGCATCCGCTGCGGGCCGCCCGGCTACCCGCGCGAGCCGTTCGACTACCCAGAGCTTCTGAAGCGGGTCGTCGCCCGCTACGCCGAGGTGATCGAGAAGCTCTCGGCGCCGATGGGCATCAAGCTCATCCTCGAGACCCATTGCGGCACGATGATCACGTCGCCGGGCCTCGCGTGGAACGTCGTCCGCAATTTCCCGTCCGGGCGCATCGGCGTGATCTTCGACATGGCCAACTTCGGGCGCGAGGGCGAGGTGAACCCCGTGCTGGCCGTCTCCGTGCTCCGCGACTACATTGACTGCTGCCACATCGGCGGCAACCGCCGTGTGATCGTGGACGTGGACCCTCTCGGCTGCAAGCGGCTTTCGGGGCAGATGTGCCGCATGGAGGAGGGCGACCTGCACCTGCCCTCGTGGGTGAAGGCCCTCCACGGCGCGGGGCTCAACCCGCCGCTGATCATCGAGGATTTCACGCCCAACATGAGCGGCGCCGACCGGCTGCGCCAGAGCGCCGTCGCCCTCAGGAGAATGCTCGCGGCCCTCTGACGCTTGATCTCCCGCTTCCTCTCTGCTATCTGGGATGGTATGAGGACGACAAGGCACGCATTGTGTTCGCTCGGCGTCCTGCTGGCAGGCGCCGGCGGGGCGGTGGCTTCGGCCGGCGAGGCCGGCGCCACGCGCGCCCTGCTCGTCGCCGGCCTCGGCGGCTCCGAGCAGTACTCGCGCCTGTTGCTCGACTGGACGACTCGCTTCCACGCCGTGCTGACGAAGCAGTGCGGCGTGAGCGCCGAGAACATCGTCGTCCTCACCGAGACCGAGGACCCCAAGGCCACGCCCCCGCGGCAGAAGTCCACCCTCGAAAACGTCAAGGCCGAGATGGAGAAGATGGCCCGAGCCCTCCGCACCCACGACCAGTTCATCCTCTTCCTCGCCGGCCACGGCCAGATCAACGAGGAGTTCGGCAGGCTCTGCCTCCCCGGCCCCGACCTCAAGGCGACCGAGCTGGGCGACCTGCTCGACGCCCTGCCTTCCGAGCAGATCGTGATCCTCAACACGGCGAGCGGCGGCGCGGACTTCCTCAAGAGCTATCTCCGAGCGGGCCGCGTCGTCCTCACCGCCTCGGGCTACGAGACCGAGGGCACGCAGACCTACTTCGCCGAGTTCCTCCTCCAGGGCTTCGAGGCCGGCCGCGCCGACGCGAACCGCGACAAGGCGGTTGATCTGCTCGAGGCCTACGCCCACGCCGCCCGCGAGACCGCCAACTTCTACCACCGCCAGCACCTCGTCGAGAGCCCCGATCTCGGCAAGGACGTGAAGCCTACCCCCGGCAAGACCTACTGGCTCGTCCGCGGCAAAGAGACCCGGGCCACGTGGCGCAAGCTCTACGCGGGCACGGACAACATCCTGGCCCGCCCCCACAAGGTGCGCGACGACGAGGGGAAGATGGTGGACAACCTGCCCGCCGACCTCGACGCGGAGCCGGACCCGACACCGAAGTTCGGCCGCTTCGACAAGCACTGGGCCTTCCGTCGCCTGCTGGCCGAGCACGCCCGGCTCGACGACACGCCGAAGTCGCAGCACGCCTTCTTCCTCTGGAAGCCCTACGAGTTCGTCGAGGCGCCCAAGGACCCTAAGCCAGGGGAAGCGGGGTTCCTGGCGAGGCAGACCGTTCTGGGAAAGCCCAAGTGATTTCCGATTTCGGATGCTTTCTTTCGCGTGGTTTCGCGTGTTTCGCGGGCATTCTCCTTCTCTTCTCTGCGTCCGCCAGGGCTGAGGGGCGAGCGAGGGTCGCCGCGGTGAAGGTGGCCCGGGGGCCGAAGGTCGAGGGCAAGCTGGCCGACCCGCTCTGGGAGAAGGCTCCGACCCTCAAGCTCCACCCCGTGCCCGGCCAGAAGGGCAAGCTCACCACGACCTGTCGCGTGCTGTTCGACGCGACGCACCTCTACGCCGCCATCGCGTGCGAGGAGCCCGACGCCCAGCTCCAGGCCAAGGCCCGCGAGCGCGACGGCGAGGTGTGGGCCGACGACTGCGTCGAGATCTACGTCCTCCCCCACCCCGAGGTCGGCTACAAGCAGATCGGGGTCAACGCACTCAGCACCGTCTTCGACCAGGCCTACCCGCCCCGCGGCCGCAGCGACCGCAGTTGGAATGCCAACGTGAAGGTCGCGGTGTCCACCGAGCCGGGCAAGGGCTGGAAGGTCGCCCTCGCCGTGCCGCTGCGCGACCTCGGCGCGCGCACGGGCGGCGACCAGACCTGGCGCTTCAACGTCACCCGCTTCCGCGCGCCGCGAGGCAACACGCCCAGGCAGGAGTACACCTGGTGCGACCTGCCGACGGACGATTTCCACCGCCCCGACTCCTTCGGCCTCATCGAGCGCGTGAGCTTCCAGCCCGGAGGCGAAGCGGCGCCGCGGGCCGAGCGAGAGGTCCGCGGCGGCCTCGAATGGAGCCGTCTCCCCGAGCCGCGCGGCGTGCGCCGCTGCTTCCCGCATCCCCTCGACCCCCTCGTCGCCTGGTGCGCGACGGAGGGGGGGCTGCTGGTGACGCGCGACGAGGGGCACACGTGGGCGCCCGTCGTAGGCGCCTCCGCCGACGCCGTCGGCGAGGCCACCTGCCTCGCCGTCTCCGCTGTAAGCCCCGACACCCTCTGCCTCGGCACCGACGCCCGCGGCCTCTTCCTCAGCACCGACGGCGGCACGAGCTGGAAGCGCCTCGGCGGCGAGGCCGAATCCTATGCCTCACCCCACGTCGAATGGGTCGCCTTCTGCCCCTCCGACCCAACCGGCAACACGCTGCTGGCGACCCACGGGCTCGCGGCGCCCGGCCTGTCGCTCTCGCGCGACCTCGGCGCCACCTGGGAGGTGTTGGGCAAGGACCGCTTCCTGGGCCGCTTCGTCAAGCAGCGCGAGACCATGGTGGCCATCGGCTCGATGGTCGCGAGCGAGGGGAAGGTGTGGGACCTCCACCGCTCGGGCACCGACGGCTTTCGCTGGGAGGAGATGCAGCGCGGTGTCCGCCCCACGGCCGTGGCCGCGCCGGATTCGCCCTGGCGGTTCTTCGCCTGCACCCTCGGCGGCACGATCCTCCAGTCGGACACCGATGGGCGGAGCTGGCGCGAGGCGGCCCAGGCCGACGGCGCGGCCTGGGCGTCGCTGTTCCTCACCAACGGCCCGACGGATCGCGCCGAGACCCTGGCGGCCTACGACCCGCACCGCCAGGGGCTGTGCCTGTCGCGGCACCGCTTCTCCAACGGCCTCGGCGAGCGGCACAACCAGGGCCTCTACGTCGGCCCCTTCGTCAAGAGCGGCGCGAGCTGCGTCGCGAACGCGAACGGCACGACCTACTACATTGCGATGAACAACGCCCTGTGGGTCGGCCGCTGGGCGCTGCCCACGAAGGGCCCGGCCATCGCCCAGGCCCGCTGCCTGCCCTGCTCCGTGCCGCTTGGCAGCGCGGCGGTCGCGCGCGCCCGCGGGGAGCTGCACGGCCGCATCGCCGCGATTGCCGCCGACGCCGCCCCCGAGCCGCACCTCCGCCCCATCGTCGCCGCCGCCCGCTCCATCGAGGAGGCCCAGGCCGACATGAAGGTCACCGTCCAGGCACGCGTCCAGCACCCGCGTGGGCCGCGCGCCGTCAAGAGCGTCACCGTGGACGCCTCGAAGCTCGGCGGCAGCGCCGCCGTGCCGCTGCACGACGACGGCCAGAGCGGCGACGAGCAGCCGGCCGACGGGGTGTTCGGCACCATCATCCACATCTCGCCAACCATCTTCGACCAGCGGGGCCTGCGCGAGACCTGTCTCCTCACCGTCAAGGCCGCCGACGACGCCGGGGCCTCCGAGACCTGGCCGGCCATCGTCTACCTCGCCCGCGGCCCCGTCGCCGCCCGTTTTCTCCAGGGCGGCTACCACGGTTCGGGGGCCGTCGGCCCCGTCTCGGTCGGCTGGGCCTCCGGCCAGGGGGTGCAGCCGAAGGGCGCCGGCCTGCGCTTCGCGGCGACCGGCCCAGGCCCCTGGCAGGGCTACTGGGTCGTCGCCGGCGACGGGTACAACAGCGCCGGCCTCGCCTGCCTCACCTTCCACATCAAGGGCGACGTGAGCCAGGAGATCTTCGTTCACCTCATGGACCACCACCGCGTAGGCGACGACCTGCTCTACGACGAGCCGCACTACAGCCGCGGCGTGCCCCTCCTCGCCGGCGGCTACCTCAAGGCGATCACCCCCAGCTACCAGAGAGTGCGCATCCCCATCGAGAAGCTCCTGCCGAAGGGCACCTACTTCCTGCGCTGGCACACGGCGGGCATCGGCCTCTCGGCCCCCGAGGGCGCCCGACCGGGCACCTACCACGTTGACCTCATCCAGGTCGAGCCGTAACCCGACACAGTCCCTGGGGCGCAAGTGGGCCACAGGCCCCTTCTTACCGAAGCTTTCGCGCGAGGGACTCGATGGCGCGGGCGACCTCGGCGCGCAGGCGCGGCACGGCGTCGGGGTCGGGGAGGAGTGAGGTGGAGTAGCGGCCGCCGCGGTTGGGGATGGCGACGAGGGCCGCGGCTTCGGCACGGACGCGCTCGGCCTCGCGGGTGCCGACGCCGCGCTCCCTGGCCTTCGCGATCAGCTCGTCGAGCAGGCGGAAGTACTCGTAGTCCTCGATGCCCTCGCGGGCCTGCTCCAATCGGATCGAGCTGACCGGGCCGTCCACGCCCACCCGCTTGCCGGGATAGGTCAGGTAGCCGTCGCCGTTGGGGTAGCGGACGTAGTAGTAGCGCGCCCCGTCGTCGCTCTGGGAGATGAAGGTGTGCCAGCCGCGCTCCCAGGGGTCATAGGTCCACCAGTTGACGCCCCAGAACTCGTAGGCCGCGACGCCGTATTTCCAGCACAGCCACGGCAGCAGCCGCTCGATGGCGCAGTAGGGCGTGTCGAGGCACATGTGGCCGTCGGTCGTGAACCACAGGGTGTCGCCGGCGGCGAGGCGCTCGCGCATCTTCGCGACAGGGAAGCTGCCGTGGGGGCCGACACCCCAGCAGGTCAGGTGGCCGTCCCACTCGGGCACGTGGTCCCAGGTGCTCGAGTAGATGGGCAGGTTGGGCTCGACTCCTTTGATGATCTCGATGGCCTGCTTCATCTGCTCGACGACGCCCTCGCGGCGGAAGTGCGGCTCGTCCGAGATGTAGAGCGTCACCTTGTCGGCCCAGCCCTTCGCGCGCAGGTGGTCCATGTATGCTTTCAGGCACTTCGCATAGGCGCCAGCGTACTCCTTGGTGAACGGCTCGAAGCCGAAGAGCTTGCGCGGCTTGTGCGCCCAGCCGAACGAGTAGAAGAACCAGGGAGTGTAGAGGCAGTTGACGCCCAGCTCGTCCAGGCAGTACGACGCCGCACGGTCGAACTCCGCCGTGTCCATCGTCACCTGGCCGTCCTTGTAGCCGAACGTCGGCGAAGGGAGGATGCCGGGGCTGATGCGGCGCTCGGCGAGGAAGGCGTACCACTTGCGCAGCACCTCGTCGCGGGTGCCCGAGGCGCCGCCGAACTGGCGGGTGAAGCCGTCGCGGAAGTCGTAGATGACCTTCAGGCGGCTGGCCTTCGGCAGAGCGAAGTCCCACACGGTCACACGGAGGGGGAGCTGGATGGATGGATGATTGGATGATTGGATGGCGAGGGCGCCGTGATAGGTGCCGGGCGGCGCGTCGGCGGGCACGCTCACCGTGGCCCAGATGGGCTGGGTCGTGTTGGCCTGGAGGTCGAAGGGCGTGAGGGGCGGGAGGGGGTCGGGCCAGAGGCCGGCCCAGCCGTCGCAGCCGCTCGACCCGCGCGGCGGCAGCTTGCGGTGCCAGGCGGGCACGTCGGCGCGGTAGTAGCTGCTCGGGTGGTCCACGGGCACGAAGCCGACGAGGTTGAGCGAGACATCGAGTTCCCGTCCCTCGCGGTTGCGGGGCGGGTCCACCGTGACGGCGACCTTGGCAAGGTCGCGCGCGGCGCGGAGGCAGAGCTGGAACGGCTCGCACTCGTTGCGTGCGGCGGCGACCTCGATGCGCTTCGGCGCATTGGCTGGCAGGTCGTCGGGGAAGACCTTCACGACGGGGTTGACGAGCCAGGCGGCCAGGTCGCTGCGGTCGGCGGGTCCGCGCCGGGGTTCGGCGGCTCCGACAATGGCCTCGACAGCCTCGCCGAAGAAGGCGTCGTCGTGCCACACCGTGCCGTGGGCGTTCATCGTCAGGTGCAGGGCGACCGAGGCGCAGTCGGCGGGCGCCTGAATGAGGGCGTGGAGAAGCGTCCAGCCCTGCGTGCCCTTGAGGGCGGGCCCCGCGCCGAAGTACTTCACGCGGTCGCAGAGCTTGCCGTCGGCGTTGTGGAAGTGGCCGTGAATCTGCACCGAGCTATCCACATCCCTGCACCGCAGCCACGCGGCGTAGAGATAGGTGGTGAGCGGTTTGACGGGGATTTCGGCGGTGTGCCAGCCCGACCACTTGAGCGGCGCATCGGGCGGAATCTCGATCCGCGCGCACCACCGGCCCGAGTGCGCCTCGGGGTCGCGGGCCGCGCGATAGAGCTTCGCGGCCGCCTCGTCGCTCTCGGCCGAGAGAATCCAGCCCGAGGGCAGCGGCTCGCCCTCCTCGAAGCCCGGGTTGGCCGCGAGATTCGCCTTGCTGGCGATGAGGTCGGGGAAGTCGAGCATCGGCACGCGCCGACCCAAGAGTCGCCCGAACCAGGAGGGCCGATGGAAGTAGACGTGGAACGTCCTCTCGGTCTGCGGCGGCACCTCGGTGGGAAGGACAAGCTGATCGCCGAGCCTCGCCGACGGCACGGTGTCGCCCGAGGCGGGGTCCACGACCCGCAGCGCGGCATCGCGCATCACGGCGGGCACGCGGCGAGTGATCGGCACGACGTCAGCGGCGGCCAGGAGCCGGGCCGGGGCGTCGCCCAGGTTCCGCACGGTGAGCGCCACGCGATGGGCCGAGGAGCGGTCGCGCCAGGCGTCGGGCACGGGGGCCGCTGCGAGGGCGAAGCGCTCGGCGGGGCCGCACTCGGCGCGGAGCGCCGTCGCCTTGCCGAGGAGCGTGAGGCTCGCGTCGTCGAACCACGCCGTGCCCGTGCCGCGGAGCACGGTGCCGACGGTGGCGCGGACGGCGTCGGGCGGGGTGCGGAAGGCGGTCTCGACCCGCCGCCAGTCGAACGTCCCCTCCCCCGCCTTGGCGACCTGGTTGAGCACCATGGGCTTCTGGCCGTGGACGTGGATGAACCAGCCCGCCTCGCCCTTCACGTCGCCGCCTTTCACCCAGGCCTCGAGGCGGTAGTCGGCGTCGGGCACGACGCCGATGTCGGTCTGCACCCATTTCACCCACGTGGGCGGGGCGGCGGGGTCCACGTCGCAGCGGACGCAGCGCTTGCCGCCGTGGGGCGAATCGGCGGCCCAGGCGAGGCGGTGCTGGTCGTCGGCCTCGGCCTGCTCCCAGCGGGCGGGGGCATCGGCGCCCTCCTCGAAGCCGCCGTTGGCGAAGGGCGCGGCGGCCCCCAGCCAGTCGGCGACGAGCCACGCCTGGGGGTCGTCGGCATACACGTAACAGGTCGCCGTGCCGCCGCTCTTGCACTCGACGCCGAAGACCAGGCGGTCGCCGATGGCGAGGGCGCCGGTGCGCTTCGGCAGGCCATCGGCCCCGATGAGGTCGTAGAGCAGCTCGCGGCCCTGGTCGTCGCACACGCGCAGCGCGGCGATGGCCTGGCCGACGAGGGGCAGGTCGCCCGCGCCCGTGCCAACCTTCACGTCGGCGGGCCGGCCGCTCACGTCGGCCCCCGAGTCGTTGCGAACCGTCACCGGCACGCGGCATCGCCACACGCCGCCGCCCGAGTACGACAGCTCGTGGCGCCACGGGGCAGTTGCCGCTTCGGCAGCGCCAACTGCCAGGCCGAGGGCAAGGAGCGTCAGGGCGGGAAATCGCATCGCATGTCTCTCACTGCCCCGAGCGCGTCAGATGGAGCCAATCGTGACCCTCAATGCGGCGCCCTCCGTGGTCGCAAAGGCGGCCGTGCAGTTCACAGTGACCTGCACCCGGCCCGCCTTGTCCTCGACTTTCTTGTCTAGCTTGCCTTCCTCCTTCTGCACCTCTTTCAGAGCGTCCAGAAGCATGGATTCGACAGACTGTCTCTCCCGCCCGGGTACCGGAGTCGAATTGAGTCCTGCCTTGACCCAGATCTCCGTGCGCTTCGCGGGATCGTTGTAGTTGAGAACAGCAGGGAACAAGACCGCGCGGCCCGAGTTCGGGTCCTCTTCCTTATCGCGCACGATCCTGATTCGGCTGGGATCAATGGCGACCCAGCGGCCATTGAGCGCGCCGGTGGCGAAGCCGAAGGGGGGCTTGCCGCCGCCGGGAGGCGGGGAGGGGACGAGGATGGCCTTCGCGATCCGGTCGGTGAAGAGATAGAGCTCTGCCTTCGCCTGGAGCCATGGCTCCGAGGTGACGGGCTCAGGTTTCTTGAAGGCCTTCAGCAGGGTTTCCATGAACCCCTCGGAGTACACGGACAGCCGCTGTTCCTTCCTCTCGAACATCTCCCAGGGGAGATCGCTGGCCTCCTCTCGGTTGAGGAGGGCCAGGGGGGTGATCACGGCGAAGGGCCTCCCTTGCTCGCGGAGCATTCTGCACATGCCCTGCGTGTGGGCGGCGCCAATGATCATGGCCACAACGGATACCCCGGCCTGGTCGGCGATGCGCCCCGCGCTTTCGACCATCGTGCGACTTGCCGCAATACGTCCCCGCCAGAAGGCGAGGTTCGCCTCCATCGCGCGCCTTTCCTCAGCGCTGAGCTCGGCGGACCTCGTCCTGGCGCGTTCCACGATCTCCTCCACCCGCGCGAGGTGCTGCTCCGCCGACAGTTTCCTGGCTGCCTCCACGTCGCGCATGGCCTTGGCCCTCGCATCGGTCCAAGGGTCCGCTGCGAGAATGTAATCCAGCATTTCGCTCAGCTTCTTTTGCTTGGCCTCGCCCTCGAGCTTGCCGAGCTCTGCGTTGAACTGCTGGAGCTTGGGCACGTGCCTCTCCGCGAGAGAAGTCTGGGCGATCCGAATCAGGTAGGTGAACGGAGCCACGGCCGCTTCAGCCTCCATCGTGACGGAGTGCTCGGCCTGCGTCTCAATCGGCTCGAGCCCGACGTCATCGTAAGCGAGCGCCACGAACTCCGCGTTGCTGATCTCCCCTTCCTTGAGGAGGCGTGCTGCAACGCGCGCCCTGCGCTCGCCATCGCCGCCTGCGGCGGCAGCAAACCAGTCCGCCTTGATCGCCCTGCGTTCCCTGAGATAGCCCTCCAGCGCGATGTGCCGCAAGCCGTGCTTCTCGCGAAGGCGAAGAAGCACAACGGCCGATTGAATCTGACCGGCCCGAGAGGTGTGAGTCTCCTCAAGGAGCAGGATCGGGGCGCCTTTGGTGCCCCGCGAGCCAACGTTGCGCGCGTGGATCCAGCCGGTCGTCCGCTTGCCGTCAATGTCGCTGCTGACCCACAGCCATTCGCCCTTCACCTGTTCGACTTTGACCCTGGACCCTGCCGGGACGCGGCCCAAGCTGCGTTCACCCAACTTCAGGTCCGCATCCTTCACAAGCTCAGCCTGGACGACGCCGACCCCGTCGGACGCGAGGCATGCCATCTGCTCAGGGATCCGCCGGTCCGGCGGCGCGGTCTCCTCCGCCCGTGTGTTGGCGCAGAGAAGCGCCGCCGCGCCAATGCCCATGACCACCACAAGACTGACCCATCTGCGCATCATCTCAAGGCCTCCTACTGGCAGCGCCGTGGCGCGCTTGTGGCCCTTGGTAGCCTTGGGCTACTCGCCCCAAGGCATCACCGCAGCATCTCCCAGGCCGTTTGCGCGCCCAACCGCGCGAACTCATCGAGGTCCGAAAGGCCCTGCTCAATGGCTCTCTTGGCCTTCTTGCCTCCTATCCTTCCCAGGGCAATATACGCCCAATGGCGCTCCGTGGGGTCAGTCCGCGTGGGAAGCTCCTCAACAATGTAGTCCACAACACGCTGCCGGCAGCTTGGCCACTTCGCGGCCCCCACGAGCTGTTCTGCTGTCTCGGCGGCCAGGACCTTGAGGCGGGGCAAAGCGCTCTCGGCGCCCTGAGCAAGATGCTTGAGGAGCCTGGCCAGAACCCCGCCGTAACGGCCTTCGTCTCGGAAGTCTGCGTAGCAGACCCCGTGCAGGAACGAGGGGATTTCCTCGTCCCGGCACCCGGGCAGCAGGATAGGCACGACCCGGCAGGCACGGCTGTTGCCCGTGGGCGTATGGGCCACACCGATCTCGAATGCTACCCAGATGGATCGAACGGAATTGGGTGACAGGCAGGCGGCCAGATAGTCGGCTCCCCGGATGGCCTCCACAACTTGCTCGCGGATGACGGTGCCCAGCGTGCCATCCGACTCGTATTCCCACACTTCCACGCCGGCGGCCCTGAGGTCGGCCGCAAGCTTGCGGACGAACTCGGCGTCGAGGTGACTGTAGCTGAGGAAGGCCGTAACCATGCCCCTGTCCCCAGGATGATTCTGGATACCATGCATGACAAGGCCAGGCTGTCGAGTCAAGGGATTTCTGAGGATGGCGGGGGCCCTTCCCGCGTCGCGTGCGTGCCCCGCGGCGGGCCTGCTACCTGGGCTCCTTCAGCGGTGGGAACGTGAGGCGGGCGTGCCAGGAGGGCGCCTCGAATCTGGGGAGGGTGACCCGGAGGGCGCCGGGAGCGGCGTCGACCGACGCCGGGTACCACCTCGGCGGAGGGGCGGCGAGGGGGGGCAGGTTGAGGACAGCGGGCGCCTTGCCCGGGGACGCATCGGCCCAGTGAGGAGCGCGTGGGACGACGGGGGCAGGCACCATTGGGCGGGCGGCGAGAACACCCAGCATGTAGGTCGCGCGGTTGAGTTCCTGGGTCATGCCATAGGCGGCGTGGCCCTGCGCGCCGCCGGCCCAGGGGGAGAGGAAGGCCAACTCGGCCCGCAGGTGGCCGTGGCGGCAGCGCTCGACGAGGCCGCCGGCCCGGAGCGCGGCCTCGGCGACGGCCGCCTTGTCGCCGGCGCTCTTGAGGATCTCCTGGCAGAGCTTGAGCGCCTCGTCGTGCTGCCCCCGGCCCATCTGCACCTTGGCGTAGGCGAGGACGGCGTCGGCGCGATGCTCCTCGGCCTCCGACGTGTTGAGGGCGACCTGGCGGATGACGTGGAGCGCATCCTGCCAATCGGGAGCGCTCTCACCGGCTACGGAGCTGGTGACGAGGACGAGGAGGGCGCAGGACGCGTGACGCGTGACGCGTGAGAAGAGCCGCATAGGTCCCATTCGTCCCATTGGTCCCATCGGTCCAATGCTCACAGCCCGGCAAACGGGTCGGGGATTGTTTCCTTGCCGCTCTTGCCCTTCGGGCCGTGGTTGATGTAGTCGAACACGCGGTCGAGTCCGCGAAACGAGGCGGTGTGGGCCTTGATGCCCACGAGGACCAGCTCCTGGGCCGCGGCGGCCACCTGGCTCAGGCTCGCGGCCTTGAAGGCGAGGAGGAACTGGCTGGCGGCCTCCTTCGGCTTGCCCCAGTAGACGCAGAGGAAGCCCTTCGCGCGGTAGCCCTCGTAGGACTTCGGCTGCGCGTCAATAGCGGCCTGGAACTGCTTGCCCGCCGCGGCGTCGAACGCCGGGTACTTCAGCTTGGCGAGGTGGTTCGCCGCCACGTCGTCGGGCGTGCCCGGCTTGCCGTCGGGGCCGGCCGGGCCGTAGCTCTGGAAGGCGAGGAATTCGTTGGCGCGGGCCAGCGTGCCGTCGCAGGCGAGGAACGCCTGCGCGACGGCCTGGGCGGCGGCGCGGATGGCCTGCTCGTCGCCCGCGGCGTCGTAGAGGATGCGGGCGGCGCCGAGGGCCTCGGGCCACTTGCTCTCGGCGCGATGGCTCTCGACGATTCTCGCCTGGGCCTGCTGGCACACGTCGGGCCGCAGCGGGCACGAGCAGAGGACGCGCGTCATCTCGGCGCGGGCCTCGGCGGGCCTCTTCAGCTCGAGGAGCACGTCGGCGGCGCGGAGGAGCGCGGCGGCGGCCTCATCGGGCTCCTCGGCGCTCGCGGCGGCCTTGCGATAGGCGGCGAGCGCCTCGTCGGGCTTCTTCAGCGAGCGCCACAGGTCGCCGCTGCGGAGGGCGACGGCGGCCTGGAGCTTCCGGTCGTCGGCGTTGGCCTCGGCGAGCGTGGCGAGGACTTTCAGCGCCGCCTCGACCTCGCCGTCCTGGACCAGTGCCTCCGCCTTGAGCATCGTCACCTCCCGCACCTGGGCGGGGTCCTTGTAGCGCGCGAGCAGCTCGTCGCAGACCTTCACGCAGTCCTTGTACTGCTTCGCGCTCTGCTTGGCCTGGGCCTTTCGGAGTTCGTTTCGGAACTCCTTGGCGTCGTCGGCGGCGAGAGATGCGACCGCCAACGCAACAACCACGAGAAATGCGAGGGGGCGGGTGTTGATCATCTCGGGCATTGCTCCAGACAGAATTCGACGACGACGACGAGCACGAGTTCGCTCATTCCCAGGGATTCACCTGAAGCGTCTGCCACTTGGCCTCATTCACCCAGCGGTCGTCGTCCTCGCGGTCCTTGGCGAGGATGCGGAAGGCCTCCTCGGTGCCGAAGACCTGCATCATCTCGACGGCAGCGAGGCGCACGACCGGGTCGGGGTGCTTGAGGTGGGGAATTATCTCCTTCATCGCGCCGATGCGGTGCAGGGCCTTGGCCGCGGCGCGGCGAAGCGCGACGTCCTTGTGGTCGAGGAAGCCGAGCAGCGGCTCGGTGGCCTCCTTGAGCCGCCACCAGCCGGCGAGGCGAGCAGCGGGGATGCTCACGCCCGCGTCGTTCGAGCGCAGGGCATCGAGAATCGCCTTCGCCGTGGCCTCGGGCGCCTTGCCGGGATAGATGCCGCACAGGGTGCGCAGCAGGAAGTCCACCGTGTGGTCGCGGGCGTTCACCGGCTGGTTCGTGCCCCACTTGTGGGAGATCAGCTCGAGGAGCGGGCCCTTGCCGTAGAGCTTCCAGACGGGTCGGACGGCCTCGAAGAGGTCGGGGCTGTTGGCGTTGATGACCAGGAACGGCCGCGGGGCGACGAAGGCCATCATCTCCTGGGTGAGGAAGGGGAGCGGATTCGTGGCCACGCTGCGGCGGCTGTAGTACATCGCCGGGTTCGTGCGGCTGGCGATGCCCATGTTGTCGCCCTGGCGCGCCCAGAACGGCGGGCTCCAGAAGGCGCCGGAATAGTGCCCCACGATGTTGTGGCAGGTGCAGCTCGCCACGAAGCAGGCCAGCCGGTCCTCGTGGCTGGCGATGAAGGGGATGAGGTCGGCGCCGTAGACATGGCCCCAGTAGCCGATGCGCTGCGGGTCCACCAGCCCCTTCAGGGTCGCCAGATAGTCCACCGCCCGCATGACGTTGTGTGAGGCAGCGCCGGCGGTGCAGAGGTCGGAACTGGTGCCGAACTGCTCGTCCCAGTGCTCGATGACGGCGACGACGAAGCCTTCGCGGACGAAGTGGGCGGCGATGGCCCGCGAGTAGACGCCCTTCGAAGCGAGGGCGATGCCCCCGCCCCAGCGGTCGTTGAGGAGAATGCAGGGATTTGCGGAGTGCGGAGTGCGGAGTGCGGAGTGGCCACCCAAGCCCTTGGGAACCAGAAGGCCAATCCTGCCCCGGCGCTCCTTGTCGAAGGCGATGCTGACGACTTGGAGCGTGTGGTCCTCGCGGTCCTCTTCCTTCTCCACCTTGGGGTCGAGGGGCAGGTCGCGGGGCGGCATGGTGCCGAAGTAGGCGGCCATGCGCTTCTTCAGCTCGGCGCGGACCTTTTCCCACGCGGCTGCGTCGGGCACGTCGCGCCTCTTGAACTCGGCGTCCACGGCCAGCGGCCCGATGGCTCGCGCGGCCTCGCTGCCCTGCGGCTCGGGCTTGAGGATGACCAGGGGGTTCGTGTCGAGCCCCAGGCCCCAACCGATGTGCCGGCCCTGCTTCATCACGGGCTTCGCGTCCTTCGGCAGCTCGAAGGGGATCGGCTCGCCCGCGCTCGCGAGGCCGAGCACGCAGGCGGCGAGGAGAATGGTTGCAGCGACTGTGTGTCGGACCATGGCGGCCTCTCTCGGCGGCTTGCAGCGACCTGCACTAGCATGGCGCGGGGAGGCGAGGGAGTCAAGAGCGGTCGGTTCCGCCGACGGACCGGCGGCGAGGGCCGTCCTCATTCTGCGACGGAACCCCCGGCGGGCTGGGTCATCAGGTGCTCGTACACCTGCTCGGCGGCCTGGAGTTGGTCGAGGTCAAGGAACTCGTCGGCGGAGTGCGCCTTCGAGCCGTCGCCCGGCCCGACGACGACGACCGGGATGCCCGCGCCGAACACCTCGGGGGCCTCCGTGGCGTAGGCGACGCCGACGACGCAGGGCTCGCCCACCACGGCCCCCACGGCCTGCTTCGCCATGCGCGCGGCCAGGCAGTCGGGCGGGACCTCGAAGGCGCCGGCGCAGAAGAAGCGGTCGAGGGTGGCCCCATGCCGCTCGGCCAGCGCCCGCACCTCGGCTTCCGCCGCGTCGGGCGATTCGCCGGGCACCAGGCGGCGGTCCACCTCGATCACGCACGAATCCGGGACCGTGTTCACGCTGTGTCCGCCACGGATGGTGCCCACGCTGAGCGTAGGCGGCCCCACGAGCGGGTGGGCGGGCCGCCGCGCGATTTCGGCTGCCAGGGCCTCCAGGTCGCGCACCAGGGGCATCATCCTGTAGATGGCGTTGACCCCCTGCTCGGGGTGCGCGCTGTGGGCGCTCTTGCCCCGCTGCGCAATCGCCCATCGCACCACGCCGCGATGGGCGACGACGATGCTCAGCCCTGTCGGCTCGCCGACAAAGGCAGCACGGGGGGCGATTGCGGATCGCGGATCGCGGATCGCGGATTGAAATCCGGAATGGCGAAGCGCCGCGCGGATGCCGCGATAGCCGCTCTCCTCGTCGGCCGTGCCCGCGAAGAGGATGGGGCAGGGGTTCGCGCGTGCCGCGGCCACGCGGCGGAGGGCCGTGAGCATGGCGGCCAGCGACCCCTTGTTGTCGCACGCGCCGCGCCCCCAGAGCCGCCCGTCGCGCACGCCGCCCTCGAAGGGCGGGATGGTCATCCCATCCACGGGCACGGTGTCGAGGTGGGCCACGAAGAGGAGGGGCGGGACGCCTGCCGGCCCGTCGAGCCGGGCAAGGACATTGGGCCTGCCCGGGGCGATCTCCTGAAGCTCGACGCTCAGGCCCGCCTCGCGGAGGAAGGCGGCCACGCGCTCGGCCACGGCGGCCTCGCCGTAGCCGGGCGCCAGCTCGGCGCTCCGATACGGGTTCATGCTCGGAGTGGCCACGAGCTCGCGAAGAAGGGCCACGAGCCCGGAATCCATGTCGCTACTCCCCGACGACGAACTGGATGAAGATGGGGCCGAAGATCACGATGAACGTGGCGGGGAAGAAGAAGCAGATGAGGGGGAACAGGAGCTTGACGGGGGCCTCCATCGCCAGTTTCTCGGCGGCCTGGGCGCGGCGCACGCGAAACGTGTCGGCCTGCACCCGCAGGATGGGGCCGAGGCTGGCGCCCAACTCGTCGGCCTGGATCAGCGCGCTGGTGACCGAGAAAATCTCCTCCATGCGCACCCGCTCGTTGAGGTCGCGCAAGCCGTCGGCGCGCGGCACGCCCATCTGGATCTGGCGCAGCGTCTCGCTGAGCTCCTGGCTGAGCGCGCTGTCCGGCCGCCGCCGCACGATGCGGGCCAGCGCCGCCGTGAAGTCCAGCCCCGCCTCCACGCTCAGCGTCAGCAGGTCGAGCGCGTAGGGCAGGTCGCGGCGGATGGCCTTCTTCCGCGCCCGCTCGCGGTCCCGCAGCCACACCCACGGCATGAGGAAGCCGAGGAACACGAAGGGCAGGATCGCCGCCGGCAGCGTGCCCGGCCAGTAGTAGGACAGGGTGACGTAGTAGACCACCCCGAGCATCAGCGCGACGATGCCCGTGACCACCCACAGGCCCAACAGCTCGGGCGCCAGGGCGATCACCGTGAAGAAGGGCAGGACCAGCACCGCCGGGACGCCCGGCCAGTACTGAAGAAGAAAGGCATAGACGAGCACCCCGAGGACTAAGCCCACCACCCGGCCCACGGCCCAGAGGCCCATGAACTCGTTGGGCGCGAGGCCGTGGGGACGCCCCGCCCCGATCAGCATGCTCTCGCACTTGCGCCGGAGGGCGACCAGGAACGACGCGTGGCCGCTGGCGGTGGACTCGGCTTCGAGGCGGTCCATCCGCGGCCCCAGCCAGCGCCCCACGGCGGCCGCCATGGGCGCCAGCATCAGGAGCACGAACGAGCCGATCGCCTGCTTGCGCTCGGCGCCCAGCGCCGTCCGCGCCTGGACCTCCGTGTGCACGGCGTGGACCCACCAGACCAGTGCCGTCACGCTGCCGAACGCGCACAGGTAGATGAAAATCCGATGCATGTCGTCGGGCGTGATGTCCATTCGCGCACCTATATGTCAATCGTGACGATCTTGCGCACGACGAGGAGGCCGACGAGCTCGAGCAGGCCGATGATCCCGAACAGCCCCCAGCCGAGCCACGTCTTCACCATGGGCGCGAAGAGCCCGGGGTTGAGCCAGTTGATGATGAAGGCGAGGATGATGGGCACGAGGCCCAGGATGGCCGCCTGCATGCGCCCCTGCGAGGTGAGCGCCCGCACCTTGCCCTCGATCTGGTGCCGCTCGCGGATCGTCCGCGCAATGTTGTCCATCACCTCGGCCAGGCTGCCGCCCACCTCGGCCGACACCAGGATCGCGGTGACCACCAGGTCCAGGTCGTCCGACGGCATGCGGTCGAGCATGTGCTGGAGGGCCTGCTCCATGGGCACGCCGACGCGGGTCTCCTGGTTCAGGAGGCGGAACTCCTGGGCGATCGGGTTGTCCATCTCGCGCTGGATCAGCTCGAACGACTGGGGCAGGCTGAAGCCGCTGCGCAGCGCGTTCGAGATGTTCATCAACGCGTCCACGAGCTGGACCCCGAACCTGCGGTCGCGCCGGCGCTTCAGGTGGCGCGCCAGCAGCCGCGGCGAGGCGAACGCCCCCACGCCGAACAGCAGGGCCAGGAGCGGGCTGCTGAACAGCAGCATCGTGATCCCCGCGACGAGCACGAAGAGGATCAGCGCCACGTAGAGGAGCTGGGTGGCCGGGATGTTCAGGTAGATCTGGTCGAGCGTCACCTCGGTGCCCTTCAGCACCTCGGCCTCGTAGCGCTGCCAGGCCCCGTGGATGATGTCGGCCAGCACGGCCACGAGCAGCGCCGCCGCGCCGAAGGCCGCGACCTCCATGAAGTACGTGGGGAGCTGAGCGAGGGGGAACATGTCTTGCTGCCCGAGCCTCCTGCTATTCCTTGCGCTCGAAGGGCCGACGGCCCACCTCGCCCACGTCAATCGGCTTCACGGCCTTCGGCGCGTCGGCGATCTTCTTGAACACCACGTCGTCCCAGTAGGCCACGCCCGCGGGCCAATAGGCGTAGAGGCCGATGCGGCACTTCTTGGGCGTGTAGGTGCGCTGGGCGCGGGTGACGTAGATCTGGGGATGGCACTCGCGCTGGTCGGTCACCCACTCGCCCCGCTTCGTGTGGCAGTTGATCTGGGTGCGGCCCACCTCGCGCCACTGGCCCTCGGGCTCGGTGACGGTGTGGAGCCAGGCGTAGTATTTCACGAAGATCTTGCAGGTCGGGGCCAGGGTCTTCACGCGGAAGCGGATGCGGTAGGTGGCCCCCGGCTCGATGTCGAAGAACTCGCTGAAATAGTAGTCGCCCTCCATCGCGGCGACGCCTTCGCTCATTCGCATGACGATGCACTTGCCGTCGGCGTCGGGGTTCTTCTCCCAGTGGACCTCTTTCATCTGCCAGTCCACGCCGAAGCGCTCCCAGCCGTCGGGGTGGTCCTTGCCGGTCTCGAAGCCCTCGCCCTGGATGAGGTTGGGGGCCTTCGCCCAGCGCTCCTCGGCGTCGGGCGGCAGCGGGGCGTAGCGCGGGTCCTCGCGGCCGGTCATCTCGCCAAGCTGCTTGAAGACGCCGACCTGGAGGGCGTACTTGTTGGGCACGACGATGGAGCCCTCGTACCTGAGCTTGTCGGGGCCAAGCTCGCGGTCGGCCACCCGGGTCGTGACGCGGAGCTGCTCGCCGCCCGCCTGCTCTACCTTGCCCCACATCACCATATCCGCCTGGAGCCATTTTGTGGCGAAGGCCAGGACGTCCTTCGCCGACAGGTCGAACCGCGCGGTGAACTTCGCCTGCCGCTCGTAGTCCTCGCGGTCCATGTCCTCGACGGTCTGGAAGAGCTTGTAGCGCGTGATCTTGGCTCGGAAGTTGCCCGCGACGAAGCGGCCGGTGCCACCCTTGTCGAAGGCCGACTCGAAGTCGAGCACGACGAGGATGGGCTTGGAGGCCATCTCGGTGGCCGGCTGGGGCGCTTCCTCCTTGCTGGCCGCGAGAGCCGTCGCGGCCAATCCCAGCGCCAGCGCTGTGCGTAACCTGTGCACGGCCAATCACCTCGGTGCCTCGCATCCCAGGCGGCATGCTATCACAGCGCGGCCGGGCATGTCAAGGCGGCGAGCCGGCTGACACGCCCCCGGTTTCCGTGCTCGGCGCTCTGTAGCCCTGCAAGGGCGTCATAGGACAGCCCAGGGCGAAGCCCTGATCTTTGCCCACATCTCTTGCGGATGGGCGCTCCCAGCCCCGTCAGGGGCGTCAGAAGGTAGCCACGGGCGTAAGCCCGTGGACTGGGCGGCCCACGGTCCAGCCCCCGCAGGGGGCGGCAGAACGCCGGCGGCCAACGCTTCTGCCGCCCCCTGCGGG